>NZ_JAUSZJ010000002.1:2830000-3514692 GCF_030817475.1 Streptomyces sp. V2I9 | reverse complement strand
GGCCTGCGGCCGTCCCCCGGTGGTGTCGGCCTGGGCGGTCCACATCGAGGCGGCGGCGGCCAGCGCCGTGACGCCGATCGCCGCAGCGAACATCTTGCTGTGCCAGGCCCGTCCCTTGTGCTTCGCCATGTCCGCCCGCCCCTTGTGCTGTCTCCGCCGATGCCGTGCACCCCTCCAGACACGCGGAGAGCCGCCGGGGATCCCTCGGTTACCGATCGCGGACATTCCTGCAGGGAATCGGCGACAAACGCCGCCCTCCCACACCGCCCGGAGCGGCCCGGCGGGCAGCCCGGCTGCGGGCGCCGGGCCAACGCCATCCGGGACAACGGGAGTCAGGGCAAAGGAAGTCAGGGCAAAGGAAGTCGGGGCAAAGGGAGTCGGGCAGCGGGGCGGGGAGAGCGGAAGCCGGTCAGCGGGTCCTGTCCTCGGCGAGGGTGTGGGCGACCAGCGCGTTGGCGTGTCCGTGGCCCAGACCGTGGGCGGACTTGAGCCAGGCGACCAGGTCCATGTGCTTGCTCAGCTCGGAGGCCCGTACGAGGTCCTTCCACTCGGAGACCGGGCGGCCGTACTTCTTCTCGATCGAGGGGAAGTAGCTCGCGGGGCCCTTCACTGCGTCGGTCATGGCGTGTCCCGTCTGTGGTGTGCCGGAAGGTGATCGCGGGGGCGTGGTGTGCGCCCGAACCGCCGGGTGTGCGACGTGCGGTACTGCCGTGATGTGCGGTACGGCTCTACCGGAGAGTGTTCCTGGTGGATCTGACAATCGGGCCCCGGAGCACCGGAGGCCGGGCCCCCGCACGGTGTTTCCGCAGATGCGCGTGCCCGTCCGGTGCGGGCTGCGGCATGCTGTCCCGGTGTACGAGAGCCATCTGACCGTGTTGTGCGACGGCGGGGAACTGCGCAGGCTGGAGCGCTGGGCCGCCCGCAGGCCCGACGTGAAGTTCACCCACATCGCGCTGGCGCGGGGCCGTACCGTCTCCCAGCCGATGCTGACGCTGCGCGGGAGCCGCCCGTCGTTCGAGGACGAGCTCGCCGCCGCCCGCGAGGCCGGGGCCGCCCTGGCCCGCGCCGGGTTCGCCGTGGCGCGCGTGAAGGTCGAGTGCGCGCCCCTGGCGGCGGAGGTGCCGCGCGACGACGCCGACGTGCCGGACGACCGGCACCCGTACGGGGCACGGCACTTCGAGCACCATGTGAAGCTGCTGCTCGACCCGGCGGACGGCCGGCAATCCGCCCTCGTCGCCGTGGCCGAACGGCACGGGGCACACGTCTCGTGGAACGCGCGCCGGGTGCGGGCGGACGGCCGGGAGGAACGCTTCGTCACTCAGCGCTGCCACCGTACGGGCGACCGCGGCGCGGCACTGATGCTCGACGCGCTCCTCGCGGAGCTGACGGCATACCACGTGGTCGACGTGGAGCGGGAGTACGTGCTCCTGGACAGTGGTCCGGAGCTGGACGAAGGATGGCTGGAGACCGCATGAGCACCGAACAGCGCCCGCCGTTCCCCCCGGTGCCTCCGGCGGCCGGTCCCGTGCCCCCCGGTGCGGGCCGGGACGTACGGCGCCGCTTCCTGGACGCCGTGCCCCCGACGATGCTGCGGGTGCTGGACGACGAAGCCGTCCAGCGCACCGTCTTCGATCCGGCGCTCAAGCAGTTCCCGAACGCCTATCGCGCCTCCGACCCGGTCTTCCCCTCGCCCTCGGCCACGCGGGCCTGGCAGAGCGCGCGGGGCGCGGCGCTCCGCGCCGTACGGGACGGGGTGGCCGCGTCCCCCTGGGCCGAGGCGCTGGTGATGCGCGGGAGCGTGCTGATGGCCCTGTGGTTCGGCGAGCAGGCGCGCGAACCCGGCGACCTGGACTTCGTGGTCGTCCCCGCCTCGTGGCGGATGGACGAGGAGCGCACCTCGGCGCTGCTGGCCGGGGTCGCGGAGGCGGCCGAGGCGCAGGCTGCGCACGGCGGCGACGGGGTGCGCGTCCACGCCGCCGGGGCCGTGTGCGAGGACATCTGGACGTACGAACGGGTGCCGGGCCGCCGCATGATGCTGCCCTGGGAGGCCCCCGGAACGCCGGGCGGCTGGGTGCAGTCGGACTTCGTGTTCGGTGAGGAGCTGCCCGAACCGCCCGAGCGGATCGTCCTGCCGTCCGGCGGGGTCCTGTACGGGGCCACCCCGGTGCTGTCCCTGGCCTGGAAGGTGATGTGGCTGATCAACGACGCGTACGCGCAGGGCAAGGACCTCTACGACGCGGTCCTGCTCGCGGAGCGGCACCCGCTCCCCTCCGCCCTGCTCCAGGAGGTGTTCCGGCTGAGCGGGGAGTGGCCGGAGACCGGGCGGGACCGGGTGGTGGGCGAGGATCTGGACGCGGCACTGGGCCATGTCGAGTGGCACCACTTCGTCGGGGAGTACCCGCGGTTCGACGGCCGGGAAGCGGAGTTCGCCGGACGGCTGCGAACGGCGCTGGCCCCCACGTTCGCCGGTCCGTCCGAGCGGTGGAACCGGCGCGCCGGTGCGGGGGAAGGGCCGGCGCACGGTCGCCCCGGCGGAGCCCCAGGACAGCGGAGGCAGCCTCCATTTTTTGCCTTTCCTTTGCCCGGATCAGGGTCGCCGCCGGGATGGACGCGCGCTCCCGCCGTGTTGGGGCCGGGTGGACACCCCGGCTACGGACAGGACAGCGACGTGACAGACACGACCACCGAACACACGGCCACGGCGGACACGGGCATCCCGGCGGGCGCGGTCACGGCGGGCGGGGCGGACTCCGCGAGCCGGGTGGAGCCGGTCGCCGCGCGCACCGCGGACGCCCTCTCCCGCCCGTTCTCGGTCCGGGGCCTCACCACCCGGAACCGGATCGCGATGGCCCCCATGACCCGGCAGTTCTCCCCGGACGGCGTCCCCGGCCAGGACGTGGCGGACTACTACACCCGGCGGGCCGCCGCCGACGTCGGGCTGATCATCACCGAGGGCACCTACGTCGACCACGACGCGGCGGGGACCAGCGACCGGGTCCCGCGCTTCCACGGCGAGGCGGCCCTCGCGGGCTGGGCGAACGTGGCGGACTCCGTGCACCGGGCGGGCGGCGCGATCATTCCGCAGCTGTGGCACGTGGGCGTCACCCGCGCCGAAGGCGCCGGGCCGGTCCCGGAGGCCGAGCCGGTGGGCCCCTCCGGTGTGGCGTTGAACGGTGAGCCCAAGGGCCGCGCCATGACGCAGAAGGACCTCGACGACGTCATCGCCGCCTTCGCCGACGCGGCGGCGGCCGCCGAGCGCCTCGGCTTCGACGGCGCCGAACTGCACGGAGCGCACGGCTACTTGATCGACCAGTTCCTCTGGTCCGGCACCAACCGGCGTACCGACGCCTACGGCGGCGACCTGGTCGCCCGCACCCGCTTCGCGGCCGAGATCGTGGCGGCGTGCCGCGCCGCCGTGTCCGACGCCTTCCCCCTCTTCTTCCGGATGTCCCAGTGGAAGTCCGACGCGTACGACGCGAAGCTCGCGAAGAGCCCGCAGGAGCTGGACGCGCTGATCACGCCCCTGGCCGAGGCCGGCGTGGACGTCTTCCACGCGTCCACCCGCCGTTACTGGCTGCCCGAGTTCGAGGGCTCCGACCTGAACCTGGCCGGCTGGGTCAGGAAGATCAGCGGCAGGCCGACCCTCACCGTCGGCTCGGTCGGGCTGGACGGCGACTTCTTCGGGGCCTTCCAGGGCGTCGACGCGAACGTCACCGGCATCGAACAGCTGCTGGACCGGATGGAGCGGGACGAGTTCGACATGGTCGCGGTCGGGCGGGCGCTGATCGCCGACCCCGCGTGGGCGGCGAAGACCCTGCACGGGCGCACCGGCGAGATCACCCCGTTCACCGCGGAGATGCTGAAGACGCTGCGCTGACCGGCCCCGGCGGCTTGTCGGCTCGCGCTCCGTCATGCCCTGTTCGCCGCTCCCGGCAGCTCCGCCCGGATCGCGGCGATCAGGGCGCGGCCGGCCTCGTGCGCGGCGGCACTGCCTTCGGCCGGGGTGGTGCCGGCGCGCTGGTGCAGCACCACCCCGAGGATCAGCCGGGAGGTTCCGGCGATCTTCTGCGTGGTGGCCCAGACGAGGTTGCCGCCCGCCGGGGTGGAGGAGCCGGTCTTCAGGCCGATGACGCCGTCGTGGCCGAGCAGCCTGTTCGTGTTCCGGAAGGTGGCCCCGGTGCCCGGCGCCGTGACGGAGGCGGTCGCCACGATCTGCCGGAAGACCGGGTCCGCCATCGCCGCGCGGGCCAGCCGCAGTTGGTCCTCCGCCGTGCTCCTCGTGCTCGTCTCCATGCCGCTCACCCCGGTGTACGTGGTGGCGCGCATGCCGAGGCCGGCGGCGGCCCGGTTCATCTTCACGACGAAAGCCTTCTCGTCTCCGGCATCCCAACGGGCCAGCAGCCGGGCGATGTTGTTCCCGGACGGCACCATCATCAGTTCCAGCAGCCGCCGCTGGGTGTACGTCCGGCCGGCGAGCACGGGGGCGGTCGTCTCGACGGAGGAGTACGACTCGTCGGCCGCCCGCTGGTCGGCGACCACGGTCGCGCCGGGGGCGTCTGCCCGCATCGGGTGGTCCCGGAGGATCACGTAGGCCGTCATGATCTTGGTGATGCTGGCGATCGGGACCGGCTTCCGCTCGCCCCGTGTGCCGAGACTGCCGATCCCCTCGACCGTCACGCTCGCCTGGCCCTCGCGCGGCCAGGGCAGGTGCAGCGACCGGGCGAGTGGTGCCACCGCCTCTCCCGGCCGGTCGGCCACCGACCCGGCCGGGGCCCCGCCGCCTCCGACCGCGTACCACCCGCCCGTACCCGCCACGAGCGCCGCGACGGCGGCCAGCGGGACGAGGACCGAGCGGCGGAAGCGGCCTCCACCGGGGGCGGGAGAGGCCGCGGGGACAGGGAGCGGCGTGGGCTCGGGCGACGTCGTGGGCTCGGGCGAGGCCGCGGGCGTGAGACCGGGTTCGGGGCCGGGGCCGGGCGTGGGCGTGAGAGCGGCTTCGAGTTCCGGGCCGGGGCCGGGCGTGGGCGAGGTCGCGGGCAGGGGCGTACGGTCGGGCATGGCTCCTCCAGGTGGTGCGTGCGGTGTGCCGTCACCACTGCCACCTTCGAAGAAGCGTTCTTCCGGTCCCGTGCGATGCCGTTTCCGCCCCCGCGTGAGTGCGTTTCGGTTCCGTATCGGCCCGTCGGACCGGCGGGCGGACCAGGCCCGTCGGGCCCTCAGGCCGCCGGCGGGGCGAGGTCGAGGACGGCGAGCGCCCCTCCGTCCGCGGCGTTCGTGAAGGTCAGCCGGGCCCCGAGCACCTCGGCCTGGCCTCGGGCGACCGTCAGGCCGAGGCCGTGCCCCCGGCCGCGTTCGCTCGCGCCGGTGCGGAAGCGCTGCGGGCCGTGCTCCAGCAGCTCCGCCGGGAAGCCCGGCCCGTGGTCGCGTACCGCGATCCGCGTCCCGGCCACCGTCACCTCGACGGGGGCCGCGCCGTGCCGGTGGGCGTTGGCGACGAGGTTGACCACGATCCGCTCCACCCGGCGCGGATCGGTCTCCACGACCCCGGCGGGCTCCCCGGCGCGGCCGGCTTCCACCGCCCCGGCGGACCCCATGCCCCCGGCGTTCTCCGCCGGCTCGACGGCGAGGACGCGGGTGTCCGTGCCCGTGCGCCGCACCACGTCCGCGACCAGCTCGCCCAGCGGCACCGGGTCCAGCCGGGCCCGCTCGACGCCCGCGTCGAGACGGGAGATCTCCAGCAGGTCCTCGACCAGCGCGTTCAGAGCCCGCAGCCGGTCCCGTACCAGCGCCGCCGCCTCGTCGTCCTCGGGCAGCAGCCCGGCGGCAGTGACCAGGCCCATGAGGGGGGTGCGCAGTTCGTGGGCGACGTCGGCGGTGAAGCGGCGCTCGTTCTCCAACTTGTGCTGGAGGGCGGTGGCCATGTCATCGACGGCCGCCGACATCTCGGTGATCTCGTCGCGGGCGCGCCCGGCGGGGCCGATCCGGGCGTCCAGGTCGCCGTCGGCGATGCGGCGGGCGGTACGCGCCCCGTGGCGCAACCGCCGGTTGATCGGTTCCGTGGCGAGGGCCGCGAGCGGGACCACGACCAGGAGGGCGGCGAGGACGGACTTCACGATGCTGCGGTCCAGCAGCTGGAGGCCGCGGACCTCGGAGCTCATGTCGTCCCGGACGACGAGGTACCGGTCGTCGCCGACGTCCGCGGCCCCCCACATCCAGTACCAGTTGGGCGGATCGACGTCGTACCAGGTGGCGTACGCTCCCTCGCCCGCGGGCCCGTCCACGTCCCCGGCCGGCCGGGCGGGGAGGTCGCGGGCCAGGGGGCCGGGCAGCTCGGCCCTCGTCCGTACGTCGATGTCGGCCGGGGCCTTCCCGGTACGCGCGAACTCCCGCTCGGCGGCGATCAGCCGGGTCAGCGTCCGGTCGGTGCCGACGCGCAGACCGCGTTCGCGGGTCGCGTCGTGCACCAGGAAGCCGACCACGGCGGCGACCGCGCAGCACGCGGCGGCGGCGAGTGCGGCGATCTTCCAGCGCAGGGCACGGGGGTTGAGGAAGTCCACGGGACCGGCCGGCCGCTCAGCCGCGGACGAGCTTGTAGCCGAAGCCGCGGACGGTCTCGATCCGCCCGCCGCCGATCTTCTTGCGCAGCCGGAGCACGCACAGGTCCACGACGCGGGTGTCGCCCTCCCAGCCGTAGTCCCACACCTCGCGCAGCAGCCGGCGGCGGTCGAGCACCGTTCCGGGCGCTGCGGCGAACTCCAGCAGCAGCCGCAGTTCGGTGGGGGTCAGCGCCACGGCCTCCCCGGCCCGGCGGACCTCCATGCCGAGGGTGTCGACGGTCAGGTCGCCGAAGGTCAGCACATGGCCGCGGGCCGCGTCGGCCGACCGGAACCCGCTCGCCCCACCTGTCCGGGGCCCGGTCGTACCGGTTGCCGGCACCGGGCCCTCCCGGTCGGGGCGGAAGGTGGCACGGCGCAGCAGGGCGCGGATGCGGGCGACCATGACGGCGGTGTCGACGGGTTTGACCACGTAGTCGTCCGCCCCCGCCTCCAGCCCCGCGACCACGTCGAGGGCGTCGCCCCGCGCGGACATCATCAGGACCGGTACGGAGCTCTCCTCGCGGATGCGGGTGCAGAGCCCGATGCCGTCCAGCTGGGGCAGCATCACGTCGAGGATCAGCAGATCGTGCGCGCCCGCGCGGAAGGCGTCCAGGCCGTCGAGCCCGTCGGCGGCGACGTCCACCTGGTAGCCGTACCGTTCCAGGGCGAGCTGGACGGCGCGGCGGATGGTGGCGTCGTCCTCGACCACGAGCACGCTGACGGGGGCCGGGCCCCGGGCTTCGGACACGCTGCCTACCTGGGCGTTCGAGGTCATCGGTCGGTCGCTCGCATCGTAGTCGGAGGGCTACCGGCTCAGCGTCGCCGCGACCGGGAGGTGGTCGCTGCCGGTGGCGGGCAGGGTCCAGGCGGCGCGCGGGGTCATCCCCCGCACCAGGACGTCGTCGATGCGGACCATCGGGAACACCGCGGGCCAGGTGAAGCCGAGGCCGTCGCCCGCCTCCCGCTGCGCGGAACGCAGCCGCGAGGTCACCGGGGCGAGCGCGTCGTCCTGATACGTACCGTTGAAGTCGCCCAGCACCACGAGCCGGGGCGCGGCATCCAGCCGGAGCGCGGCGGCCAGTGCGCGGGCCGCCTCGTTGCGGCGGCCCGTCGTGAAGCCGGCCGCCGAGACCCGTACCGACGCCAGATGGGCCGCGTACACGGCGACGGGCCCGGACGGGGCCCGGACGGTGGCGCGCATCGCGCGGGTCCAGGGCATGATCGGCACCGCCTTCACGTCCGCCAGCGGGTGCCTGCTCCAGAGGCCGACCCCGCCGATCACCGCGTGGTGCGGGTAGGAGGCGGCCAGTTCGCGGGAGTAGACGGCGGCCGACGCGTCGGACAGTTCCTCCAGCGCCAGCACGTCCGCGTCCGCCCCGGCGAGCGCCCGCGCGGTACCGGCGGGGTCGGCGTTCGCCTCGTCCACGTTGTGGCTGACCACCGTCAGATCGCCGCCGCCCGCGCGCTTGTCGGTGAGCGCGCCGCCGAAGAGCGTGACCCACACGACGGCGGGGGCGAGCACCGCCACGGCGACGGCGCGGGACCGGCGTACGGCGGCGAGCCCGAGCAGGACCGGCACGGCGAGCCCCGTCCAGGGCAGCAGCGTCTGGACGAGGCTGCCCGCGTTGACGCCCGCGTTCGGAATGCACCCGTGCAGCGCCATCGGCGCGGCGCAGCACACGGCCGCGGCGGCGAGCAGGCGGTCAGCGCGGCGTACCCCCCGACGCCGCCCCGCCGGGGGCGCGGGTGGCGGCCCGTCCTCCGCGGCCTCGTCCTCCGCGGCCTCGTCCTCGTCACGGGCCTCCGGGCCCTTCCGGATGGTCAGCACGGCACGCGTCTCCCAACGTCCGACGTCACGTACACCGGGGCGGGGTACGCCCCCAGCGTCGGTGAGCCGTGCTTCCGGCCGGTCAGGGCGGTGATTCGAGGACCGCGCGGCTCTGTATCGGCCGCGTATCGGCGGGGGTACGCGGTCGGGGCCGGGACTCCGCACCGCCCGGCGGCCTCCGGCGAGCGGCGGCGGGGCGGGAGGGTCACACTCGGAGGAACCCGAGTGGCCCGAGTGGGAGGACTGCCGCGTGGACGTACCGGTGTGGCTCTGGATCGTGTTCGCCGCGACCGTCGTCGTCTCCCTGACGGTCGACCTCCTGGCCCATCGCACGGCGCATGTCATCGGCTTCAAGGAGGCCGGCCTGTGGAGCGCGCTGTGGGTGGGTCTGGCGCTGGTCTTCGGCGGGGTCGTCTTCCTGACCCTCGGGACGACCGCCGGAACCGAGTACACGACCGCCTGGCTGCTGGAGAAGAGCCTGTCGGTCGACAACCTCTTCGTCTTCGCGCTGATCTTCGCCTATTTCAAGGTCCCCCGCGCATATCAGCACCGGGTGCTTTTCTTCGGCGTCATCGGAGCCCTGGTGTTCCGGGCGGTGTTCCTGACGCTCGGTGTCGCGGTGGTGAACCGCTTCACGTTCGTGCTGTTCCTCTTCGCCGCGGTCCTTTTCTACAGCAGTTACAAGATCCTCAGCGGCCAGGAGGAGAATTTCGACCCCGGCAGAAGCTTCGCGGTGCGGTTGCTGCGGAAGGTGATGCCGGTCCAGGACCACTATTCCGGTACGCACTTCGTGGTCCGCGAGGAGGGGCGCCGGGTCGCCACGCCGCTGCTCGCGGTGGTCGCCGCGATCGAGGCGGCCGACCTCATCTTCGCCGTCGACAGCGTGCCGGCGGTGCTCGCGGTCAGCGACGACCTGTTCATCGTCTACACCAGCAACGCCTTCGCCATCCTGGGGCTTCGGGCCCTGTACTTCCTGCTGGCGGGGCTGCTGGACCGGTTCCACTACCTGAGCCACGGCCTGGCGGTCATCCTCGCCTTCATCGCGGTCAAGCTGCTCCTCCAGGCCGCCCACAAGATGATCAGCACCTCGATCCCGGAGATTCCGTCCCCGGTGAGCCTCGCGGTGATCGTCGTCGTCCTGGCCGTGTCGGTGACCCTGAGCATGCGCCGCCCGCCGGACACGAAGGACGGCTCGGGCACCGGTACGGACGGCGGCGCCGGTACCGAGAAGTAAGCCGTCGGGAAGTCGAGAAGTAAGCCGTCGGGGAGTGAAGCAAGGCATCGGCAATGCACGGCCAAAGGTTTCCAGAACCACCCGCCCGGCCTATCGTGGGTAAATGGCCAGCAAAGAGCGTGAGACCCGACAGCGGGCCGCTTTCATGTGCCCGACCTGCAAACAGCCCGTCCCCTCCGAGATCCACCGCCACAAATCCCTCGGGATCTTCGTCCCCGTATGGCGCGCAGGGCCCTGCGCGAATCCCGACTGCGCGGATCACGCCGCCGAGGAGCGGCCCGCCCGGCAGCACGGGGCGACCCGGAGGTAGCCCGGCAACCCGGCGAACGGCCCGGCCCAGCCCGGCGAACGGCCGGCCCGGTCCGCCGCGACCCGGCCCCGTCACGGACCTCTCGGCCCGCCTCAGCCCGCCGCAAGGCGGGCGGTGAGCCGGGCCCGCGCCTCGGGCCACTCGTCGGCCAGCAGCGAGAAGCAGACGGAGTCCCGCCAGGTTCCGTCCGGCCGGCGCCGATGCCGCCGCAGCACCCCTTCGCGCCGCGCTCCGAGGCGGGCGATGGCCGCCTGCGACCGCTCGTTGAGGTGGTCGGTCTTCAGCTGGACGCGCCCCATGTGCAGCTCCTCGAAGGCGTACGTCAGCAGCAGGAGCTTCGTCTCGGTGTTCACGGGCGTGCGCCAGTGGGCCCGGCCGTACCAGGTCCAGCCGATCTCCAGCCGCTCGTCCGCCACCACCACGTCCATGAAGGCCGTCCACCCCACGGCCCGCCCGCTCCCGCGGTGGACCACGGCGAACGGCACATACGCCGGATCGCCGAGCACCTCGTCCATCCGCTCGCGCAGCTCCTCGCGGGTCCGCGGCGCGGGCCCGCCCTGCCAGCGCCACACCTCCTCGTCACCCCCACCCGCCGCGAAGAGATCGTCGAGGTGGGCGGCGGTCAGCGGGACGAGTTCGACGTACTGCCCGGTCAGGGTCACGGGCCGGGGCGGAAGCGCGATCATGGAGCCGATCCTAGCCTCCCTCGCCTCTTTCGCACTAGCGTGTACAGGTTATGCACTAGTACATAAAGGGGTCATCGTCGTCCGGGCGCGCGGGGCGGCCGGACGACGCCTAGCGTTGTCCGTACGGGCCGGTGGCCCGTACGGGCGGGGCCGAGGACAGGGATCGCAGGGAAGGACCGGCGCGATGGCTGTACAACCCGAGGGCACCCCGTGCTGGGCGGACGCCATGTTCGTCGACATGGAGGGCGCCAAGAGCTTCTACGGAGACGTGCTCGGCTGGACGTTCGGCGAGAGCACGTCGGAGTTCGGCAACTACACGCAGGCGTACGCGGACGGCAGAGCGGCGGCGGCCGTCGTTCCGCCGATGCCGGGCGCGGAGGGCGCCTCCGCGTGGTGCCTCTACTTCGCCTCGCCGGACGCCGCCGCGACCGCGGAGAAGGTCCGGGAGAGCGGCGGCGAGGTACTGATGGAGCCGATGCGGGTCGGCGACTTCGGCACGATGGCACTGGCCCGCGACCCCGGCGGAGCCGTCTTCGGCATCTGGCAGGCGGGCAGCCACGAGGGGTTCGAGACGGAGATGGGCGCGCCCGGCGGCTACTGCTGGGGCCAGGTCTTCACCCGGCGCCCGGAGCAGGTGGACGCGTTCTATCCGGCCGTCTTCCCGTACACGGTGCGGAAGTTCGACGACGAGTCGATGGACTTCGCCATGTTCGACGTGGCGGGGCAGACCGTGCTCGGCCGGATGGCGATGGGCGAGGACTTCCCCCCGGAGGTTCCCTCGTACCTGAACGTGTACTTCGCCGTGCCGGACTGCGACGCGGCCGCGGCGAAGGCGACCGAGCGCGGCGGGACGCTGCAGTACGGGCCGATGGACAGCCCGTTCGGCCGGTTCGCGGCGATCAGCGACCCGCAGGGCGCCTCGTTCGCCGTGATCGACGTGACCACCACCGTGGGCGCGATGCCCGCGACGAGCCCGGTGCCCTGACCGGTCCGGCCGCGAGCCCGGAGGGCCGGGGCCGGCGTCCCTGAGGGCGGGCCGCGACCGGATCACCGGCGCGGCCCGCTCGCATACCGCCGTACGTTTCTCCGACAGGGCCGCAGTTTCGTCGGAACATCGCCCAAAAGCTGGCAGATGCGAGCCTGATCGGTCTAGCGTGTCGCACATGCAGTCCTACACCATCGGTCAGGCAGCACGCCTCCTCGGGGTCAGCCCCGACACCGCCCGTCGTTGGGCGGACGCCGGCCGGGTTGCGACCCATCGCGACGAGTCCGGCCGTCGGCTGATCGACGGCCGTGCGCTGGCCGCCTTCTCGATCGAGGTCGGCCAGGGCACGGGCGGCGACGAGGAGGAGGACGTATACACCTCGGCCCGCAACGCGTTTCCGGGCATCGTCACCGCGGTGAAACTCGGGGACGTCGCGGCCCAGGTCGAGATCCAGGCCGGCCCGCACCGGCTCGTCTCGCTCCTGACCAGGGAGGCGGTGGAGGAACTGGGGCTGGAGGTGGGCATGCGGGCGACCGCGCGGGTGAAGTCGACCAACGTCCACATCGACCGCACCTGAGCCGCCCGCACAGAACCCGCCCGCACCGCACGGCACCACCGTTCACACCCCGGCCCCACCCGGCACAGCACCGTCCCGCACAGCCCGGCCCCACCCGGCACAGCACCGTCCCGCACAGCCCCGCACCACTCATCGCAGCACCGCACCACACGGCACCACCGCACAGCACCACCCTTCGCAGCCCCGCACGGCTGCCCCGCCGGACCGGCGCCCCGCCGGCCGCGCACGCGCCGAAGGAGCCCCGACCCCCATGTCCCTGCCGCCCGCCCGCCGCCGCGCGGCCGCCGCCGCCCTGACCACCGCCCTGATGCTCCCGCTCGCCGCCTGCGGCAGCGACGGATCCGGGGCCGAGGAAGAAGGGGGCGGCGGCTCCGGGGCCGCCTCCGGCGCCCGGAAGGCCGATCTGACCGTGCTGGCCGCCTCCTCCCTGACGGACGTCTTCACGGAGGCGGGGGCCGTGTACGAGAAGGAGAATCCGGGCACGGAGGTGACGTTCTCCTTCGCCGGCTCCCAGGAGCTGGCCGCCCAGGTCAAGCAGGGCGCGCCCGCCGACGCCCTGGTCACCGCCGACACCAGGACCATGGAGGGCCTCTCCGGCGACACCGGCGAGCCGACCGTCATCGCCAGGAACCGCCTCGTCATCGCCACCGGCGAGGGCAACCCGGAGAAGGTCGAGCGCCTCGACGACCTCGCCGACCCGAAGCTGAAGGTCGTCCTGGCCGCCCCCGAGGTACCGGTCGGCCGCTACAGCCGGCAGATCCTCGACGCCCGGAAGATCGACGTGAAGCCGGTCTCCCAGGAGCCCAACGTCCGCGCGGTCCTGTCCAAGGTGTCGCTCGGCGAGGCGGACGCCGGACTCGTCTACAGGACCGATGCCGCCGCCACCGGCAAGGTCGACGCGATCGAGATCCCCGATGCGCAGAACGCCATCGCCTCCTACCCGGCCGCCACACTGAAGACCTCGCAGCACGGCGAGGCCGCCGCCGCGTTCGTCGCCTGGCTCTCCACACCCGCCGCCCAGAAGATCCTCCGGGGCGCGGGCTTCCAGCAGCCGTGACGCGTCCCCGCCCGCCCCGGCGAAGCCCGCACCGCCGCACCCCGCCCACCCGGCGGAACCCGTACCGCCCCCGTCCCACGGGCCCCGCCGGGGCCGCCGTCACCTCCCCGCAGCCCCGACGAGGTCACCCATGAAACGACCGGCCGCCCGCCGCACGTCCGGTGCCCGCGCGCCCCTGCTGCTGACGGTGCCCGCCCTGCTGGCCGTGGCGTTCCTGATGCTGCCGCTCGCCGGCATCCTGGCCCGCACCTCGTGGGGCGAGCTGGGCGGCCACCTCACGGCCGAGGCCACCACCGAGGCGCTGCGGCTCTCGCTGCTGGTCTCCCTGTGGGCGCTCGGGCTCTCCCTGCTGCTCGGGGTGCCGCTGGCCTGGCTGCTGGCGCGGGTGCCGTTCCGCGGCAAGGCGTTCGTCCGCTCGCTGGTGCTGCTGCCGATGGTGCTGCCGCCGACGGTCGGCGGCGTCGCCCTGCTCCTGGCCTTCGGGCGGCGCGGGCTGCTCGGCCCCTGGCTGGAGGACGCCTTCGGCGTCACGCTGCCCTTCCACACCTCGGGGGCCGTGGTCGCGGCCACGTTCGTCGCCATGCCGTTCCTGGTCATCTCGCTGGAGGGCGCGCTCGGCGGACTGCGTCCCCGGTACGAGGAGACCGCCGCGTCCCTGGGGGCCTCGCCGGTCCGGGTCTTCCTCACCGTGACCCTGCCGATGGTCGCCCCCGGACTGATCGCCGGGGCCGCCCTGACCTGGGCGCGGGCGCTGGGTGAGTTCGGGGCGACCATCACCTTCGCCGGGAACCTCCCCGGCAGCACGCAGACCCTTCCGCTCCAGGTGTACCTGCTGCTCCAGGACTCCCCGGAGGCCGCCACCTCCGTGTCGCTGCTGCTCCTGGCCATGGCGATGATCGTCCTGATCGCGCTGCGGGGGCGCTGGGCGGCTGCCCCCGGCGGCCGACGGGACCCGGCGAGCCGGGCGGCGGCGACCCGGCCGGAGGAACCGGCGGGCACCACCCCGGACCCGCTCCCCGAACCGTCCGCCGTTGCCCTGGACAGGAGTCCGCCCGAACCCTGGCCGCTGCACGCCGAGGTCACGGGCTTCACCCACCTCACCCTGGACGCCGCCCCCGGCACCACCATCGCGGTGGTCGGCCCCAACGGCGCGGGCAAGACGACGCTCCTGCGGGCCCTCCTCGGCCTCACGCCCCGCGCGCACGCGGCCCTGCGCCTGGGCGACCGCGACGTCACCGCGCTCCCCCCGCACCGCCGGGGCGTGGCCTGGGTCCCCCAGGACGGGGCGCTCTTCCCGCACCTGAGCGCCCTGACCAACACGGCGTACGGGCTCCGCGCCCACGGCGTCCCCCGTGCCGAGGCCCGGCGCGAGGCCCAGGACTGGCTGGACCGGCTCGGCGTGGGCCACCTCGCCCGCCGCAGGCCCGACCGGCTCTCCGGCGGCCAGGCCCAACGCGTCGCCCTCGCCCGCGCGCTGGCCGCCCGCCCGCGCCTCCTGCTGCTGGACGAACCGCTCGCCGCCCTCGACCAGACCACCCGCGCCCACGTGCGGCACACCCTGCGCGGGCACCTCGCCCGGTTCGGCGGGGTCTGTCTGATCGTCACCCACGACCCGGTCGAGGCGGTCTCGCTGGCCGACCGGGTCCTGGTGCTGGAGGACGGCCGGGTCCTCCAGGACGAGCCGCCCGCCGAGGTCACCCGCCACCCGCGCTCCCCCTGGGTGGCCCGGATGCTGGGGCGCAACGCCTGGCCGGGCACCACCACCGACGACGGCCTGGCACCGGAGGGCGGCGGGCGGCTCGTGGTGGCCGAACCCCTCCCGGCGGGCGCGCCCGCCCTCGCGGTGATCGGCCCGGAAGCCGTCTCCGTACACCGGGAGCGGCCCACCGGCTCCCCGCGCAACGTCTGGCCCGGCACGGTCCGCGAGATCACCTCCGTCGGCAGCCGGCTGCGGCTGCTGATCACCTCGCCGGAGGCCCCGGACCTGGTCGCGGAGATCACCCCGGAGTCCGCCGCCGAACTCGGCCTCGCCGACGGAAGCGCCGTCTGGACCTGCGTGAAGGCGACCGAGGCGACGGTCGTCCGGCTCTAGGCCCGGCTCCGGCGCCGGGAACCACGCACCCCTGCCCGCACGTACTTCTGTACGTACACCTCCACGACACCACGAGAGACGGGGACCCATGTCGCTGTTCGGCAACGCCCACACCATCGACCCGGCCACCGCCCAGCAGGACTACGCGCGGCTGCTGGGGCAGGGCGAGCAGGTCCACGCCGCGTACCTGCTGGTCCGCGACAGCATCCTGTTCACGGACCGGCGGCTGATCCTCGTCGACAAGCAGGGCATCACCGGCAAGAAGGTGGAGTACCGCTCCGTCCCGTACCGCAGCATCACGCAGTTCTCCGTGGAGACGGCCGGGACGTTCGACCTCGACGCCGAGCTGAACATCTGGGTCTCGGGCCACGCGATGCCGATCCAGAAGACGTTCACCAAGGGCGTCGACATCTACGAGGTCCAGGCGATCCTGGCGCAGTTCGTCTCCCGGTAGCCCCGCTCCGCGAGGGTCAGAACGCCGGGCGCAGCCGGGCCGCCGCCGAGTGGCCGGGGACGGCGGCGCGCAGCTTCGCGGCGCGCTCGCGCAGTTCGGGCAGCCGGGCGTAGAGCGCGTCGCCGGGGCAGCGGGTCTCGAAGCTGTCGCGGTGGCCGGAGATGACGTGCAGCCGGGCCACCTGGCCCTCGTCGAAGCGGCTCTCGTCGTTCGTCGAGACCAGGTCGACCGTGCCCAAGGGGTCCGCGCCCGGCCGGAGTTTCCACGCGACGACCTTCACCAGCGCGTCCATCATCGGCTTCGGCACCTCGGCCCCCGGCCCGAAGTTCCCGATGGCCGCGACGCCGACCGTGTCGGCGTTGAACCCCTTCGTGTGCGCGCCCAGCACCGGGCGGCCGACCCCGCCCGCCCGGCCCTCGTAGATGGTGCCGCAGCGGTCGACGAGGAAGTTGTAGCCGATGTCGTCCCAGCCGTCCTGCCGGACGTGGTCGCGCTGCACCGCCCGGATCAGGTCGGGGGCGTCCGCGCAGTCGTAGTCGTTGGGGTTGCCGGTGTGGTGCACGAACACCGCCCGTGCCGCGCCCGTGTAGTGCGGTCCCTCCCGGACCAGCTTCTCGTCCGCGTGCCACTCCCGGCGGGTGACGAGGGCCGGTTGCGGGAGCCCGCGCGGCGGCCGGGGCCCGGTGGCCAGCTCCGACCCGGGCGTGCGGAACTCCGGACCGTCCCCGAGGACCAGGAGGGCCAGGGGCAGGACCAGGACGCCCAGGACGAGTCGGCGGGACCACATGGACTCCACCCTGCGGCCTGGCATCCGGCCGCGCAGAGGAGCGGGCCGTTCGGGTGACGCCCCTCCGGCGAGGGCGATGGCACCCCTCCAGCAGGGCCACCTTGTCCGGAATGCGGGTTTCGCAGGGTCTTCCTACGATGAGACCCGGATCATCGCCCGCTCCCGGCGGGGATGCCCGGCGGAGCGAGGACCCATGGCCCACGACGCCCACGACCCCGTGCGGGACGAACCCGATGTCGGCCTCAAGCCGAACGCGATCGGGTTCGTCGACGCCCTGGTGATCGGCCTCAACGCGACCTCCCCCGCGTACTCGCTGGCCGCCGTCATCGGCCCCATCGTCGCCCTGGTGGGGATCTACGCGCCGGGCGTCATGTTCGCCTCCTTCGTGCCGATGCTGCTGATCGCCTCCGCGTTCTACTACCTGAACAAGGTCGACCAGGACTGCGGTACGACGTTCTCCTGGGTGACGCGGGCGATGGGCCCCTGGGCGGGCTGGCTGGGCGGCTGGGCCATCACCATGACCGGCGTGCTGGTGGTGGGCTCGCTGGCCGACGTGGCGGTGAGCTTCACCCTGCTGGCGGTGGGCCTGGACGGCTGGGTCGAGAACGACGTCGTACGCCAGTCGCTCACCGTGCTGCTCATCATCGTGATGACCGCGGTGTGCGTCGTCGGCACCGAACTGTCGGCCAAGGTGCAGAACGCGCTGATCCTCCTCCAGATCGCGTTCCTGCTGGTCTTCGTCGTGGTGGCGCTCTACCGGGTGTACGCGGGCACGACCGGCTTCGACTCCGTCGAGCCGGCCGCCGGCTGGCTCGACCCGTTCGGCGCGGGCGGCGCCGCGCTGACCGGCGGGCTGCTGCTCGGGGTGTTCATCTACTGGGGCTGGGAGTCCGCGGTCAACCTCACCGAGGAGACGGAGGACTCGGCGAGCGCCCCCGGCAAGGCGGGCCTGTGGTCCACGGTGGTGCTCCTGGTGACCTACCTGTCGGTCGCCTTCGCGGTCGTGGCCTTCGCGGGTACGGCGTTCCTGGCCGAGAACGCGGGCGAGGAGGAGTTCGTCTTCGCCCAGCTCGCCGGGGACGTCCTGGGCGGCTGGGACTGGATCCTGCTGCTGGCGGTGGCCACCTCCGCGCTCGCCTCCACCCAGACCACGATCATCCCGGCGTCCCGGACCACCCTGTCGATGGCCCGCCGTCAGGCGCTGCCGCAGCACTTCGGGCACATCAGCCCCCGGTTCCGTACGCCGG
Source organism: Streptomyces sp. V2I9 (assembly GCF_030817475.1). Lineage (NCBI taxonomy): Bacteria > Bacillati > Actinomycetota > Actinomycetes > Kitasatosporales > Streptomycetaceae > Streptomyces > Streptomyces sp. V2I9. Next base: position 3,496,839 of record NZ_JAUSZJ010000002.1, on the reverse strand, counting down.
ACGTCAGTACGTGGTGGGTCGCCGGCGTCGCCATCGCCTGGTACGTGGTGGTCAACCAGATCTCCACGAACGCCCTCTTCGACTCGCTCACCGCGCTGTCCCTCCTGATCGCCTTCTACTACGCGCTCACCGGGGTGGCCTGCGCGGTCTACTACCGCCGCCACCTCACCGAGAGCGTGCGGAACTTCCTCCTCATCGGCCTCGGCCCGGTGGCCGGCGCCGGGCTGCTGACCTGGCTGCTGGTGCGTTCGATCATCGACATGTCCGATCCGGCCAACTCCTACAGCGGCACCTCCTGGTTCGGCCTCGGTCCGCCGCTCGTCATCGGCATCGTGATCTCCCTGGCCGGTGTGGTCCTGATGGTGGCGTGGCGGCTGCGGGACGCGGTGTTCTGGCAGGAGCGGCCGGGGGTGGCGGACCCCGACCTGGTACACGGGACGATCACGCGCTCCGGCGGCCCCGGTGCCGCCGCCTCCGGTCGGGGTGACTCCGCCGAGGACCCCACCGGTACAGGTGATTCCGGTACGGGTGATTCCGGTACGGGAAAGGGGAGTTGAGATGTCGGTCGTCCTCGGTTACGACGAGTCCCCCGGTGCCGCCCGCGCCCTGCGCATCGCCATCGAGGTGGCGGCGGCGTACGGGGAGGAGCTGGTGCTGGTCTACGGGGCCGCCGCCCCCGGGCTGCGGGACGGCGCCGAGTACCGCAGTCACTACGAGGCGATCCGCCAGGCCGGACGCGCCGGACTGGAGCACGCGCTCACCGCCGCCGAGGAGGCGGGCGTCCCGGCCTCGGTGGAGGTGCTGGACGAGAAGCCGGCCCAGGCACTGCTGGACGCCGCCGAACGCCACGGGGCTCGGGTCATCGTGGTCGGCACCTGGGGCGAGAGCCCGATGCGCGGTGCCCTGCTGGGCTCGACCCCGCACAAACTGCTGCACATGTCGACGGTCCCGGTGCTGTGCGTCCCGACGGAGGACGACGGGGGTCCGGAGCAGCCGTAGCCCACCGTCGACGCCGCTTCCCCCGTCCCGATCACCTTCTCGTTCAGGCCGCCACCCCTGACGGGCCGGGTCAGTTCGGGCAGTGGGCGTCCCGGACCGGGCGCCTGCCGGTGACGAGGAAGTCGCTGACGGCCCGGTCGCCGCAGGCGTTGCCGTTGCCCAGATACATCCCGTGCCCGCCCCGCTCGACGGTGACCATCCGGGCCCGCCCTCCGAGCGCCTCCCGCATCTTCAGGGCCCCGGCGTACGGGGTGGCCGGGTCGCGCAGGCTCTGGATCATCAGCACGTTCGAAGGGCCGTCGTCGGTGATCCGGGTCGCCTCGGGCTCCTCGTCGTACGTCCAGAAGGCGCACGGCGCTATGTTCACGGGCATCCCGGCCGTCAGCGGATACCGCGCCCGGTCGGCGGCGACCCGGCGGGCGTAACCGGAGTCCGGGCCCGGCCAGCGCACATCGTTGCAGACGACCGCCATCGTCAGCGTCGCGTCCTCGTCCGGCAGCGCGCCCGCCTGCTCCGGCGGCAGCGCCGGGCGGCCCGCCGGCTCCTGCGCGGACCGGATCAGCCGGGCCAGCGACGGGAACGCCCGGTCGCTCTGCAGGGTGCCCTGGAGGGCCTGCCTCAGCCGGTCCCCGGTGAGCGGGACGCCGGGAATCTCCGATTCCTTCGGGTCGCGGTCCAGCGCACGGGCCAGTGCGAGGAACAGCGGCTTCACGTCCTCGGCGCGCCGGGCCAGCCGGAGCCCTTCCGCGTCCCGTGCGGGGTCAGCCGCCCAGGCCGCGAAGTCGGGGAAGCGGAGGGCGACCGCCGGGGCCGTGTTCGCCAGCCAGCCGTACCCCACCCGTGCCGGGTCGGGGTCGCCGACACTGTCCAGGACCAGCCGGTCGACGCGGCGTGGATACTCCTGCGCGTACACCGCGCCGGCGTAGCTGCCGTACGAGTGCCCCCAGACGGACAGCTTCCGCTCGCCCAGCGCGGCGCGGAGCCGGTCGATGTCGCGGACCTGGTTGCGCGTGCTGAAGGACCGCACCACCGGGCCGCCGTCGCGGGCGCACGCCCCGGCGGTGCGGCGCGCGCGCTCGGTGTTCCGCGTGATCGAGCCGTCCGGCGCGGGGTAGGACCGCAGCGTCACCAGGTGCCGGTCCGCCTCGGGGATCCCGCAGCCGGCCCGGATGGAGCCGCCGACCCCGCGCGGGTCGAGGCTGACCAGGTCGTACGCACCCTCGGTCGCGGTCCGCAGCGCCTCGCCCTTCTGCGCGAGGCGCTGGACCCCGGAGCCGCCGGGGCCGCCGGCGAGGGCCAGCAGGGTGCCGCGCCGGGCCTCGGGCCGGTCGGTGCGCAGCCGGCTGACCGCCACGTCGACGGTGCGCCCGCCGGGGACTCGGTGGTCCAGGGGGACGCGGAGCGTGGCGCACTGCTGCCCTGCGGGGGCGGTCACGCCCGGAAGGGGAGCGCAGGGACCCCAGTCGAGCGGGGCCGCCGCGGACCCCGCCGGGCGGCTGTGCGCGACGGGCGCACCGACGGCGGCCAGGGTGCCGGCCGCGGCGGCTGCGGAGACAGTGAGGAGTAAGGCCTTGCGGGTCCAGGTCGTCATGGTCCAAGCCTGGTCGAGCGCTGACGCGCTGCCCATGAGGGAGCCCGGTGAATCCGACCGGGGGCGGCCCACCGGGCCCCCCTCCGGCAAACCCCCCACCGCACCTCGGGCAGGCCCCCGCACCACCGGGACACGCCCCGCCCTGCCCCCCGCACCACCGGAACACGCCCCGCGCAGCTTCCGCGACACCGGGCCGCACCTCGGGCAGACCCCGCGGCACCCTGCCGCACCTCGCGCACAGCCCGCGCCATCGGCACGCACCGCCCGGAGGAGCAGATTGACGTGATGCATGACACAGCAGGCGGAGGGAACGCTTCCACGTTCTAGGGTGTCAGGATGTCTTCCCCCCTCGCCTCCGAGCAGCCGCGTCCCACCGCCGCCGGTCCCACGGAGACCGACAGCCCTCCGGCCGGGAAGCCCCCGGCCACGGGACCGTCCGCCGGGAGCCCGCCGGCCGTGAAGCCCCCGAGCGGCGGCCGGGACCACTTCTTCGACAACGCGAAGTACCTGGCGATCGTGCTGGTGGCGATAGGACACGCCTGGGAGCCGCTGCCGTCCGGGCGTCTCGTGGAGGCCGCGTACACCTTCATCTACACGTTCCACATGCCGGTGTTCATCCTCATCGCCGGCTACTTCTCCCGGAACTTCGAACTGACGCCGAACCGGGTGTGGAAGCTGGTCACCAGCCTGCTGGTCCCCTACGTCCTGTTCGAGGCGCTCTACTCGCTCTTCGAACGGGTCGCGGACAAGCCGGACTTCGCCCTGTCCATGCTGGCGCCCTACTGGCTGTTGTGGTTCCTGCCCGCCCTGTTCTTCTGGCGGCTGTCCACGCCGCTGTGGCAGGCGGTGCGGTTCCCCGTGCTGCTCTCGCTGGCCGTCGCCGCGCTGGCGACGGTGTCACCGGCCGCCGACGGGGCCCTCCAGATCCAGCGCGTGCTCCAGTTCCTGCCGTTCTACGTGCTCGGCATGCGGCTGCGCCCGGAGCACTTCGCGTTCCTCCGCTCCACCCGGGTGCGGATCGTCTCGGTACCGGTCTTCGTGTTCGGGATGCTGCTGGCGTACTGGCTGGTGCCCCGGATCTCGACCTCGCTGTTCTTCCGCAAGAACAGCGCCCTGGAGATGGGCATCGCCGAGTGGGCGGGTCCGGTGACCACGCTCCTGCTGTTCGTGGCCGCGATCGCGCTGGGCGCGTGCTTCCTGGCCTGGGTGCCCCGGGGCCCCAGCTGGATGACGGCGCTCGGCACCGGCACGCTGTACGGGTACCTGCTCCACGGCTTCGTCGTGCGGGGCCTGAAGTACGGCGGCTTCTACGACGACCCGTTCTTCGAGACCACCCTGGGCACAGTAGCCGTCACCCTGGGCGCGATCGTCGTCATGACCCTGCTGTGCACGCCCCCGGTCCGGGCTCTGCTGCGCCCGGTGCTGGAACCGCGTATGGCGTGGGCGCGGCAGAAGCCGCCCACCGCCACGGCTTCCTGAGGGACCGGACCGCGATCGCTCGGGGCCGCTCGGGACGTCGAGCGGCAGCGAGGGGTCAGTGGTCCACGACGACGGTCCGGCCGAGGACCGCGACGTGCTCCAGGACGTCCTCCAGCGGATCGTCGATCTGGCCCGTCGCGATCAGAGCCACCTGCGGGCCGTTGTGGGCGTCGGTGTGGGTCTCGTCGGCGTGTGCGGCGGTGCCGGGCAGCACGGAGGCCGCCACCGCCAGGCCCAGCACGGTCAGCATGCTCTTCATGATCGCGATCCTCGCACGCCCCGCACCGCCGACGGACGGCGTCACGGGGCGTACGAGCGGGTCTCAGGTCCCGTCGGCGGGTGTCAGACCCCGCCGGCTCCGGGGGCGGACACCGCTCCGGGAACCTCGTTCCTCGCCTCGTCCGGACTCCCCAGCAAGGCGGAGGCCGTCTCCAGCGGGGTGCGGGCGGGGGCCGGCGCCGGCGCGGCCGACTCGGCGGTACGGCAGGTGAAGCCGAGCTTGGACAGCGCCCGGACGACCTCGGCGGAGCTGAAGTCCCGGCGGTCCTGCCGGGTGATCACTTCACCCACCTGCTTGACGGGGTAGACCCGGCGGCTGATGACCACCGCGTCGCCCGTGACGGGTTCGGGCTTGATGCCCTTCATCGCTTCCGCCACTTCGCTCTTGAAGAGGTCGAAGGGGAAGCGGGCGATGACACAGCGCATGGTTCCTCAACAGGGGTCGAGTGCTCGGAGGACGCACGCACCGGGAGGCTCGCCGGGCGTACGGGGCGGCCGGCGGCGGACCGCCGGCCGCTCGGGGTCACGCGGCGCGGTTGGCCCGACGCTGCGCGGCGGCCGCACGGGCCTCGGGCGTCGGCACTCCGGGCCGGCGGCCGCGGGCCGGAGCTCCGCTGCCACCGCGCTTGGTGCCGCGGCCCATGAACGCGCCGCCACGGCTGCCGCGCTCCTTGGGCGGGGCGGTGACGACGACCGGGACGCCGGAGGGGGCCTGCGCACCGGTGATCCGGTTCAGCTCGGCCTCGCCGGAGCGGACCTGGGCGATCTGCGGGGTGATCCCGGCATCCGCCATCAGCCGGGTCATCTCGCGGCGCTGGTTGGGCAGCACCAGCGTGACGACACTGCCGGACTCCCCGGCACGGGCGGTACGGCCGCCGCGGTGCAGGTAGTCCTTGTGGTCGCTCGGCGGGTCCACGTTGACGACCAGGTCGAGGTTGTCGACGTGGATGCCGCGCGCCGCGACGTTCGTGGCGACGAGCACCGTGACGTGGCCGGTCTTGAACCGCTCCAGGGTGCGGGTGCGCTGCGGCTGGGACTTGCCGCCGTGCAGCGCCGCCGCCCGGACCCCGCTCTGCAGCAGGTGGTCGGTGAGCTTGTCCACCGCGTGCTTGGTGTCGAGGAACATGATCACGCGACCGTCGCGGGCCGCGATCTCCGTCGTGGTGGCGTACTTGTCGGCGCCCTGGACGTAGAGGACGTGGTGCTCCATCGTCGTGACCGCGCCGGCGGCGGGGTCGACGGAATGCACGACCGGGTCCTTGAGGTAGGAGCGCACCAGCAGGTCGACGTTACGGTCCAGGGTGGCCGAGAACAGCATCCGCTGCCCGTCGGGGTTCACCTGGTCGAGCAGCTCGGTGACCTGCGGCATGAAGCCCATGTCGGCCATCTGGTCGGCCTCGTCGAGGACGGTGATGGTGACCCGGTCCAGCCGGCAGTCGCCGCGCTCGATCAGGTCCTTGAGGCGGCCCGGCGTGGCGACGACGACCTCGGCGCCCCCGCGCAGCGCACTGGCCTGGCGGCCGATGGACATGCCGCCGACGACGGTGGCGATGCGCAGCTTCAGCGACCGGGCGTACGGGGTGAGCGCGTCGGTGACCTGCTGGGCCAGCTCACGGGTGGGGACGAGGACCAGGGCGAGCGGGCGCTTGGCGTCGGCGCGGCGGCCGGAGGTGCGGGCCAGCAGCGCGAGGCCGAAGGCGAGGGTCTTGCCCGAGCCGGTGCGGCCCCGGCCGAGGACGTCCCGGCCGGCCAGCGAGTTCGGCAGGGTGGCCGCCTGGATCGGGAAGGGCACGGTCATGCCCTCGGCGACCAGCGCCGCCTTCAGCGGTGCGGGCATCTCCAGCTCGCCGAAGGTCTCGGCGGCGGGGAGGGCCGGGGTGACGGTCACCGGCAGGGCGAACTCGCCCTTGGCGCCGGACGCGGAGCGGCGGCCGTAGCCACCGGACCGGCCCGAGCCGCCGGAGTGACCGGAGCCGCCGGAGCGCTTGGGGCCCCCGCCGAAGCCCGCGGCACGGCGCTCGCCGCCGCCACCGGAGTAACGGGGGCCGCCGCCGGAGCGGGTACGGGAGAACCGGTCGTTCGAGCGGGGGGTGCGTTCGCGGTTCATAGGGAACCTTTCCTCGATAGGGCACGTATCGAGGGATTCCTTTGGGGAAGCGGCCGTGAACGGCACCCAGAATCGCAAGAACGAGCCGATGAAATGACAAAAGAAAACGAAACCCGGCCGCCGGGAATCAACACACCGGACGCGGCTCCGTCGAGGGGCGCGCAGAGCGAGCCCCGGAAACGACAACGAGCCGGGGCCCGCACCCCAAGGTGCGGGCCCCAGCTGCGCAGTGCTACCTGAGTGATCAGGCGGGGGTGATGTTCTCGGCCTGCGGGCCCTTCTGGCCCTGCGTGACGTCGAAGTTCACCTTCTGGCCCTCCTGCAGCTCACGGAAGCCGCTGGAGGCGATGTTGCTGTAGTGAGCGAAGACGTCGGCGCCGCCGCCATCCTGCTCGATGAAGCCGAAGCCCTTTTCCGAGTTGAACCACTTCACGGTGCCAGTAGCCATGTCATATCTCCTTAGGGGCAGAGCCCGCGGGCCCACACTGTGCAGGCCCAACGTCGCCGCGATGATTACCCCGTCCGGAAAGAACACCGGAAAGACAAAAGTGCGCCTACCGACATCCGATCGGCAAGAGCACTTGAAGTTTTTTGGGAACCACAACTGCAACTGAGATCAACAGTAGCACGATGAAGCCGGAGCGGCATGTGTCCAATATCGCCGGCCGTGTCGGAACATAAAAGCCTCATCGCGCATTGCGTGAAATTCTATGCTGACGAATGCAGATATTTTCCGGGCCCGCGCGGGTGTTCTCCGGGCCGGCGTCGGGGCTCCGCGGCGCGCGGCACGGCGCACGTCAGCGCTCGGCGGGCCCTGCGGAGCGGGCGGACCGGCCGCGCAGTTCCTCGTTGAGGCGCAGCGCCTCCTCCAGCTGGTCCTCCAGGATGACGATGCGGCAGGCCGCGTCGATGGGCGTGCCGGAGTCGACCAGCTCACGGGCGCGGGCGGCGATACGCAACTGGTAGCGGGAGTAACGGCGATGGCCGCCCTCGGACCGCAGCGGGGTGATCAGGCGGGCTTCGCCGATCGCCCGGAGGAACCCCGGCGTCGCGCCGATCATCTCGGCGGCTCGCCCCATCGTGTAAGCGGGGTAATCGTCGTCGTCGAGCCGGTCGGTGGCCTGCGAGGGGGTCTCCGGGGGCATCTGCACCTCTTCTGTCACGCGCGGCCGGAGGGGCCGGGCGCCGTACGCCTGCGGGGTGCGCCTCGGCTGCGTACCGCTGTGTCACGTGACTGCACAAGAAACCCTAAGCCCCTGCCGAGGACATGTCTATCGCGGCCGGAACAGTTTCGGACGGCTGCCACGGGCTCGGCGGACGCACCCCCGCGACCTTCCCGCGTTTCACTGACCGACTGGTCAGTTGTCGTCGGGAGGACCGCGGGGCCATAATGCACGCGTAGCCCTTCACGCATCCCCCGTCGTGAAGGGCTACACCCCTGTCCGGACCCGGCTCCGGGCAGCAGGGTGCGGGGCTTTCACGGGCAAGGGACTCCCCTCGTGGCCCCCTGCCCATGTTTTTTCGAGTTAACAGTGACGTAGAGTGTTTGCGCAAGCTCAGTTCCGACTCCGAGGGGAATCGTGGAGGCCCGGATGGCCAAGGACGACGGCGACGATCGCGGTCCGGAACCCGTCGTGCCGCCCGCTCCGGACGAGCTGCCCCGCCTCGACTCCCTGCGGGAAAAGGTCGAGTACATGGTCGAGAAGACCTTCCCCGGCCAGAAGATCTCGGGCCGGGTCTTCGCCGAGCTGGTCCGCGACCGCGGCGGCTCGCTGTCGCACAGCTACTTCTCCAACATCCTGGCCGGCAAGGTCACCCAGCCGTCCGAGGACATCCTCAAGGCCCTCGGCCTGGGGTTCGGCGTGGACTGGCGCTTCTTCAAGGAGGAGTCCGAGGTCGTCGACGACGTCGTCGCCGGGCTCCAGTTCCTGGCCAAGCGGCGCACCGGCGAGATCAGCGGCCTGGCCGGCCGGGGGCTGAACGACGACGGGCTCCCGCCGGAGCTCCTCCGGTTCGCCCTGTCCCTGCTGGAGGACGCCGCACGTGAGAAGAGCGGCCCGGCGGGCCGGAGCACGGACGACGGTGAAGATTCCGCCGGGAACCGCCGTCCGGCGGGCCCCGCGGCGTAGCGTCTTCGTCATGTCCCTGCGGAAACTGCGGAAAGAGTGCGAGGCCGGGCTCGCCGACCTGCCCCTCCCGGTTCCCTTCACCCTGGACGGACTCGTCGCAAACATGGAGGCGGCGAGCGGGCGCACGATCCGGCTGCACGAGATGCCGGACCGTCTCGCCCGCGTCAACGCCGCCTGCGGACTGCGGCTGAAGGCCGGCGACACCAGCCTCGTCCTCTACCGCCGCAGGCCGACCGCGTACCAGACCCAGCACGTCGTCCTGCACGAGCTGTGCCACGAATGGTTCGACCACGGGACGACTCTGGACGCGGAGCGACTGCGCACGCTCCTGCCGGTCTTCGACACCTCGCTGATCGCCCGGATGATCTCCCCGGACGCCGCGGCGTCCTTCGCCACCGGCGGCGGCACGGTCCAGGCCCGTGCGCAGTACGACACCCACGACGAACGTATGGCCGAATTCGGTGCCTCGCTGATCCCCCGGATGGCGCGGGACCTCACCACCGATGACATGGTGGGGCGGCTGGACGACTCCCTGTCCCGCCCGGTGGCCCACCGTCGGCGCGCTCTCTTCCCGAGCAGGTGGACCGGCCGCGGCTGACACGTGCCACCGCCCTGCCCGCAGGCCCGACCCGTACCCCTACTCCGAGGACGAAGACCGCCGTGACCCCCCTCGATCTCGCCGGCTACCTGATAGCCGGCCTGATGACGGCCGTTGCCCTGTGGCGTATGCCCGCCGCCCTGTGGGGTGACGAGGAGGACCGCCGTCGCCGGGCCCTGTGGGGCTGCTACGCCGGATTCGCCGTCGCGCTGTGGACGAAGACCGAGGCGGTGCGCACCGGCCTGAACGACAGCGCCGTCACCGACCTCGCCGTCCTCATCAAGCACTACACCGCCACGGTGGCAATTCTGGCCATCCTCAGCTACATCGTGGCCATCTACGGCGGCTACCCCGAAGAAGGCGTGGTCCCCCGCCACGTACGGTTCGCGCGGCTCGTCCAGAAGCTGGCGGCCAAGGCGTCCGCCGCCACGCTGATCCTGCTGACCGTTCTCTTCTTCACCGTCGTCGACCGCTCCCGGCCCTCGGACCGCTTCGTCTCCGACCACGCCGGGGAATGGGGCGCCACGCTCTACATGAGCGTCTTCTACCTCTACCTCGGGGCCGCGTCCGCCGTCTGCGCCTTCCAGTGGGCGCTGGCCACCCTCGACGCCCGGAGGCGCCATCTGCGCATCGGGCTCGGGATGATGACCTTCGCCATGTTCATCGGTGTCGGCTACACCGTCAGTCGCACCCTCTTCCTGTGGATCAGCGTGGTGGACGAGCCGAGCGAGGCGTTCGCCCTGCGCTTCGACCGGGTCACCGAGGCCGCGCAGTTGGTGCTGTTCGCCTTCTTCGCCCTCGGCGCGTCCGTCCCCGCGTTCGCGGCCGGGGCGCGCCGGGCCCGGCTGTGGCGGGCCCAGGTCAAACTGCACGCGCTCTGGCACGAGTTGATGACCGTCTTCCCGGACCAGCCGTTCGACCCGCCCGCCTCGCTGGTCCGCGAGCTCACCCGTTTCAACGTCCCGGCCGACCTGCGGGTGGACCGCTGGGCCGCCGACATCGCGGACGCCGCCGAGAAACTGCGCCACTACGTCCCCGACGGGCTGCTCGACGCCGCCGTCACGGCCGCCGCCCGCGACACGGACGACCCGCGCCGGGCCGAAGCGCTCACCGACGCCTACTGGCTCCGGTCCGCCGTGCTCGCGAAGGTGTCCGGCGCGCCCGCCGGAGGAGCCGCGCCGGTCGCCGTCCACCACGCGGCGGACCAGGACGGGGAGGTGGCCCGGCTGGTACGGGTCGCCGCCGCGTACCGGACGGTCGGCGAGGAACGCGCCCGCGCGGTGCTCGCCGCCGCCACGGCAGCGGCGTCAGCCACGGCGGACACGGCGGCCTCGGCCGAGACCACCCGCACGACGGAGACGAGCGCATGACGGGCACCACCCACGACCTGACCGGCACCTCCCCGGACACCGCCCCCGCCCCCGGTGCCGGTGCCGGTGCGCCGGAGAGCACCACCCCGTCCGTGGCGCGCACCGTCACCGACGTCCTCCAGCCGCGCAACGTCCTGCTGGCGGGCATGCTCGGCATCGGCCTCGCCGCGGCGGGCGACTGGACCGGGCTGCTCTGGGGTCTCCTCGGGGCCCTCTGCGCGGGGCTGATCCCGGCGGGGTACATCGAGTGGGAACGGGGGCGTGGCACCTGGGGCGACCGCCATGTGGTGGACCGGACGAAGCGGGCGCCGATCTTCTTCGTGATCCTCGGCTCGATCGGCGGCGGCTCGGTGGTGATGGTGGTCGGGAACGCGCCCACCGGCATCCTCGCCGCGATGCTCGCGCTGTGGGCGATGACGATCGGCCTGCTGGCCGTCAACACGGTGTGGAAGATCTCGGTCGACGCGTCGGTGGCCTCGGCGGCGGTCGCCCTCCTCGCCGTCGTCCACTCCCCCTGGTGGCTCGCCGCGTACACGCTGACGGTGGCGGCCTGCTGGTCGCGGGTCGCCCTCGGCTATCACACCGTCGCCCAGACCGTGGCGGGCGCGGGTCTGGGGGCGGCGACCACGGTGGCGTACGTGTTCGTCTGAGCACATACGCCACCAGGCCTCCGACCGGTGCGGAACCGGCCGGAGGCCCGGTGCGGAGACGGTCGGAGGCCCCGGTGCCGGGCCGCGGCGCGGAGTTCGGCCGGGCGCAGGGCCGGCGCGCGGCCCGGCACCCGGATCAGAGCGCGGAGCACTGCCCCGTACGCGGGCCCCCCACCTCGTTGGCGCGGCCCGGACCGGCCACCGGTTCGGGACGGTTGGCCGAACACACCAGCGGGCCGGTGACCGTGTTGGCGGCGAACCGCACCCCGCCGGTGTTGCCGGTGAGGACGACCGGGCCCTCGACGGTGTTCGCCGTGCAGCCCGGACCCCCCACGCGGACGGGACCGGTCGCACGGCTCACCGAGACCGGGCCGGACACCCGTGAACCGCACACGTGGACGGCGGCCGCCCGGTCGGCCTGGACCGGGCCGTCGAGCGTGGAGCCGGTGACCACGAGGGCCGCGCCGGGACGGACGACGACCGGGCCGCGCTGCGCCGCCCGGTCCAGGCAGGTGACGCCGCTCGTGACGGTCAGCGGGCCTCTGCGGGGACCGGTGACCCTGGTGGTGCAGGCGGGGGCGGCCACGATGCGGGACTTGTAGACCAGGGACTCGGCGAGCTTGCCCGGCTTGGGGTCGCTCAGCGGACGCCCCAGCTTGGCGAACTCCCCGCCGGTCTCCTTCTTGCCGCCGTTCCATGCCTCGATCCGGCCGAGCTGCGCGGCGGTCCTCCCGTCGTCCACGACCGCGTCGGGGGCGAGCGCGGCCATCGACTTCGAGGCACGCTTCACCAGGTCGAGATACGGGCCCGGAGCGGTCAGGTCGTACGCGCTCACATCGTGCTCGCCGCGCAGCCAGGCCCCCCACGAGAACTCCAGGAACTCCGTCGCCCCGTCCGGGACCTCGTAGCCGATGTCACGGGTGAAGTAGACGAGGCTGCGGTACGGGTCGTCGCGGAAGTGGGTGATCCCGAGGCGCTCCGGCAGCTGGTTCACCGTCAGCGGGCGGTTGTTCTCGTCACGCAGCCACACCTTCTTCTCGGCGGTCATCCGCTGCCAGAACGCGGAGGGGGACAGCGAGCTGAAGTTGTCGGTGACGCGGAGCCGGATGTGCGTCGCGGGCGAGCCGTCCGGGCCCTCCAGGAAGGACGTCAGGGTGTGGTGCCCGTCGGTGAGGTACAGCTTGCCGCCCGGCCCGACGACGGCGGTCTTCATCGGCGCGATCGTCTCGGGCGTCTCCTGCCCGAGAGGCACGGTGCAGGTGAAGCTCGACGGGTCGCCCAGCCGGGCGCCGGGGCCGGCCGACGCGGCCTCCCCCTGGCCGTTGGTCTCGCACCACTCGTCGAAGCGCTTGTTGACGCCGCCCGCCGCCTCGTCGCGGTCGCTGCCGTAGCGGCCGAGCTTGTAGAAGACCTGGTCGAAACCGAGGACGGCCTGCGTCGGGTGCAGTTCGCCGAGCGTGACGTCGATCAGGTCGCCCGGCTGGGCGCAGACCCGCGGCAGCGGACCGCTCCCGGCGCACGGGTCGGCGGCCGCCGCGCCGGTCCCCGCACCGGCCACGACCGTGCCCGCCGCCAGCGCACCGGCCAGCAGCAGCGCCCCGCGCCGCGGCAGCCGCGCCCTCGATCTGTTCATGAACGTGCCCTCCTGCGTGATGGTCTTCCGCGAGGGACCTTCGCAAGGCCCGGCGACCCCCGCGCGGACGCCGCGTGAACGCGGGATGTCGCCGGGGTGCCACGGCGGGACCGCCGTGCCGGTGCGGCCGCGGCGGGGCACCGGACCGGGGTCGTACGTCCGCCGGTGCGGACCCGCCGCCGCACCCCTCCCGGTCCGTTTGCGGGCACGGCGGACACCCGGTTACGTGGACGGGGAGGGCCCGCCCGCGAAGGGGCCGGCCCCACCGCCTGGAGGTGGCACCGATGGCGAAGAACCGGTCAGCACCCGGCAAGGGCGCGCGCGGCGGCAAGGTCGGGCTCATGCTGAGCCTGGGCAGCAGCGCGCTCGCGGTCATCAGGGCGTCGAAGCAGATCCGTCGGACCAGGGGCACGCACGACAAGCTGAACACCGCCGACGCGGTGGCGGGGATGCTGCCGCTGATCACCTCGGCCGCCCTCGTCCTGCGTCAGTTGCGCGGCCGGAAGCGGGACACTCCGGAGACGGCCTGAGCCGGAAGCGGCCCGAGCCGGGCAGCACCCCACCCGAGAGGTTGGACACCCGAGAAGCCGGAGGCCCCCGAGAAGCCGGACACCCGAGAGGCCGGAGACCCGAGAGGCCGGAGAGGCCGGAGACCCGAGAGGCCGGAGATCATCACCCTGCCCCCGGCGCTGACCGCCCTGGCGACCGGGGTACGCCGCTGAGCCCGACCGGCCGGTCACTCCGGCGGCGTGGGCCGCACCACCGACGGATCCTCGCGGATGCGGGACGCGAGGACGGCGATGTCGTCCTCCGCGTCATCGCCGAACCGGTCCAGCACCCGGTCCAGAAGGTCCTCCAGACCACCGCCGGGCGGCAGGGTCAGCGAGGCCAGCCGCCGTACCGACACGTCGATGTCCTCGCCCCGGCGCTCCACCAGCCCGTCGGTGTACATGAACAGCACGGTCCCCGGACCGCAGGGCACGGACGCGGTCCGGTAGCCGCCGAATCCGGTGCCGAGCGGCGGCCCGACCGGCACCGGCACGACCCGCGCCGCGGCGGTGCCGGGGTCGATGAAGACCGGGGGGAGGTGGCCCGCGCTGGCCACCTCGCACACCCCGCCGAACCGGTCGACGACGGCGAGGAGGCAGGTCGCCGCCCGGTCCAGGCCCGACCGCTCCACCATCCCGTCGAGCTGCTCCAGGATCTGGTGCGGCGGGAGGTCCTCCTGTGCCAGCAGCCGCAGCAGGGAGCGGTACTGGCTCATCGCCACGGCCGCCTCCACACCGTGGCCCATCACGTCGCCCATCGCCTTGAGGTGCCTGCCGTCCCGGAGCGGCACGACGTCGAACCAGTCGCCGCCGACCAGGACGCCCTGGTCGGCGGGGCGGTAGCGGGTGGCGACCTCGACGTGGGGGTGGGGCCCCCAGGGCTCGGACAGCAGTGAGCGCTGGAGCTCGCGGGCGATGCTGTGCTCGTGGTCGTAGCGACGGGCGTGGTCGAGGTCGACGCCCGCCCGGAGGGCCAGTTCGCGGGCCACGGCGACGTCCTGGTCGTCGAAGGAGGGGGAGCCCTCGGCCCGGACGAGGCTGAGCGCGCCGAGCGGCCGGGTGCGCGCGGTGAGCGGGACGACGAGCGCCTGGCGCAGGCCGAGCGCGCGGGAGGTGGTGATCCGGTCCGATGTGGAGGCGCTGCGCCCGTGCGGGTGGTCCTCCCAGTCGTCGATGACCGGTTCGTTCTCCGCGAGGCAGCGAGCCACCGCGGAGTCCGGCGCGAAATCGACGTACTCCCCCGGATGGCCGAACTCCTGCATCACCTCGTCGAGGTCGCCGTCGCCCCGCAGCGCAGCCCGCCGCAGCCGTACGACACCGGGGGCCGGGCGGCGCACGGAGTGCCCCACCTCGGCCGGGAACACGTCGACCGCCGCGACGTCGGCGAAGGCGGGCACCACGAAGTCGGTCAACTCCCGGCAGGTGGTGTCCATGTCGAGCGTGGTGCCGATCCGGACGGCGGCGGTGCTGAGCAGGGCGACACGGCCGCGGGCCTGTTCCAGCTCCTCGTGCTGCCGGACGGTGTCGGTGATCTCGACGACGATCGCCATCAGCCCGCAGCCCTCGCCGTCCGCGTCGAGCCGGTGGTAGGTGGCCCTCCAGAGCTGCTGGCCCGGCCCGTCCGCCGCCCAGGTCCGCCCGCTGATCGTCTCCTCGCGGGGCTTTCCGTCGGCCAGCACGGCGCGCATGGTGGTGGCCCGACCGTTCAGCTCGGGCAGCACCTGGAAGAAGGTCCGTCCGAGGTGGGAGGCGGCGGGAAGGCCGTTGAGCCGTTCGAGGGCCGGGTTGACGTAGGTGTAGCGGAGGTTGTGGTCGAGCACCGCAACGGCGGCCGGATTGCCGTCGAACAGGGCCGCGACCGTTTTCGGGTCGAAGAACGACGGCATGCCGTCGTCGCACGCATCGGCCTGCAAGACCTTTCCTCCCGCCCTCGTCGCCCCCGAGTCCTGGGACTCCATCGTCGGCCGCCCCTCCTCGCACCGCATCCGCAGGACGACCGATCAGCGGCCCGGCGGTGGACGGCTCGGGAGAGCAGTTCGGCGGGTCAGCGCGCGAGATCCGTCCGGTCAGGGAACGGACCGGAGCCAGGACCGGAGCCGAGATCGAGGTCCAGGTCGAGGTCCAGGTCGAGGGTGCCCTCGGTGGCCTCCGCCGTGGGCGGCAGGGCCAGCGCCGCGCCGACCGGACCGGGCAGACTGCCGGAACCGAGCAGTCCCACGACCAGCGTGGTGGTGAGGCGGTGCCAGGCGGGGGCCCGGCGGAGCATGGCGTGGTCGCCGCCCCGGACCGTGATCATGCAGGTACGGGCGCCGGCCCGGCGGGCCCGCGCGGTGAGCGACTGGCTGGCCCGGGGGCTGGTCAGCCGGTCCCGGTTACTGTGGACGAGGACGACGTCACGGCCCGCGAGCTGGGTGACCGGGTCTCCCGGCGGACACCACGGGGCCAGCCCGACGACGCCCCGTACCAAGGGGTGCCCGGCGGCTCGGAGGGCGGCGCGCGCCCCCATGGAGTGGCCGAGGAGCACCACCGGCAGCTCGTCCCCCGCCTCTTCCCGTAGCGCGTCCAGAGCGGCCACGGCGTCGTGGAAGGGGTCCGCGCGGGTGCCGTTCCAGCCTCGGTGGGCGTACCGCACCTGCTGGACGAGGACGTTCCCGCCGGGGGCGCGGACGGCCCGGCCGAGCGCCCGGACGAAGGGGCGCATCCGGGTGCCGGGCAGATTGAGCAGCCCCGGCGGCGGGGGTTCCGTACCGGCCTCGCGCCCGCCGTGCAGGACGAGCACCGCTGCCGACGGCGGTCGTTGAACCACGCGTACCTCCAGGTCCGGATGCGGGGCGCGGAGCCCCCTCGTCCCCGTATACGTCGCCGGGGCCGCTCCGGATGGGGCGTACGGGCCGACAGGCCGGCGAACCGGTCGCCCCCGTGACGACGGGGCGGGCGCGAGGGGCGGGAAGTGCCGTCCACTGTACGGTCACGGGCGCGGAACCATTCGTGGCGTCAGCACCATCCCCGTACATGACACCGAAGGAGCCTCCATGGCATCAGGACCCCAACTCGGCAGCATGGCACCGGACTTCACGCTTCCGGGCGGATCACTCTCGGGCGATTCGTTCGAACGCGCCGACTACCGGCTCTCCTCCGCCCGCGGCCGGTCGGTGGTGCTGGCGTTCTATCCGGGGGACAACACCAGCGTCTGCACGAAGCAGCTGTGCTCGTACTCCTCGGGCATGGAAGTGTTCGAGGGGCTCGACGCCGATGTCTGGGGAATCAGTCCACAGGGTGTGGACAGTCATGAGTCGTTCGCCCGCGCGTACGACCTCCGGATGCCCCTGCTGGCCGACGAAGGCCGCGAGACCGCGAGGGCGTACGGAGTCGCCGCGCCGGGAATCGGGGTGCGGCGGGCGGTCTTCCTCATCGACCCGGACGGGGTGCTGCGCTGGAAGCACGTGGCGCTGCTCGGAGCGACCTTCCAGTCGCTCTCCACGCTCACGGACCGTTTGTCCGGCATCAAAGAGGCGTAAATATTGCCGGGTTCCGGCAGTGACTGAGGCAGGTGCCGTATGGGACCATCCAGCCAGATCGACGTAAGACATTCGGGGGAAGCCGCCAGGCGGGGAGTGATCACGTGACCTTCTTTCTCGGTCTCGGCATTGCGGGGATCGCCCTGCTCGCCTTCTCCCTGATCTTCGACGGCCTTCTCGAAGGTCTCTTCGGGGGCGTGCTCGACGGCCTGTTCGACGGGCTGCTGTCGCTCCCGGTGATCGCCGGATTCGTCTCGATGCTCGGCTTCGGCGGGGCCATCGTGCTCGGCACGACGGGGGTCGGAACGGTCGCGGCCACGGCTGTCGGCTGCGCGGCCGGTCTGGTGGCGGGCTGGCTGACCTGGAAGCTCAGCCAGGCCCTGATGCGCGACCAGACCCACACCACGCCGCGCGCATCCGACCTGGTCGGCACGGCGGGTTCCGTCGTGACGGCCATCCCGGCAGGGGGCTACGGCGAGGTGCTGCTGCGCCTGGGCGGCCAGCCCGTGAAGTACGCGGCCAAGGCGGCCGCGCCCGTCGCGCGCGGCACCGAGATCTGGGTGGAAGAGGCGCTGTCGACCACCTCGGTCGCGGTCCGCCCGGTGGAGCGCTGACCGCGCGAGACCCGGTTCGCCCGGCGCCCGCCGCCCTTCTTCTTTCGTCTTTCGCCCATGACCGACGATCAACTCCACAGCTCTGCCCAGCTCCACGACAATCTGCCGTCCCCCACGGGAGGCAGGGGGGACACATCCCATGAGTCCAGTAGTCATCGCCGTCATCGGCATCGTCGTACTCCTCGTCCTGCTCGGCCTCGTCGTCATCACGCGCTACAAGGTGGCCGGGCCCAGCGAGGCGTTCATCATCACCGGCCGCCGGGGCAAGAAGTCGACGGACCCGGTCACGGGCCTCACCAGCATCGACAACAGCGGTCAGAAGGTCGTCGTCGGCGGCGGCGTCTTCGTCGTGCCGTTCGTCCAGCAGAAGTTCACGCTGGACCTCTCCAGCCGCCACATCCCGATCGCCGTGCGCGGCGCGGTGACGCTGCGCGGCGTGAAGTCGAACCTCGAAGGCGTCGCCATCGTCAAGGTCGGCGGCAGCGAGGACGCGATCCGCGCCGCCGCCCAGCGCTTCCTCCAGCAGCAGGACGGCATCGTCGGCTTCACCCAGGAAGTGCTCTCCGGCGCGCTCCGCGCGATCGTCGGCCGGATGTCGGTCGAGGACATCATCCGGGACCGGGCCGCGTTCGCCGGGCAGGTGGCGGAGGAGGCCGAGGCCAGCCTCTCCGGTCAGGGCCTGATCCTGGACGCCTTCCAGATCCAGGACATCACCACCGAGGGCTCCTACCTGGAGGACCTCGGCCGCCCGGAGGCAGCCCGCGCCAAGCAGGAGGCGGACATCGCCGAGGCCATCGCGAAGCGCGCCTCGGAGCAGGCCCGGCTGAAGGCGGCCGAGGAGATCGCCATCGCCGAGCGGACGTACTACCTGAAGCAGGCCGAAATCAAGGCCGAGACGGAGGCGGCGGCCGCCAAGGCCAACGCCGCCGGCCCGCTCGCCGAAGCCGCCCGCCAGCAGGAAGTCCTCGCCGAGCAGGAGAAGGTCGCCGAGCGCCAGGCCGCGCTGACCGACCGCGAGCTGGACACGAAGGTCCGTAAGCCCGCCGACGCCGCCCGCTACCAGGCCGAGCAGGAGGCGGAGGCCCGCCGCATCGCCCAGGTCAAGGAGGCCGAGGCCGACGCGGAGCGCTCGCGCCTGACCGGTCAGGGCGAGAAGCTGCACCGTTCGGCGCTGGCCGACGCGGTCCGCATCGAGGGTGAGGCGGAGGCCGCGTCGATCGCCGCCAAGGGTGCGGCCGAGGCCGAGGCCATGCGGAAGAAGGCGGACGCGTTCGCGCAGTACGGTGACGCGGCCGTCCTCCAGATGCTGGTTGAGGTCCTCCCGAGCGTCGTGGCGAAGGCTTCCGAGCCGCTGAGCGCCATCGACAAGATGACGGTCATCTCCACGGACGGCGCGAGCCAGCTGGCCCGCACGGTCACGGACAACGTCGCGCAGGGCATGGAGCTGCTCAGCTCGACGACGGGCGTGGACCTGGCGTCGCTCCTGAACAACCTCACGTCCCGTACGGGCACGGTGCCCGCGCCCACGACCGGGGAAGCCGGTACGGCGGCGGGCGCCGCGACGACGGGCGAACCGGGCACGGGGTCGCGGCAGAACGGCGAGATCGAGATCAAGGGCTGACGCCGGGGCGGGACTTCCACGCCCTCAACGGCAGCCCGGTCGGACCGGTCGGACCGAGCGCACCGGTCGCACCGAGCGCACCGAGCGGCAGGCCGGGCCGGTCAGGCCGGTAAGTGCCCGGAAGCCCCACGGGGGTTCCGGGCACAGCCATGTCCGGCTCGGCCCTCGCCACGCCCTGGCCTGCCACCCGATCGGCCGGGCGACAGGCCTCCGGCTCAGCCCGGCCGACCGGCTTCCGGCTCGGCCTGGCGGTCGGCGGCAGCGGCGACGGCGGCGGCCAACCGCCCGCGCCACCCGCTCGGTTGCACCTCCTCGGGTCCGGGCCGGGCATCACCGCCGAGGCCGGCGATCCGGTACTCGGCCCACCGCGCCCAGGCGGCCTCCTGCTGGCAGTCGGGGCACTGGGTCTCACCCGCCAGGGACCGGAAGACGTGCTCGGTCCCCGGCCCTTCGCAGGTGACGAGCGGAGCGACGTACCGGGGGACGGCGACCACGGACGAGGACTCGGGCGCCGATGCGAGTTCGCGTAGGGACGCGGGCCCACGTTCACGCCGGGGCGCGGGCCCACGTTCACGCCGGGGCGCGGGCTCGACGCCCCGCTCCAAGGCACCGGGTTCGTGCCCGACGCTCACGCGGGCAAGGGGCTCGGGCATCTTCTGCACCAGCCGGTGCCGCAGGAACCCCACGGCGGACCGCACGCCACCGGCCGGCAGGTCACTGGTCAGCACCCGCCGCAGGTCGCTCCCGGACATCCCGCGCCGTAACCACTCGACGGCCTGCCCGACGAGGGCTCGGGCTTCGGCCGCGCCGAGGTACAGCTCCCGATGGGAATGCCGCAGGGACAACAACACCCGCTCGGCCTCGACGGCTTCGGGCGCGTCAGGTGTCTCGGGCACTCCGAGCGCGTCAGGCGTCTCGGGCACCTCGGGTACCTCGGGCACCTCCGGCGCTTCGGTGGGTGGGCGGGATGAGTTCTTCTCCCGTTCTTCGTCTACCGGTAGGTGGTGACCGACGGTCCGACGCCCCGGCTGACCGACCGCCGGAAGGTGCGCACTCGGAGGAGAGGAGCGACGGAGAGAGGAACAGGAAGAAGCCGGGGGAGGAGCACCGAGCGTGCCACCCGGCGCACGGCCGCCCCCGCTCCCCAGCTGATCCCCTTCCTTCCGCCACACGTCACACGCCCCGGCATCGTCCAACGGGACATTGGAGAAGAGTTGACGGGTCGCCCACCACCCACGCTCGCCGGAGACCCGCCGCTCATGCACGAAGCCGTTCGTGAGCAACTGCTCCTTGACGCGCTGGAAGGCGCGCCCCTTGAGGCCCAACTTCCGCGCGTGCTCGGACAGGGGGAGGTGGGCCTGCCCCTCGGGCAGCCCCTGGACGTAGAGAATCAGGATCTTCGCGTCGCCGCACAGACGCGGGTGGCGCACGACATCGTGCGAGGCCTTCGTGTAGCGCCGGGAGGGCGCGATAGCATGCCGAAGCATCCCAGTGGAGCCTTTCTTCCACTAGTTGGGTGAAGGCCCTCGGATCGGTGCTCGAACACCACCGGGGGCCGCCCCATGCACGTACGCATACGCACGTACATGCACGGAGCGTGATGACACGATCACGGTACCGCAGCGGAGAAGGCGCGCCGACCACCAGCGGAAAACCCCACTCGACCAGGTGACGGGCGAATTCCGGCCAGCTCAGTCGCTGTTGGTGCCGACGAGCCGGCGAGTGCCTCGCGCAGGAGACGACGGGCGCTCCGCCGAACCGGACCGACGGTCGACAACACCCCCGGTCGACAGCCACACCCCTCCGAACGAGCCGCCCCGGTCACCTCCCGCCGAGCGGCGAGCGCCAACCGGGATCGTGCGACGCCCGTCGCTCAAGATGGCCCAGCAGATGAGCGGCGGCAACCTCCACGGTGGCCTCGGGCACCCCAACGCCCCTCAGCGCAGCGGCAGTCCGCCCGCGCACGGCCTCCTCCTCCCACACCCCACCCAGACACGGCAGAAGCAACAGGAACCGCTCGGCCCACTCCCGGACACCGTCACCACCGAAAGCGGGACCGTCAGCAAGGCCGGTCAGCTCGCTCCACGACAGCCGGACCTCTCCGCACGAAGTCGAGCCCGCACGGAGGTAGTCCACTCCGAACTCATCACCGAGATTCCGGTAGACCACGACGACCCCGCCCTCGGAGCCCTGATCCCCCGTCAGAACCCGGAAGGCCGGCCACCGCTCGGGATCGAAGAGAACCTCGGAGAGGGCATCGGCATCCGCCCCGTCACCCCCGAACCACTCAGGCTCAGCACGCCCACCGCACGCCCCGTCCGCACACAGCCCCAGCAGATGACAGCTCCAGAACCCCGGATGTCCGACCAGCGCCTCCCCGGCAACCACCGGCCCGTGCCCATACCCCGTGATCAACACACGCGGATTATGGCTCACCCCGTACCGGGCCGGAGGAACCTGAGCGCACCGGGCAGCACCCGTATGACCCCGGGTACTGCTCAAGCCCGGTCCACGAGCCGACGGAAGCGCCTCGAACCTCACGGCCGGGGGATACTACTCCGCCGCCGCGTCCGCCTCCTCCATCTGCGTCAGCGCGTCCGTGATCATGCGGGTAGCGAAGTTCGGGTCGTCCGTCATGCGGTTGATGTGTTCCGCCAGCAGGAACGCCGTCGCCTGGAGCGGGGTCAGCTCCGTGCGCTTCCAGTCGCCGTACTGCTGGCGCCACAGCGTGGGGCTCAGGCCGATGGCGGCGGCGATGGCCATGCCGGACATCGTGGGGATGGTCTCGGGAGGGATGCTCATGGTCATCTGCCGGAGCGTGGTGACCAGGGTCGGCACCACGTACTCGATGACGTCCTTGTCGTGCGCCTCGTGAGCCTCCCGCAGCCACTTCATGTACATGAAAATCAGCGTGCACGCACCGTCCAGCACGTCGTCCACGCCCTGCGGGCCCAGCGACGAGATGAGCTGCTGGACCAGGCGCTCCTGTTCGGGGTCGGGGCCGGTCCCGCCCGCGTGGACGCTTCTGAGCCGGGAGTCGATCATCATGAGCGCCGCGCCCACATCGCCGGCGGGAGCGTAACGGGGGTGAAAAGACGACACGGCAAGGGTCCTTCCCGGGTGGCTGCCGTCGGGCAGCACGCGGTGTCCGGGCGGCGCTCCGTACCTCTGCGCACCCGGACGACTACGCATCCGACTCTCCCCGATCCGCCGCGCCCCCGTCGGGCACTTCCCGAATTCGGCCGGGCCCTGGCGTCACTTTCGCCAGAACAGGTGGTGTGTCATGCCACTCGGGCTCGGGACGACGTCCAGGTGGTAGCGGTCGCGCAGGTCGTCGGGCGAGTCCCAGAGGCGCAGGCCGCTCCCCAGCTTCAGCGGAGCGACCGCCACGTGCAGGGTGTCGATCAGGCCGGCGTCGAGGAACTCCCGGATCGTGGTGACGCCGCCGCCGAGCCGGACGTCCTTGCCGTCCGCCGCCTCACGGGCGCGCTCCAGCACCGTCGCCGGGTCGCCGTCGACGAAGTGGAACGTGGTGTCGGAGAGCGTGAACGACGGGCGTGCGTGGTGGGTCATCACGAACACCGGTGTACGGAACGGGGGTTCGCCGCCCCACCAGCCCTGCCAGTCGTGGTTCTCCCACGGGCCGCGTTGCGGGCCGAACTTGTTCCGGCCCATGATCTCGGCCCCGATGTTGTGCGTGAAGTCCCGCGTGAAGTAGTCGTCCAGGCCCCGGCTTCCGCCCGGCTCGGTGCGGTTGGGCCAGCTCGCCGTCGCGCCCGCCCAGGAGAAGAGGGCGCCGGGGTCGACGTCGCCGAACGGCCGCTCCAGCGTCTGGTTCTCGCCTGCGGCGACGCCGTCCTCGGAGAGGGTGAAGTTCTGGACCCTCAGCAGCTGTGCCATGCGTTCCTCCTGCTTCTGTGCGGTCACCGACCGGTGTCGGACGACAGGTCAGACCTGTCGCGGCGGCGGAAGTCATCGGTCTCGCCGCCGTGTTCACCGCCCCGCTCTCCCGGCCGCCTCCGTCACCCTCGCCGTACGCTGCCTGCATCACACCGCGCCACGCCGCACCGATCCGGCGCACCACACCGTCACCGCGATCAGATCAGTGGGGGTTTCCTCATGAGCGAGCCGTCCGGACCTCGGGCCCGTAAGCCGTTCCTGTACGTCGTCGTCTGCGCGGCCGGCGTCGCCCGTGACGTCGACATCCTGCTCGCCGCCGCGCAGGACGCCGGCTGGGACGTGGGCGTCGTCGCCACCCCGCAGGGGCTGGGCTTCCTCGACACGGCGGCCGTCGAGACGCGGACCGGGCACCCGATCCGCTCGGCCTGGCGCTCCCCCGGCGGGCCCCGGCCGTTCCCGGACCCGGACGCGATCGTCGTCGCACCCGCCACGTTCAACACCGTCAACAAGTGGGCGGCCGGGATCGCGGACACCCTGGCCCTCGGCATCCTCTGCGAGGCGTACGGGCAGGGCGTCCCCACCGCCGTCCTCCCGGCGGTGAACTCCTTCCTGGCCCAGCACCCCGCGTACGTCGAGAGCCTGGCCCGGCTGCGCGGCATGGGCGTCCGGATCAGTGGCAGCACACCGCACACACCCACGTCGGGTGACACGGCCGCCTTCCCGTGGGAGGAGGCCCTGGAACTGCTCGCCCCGGGCCGTTCGGCGCGGAGCTGAGCGGCTGCCGGCGTCGCACCGGTGGGGGCCGAACGCCGCTCGGGACGGGAGTGACGGCCGGGGCGGGTTCACGACGGTCGCCGCGCTCCTCGTGTCGTTCGATCAGAGGTGCGTTCAGGCCAGGTGCGACAGGGCAGGCTCCGGAGCGCGGCCCCGTACAGCACCGGGGCGTGACCCCGTACAACTCCGGGGCGCGGCCCCGTACAACTCCGTCCCGATCACGACCCCTCGACGTAATTCGGCCACCCGATAAGGTCATGGCCGGATAAAGAGATCGTCAAGTGCGCGCCTACCGCCGCACATCTCGGGAGGAAGTCATGGGAACCCGCCGCACGTCACTGCCCGGAGTGGGTGCTCAGTACGACTTCACGACCGAGACGGGCCAGCACATCTCGGTCGTCGTCCACCACGACGGCCGCCGGTTCATCGGGTTCTACGAACAGGACGATCCTGATGCGTGCCAACTCTCCGTCCCCCTGACGACGACCGAGGCCACCGCCCTCGCGCACCTCATCGATCCGGCGCCCATCGACGCCGTACGGACCGAGGGCATCGACCTGGTCACCGAGCACATCCCGCTCGGGTCCCGCTCCCCGTACGGCGGGCGGCTGCTGGGGGAGACGCGGGCGCGGACCCGGACCGGGGCGTCCATCGTGGCGGTGCTGCGCACCCACAGCGCGCACCCGTCACCGGAACCGGATTTTCGACTGGCCATCGGGGACACCCTCGTCGCCGTCGGTACACGTGAGGGCGTCGACGCGCTCTCCGAGATCATTGCGGAGGGCTGACCGTGCATGACACGACTGCATTGCTGGTGGAGCTGGGAGCCGTCATCCTCGGGCTCGGGCTCGTCGGGCGGTTCGCCGGCCGGATCGGACTCTCCCCCATCCCGCTCTACCTGCTGGCGGGGCTCGCGTTCGGGCACGGCGGGCTGATCCCGCTCAAGGCCAGCGAGGAGTTCACGATGGTCGGCGCCGAGATCGGCGTCATCCTGCTGCTCCTCCTGCTGGGTCTCGAGTACAGCGCGTCCGAGCTGGTCACCAGTCTCAAGACGCAGTACCCGTCCGGTGCCGTGGACTTCGTGCTGAACGCGACGCCCGGCGCCGTCGCCGCCCTGATGCTCGGCTGGGGACCGGTCGGCGCCGTCGCGCTCGCCGGTGTCACCTGGATCTCCTCCTCCGGCGTGATCGCCAAGGTGATGACCGACCTCGGCCGGCTCGGCAACCGGGAGACCCCCGTCATCCTCGGCGTCCTCGTCATGGAGGACCTGGCGATGGCGATCTACCTGCCGCTGCTGACCGCCATGCTCGCCGGGGTCAGCCTGGCCGGTGGCAGCCTCGCCCTCGTCATCGCGCTCGGGGCCGTCGGGTTCGTCCTGTACCTGGCGCTGCGCCACGGCCGTCTGATCAGCCGCGCGGTCTCCTCCGACAACCCGGAGATGCTGCTCCTGGTCGTCCTCGGCCTCACCGTCCTGGTCGCCGGCGTCGCCCAGCAGCTCCAGGTCTCGGCGGCCGTCGGCGCGTTCCTCGTCGGCATCGCGCTCTCCGGCGAGGTCGCCGAGGGCGCCCGCAAGCTGCTCACCCCGCTGCGGGACCTGTTCGCCGCCGTGTTCTTCGTCTTCTTCGGACTCTCCACCAACCCCGCCGACATCCCGCCGGTGCTGCTTCCCGCCGCCCTGCTGGCCGTCGTCACCACCTTCACCAAGATCGCCACCGGCTACTACGCGGCCCGGCGCGCCGGAATCGGCTCGCGCGGCCGCTGGCGGGCGGGCGGCACCCTCGTGGCGCGCGGGGAGTTCTCCATCGTCATCGCCGGTCTGGCCGTGGCCACCGAGCCGCGCATCGGTCCCATCGCCACCGCGTACGTCCTGATCCTCGTCGTCCTCGGCCCGCTCACCGCCCGGTGGACACAGCCCATCGCGGCGAGGATCGAGGCCCGGCGCGGCGGTGGTGGAGACGGGAGCGCGGGCGGGAGCGGGGAGACGGCCGCCGAACCGGTAGCCAAGGCCGCCCCCGAGCGCCGGCTGGGCACGCACGACGACCTCACCCCGGAACCGGCGGGCGAGAAGCGCGAGTAGCCCCCGTAGGCACTTCCGTACGTAGGGACGCAGGCCGGAGCCCCCGGACCCCACCACGCCGGTGGGGTCCGGGGGCTCCGTCGTCGTTCGGTCCGGCCCGTACGCCTGCGGCCGTGAGCACCTCTTCGTCCGTCTCCGTGCGTCAGCGCTCCTCCGTGCGGTTCAGTGCGCGATGCCGTCGATCAGCTCCCGCGCCCCCTGGCGCAGCAGCGCGACCGCGACGGACGTGCCCAAGGTGGCGGGGTCCAGGGGCCCCGCCCATTCGTGCGCGTTCAGCACGGTCTTGCCGTCCGGTGTGAACACCTTCGCCCGCAGCGACAGGTCGCCGTTCCGCTCGACCCGCGCGTACCCGGCGATCGGGCTGTTGCAGTGGCCCTGGAGCACATGGAGGAACATCCGCTCGGCGGTCGTCTCGCGGTGGGCTGCCGGGTCGCCGAGCGCGCTCACCACGTCGATGACGGCGTCGTCGCCCTCGCGGCACTGGAGCGCCAGCACCCCCGCACCGATCGGCGGGCACATCACCTCGGTCGACAGGATCTCGGTGATCACGTCCGCGCGGTCGATGCGCTCCAGGCCCGACGCGGCCAGCAGCAGCGCGTCCGCCTCCCCGGCCGCGAGCTTCTCCAGGCGGCGGTTGGCGTTGCCGCGCATCGGTACGCAGTCGAGGTGCGGGTGCGAGGCGGCGAGCTGGGCGGAACGGCGTACCGAGGAGGTGCCGATCCGGGTGCCGGCGGGCAGCTCGTCGAGCGCCAGCCCCCTCGGGTGGATCAGGGCGTCGCGGATGTCGTCGCGCCGGAGGAAGGCGGCGAAGACCGTGCCGGCGGGCAGCGGACGGTCCGCCGGGATGTCCTTGACGCAGTGCACCGCCAGGTCCGCCTCCCCGGCGAGCAGTGCCTGATCGACCTCCTTGGTGAACGCGCCCTTCCCCTCGACCAAGCTGAGATCGCCCATCCACTTGTCACCGGTGGTCTTCACCGGGACCACCTCCGTACGGATGCCGGGGTGCAGGGCGGCCAACTCGGCTCGGACGCGCTCCACTTGAGCGAGAGCCATGGGGGAGTCACGGGAGACGACGCGGATCAGATCGACGGACATGGCGTCACGATAGAGGGTCGGGTCGCTGTTTCACCGACCGGACTCGGCGTTCATGTCCGCTTTCGGACGCGGCCGTTGACGGTTCGGAACGCGGCGACCCTCCGCACATCCGTGCGGGCGGTCATCCGTACGGTGCGGCTCCCGCGCCGGTCGAGCCGGGTCACACGCCTGACAAGGAGCCGTCTTGCCCACCGTTCTCTACACACCTGTAGAGTTACCTCGGTCCCGGCTCGCACCACACCGTGGATCGCGGTACGCAGCACGCAACAAGCAGTGCAGTAGGTAGCACGCAGCAGGTAGGGAGACGCCATGGCTCTGTGGGATCGCATCAAGGAATCCGCGTCGTCGATGCAGGCGCAGTTGGAGACGAAGAAGAACGAGCTGAAGTCGGGGTCGTTCCGGGACGCGAGCATGGCCATGTGCGCCCTGGTCGCCGCCGCCGACGGTTCCGTCGACCCCTCGGAGCGCCTGCGCGTCGCCACGCTCATCGGGACCAACGACGTCCTGCGCAACTTCCCGGCCGAGGACCTGCAACGGCGCTTCAACGCGTACGTCGACCAGCTCACCGCCGACTTCGCCTTCGGCAAGGTCAGCGTGCTCCAGGAGATCGCCAAGGCGAAGAAGAAGCCCGCCGAAGCCCGTGCCGTGATCCAGATCGGCATCGTCATCGGCGGCGCGGACGGCGACTTCGACGCCTCCGAGCGCGGCGTCGTCCGGGAGGCGTGCTTCACGCTCGACCTGCCGCCGCACGAGTTCGACCTCTGACCCGTCAGGCCACGACGGACTCCGGGCCGGACCCCCGGCAGCCCGGTCCGGAGCCGAGAGACCGTGCCCGGCCCGGAGACCGTGCCCAGCCCCGGAACCCGTGACGCCCGGCCCGGAGACCGGCGGCCGGCCGGACCCCGCCGTCCCGTCCGCACGGCCCGTCCCTGAACCGCACGCCCCCGCTCCCGTGTCGCACGAACCCCCGCATCCCCCGAACCGCCGGTGCGGTCGCGTGGTCCGGCCGACCACCGGTCCGCGTCCCCGTCCGCACCGGCTGCCGGGGGTGCCCCACCCCCTTGGGGCACCCCCGGCCGCACCCCCGGACCCGCGCCCTCCCCCGGCGCGGGTCCGGGGACCTTCCGGCGCGGGGCCGGGCGTCACAGCTCCTTGGCCGGCCAGTCCAGCAGCCGCGCGCCGATGACCGCCGTCTGGAGGCTGTAGCGGTGCATCGGGTCCGAGGGATCCGACCCGGTCAGCTGGTGGATGCGCTCCAGCCGGTACGTCAACGCCCGTACGCTCAGCGCCAGTCGACGGGCGGTCTCGGCGGCGACGCAGCCCGCGTCGAAGTAGACCGCCAACGTGTTCAGCAGTGGTTCCGCGCCGCCCCGCGCCTTCTGGAGCGGGCCCAGCTCACTGCGCACCAGATCGGCCATCGCCTGCCGGTCCCGCGTCAGCACCGGATAGACCAGCAGGTCGGAGGCGTAGAGCACCGGGTCCTCCATGCTCATCCGGTCCGCCAGATCGAGGGCTTCGAGCGCCTCGTCGTACGAGTGGACCACCCCGCCGGGGCCCTTGTGCGGGCGGCCGACCGCGACCTGGCCGCCGTCCGTCGCCGCGTGCGCCTGCTTGGCGAAGTAGCGCAGCACGTCGGGCTGGCTGCCCGGAGCGATGCAGACGATCCGGCCGTCCTTCGTCGTCAGCAGGATCTTGCGGCCGCTGAACCGCGTCAGCAACGCCGCCTCCACACTGCGCGGCACCGCGTCCGTCTCCGTGTACGCCTCCGGGCCCGTCGCCACCGCCACCGCGTGCGCGCGGGAAAGCCGCAGGCCGAAGCGGGTCGCCCGCTCCGCGAGCCGGACCAGGTCGCTGCGCCCGTACAGCAGGTCGTCGATGAACTCCCGGCGCGCCGCCTCCTCCCGCCGTACGGTGAGCCGCTGGGCACGCTCGAACCCCTCGGCGAACGCGTCGACCGCCTGCTCCACCGCGGCCAGGAGGGCATCGGTGGCGGCAGGGGATTTTCCGGCAGCGGAGCGCGGCCATGCCTCACGCGTCTGCGCCAAGTGCATCGTGACCAGCGCGCGCAGTTGGTACCCGGCGTCCGCCGCCGCACGACCGAGCGCCCGCCGCGCCTCCAGTTCGTCACGGGTCAAGCGACGGCCGGTCTGGGCGACTTCGCCCAGAATATAGACATAATCGCCCAGCATGTCGTCGGGAATCCTCGGCTCCGCCACGCACGCTCCTTCAGCCCTGCAACAGTCCTGTCATTTCCCCAACGCACTCAGGGCGGTGCCGGTGCCCGGCATCAGCACCGCGTAAAGATTGCCGGGTTCCGGCAGTGCGTGGTACCGCCACGTGGTGTCAGGATCAGGTCAGCACCAACACGGGGGAAACACACCGGAGAAGCACGCCGGTGACGCACGGGGGAAGTACGGGGGAGCACGGGAACGGGGGTGCGGGAGCCTCTCGGATCTCGGGGTCCGCGCCGTCCACGGGGGATCGGGGACGGCGCGGGTCCAGGGTCCGGCGCGGGCGTCCCGCGGGGAACGCCCCGGTCGCCGCGGCAGGTTCGACCACACCGCGGGGCCGGGCCCCCGTCACCCGCCCACCGGCTCCCGGCCACCGGTCCGAACGCCCCCGCGCCGGAACGGATGAGACGCACCGTCACGGCGACGAGGCGCGTGACCACAGGGGGTGGGACCGATGGACGCATTCCTGAGCACGGCACTCGCCTTCCCCGCCGTCCTGGCCGGTACGGTCCTGCGGGACCGGAGCGATACCGGCGGCACCGCCCACTGACCGGGAAGACCGAGCCGGAAGGATGACGGCATGCTGGGTCTCGTGCCTCCACTTCCTCAGCAGCCGGGACGCCCGCCGCCCTCCGGCCACATGATCGTCTGCGGTGACGACGCCCTGGCGCGACGGCTCGCCGTGGAGCTGCGCTACATCTACGGGGAACGGGTCACGCTGCTCCTGCCGCCGGGCCGGGACGCGAACGGCCCCGAGACGCCGCTGACCCAACGGGGCCGTGCGGCAGCCCTGTTCGGCCGGATGTCGGCGGCGATGAACCGCGCGGGCAACGGCAACGGCGCCGCCGGCGGAAGCGGCGACACCAATGCCGGGGTCGAGGCCGTCCGCATCATGGAGGCCCCCGAGCCCTCGGACGACGTCCTGGAGGAGGCGGGCATCGACCGGGCCGCCGCCCTCGCCCTCGTCTACGACGACGACGAGCGCAACATCCGCGCCGCCCTCACCGCCCGCCGCCTCAACCCCCGTCTGCGGCTGGTGATCCGGCTCTACAACCGCAAGCTCGGCCAGCACCTGGAGGAGCTGCTCGACCAGGCGGCGGCCGTCGCCATGCCCGGCATCGACCCGACGCTGCTGGACGCCTCCACCACCGTCCTCTCCGACGCCGACACCGCCGCCCCGGCCCTCGCCGCCACCGCCCTCACCGGCAGCAGCAAGATCATTCAGGCGGAGGGGCTGCTCCTGCGCGCCGCCGAACGCCCTCCGCCGCGCCCCGGTGAGAGCGCCGACCCCGGCCTGTGCACCCTCGCGCTGCTCTCCTCCACCACCAACGACCCGGCGGGCGCGGAGGGTTCGGAGACGAGCGGCGACGAGGCCCCGCTGCTGCTGCCCGACGAGAGCACCGTCGCCGCCGCGACCGGCCGGGGCACGGTGGTCCTCGAAGCGATCAGCCGGGCCGATCCGGACCGCCCCGCGACCCGGATGGGCGGCCGGGGCGCGCCGCTCTCCCAGGTCTTCTCGCGCCGCCTGCGCTGGTCGGCCCTCGGCGTCGCGCTCTCCGCGCTGGCCCTGGTGATCGCCTCGCTGCTGACCACCGAGGACTCCGCGCTCCAGTCCACGTACCTGACCCTGCTCGACCTGCTGGGCATGAACGACCCGGCGGAGGACGGCCCCCCGGCCCGGCAGATCATCCAGCTCCTCTCCGGCATCGCCGGACTGTTCCTGCTGCCGCTGCTGATCGCCGCCGTCCTGGAGGCGTTCGGCACCCTGCGCACGGCCTCCTCGCTGCGCCGCCCGCCGCGCGGACTGTCGGGACACGTGGTGCTGCTGGGCCTCGGCAAGATCGGTACGCGCGTCCTCGTACGCCTCCGCGAGCTCGGCATCCCCGTGGTCGTCGTCGAGGAGGACCCCGAGGCGCGGGGTATCCCGCTGGCCCGCTCGATGCACGTGCCGACCGTCATCGGCGACGTCACCCAGGAAGGTGTCCTGGAGGCGGCCAAGATCCGCCGTGCCCACGCCCTCCTCGCGCTGACCAGCATCGACACGACGAACCTGGAAGCGACGCTGTACGCCCGCTCGGTGAAACCGGATCTGAGGGTGGCGCTGCGGCTGTACGACGACGAGTTCGCCACCGCCGTCTACCGCACCCTGCGCACCGCGCACCCCCAAGCCCTGACCCGCTCCCGCTCCGTGTCCCATCTGGCCGCCCCGTCGTTCGCGGTCGCCATGATGGGCCGGCAGATCCTCGGCGCGGTCCCGGTCGAGCGGAAGGTGATGCTGTTCGCGGCACTGGAGGTGGCGGGGCACCCGCAGTTGGAGGGCCGCACGGTCGAGCAGGCCTTCCGGTCCGGCGCGTGGCGGGTGCTGGCCCTCGACGCCACCCCGCCCGCCGACCGCAACCCCGACCTCGCCGCGCTCCCGCCGTACGACCCGGCGAGCGACGGCGCGACGCCGCCGCCCTCCGGCCTGGTCTGGGACCTGCACCCCGGCTACGTCCTGCGCGCCCGGGACCGCGTGGTGATCGCCGCCACCCGCCGGGGCCTCGCGGAACTGCTGCGCCGCCGGCGGACGGCCGCCTCACGGCAGTAGGCGGCCGGGGGGGGGCCGGCTCCACCGGTCCCACCAGGGGTCGCCGGAGCCGGTGGGGACGGGGCGGCCGGGGGAACCGCCGGACGGGGTCGCCGGAGCCGGTGGGGACGGGGCTGCCGGGGGAACCGGCGGGCGGGCCGCTGCCGGTGGTACGGGGCCGCTACCGGAACGCGCCCATCGCCTCCCTCACCTGGTCCAGCGTGGCCTCCGCCAGCGCGTTCGCCCGCTCGTTGCCCGCGCGGAGCACCGACCGTACGTACGTCAGGTCCTTCGCGTACTCCGCCCGCCGGGCCCGGAAGGGGGCAAGACGGGTGTTGACCGCGTCGGTCACCGTCCGCTTGAGCGCGGCCGCCCCGCCGTCGCCGATCTCCGCCGCGACCTCGTGCGGGTCCCGCTCCAGACAGAGTGCGGTCAGCAGGACCAGCGAGGAGACGTTGGGGCGGGCGTCCGGGTCGTACGTGATGTGCCGGTCGGCGTCCGTGGTGGCGCCCTTGATCAGGCGCGCGGTCTCGTCGGCGGTGGCGGAGAGCGGGACGGAGTTGGCACGGCTCTTGCTCATCTTCGTGCCGTCCGTGCCGAGCAGCAGGGGCGCGGTGGAGAGCAGGGTCTCCGGCTCCGGGAAGACGTGGCCGTACCGCTCGTTGAAGCGGCGGGCGACCGTGCGGGTGACCTCCAGGTGGGGCGCCTGGTCCCGGCCGACCGGGACCAGGTTGCCCTTGCAGGACAGGATGTCGGCGGCCTGGTGGACCGGATAGGTGAGCATCAGCCCGCTGACGGCGGACTGCCGGGAGTGCGCGATCTCGTCCTTCACCGTGGGGTTGCGGTTCAGCTCGGCGACGGAGACGAGGCTGAGGAAGGGCAGCAGGAGCTGGTTGAGCGCGGGAACGGCGCTGTGGCAGAAGACGGTGGACCGGGCGGGGTCGATGCCGAGGGCCAGGTAGTCCAGGAGCAGCCCGTCGGTGTACTCCCCGAGCCGCTCGGCGGTGTCCCGGTCGGTGATGACCTGGTAGTCGGGGATGAGGACGATGACGTCCACGCCGAGGTTCTGGAGGCGCACCCGGTTGAGCAGCGAACCGAAGTAGTGGCCGAGGTGGAGGGGGCCGGTCGGGCGGTCCCCGGTGAGAACCCGGAAACTGCCGGGGTCCTGGGCGATGCGGCGTTCCAGTTCCGTGCCGCTGCCGGGCTCGGCGGCGGGAGGCCGCTGGGCGGCAGAGCCGGTGGTGGTGGCGGCCGGGAGCGTGGTGGTCATGGTGGGTGTCTCTCCTCGCGTGAGTGCTGCGTGAGGGACGGCCCCGCCGGTGAGCGCCGCTGCGCTCCGTCTCCGTGTCCGCTGCGCCGTACAAGGGCAGCGAAAAGGGCCGTCCATGTCGAACGGCCCTGGTTCCGTGCAGATGCTGTGGCCGCTCCTATGAGGAGCGCCACCAGTTTCGGCACGGGACGGAGGTCATGGCCCGAGTGTACGAGCTGCGGGTCCGGCGCAGTAGTTCCTCCGGGGCATGCTCGCCCACGTGCCGGGAGCCCGTCCGGGGTGACCCGCCCACGTGCCGAAGCCCGGTCGGGGCGTGCTCGCCCCCTGTGGCGGAAGCCCCTTCCGGACCCGTGGAATAGGCCGGACCCGTGGAATAGGACGGAGGAGGGTCCCGTTGTAGGGTATAGTTCAACGTTCAACCAAAACGGCCGAGGCTTCCGGAGACGGAACCCTGACCTCCGGCCGGGACTCAGGAAGGCGGACGCCATGCAGTTCGGGATCTTCACCGTCGGGGACGTCACGACCGACCCGACCACCGGCCGGACCCCCACCGAGAACGAGCGGATCAAGGCGACCCTGGCCATCGCGCAGAAGGCCGAGGAGGTCGGCCTGGACGTCTTCGCGACCGGCGAGCACCACAACCCGCCGTTCGTCCCGTCCTCCCCGACGACCACGCTCGGCTACATCGCCGCCCGCACCGAGAACCTCATCCTCTCCACCTCCACCACGCTGATCACCACCAACGACCCGGTGAAGATCGCCGAGGACTACGCCACCCTCCAGCACCTCGCGGACGGCCGCGTCGACCTGATGATGGGCCGGGGCAACACCGGACCGGTCTACCCCTGGTTCGGCAAGGACATCCGGCAGGGCATCCCGATGGCCATCGAGAACTACGCCCTGCTGCACCGGCTGTGGCGCGAGGACGTCGTGGACTGGGAGGGCACGTTCCGCACCCCGCTCCAGTCCTTCACCGCCACCCCGCGCCCGCTCGACGGCGTCCCGCCGTTCGTCTGGCACGGCTCCATCCGCTCCCCGGAGATCGCCGAGCAGGCCGCGTACTACGGCGACGGCTTCTTCCACAACAACATCTTCTGGCCCATGGAGCACACGAAGAAGATGGTCGACCTCTACCGGCGCCGCTACGCCCACTACGGCCACGGCACCGCCGACCAGGCCATCGTGGGGCTCGGCGGCCAGGTGTTCATGCGGAGGAACTCGCAGGACGCGGTACGGGAGTTCCGCCCGTACTTCGACAACGCGCCGGTCTACGGCCACGGCCCGTCCCTGGAGGACTTCACCCGCGAGACCCCGCTGACGGTGGGCTCCCCGCAGGAGGTCATCGAGCGGACGCTGACGTTCCGGGACGCGGTGGGCGACTACCAGCGCCAGCTGTTCCTGATGGACCACGCGGGGCTCCCGCTGAAGACGGTCCTGGAGCAGCTCGACATCCTCGGCGAGGAGGTCGTACCGGTGCTGCGCAAGGAGTTCGCCAACCTGCGGCCGGCCGGCGTGCCGGAGTCCGCGCCCGTCCACCCGGCGGTCGCCGCCGCCCGCACCGCCCGTACCACCCCTACGACGGACAAGAAGGAGGTCTGATCCCGATGCCCGCCACCACCCCCCTGCGCGTCGTCGCCGTCTCGGCCGGACTGAGCCGGCCGTCCTCCACCCGGCTGCTGGCCGACCGGCTGGCCGCCGCCACCCGTGAGCGCCTCGCGGCCGACCAGGACCGGCCGGTCGAGGTTCGGGTCGTCGAGCTGCGCGACCTCGCCGGGGACCTTGCGAACCACCTGGTCAGCGGGTTCCCTCCGGCCGCACTGCGCGAGGCGATCGAGGCGGTGACGGAGGCGGACGGGCTGATCGCCGTGACGCCCGTGTTCACCGCCTCGTACAGCGGACTGTTCAAGTCGTTCTTCGACCTGATCGACAACACCGCGCTGACCGGAAAGCCCGTCGTGATCGCCGCCACGGGCGGCACGGCCCGGCACTCGCTGGTCCTGGAGCACGCGATGCGCCCGCTCTTCGCCTATCTGCGGGCCGTCACCGTGCCCACCTCCGTCTACGCGGCGTCGGAGGACTGGGGGTCCTCGGGCGACGAGTACACCGATGGCCTGCCGTCCCGCATCCGGCGCGCGGGCGGCGAACTGGCCTCCGCGATCCTGGGCCGTACGGTCTCCGGGGCCTCGCGCGCCCTCGGCCTGGACGACGGGGAGGACGCGGTCGTCCCCTTCGAGCAGCAGCTCGCGGCCCTGCGGCCGAACTGAGCCTGCCACACCCCGCCGCCCGCTGAGCGGACCTCACGGCCGAGCGGGACTTACGCGGGCCGGCCTTAGGCGGGCGGGTCGGTACGACCCGCCCGCCTGTGTCCGATGTGACTACAGTGAGATCGAGAGCTGTACCGAGCTGGACCGCGCAGGACCGGGCTGGAGGCAGACATGGGCAGGATCGTGGTGGGGGTCGACGGCTCCGACGCGTCGATCAAGGCGCTGCACTGGGCTGTACGCCAGGCCGAGCTGACCGGCGCCACGGTGGAGGCCGTGAACAGCTGGGAGTACCCCGCCACCAGCTGGGCGTCGATGATGCCGGGCATGCCGGAGGACTTCGACCCGCAGGCCCTGGCCACCGTCTCCCTCAACGAGGCGCTGGAGGAGGCGCTCGGCGCCGCGGGGGCAGCCGCGGTCAGCAAGGTCGTGGTGATCGGCAACCCGGCCCAGGCCCTGCTGGACCGTGCCGAGGGCGCCGACCTGCTCGTCGTGGGAGCCCGCGGCCACACCGGCCTGAAGGCCACCCTCCTCGGCTCGGTCAGCCTCCACGTCACCCAGCACGCGCCGTGCCCGGTGACGGTCGTACGCGACTGACGCGGGGCGGGTGCACCCGAACTGACGCGCATCGTGCGCGGGTGGTGCGGGGCTCGTACGCGGGTGGCGCGGGGCGGACTGACTCAGCTCGTACGCGGGTGGTGCGCGGCGTGGTACGCGGCGGACCGACGTCGGGCGTACCCGGCCGGGCGTACCCGGCCGGGCGGCGGGGCCGGCGGCCGGACAGCCGGCGGGGGAAATCGGGGGACCGTTGTCAGTGGGTGCTCCTATCGTGGGCTCATGACCCCTGCTCTCTTCGGGCGCGACCACCCCGCGGGCGTCCTCCGCTCGGAGATCGTCCGGGCCCTGGACAGCCACGGTGGCCTCGTGCTGGTCGCCGGAGAGGCCGGGATCGGCAAGAGCACGCTCGTGACGGACGCCGCGCACGAGGCGCGGCGGCGGGGGGCGCTGGTGGTCGGCGGCTCCTGCTGGGACTCCGACAACACCCCCGGATACTGGCCCTGGGTCCAGGTCCTGCGCGGCCTGCGCCGCTCCGCCACGGCGGCGGAGTGGACGGCGGCGCTGGAGGCGTCGGAGGGCAGGCTCGCCGCGCTGCTCGGCGAACCGGTGCCGGGGGCGGCGGCCCCCGGCCCCGTGGGCAGCGGCACGAGTCCGCCGGGCGCACAGGAGCCACCGGGGTCACCGAGGTCATCGGGGCCGCAGGAGCCACCGGGGCCGCAACGGTCCTCGGGGTTCCTGGTGTCCTCCGGCAGTGGTCCCACCGACGGAATCGACACCTTCGGCCTGTTCGACGCGGTGACCACGGCCCTCGTCACCCTCTCCCAGAGCCGTCCGCTGGTGGTCGTCCTCGACGATCTGCACAGCGCCGACCCTGCGTCGCTGCGCCTGCTCGAATTCGTCGCCCAGCACGCCTGGTTCGAGCGGCTGCTGCTGATCGGCGCGTACCGGGACGTCGAGGTCGAATCCCCCGGACACCCGCTCCAGCCGCTGATCCTGCCGCTGGTCTCGCGGGCCGCCGCCACGCTCACCCTGACCGGCCTCGGCCGGGACGAGGTGGGCGCGCTGATGGCAGTGACGACGGGGCGTGAGCCCGCGCCGGAGCTGGTGGACGAGGTCCACCGGCGTACCGGCGGCAACCCCTTCTTCGTCGAGCAGACCGCCCGGCTCTGGCACAGCGGGTCCCCGGTCTCCACCATCCCGCCCGGTGTACGCGAAGCCGTCCGGCAGCGGCTCGCCCTGCTGCCGGAACCGGTCGTCTCCCTGCTGACCGGCGCCGCCCTGCTCGGCCGGGAGTTCCGGCGGCAGGTCCTGGCCGTGGTGCACGGCTCCCCGGTCCCCCACGTGGACCGGCTGCTGGAGCCGGCCGTCGTGGCCCGGATCCTCGTTCCCCAGCCCTCCGGGCAGTACGCCTTCGCCCACGACCTGCTGCGCGAGACGCTGTACGCCTCACTGGACGACGCCGAGGCGCGTGAACGCCACGCCACCGTCGTACGGGCCCTGGACGCCCACGGCGGCCTCGGCGACGCCCTGCGGCCCGGCGCGCTCGCCCGGCACGCCCACCTCGCCGGCGGGGCGCTGGAGCCCGGCCGGCGGATCGACCTGCTGCTGGCGGCCGCCCGCGACGCCGCGGGACGCCTGGCCGACGAGGAGGCCATCGGCCACTACCGCCGCGCCCTCGCGGTCGCCTCCGGCACACCCGGCGCACCCGGCGCACCGGAACGCGACCCGGATCTCCGGCGGGCCGCGCTGATCGGCCTCGACCTCGCCGGACAGCTGCGGCACGTGGGGGAGAAGGCCGAGGCACAACGCCTCCTGGACCACGCGGTCACCCGCGCCCGGCAGCTGGACGAACCGGAGCTGCTGGCCCGCGTGGCGATCACCCTCCACCGCGACGCGATCCTGAGCAGCCACGACGTGTCCACGAAGGACCTCCTCGCCGAGGCGCACCGCAGGATCACCGGCAAGGAGGGCCAGGACGGCCTCTCCGACGACCGGCTCGCCCAGGAGCTGGCCGTCCACACCATGGCGCTGGCCCGGCGCGGCTCGGACGACGAAGCGCTCGCGTTCTCGCTCTGGGCGCGCCACGACTCCGTGTGGGGCCTCGGCTCCGCGGTGGAACGGCTGGCGCTGACCGACGAGCTGACCGTCGTCGGCCGGCGCACCCGGCACCAGGACATGGAGCTGCACGCGGCGGCCATGCGCTGGGTGGCGCTCCTGGAGCTGGGCGACCCGGCCTACCTCGATCAGTTCCGTACGTTCGTCCGGCTCGCGGAGCTGAGCGAACTGCCCTGGTTCACCCTGGCCGTCGCCGTGGACACCAGTCTGATCGCCTCCCTCCAGGGCCGGTTCGCGGAGGCTGCCGCCGCACTGTCCGGCGACGCGCTCACCCTGGAGGGCTGTGACCGCGCGACGTTCGGCTTCATGGGGCACCACCTGCACTGGGCGCTGCATCTGCTCCGGGGGCACTTCGCCGAGGCCGAGGAGGTTCTGCACGGACTGCGGAGCTCCGGGTACCCCTACCCGCGGCTGCTGGAATCGGTCACCGCGGTGGAGCAGGGCGACGCCGCGCCCGCGCTGCGCCTGATCGCCGAGCACGCGGACCGCGCCGCCCCGTACCCACGGGCGTTCATGCCGCAGTGGCTCAGACTGCTCGCCCAGACGGCCGCGCTGACGGGGGACCCGCGGCTCATCGCCCGCGCGGAGGACGAGCTGACGCCCTACACGGGCCAGTGGATCGTCTCGCTCTCCGGGTGCGACATCGGCGGGCCCGTCGACCTGTGGCTCGGGGTGCTCGCCGCCGCGCGCGGCGACCGGGACGCGGCGGTGGCGGCGCTGACCGAGGCCGCCGCCTCCTCGGACCGCCTCGGCGCCCGCCCCTGGGCCGTACGCTCCCGCCTCCACCTGGCCCGCGCCCTGCTGGCCCGCGCCACCGGTGCCGGGGACGGGGCGGGCGGGGACGCCGGTGCCGTTACGGTGCGGGGCTCCGGTTCCGGTGCGGTGGGTCCCGGTGCGATGGGTCTCGGTGCGGTGGGACCCCGTGCGACGGGTCCCGGTGCCGGTGACGCCGGGCAGGCTCGTCGGTTGCTCGACGACGTCGCACGGGAGGCGGGCGAACTGGCGCTGCACCACTGGGTGTCCGAGGCCACCGTCCTCCGTGCGCT
This sequence comes from Streptomyces sp. V2I9, assembly GCF_030817475.1. Taxonomy (NCBI): domain Bacteria; kingdom Bacillati; phylum Actinomycetota; class Actinomycetes; order Kitasatosporales; family Streptomycetaceae; genus Streptomyces; species Streptomyces sp. V2I9. Next base: position 3,457,810 of record NZ_JAUSZJ010000002.1, on the reverse strand, counting down.
CCTGCCCATCGCCTCCGTCACCACCGGCACCGGCACCGGCACCCGTACCGGTACCTCCGACGACACCGCCCCCTCCCCCGTCCCCGCCCCGCCGTCATCCGTCCCTGCCCCGCTGTCGTCCGTCCCCGCCCCGCCGTCGTCATCCGCACCGGATGCGGCCCCGGAGCGGAGCACGGCCGAGGCGGCGGCCGGAGTGCCGACCGGGGAACGGAGCGGGGCACCGAGCGCAGAGCAGAGCGGGGAGCGCGCCGAGTTCCGGCGGAACGGGCCCGTCTGGCAGCTCCGTTGGGACGGGGTGACCGTGCACGTCCCGGACGCCAAGGGCCTGCGGGACCTGCACAGCCTGCTGGGTCTTCCCGGCACCGACGTCCCGGCCGTCCAGCTCCTCGCGCCCGAGGGCGGGAGCCTCGTGGTCGCCGCCGGGCAGCTCGGCGGCGATCCGGTGCTCGACGACGAGGCCAAGCGCCGGTACAAGGAGCACCTGGACCGGCTGGACGCCGAGATGGACCGCGCCGCGGCCCGCGACGACGCCCGGCAGGTGGAGGCGTACGACCGGGAGCGGCGGGCCCTCCTCGACGAGCTGCGCACCGCGTCCGGGCTCGGAGGCCGGACCCGGCGGCTGGGCGACCGGACCGAGCGCGCCCGCAAGACGGTCACCGCCCGGATCCGCGACACCCTGCGCAAACTGGATACCCTGCACCCCGCCCTGGCGGCCCACCTCACGGCGTCCGTGACGACCGGAACCACCTGCGCCTACCGTCCCGACCGCGCCCCCGACTGGCGGCTCTGACCACCACCGCCCGCCCGGGGAGCGCCCCGCACCACGGGCGCGAGGCCGCACCGCACCCATGGTGCCGGGTCCGCCCGCTTGGTGACGGAGCCGCCCGCTCCGCGATGATCCGGGCCCCGGCACCACCGGCGGATACCGGTCCAGGGCCGGCCACCACGGACGGATACCGGGCCGCGCGCCGCGGCACCCTGCGGGACCGGCCGCCCCCGCGGGGTGCCGTCCGGGCCCCGCCGCTACCCCTCGGCCACCACGTCCGCGACGACGCACGCCACGTTGTCGGGTCCGCCCGCCTCGTGGGCCAGGCCGACCAGCCGGCGTACGGCGGCCTCCGGTGTCTCCGCCCCGGTGACCTCCGTCCGCAGCTCCGCTTCGTCCACCACCGCCGACAGACCGTCCGAGCAGAGCAGATAGCGGTCCCCGGCCCTCGCCTCCCGCAAGCGGACGTCGGGCCGGGACACCCCCGTCGACGGGGCGGACCCCGCCGCCCCGACCAGCGCCTTCAGCAACAGCGCACGCTCCGGATGGGAGGCGGCCTCCTCGGGGCCGAGCGAACCGTCGTCGATCATCGCCTGGACCACGGTGTGGTCGTGCGTGATCCGGAACAGCTCGCCGTCCCGCAGCAGATAGGCCCGCGAGTCCCCGATGTGCACGAGCCCGAGCCGCGATCCGGTCCACAGCATCGCGGTGAGCGTCGTCCCCGAACCGTCCGGGGCCGCACCGGGCGCGACCGCGTCCCGGACCGCGCGGGACACGGAATCCACCGTGTCCTCCAAGGCGTTCAGCAGATCCGCGGCGGACAGCTCGCCGTCCCGCACACCCCACGCGGACGGCTTGAGCGCCTCGATCGCCGCCGCGCTCGCCTCGGCCCCGCGCTCCCCGAAACCGTCGGCGACCGCCAGCAGCCGGGGACCCACGAACGCCGCGTCCTGGTTCTCCGTACGCACCATCCCCGTATCGGTCAGCGCGGCACACCGGATCACCAGGTGCACCGCCCCCGGCCCGAACGCTCCGGTGCTCAGGGCTTCCGCGTCCCCCGCGCCCCCGGCCGACCCCGCACCGCTCTCGTCCCCGCTCCCGCAGGTGATCTCCGTACCGCCCGACATCCGCCCCATGGCTCCGCCCTCCGCTGACAAGTGGTCGACGAGGTACATCGCCAGATCGCGGCGGGCCGCCGTCTCGGCCTCCACCCGCGCCCAGTAGGCCCGGATCTCCACGGCCGCCGCGCCCGCGTCGAGCGCCACGACCCGGCCGATCCGGCTCAGCGGCATCCCGATCCTGCGCAGCCATGCCACCAGCCGGGCACCCTCCACCTGCGCCGGGTCGTAGTACCGGTAGCCGTTCACCGGATCGACCAGGGCGGGCCGGAGCAGCCCCAGCTCGTCGTAGCGCCGGAGCGCCTTCGCGGAGAGCCGGGACAGCCGGGCGAACTCCCCGATCGTCACCAGCTTCCCACGCGCGGCGTCCACCGCACGGCCTTCGCGTTCCACCCCGCACCTCCTCGCACCGGGCGTCGTCCGCCCGGCCCCACCGATGCTGGGGCTTCCCCCGCGGGGAAGGTCAAGGATGCCCGGGACGGGTAGGTCCACGACGCCTGGGGCCCCGCACGTACGGCAGGGAGCCCGGTGGCCCGTCAGGGGCCGGCCGTCCGCCCCCATCGGGCGGGCACGGAACGCGCCCGATGGGGGCGGGCAGGGACGCGCCCGCGCCCCTGTCGCGGTCACTTCCGGTTGTAGAGCCGCATCGTCACCACCCCGAAGACCACCAGGAACACACCGGTCCAGCCCAGCGTCCAGGCGATGTCGGTGGCCGGCCACTTCCCCGCCATCAACTCACGGACCGCCGTGGCGAGGTGGGTGACCGGACTGTTGTTCACGAACGCCTGGAGCCAGCCCGGCATCGTCTTCGGCTCGACGAAGACATTGCTGAGGAAGGTCAGCGGGAAGATCACCATCATGCTGACGCCCATCACCGACTTCTCGGAGCGCAGCATCAGCCCGAACATCGTCCAGATCCAGGAGAACGCGAACGAGAACACGACCAGCAGCGCGACGCCGGCCAGTACGCCGAGCACACCGCCGTCCGGACGGAACCCGATGATCACGCCGACGACGAGCATCACGAACGACGCCAGCACATAGCGCAGGACGTCGCCGAGCAGATAGCCGACCATCGGAGCGGGGCGCCAGATCGGCAGCGTGCGGAACCGGTCGAAGACACCCTTGGCGATGTCCGTGTTCACCGCGACACCCGTGTACATCGTGATCATCACGACGCTCATCACCATGATGCCGGGCAGCAGGAACTGGATGTACTCCTCCGTCGAGCCGGCCAGCGCCCCTCCGAAGAGGTACGTGTACATCAGGACCAGCATGATCGGGAAAGCCGTCACGTCGAAAAGCTGTTCCGGCACGTGCTTGATCTTCAGCATGGCGCGCCAGCCGAAGGTCAGCGACGCCGACAGGGCGCTGGGCCTCGGCGGGCGCTCGTGGCCCACCAGCAGCGCCGAGAGGCGCTCCCGGTCGGGCTCGGCGAGCACGACGTCCTCAAGCTCCGTCTTGGCGGTCGCGGTGCTCATGCCGCCGCTCCCTTCTTGTCCGTGAGAGCGAGGAAGACCTCGTCGAGGCTGGGTTGTCCCAGCGAGAAGTTGTCGACCGTGATGCCGCAGTGGGCCAGCTCTGCCAGGGCTCGCCCGGCCTGCTCCGCAGCGCCCCGGTCACCGCTCTGCCCGTCGATCCGGGCGGTGAGCGCCACCGGGTCCGCGTCCAGCTGGACCTCCGTGTTCAGCGCGAGCGCCAGCACCTTCTGCGCCTCGGCACGCTGATCGGCGTCCCGCAGCCGCAGATGGACGGTCCCGGAGCCGACGGATGCCTTGAGCTCGCCCTTGGTCCCCTCGGCGATGACCTTGCCGTGGTCGATCACCGCGATACGGGAGGCGAGTTGGTCAGCCTCGTCCAGATACTGGGTGGTCAGCAGGACCGTGGTGCCGTGCGCGACGACCGCCCGCACGATGTCCCAGACCTGGTTGCGGCTGCGGGGGTCGAGTCCGGTGGTCGGCTCGTCCAGGAACAGCACGTCCGGGGTGTTCAGGATGGACGCGGCGATGTCGATGCGCCGCCGCATGCCTCCCGAGTAGTTCTTCACCTGCTTGCCCGCCGCTTCGCTCAGCCCGAACCCGTCGAGCAGCTGGTCGGCCCGGTCGCGGGCCGCCGGCTTGGAGTGCCCGAGCAGCCGGGCGAGCAGGATCAGGTTCTCCACGCCGGTCAGGTCCTCGTCCACCGAGGCGTACTGCCCGGTCAGGCTGACCCGGCTGCGCACCGCGTCGGCCTCCTTCACGACGTCCTTGCCGAACACCCGGGCGGTGCCGCCGTCGGGGCGCAGCAGGGTCGCGAGCATGCGGACGGCGGTGGTCTTGCCGGCCCCGTTGGGTCCGAGGACGCCGTAGACGGTGCCGGTGGGGACGGCGAGGTCGATGCCGTCCACCGCGCGGTTGTCGCCGAAGACCTTCACCAGCCCCGCGGTCTCGATGGCCAGTTCTGTGGTCATGTTCCCTTCCTTGTGGATCGTCGGTGGGTGTCGGTGCTCCGGGTCCGTCCGGGCTTCCGGAAGGTCAGGAGACGTAGGGGCGGACGGCGCGCGCCTCACGCAGGGCCCGGCCCCACCAGCCGAGCTGGTCGAGCATCACGCGGACGGACCGGTCGTGACGGGTGTCGGCGGGGCTCTCCTCCAGCGGCTGCTGGAGGAAGTCGAGCGCGACCCCGTTCCTCAGGGTCACCGTGTGCAGCTCGGTGAAGACCGAGCGGAGCTGTTCCACCGCGTACAGCCCGGCGGAACCGTGTCCGTAGCTCACGAAGGCGACCGGTTTGGTCTGCCACTCCTCGTAGGCGAAGTCGATGGCCTGTTTGAGGGAGGCGGGGAAGGAGCGGTTGTACTCCGGGGTGACCACGACGAACGCCTCGGCCCTGGCGATCTCCTCGGTGAACTCCGTCATCTGCTCGGTCGCGCGCCCCGGGTAGTGGACGGGGAAGTCGAAATCCGCCAGGTCCAGCACCGCGAGCTCCAGCTCGCTCCGGCCCTGCGCCCGCTCCACGAACCAGCGGCCGACCGCATCGCCGACGCGGCCTTCGCGGGTGCTGCCGATGATCACCGCGACGCGGAGCGGGTCGCTTCCCGTCTCCCGCTCCCGCCCGGAAGGAGAACCGCTTCCGGTGCCCCGCACGACGTCGTCGGCCTCGTCCGTCGTCATCGCCGGCCCCCTCCCGTGTCCTCCGCCGCGTCCGGGCCCCGTCCGGGCCCGGTCCGCTCCCTCACCTCCTGGGCGCGAGACGCGGAGGCGCGGCCGCCAGATCGAATCTGGCGGCCGCGCGCACGGTCGGGGAGCCATGGGCACAGGTCCCGGAACCGGGCCCCGGAAGGAGCCTGGCTCTCAGGTCTCCCGCGCGTACAGGGCGTAGTACGAGACGCAGAGAACGCCCACCCCGACCGCCAGGCCCAGCGCGGCCGACCGCAGCACGCTGGTGTCGGTGAGACTCACCAGGAAACCGATCGCGCTCGCGGTCAGCGCCCCGTACGCGACCGCCCGCAACTCGCGCGGCACCGCGTGCTGGATCCGTCCCAGCGCGAAGCAGAGGACCGCCAGAGCGGCACCGGAGACGAGCCCGAGCAGAACCTGTCCGCCGGTGCTGGGGCCGCCGTCGCGGCGGATGAACGCCGCGTAGAAGCCGTAGATCACGCCGAGTACCAGGGGCAGGGCCCAGGCGAGCGCGGTGTGGGGGCGGGGCCGCGCATGCGCGCGGCCACCCCTTCGGCCGGGCATGGCTGCGTGTGTGACCATCGCGGACAGCTCCTTCCGTCGCACGCCCCCGTTCCTCCAGAGCACACCCGGCCGCGCCGCCCGGCAACTCGAATGGCGTACGGCCCGGAGCGGTCCGGTCCCGCAGGGGATTCCCTGAAGGGGTGCGGACCTCTCCCTCGACCACCTCGACGACCCCGGCGGGCCCGCCGCGCTCGGCGGTCCCGGCGGCCCTCTCGGCGGTCCTGCTCGTCCTGCTGGCGCTCCTGGTTCCGCTGAGCGCGCTCTCCGCCTGGGTGGACCTGGAGATCGACGACACCGACCGGTACGTCGCCGCTGTCTCTCCGCTCTCCTCCGACCCGGCGGTGCGGTCCACCGTCGCGGACCTGGTCACCGAGGAGGCCCTGCGACAGATCGACCTCGGCCCGCTCCAGGACACGGCACGGGACTTCCTGCACCGGACCGTGTCGTCGTTCACCACCACCGATGCCTTCCGGAACGCCTGGGACACCGCCAACCGCACCGCCCACGAGGCGGTGGCAGCAGCACTGGACGGGGACAGCGGTGAGCCCGTGACGATCGATCTGGCCCCGGTGATCGACCAGGTCAAGAAGGACCTCGTACGCGACGGGGTGCCGTTCGCGGACCAGATCCCGGTGGAGCGGACGGAGATCACCGTGCTCGGCCCGGACCAGGCCGACGCCTTCAGGAGTTCGTTCCGCTGGCTCCGCTACTGCAGCATCTGGCCGGCCGTCGCCACGCTGGTGTTCCTCGTCCTGGTGGTGGGCACCGCGACCGTGCGGCGTGGGCTGCGGGGCGGCCTGTGGGCCACGGCGGTCGTGGGCGCCGGGTTCGTGGCCGGGGCGATCGTGCTCCGGGTGCTGGTCGCGGTCGGCCGCAGCCGTGCGCTGGACGAGGTGCCCGGCAGCGACCGGGACGCGGCGGCCGCGGTGGTCGATGCCCTGACGGCCTCGCTGCGGACCACGGTGTGGGTGGTGCTGGTGGTCGGGGCGGTGCTGCTCGTGGGGGCGGTGTCGGCCCGGATGCTCCTGCGGAAGAGGTCCTGAGCCGATGTGCGCCGAGGTGGCACGCGCGGGGGATCTGCCGTGCGGGCGACGGGCGCTCAGCGAGTACGGCGAGGCCCCCTCGGCGGCGAACGCCCGCCCGGCGGACGAGGTCGAGGGCTCCCGGACCCGACCGGGTGAGGAAGCCCGGCGGAGACGCTGTCCGGGTGTTTCACGTGAAACACCCGGACGGGGTCTCCGCCGGCCGATGTCCCGCTGACCGGCTCGGACGGTGGCTGCCCCTGCCCGACCCGGCTGGGCCCTGCCCGGCTCGACTCCGGCGTCGGCGGATCAGTCCGCCGACGAGCGCCCCTGAAGGCGTTCCATCTCCCGGCGGTCGCGCTTGGTCGGCCGGCCCGCTCCCCGGTCCCGTACGGGTACCTGGATCGCGATCTCGCGGGGCGGCGGGGGCGGGCTGTTGTCGACGAAGCACTCCACGGCCACCGGTGGTCCGACCCGCTTCTTCACGATCTTCGAGACGACGACCACCCGGTCCCGGCCCGCGTGCCGGAGCCGCACCTCGTCACCGACGCGTACGGCCTGCGCGGGCTTGGCACGCTCGCCGCCGACCTTCACATGCCCCGCCCGGCAGGCGGCGGCCGCCTGGGCGCGGGTCTTCGTCAGCCGGACCGACCAGATCCACACGTCGATCCGGACGCTTCCCTCCGCCTGGGGCACGTCACCGGAAACCATGGATCCGACTGTAATGCGCGGAGGGCGGCGGGCGGGAGGCGATCATCCTCCCGCCCGCCGGTTCTCACACGCCGATGTCGCGTCCGTCCTTGCGCCAGACGGCGACGACGGCGGGGCGGACGATCTTGCCCGGTCCGTCGGGCCAGACGCTCGCCGGGTTCTCCACGGACGCCCCGTCCGTCTCTCCCGGATGCTGGACGGCGACCAGGACGCGGCGGTCCTGGATGACCGGGCCGCAGGTCTCGGCCCCGGCCGGGACGGTGAGGAACTGCTTCAGCTCCCCGCGCCGCTCACCGTGGGTCGCCACGCCGAACAGTCCGTCGTGCGAGTCGAGCTTGTTGCCGTCCGTGGAGATCCACAGGTTGCCGTGATCGTCGAACGCCACGTTGTCCGGGCAGGAGATGGGGCTGACGTTCTCCTTGGGGAAGCCCGCGAAGTACGTCGACGGGTCGTCCGGGTCGCCCGCCACGAGGAAGAGTCGCCAGGCGAAGCCGTCGCTCGCCGGGTCGTCCCAGTTCTCCGCCAGCTCCAGGACCTGCCCGTGCTTGTTGTTGTTGCGCGGGTTGGCCTCGTCCGCACCCGCCTTGCCCGCCTTGCCGCGGTCCGTGTTGTTGGTGAGCGCCACGTACACCCGGCCGGTGCGCGGCGAGGGCTCGACGTCCTCGGGGCGGTCCATCTTGGTCGCGCCGACCTTGTCACCGGCGACCCGCGTGTAGACGTACACCTCCTCGGCGGTCATGCCGGGCACGTGCGACGTGGTGCCGGTGGCCAGCGGGATCCACACACCGCTGCCGTCGAACTCCCCGTCGTTGGGCAGCTTTCCGGTGCCGTCGATCTCAGTGACAGGCGAGTCGCCCGTCAACTTGGCGACGTACAGCGTGCCTTCGTCCAGCAGCGTCAGGTTGTGCTCACGGGCGGCCCGCGAGTTCCCCTTCTTCATCTGCTTGCTGGAGACGAACTTGTAGAGGTAGTCGAACTTCTCGTCGTCGCCCATGTAGACGACGGGGCGGCCGTCCGAGGTGAGCCGGGGCTGCGCCGCCTCGTGCTTGAACCGGCCCAGCGCGGTCCGCTTGCGCGGGGTGGAGTCCGGGTCGTAGGGGTCGAGCTCGACGACCCAGCCGAAGCGGTTGGCCTCGTTCGGTTCCTGCGCCAGGTCGAAGCGCCGGTCGAAACGCTCCCACTTGCGCTCCGTTGCGCCCGCGCCGATCCCGTACCGCTTGTGCATGGCGGTGGAGCCGTTGGCGAAGTACTGGTTGAAGTTCTCCTCACCGTGCAGCGTGGTGCCCCACGGAGTGGTGCCGCCCGCGCAGTTGTTGAGGGTTCCGTACACCTTGCGACCGGTGGGGTCGGCGGACGTGCGGAGCAGGCTTCCGCCTGCGGCGGGGCCCGTCATCCGGAACTCGCTCGTCGCGGTGAGGCGGCGGTTCAGCGGGTGCCGGTTGACCGGGCCCAGCTTGCCGGTGCGGTGCTCCTCCTGGACGACGACCACGGAGAGTCCGTGCGCGGCCCAGGCGATCTCCACCTGCTCGCGGGTCGGGTTGGCCGGATCGTACCCACGGAACATGAGTATCTCGTCCGTGTACTCATGGTTGGCGACCATGACCTGTCGGCCGTGCTCGCCGCGCAGCGGGAGCAGGGAGAGGAAGTCGTTGTTGTAGCCGAACTGGCCCGCCTGCGCCTTCGCGGTCTGCTTGTCCGGGTCGAAGGCGGGCGCGCCGCGCAGGATCGGCTCGCCCCAGCGGATCACCACGTTCTGGGCGTACCCGTCGGGGATGGTGACCTTGTCGTCCTTGTTGGGCGCGACCGGCGAGAATCGCAGGCCGCGGGCCCCGGACGAGGACGGTCCGTGGGGACGGCCCGGCTTGTTCCCGTGCCCGGCCGCCGCGAGGGCGTGGGCCTGCGGGGCGCTCGGGCCGGACAACGCGGCGGTCCCTGCGGCGGTGGCGACGGTGACCACGGCGGCGGCGCGCATCATGGAGCGGCGCGACACGGCACCGGCGATGATGTCGCCGGCGTACTCGTTGTCGCTGGTGTTGGGCGTCTCCTTGAAACAGGCGTCCCCGCAGCGGAAGCGGCAGGTCAGCGCGGAACGCCCACCGGGATGCGAGCTGATGAACGGCAGCAGGTTGCGCACGTGGATTCCCTCCGTCTGGTGTCGTGCGAGACGGTATGTGCGCCTTCACGCGGTCCGTGGGACTCCTGGTGAACGGAGGGTGAAGTCCGGGCCACCGCTGTTTCCTTGACCACTCCGAGGGGAAGCCCCGCGGACTCGGTACGGGAACGGTTGCGGCTCGGTTGACGCAGGGGTGGGCCGCACCGGCGTACGGCCTGATCCGGCCGCTAACCTTACGTATCCGTCCTGGCCAGGGATGAATTCACCCAGGTCGGACATTCACCGCACCCAACTCATGCGAAAGGCCTCGCCCATGGGCATTCGGAGCTTGCTGCGTAAGGTGTTCGGCCGCACGGAGCAGGACGAGCCGACCACGGCCACCGTCCCGCCCCAGGCCGAGCGCACTCAGCCCAAGGAGTCGGAGCCGGAGACCACTTCGGCGGCCGAGCCCGCGGCGGAGCCGAAGGCGTCGATCCCGGCCCCGGCCTCGCCCTCGTCCACGGAGGCCGCACCGACGGCCTCCTCCCCCGACGGCACCACGGAGCGTGACAGCTCGCCCGCCGCCGACCTGGTGGCAGAGGCGTTCGACAAGCCGGCCGCCGCACCGGCGTCGCCGATCGTCCCCGCACAGGGATCGGCCCCGGACGACACCCCGAAGGCGGAGAAGCCCGAGGCTCGGGTGGCCGCCGCCGAGCCCGAGGTGCCGGTGGCCGCCGCCGAGGCACCTGCCGAGGCCGAGGAGCCCGAGACGGCGGTACCGGCGCCGATCACGATCGACCTCGACCTCGACGACGCCCCGGAAGCCGCACCCGAGCCGGAGCCCACTCCGAAGCTCGCAGCGGAGGCGGAGGCCGTTCCGGAGCTCGCAGCGGAGGCGAAGGCCCTTCCGGCAGAAGCCGAGGCCGCTCCGGCGGAGGAAGAGGCGCCCGCGAAGGCCCCGGAGACGAAGACCGCCCCCGAACCGGCAGCCGCAGAGGCCCCGGCCGCTCCGAAGGCCACCGAGGCCGAGCCCGCCGAAGCCGATGCGGAATCCGCCCCCGAGCCCGTCGAAGCCACGGCCGAGGCCGCCCCCGAGCCCTCTACGGCCGAAGCGGCACCCGCCCCGACGCCCGCGCCCGCCTCCGGCAAGCCCGCCACCACGCTCGCGAAGGTCACGTCGCGCGCTCCGCAGCTCGCCGGCCCGTACAAGGCCGCGCAGGCAGCGCTCAAGGCGCACGAGCTGACCGGGCTCCGCGCCCGCGTCTACCTCGTGCTGGATCGCTCCGGCTCGATGCGCCCGTTCTACAAGGACGGCAGCGCCCAGCACCTGGGCGACCGGGTGCTCGCGCTCGCCGCGCACCTGGACGCGGACGCCACCGTGCCGGTCGTCTTCTTCTCCACCGAACTCGACGGCACCGGGACGCTCGAACTCTCCGGCCACGAGGGGCGCGTCGATGAACTGAACGCGGGCCTCGGCCGCCTGGGCCGGACGCACTACGAGCACGCCGTCGCGGAGGTCGTCGCCCACTACGAGAAGTCCGGCGCCACCGGCCCGGCCCTCGTGATCTTCCAGACGGACGGCCCGCCGGACGCCAAGCAGGCCGCCCGGCAGGCCCTCGCGGACGCGGAGCGGCTGCCGCTGTTCTTCCAGTTCGTCGCCTTCGGCGACCCGGAGGCGAAGGGCTTCGACTTCCTGCGGAAGCTCGACGCACCGAACACCGGCTACTTCCACGCCGGACCCGCACCCCGCGAGATCGCGGACGCCGAGCTCTACCGGGAGATCCTGGCCGGCCTGCCCGCCTGGACCGCCGCGCGCGAAGCCGGCGCCGAGGGCTGACCGACCGGCAGTCGTACGGTCACGGCGGGATCGCCGCCCCAGGGCCCGGCTTCGCCGTGACCGTTCCGCCGCGGGCCGACACGAGCAGCCCCCTCGACGAGTGGTTCGCTGCGCCGGCGGGTGTCCGGCCGGGTCTGCCGGGTGCGGACGAGATCCTCGGGCGACCAGGACCCGCAGGGTGACGCCCCTGCCTCGTGCATGCTTGTGCGCCCCCTCCCGGGGTGGGACTTTCCTACGGGAACCCATGACGGCGACGGATGTTTCGCAGAGCTCTCCACCACGGGCGGGGGCGCCTCCCCGTCCGTGGTGGGGCCCCGCCGCGTGGGCCCCGCCCGCCGATGTGAGGACGCCCCTCCTCGGGGCCGTAGGATTTCCGGCATGGCGGCCACTGGATCCGAGAAGCAGGGGGCGAAGGCGTTCTACGTCTCGACCCCCATCTACTACGTCAACGACGCTCCTCACCTGGGCCACGCCTACACGACCGTCGCAGGCGACGTGCTCACGCGCTGGCACCGCCAGCGTGGTGAGAAGGTGTGGTACCTCACCGGCACGGACGAGCACGGTCAGAAGATCATGCGCACGGCCGAGGCCAACGACGTCACCCCGCAGGCATGGGCGGACAAGCTCGTCGATGAGGCGTGGAAGCCTCTCTGGGAGCACCTGAACATCGCCAACGACGACTTCATCCGGACGACGGAGAAGCGGCACACCGACCGGGTGCAGGAGTTCGTGCAGGACCTGTACGACAAGGGCGAGATCTACAAGGGCGGGTACGAAGGCCCGTACTGCGTGGGCTGCGAGGAGTACAAGCTCCCCGGCGACCTGATCGACGGCGAGGGCGACTTCGCCGGGCAGAAGCTGTGCCCGATCCACAAGAAGCCGGTGGAGCTCCTCAAGGAGGAGAACTACTTCTTCAAGCTCAGCGCGTACGGCCCGAAGCTGCTGGAGTTCTACGCGGCGAACCCGGACTTCATCCAGCCGGAGTCGGCGCGCAACGAGGTCGTGAACTTCGTCGAGCAGGGCCTCCAGGACCTGTCGATCTCGCGCTCCACCTTCGACTGGGGGGTCCCTGTCCCGTGGGACGACCAGCACGTGATCTACGTGTGGGTCGACGCGCTCCTCAACTACGCCACGGCCGTCGGCTACGGCGCCGACCAGGAGAAGTTCGACGGGACGTTCCCGGCGAACGTGCACCTGATCGGCAAGGACATCCTCCGCTTCCACTCGGTGATCTGGCCCGCCATGCTGATGGCGCAGGGCCTCCCGCTCCCCGGCAAGGTCGTCGCCAACGGCTGGCTGATGGTCGGCGGCGAGAAGATGTCGAAGTCGAACCTGACCGGCATCAAGCCGCAGGACCTGACCGCGCACTTCGGGGTGGACGCGTACCGCTGGTACTTCCTGCGGGCCATCGCGTACGGCAGCGACGGGTCGTTCTCCTGGGAGGACTTCTCCGCCCGCTACACCTCCGAGCTGGCCAACGACTACGGCAACCTCGCCTCGCGCGTGGCCGCGATGGTCGGCAAGTACTTCGGCGGCGCGCTGCCGGCGGACACGGCAGCCGGTGACGCCGAACTGGCCGTGCGGGAGGGACTGGCGAAGGCGGTCGCCACCGCCGACCGGAAGATCGGCGATGAGCTGGACTTCCAGGCGGGCATCCTGGCGGTCTTCGAGTTCGTGAAGCAGGTCAACGGCTACATCACGGAGCAGGAGCCGTGGAAGGTGGCCAAGGACACCACGCCGGAGGGCCAGGCCCGCCTGGCGGCCATCCTCTACACGGCCGCCGAGTCGCTGCGCGGGGTCGCGGTCCTGCTCAACCCGGTCATGCCGGAGACCTCGCAGAGGCTCTGGGAGTCCCTGGGCGCCGAGGAGCCCCTGGGTGCCCTGGCCGACCAGAGGGTCCAGGACGCGGGCACGTGGGGCGCCCTGCCGGCGGGCTCGACGGTGACGAAGGGCGCGGTGCTGTTCCCCCGCCTGGAGGAGAAGCCGGCGTAACCGCCGCCGTACGCGCAGGAGCCCGGGACCACCGTCGTGGTTCCGGGCTCCTCGCGTCCGGCCACCGGCCTCACCGCCCCAGCGTCTCCGCGTCACCCATCACGATCACCGGGTGCAGGGCCGGGTCCAGGGTGCGCAGGAGCTCCCGCATCCGGTTCTCCGGGATGGAGACACAGCCCTGGGTGGGGCCGCCGTGGTCGACGTGGATCCAGATGCCGCCGCCGCGTCCGAGGCCGAGGGGGCGGGTGCGGTCGAGCGGGCTGACGCCCTCCGTGCGGTTGTAGTTGATGGCGACGACGTAGTCGAAGGAACCCTCCAGCGGCTCGCCGAAGAAGCCCTCTCCGTCCACTGCGAACCGGGGGTGCTCGTCGTACGGGAGCAGAGCGCCCGGGTCGGGGAGGCGCCCGCCCGCGTCGGTGAGGGTGTACACGCCCGTGGGGGACCGCAGGTCGCCCGCCACGTGGTGGTCGGTCCAGCCCTCCATGCCGTTGTGCGCGTCCCAGGGCCCGGCGACGGGCTCCCAGCCCTTCCCCGGGCCTTCGCGGCTGTAGAGGACCGCGCTGGACTGGTTGGCGTCGGCCTCCTCGCCGGTCACGACGAACGCCTGCCGGGCCTCGGCGGGGATCTCGGCCAGGGTCTGCGGTCCCAGGCCGGGGATCGTGGCGGGGGTCGGCGCGGGGGCCGGAACGGTCTCCGGGCCGGACGGGGCCCTGCGTACGGACGAGGCGTCGGACTCCGGGCCCGCCGCCCCCTGTCCCGGCGCGCCCACGGGGGCCTTGGCGGGGGTGGGGCCCGAGGAGCAGCCGGTGAGCAGCAGGGCCAGAACGAGGAGCGGTGCGGCGAGCAGGGCTGGCGGGCGGCGCGGGACGGACACGGCGGATGGCTCCTCGGTGACGGCGGACGGCGCGGCGGGGCGGCACGCGGTGCGGTGGAGGTGTCTCGCTGCCAGTCTTTGCCGGGCCCGTCCCGGCCGAATCCGAACCGGGGCCATCCGGCTGTACCACGTCGCCCGGCCGTCATCGGAGCGCTCACGGCCGCGCAACGAAACAGCCCCCGATCGGGTGATCGGGGGCTGTTTCACGTGAAACATCCGCGGCGCGGGCCGCGCGGAGCCGTAGGGGCCGCCGGGTCCGCGCGGGCTACTTCTCCGATCCGGTCTTCTCCGCTGCGGGCTTCTCCGAGGCGCCCTTGGCGGCGACCGGCTTGCGGAGCTGGATGTTCAGCTCGCGCAGACGGGTCTCGTCCAGTTCGGTCGGGGCGCCCATCATCAGGTCCTGGGCGTTGCCGTTGAGCGGGAAGGCGATCGTCTCGCGGATGTTCGGCTCGTCGGCGAGCAGCATCACGATGCGGTCGACGCCCGGAGCGATGCCACCGTGCGGAGGAGCGCCGAGGCGGAATGCGCGGAGCATGCCCGCGAACTCGTGCTCGACCGTCTCGCGGTCGTATCCGGCGATCTCGAAAGCCTTGAGCATCAGCTCGGGCTCGTGGTTGCGGATGGCGCCCGAGGACAGCTCGATGCCGTTGCAGACGATGTCGTACTGCCAGGCGAGGATGTCGAGCGGGTCCTTCTCCTCCAGGTCGGCGAGGCCGCCCTGGGGCATCGAGAAGGGGTTGTGCGAGAAGTCGATCTTGCCGGTCTCCTCGTCCTTCTCGTACATCGGGAAGTCGACGATCCAGCAGAACCGGAAGACGCCCTCCTCGAAGTGGCCGGCCCGCTTGGCCGCCTCGACCCGCACCGCCGACATGATCTTGGAGACCTCGTCGAACTCGCCCGCGCCGAAGAAGACCGCGTGGCCCGGCACCAGCGAGAGGCGCTCGGTGAGCGTCTTGACGTCGGCCTCGGTGAGGAACTTGGCGATCGGACCGGCCAGCGTGCCGTCCTCACCCACACGCACCCAGGCCAGGCCCTTGGCGCCGTGCTCGACGGCGTACTCGCCGAGGCCGTCGAAGAACTTGCGGGACTGGCCCGCGGTGTCCGGGACGGGCAGCGCGCGGACGTGCTTGCCGGCGAACGCCTTGAACCCGGAGTCGGCGAAGACGTCCGAGATGTCGACGAGCTCCAGCTTGGCGCGCAGGTCCGGCTTGTCGTTGCCGTACTTCAGCATCGACTCGCGGAAGGGGATGCGCGGGAACGGCGAGGTGACCTCGCGGCCGTTGCCGAACTCGGTGAAGAGCTCGGTCATCAGCTTCTCGATCGGCTGGAAGACGTCCTCCTGCTCGACGAAGGACATCTCGACGTCGAGCTGGTAGAACTCGCCCGGCGAGCGGTCCGCGCGGGCGTCCTCGTCGCGGAAGCAGGGCGCGATCTGGAAGTAGCGGTCGAAGCCCGAGATCATCAGCAGCTGCTTGAACTGCTGCGGGGCCTGCGGCAGCGCGTAGAACTTGCCGGGGTTCAGCCGGGACGGGACGACGAAGTCACGGGCGCCCTCGGGCGAGGTCGCGGTGAGGATCGGGGTCGCCATCTCGTTGAAACCGAGGGCCACCATCTTGGATCGGATGGCGGCGATCACGGCCGAGCGCAGCATGATGTTGCGGTGCATGCGCTCGCGGCGCAGATCGAGGAAGCGGTACTCCAGGCGCCGCTCCTCGTTGACGCCGTCCTCGGTGTTGATCGTGAACGGCAGGGGCGCCGCCTCGCCGAGCACCTCGACCTCGGTGACCTCGATCTCGATCTCGCCGGTCGGCAGCTCCGGGTTGACGTTGTCGGCACCGCGGGCGGAGACCTTGCCGTCGACGCGGACGACGGTCTCCTTGGTGAGCTTCGCCAGCGCCTCGTTGGCGGGCGTGCCGGGCCGGGCCACGAGCTGCACCAGACCGTAGTGGTCGCGCAGATCGATGAAGAGGATGCCGCCCAGGTCTCGGCGATTGTGCAGCCAGCCGCTCAGCCGGACGTCGGTGCCGACGTCAGAGGCGCGGAGCTCGCCGCAGGTGTGGGACCTGTACCGATGCATCGTCGTTCATCCAGTCTTCGCGGTTGGGGGTGGATCGAGCCTCACCAGGCTACCGTCCGGGACCGGGGCGCTTCATTTCCCTTACGCTCCGCAGCCGGGTCCCACCCGCTGCCGCCCCGCCGGGCCTCCGCGGCAGGTGGATGCTCCTCGGTGGCGTCCACCCCGCAGACGTTCCTAAAGTGGGGCAATGCGCACCGAGGAAGTCCTGGCCGCGATCGCGACGGGCCTGTGGCGCTGGGACAACGCCGCCGGCACGGTCATGCTCGACGCGGAGGCGGCCCGGCTGGTCGGGCTGCCGCCCGAGCCCGGCAGCTACCGGGAGTCGGAGGTGCGCTCCTGCTTCCACCCGGTCGACTGGAACGAGATCTACGCGGTGGTCAACCTCGCGGTCACCGAGGGGACCCTCGCCGAGGCGCGGCTGCGGATCGTGAACGAGCGCGGGCAGGTCCTCCGTACCGTGCGCAGCCGCTCCAAGCCGGTGATCCCGCCGGGCCATGACACCGGGGGCTACGTCCTCATCGGCACGCTCCAGGAGATCGCCGAACCCCAGCCCGGCTCCACCGCCGCCGCCCGCATGCCGGTCACCGGGGACTGGCGCCGGTCCCGCGAGGCGTTCCTGCTGGACGCCGGGCGGGCGCTGGCCGAGGCCCGGTCCACCGAGGAGGTGCTGCGGGTCGCCGGGTCGCTGTCCATGCCCGGCTTCTCCCCCGACGGCCTCGCGGTCTTCGGCTCCGCCGGGGAGCGGCTGACGATCATCGGGCACCACGGGCACAACGCGGGCGACGAGGAAGCCTTCACCGACATGTCGCTGGACACCGACTACCCGGCCGCCGAGGTCGTCCGCACGGGCCGCGCCATCTACCTCCCGTCCCCCGAGGAGTACCGCCGCCGCTATCCGGCCACCTGGCCGCTCGCCCGGCGCTTCGGACGGCAGTCCTGGGCCTTTCTGCCACTGGTCGCCTCCGGCCGCACGATGGGCGCCTGGATGGCCGGGTTCCGGCATCCGGTGGGGTTCTCGCCGGACGAGCGCGCGGTGCTCTCGACGGTCGCCCGGATGCTCGCCCAGGCCCTGGCCCGCGCAGGGGTGGCGGAGACGGAGCGCGAGCTGTCCCTCGGCCTCCAGCGCTCGATGATGCCGACCCTGGGCCCGGAGATCCCCGGTATGACGGTGGCCGCGCGGTACGTGCCCACCGGCGGCGGACTCCAGGTGGGCGGCGACTGGTACGACATGATCCCGCTGCCCAACGGCCGCATCGCCCTGGTCATCGGCGACGTCCAGGGCCATGACGTACGGGCCGCCGGGCTGATGGGCCAGCTCCGCATCGCGTTGCGCGCGTACGCGTCCGAGGGGCACCGCCCGGACGCCGTGCTCGCCCGCGCCTCCCGCTTCCTGTCCGGGCTCACCGACGCGCACGAGAGCGTCGAGGGCGATCCGGGGGCCATGGCGCCCCGCTTCGCGACCTGCCTGTACGCGGAGGTGGACCCGGAGGACGGGACCCTGGACATCGCCCGCGCGGGCCACCCCGACCCGGTGGTGATCAGCGCCGACGGAACCGCGGTGATCCGGCAGACGGCCGGCGGGCTGCCGCTCGGGATCGAGTCCGACTCCGACTACCCCACCACCCGTGTCGTCCTGGAACCCGGCGAAACGATCATGTTGTGCACGGACGGCCTCATCGAGACCGGCGGACATGACATGGCCACCGGCTGGACCCGTCTGCGCCCGGTCCTGGAGGACCCCGTCGAGGACCTGGAGGAGATGGCCGACGCGCTGGTCCAGGCCGTGCACGGGCCGACCTCGCACTACACGACGGGACCGCTCGCGGACCGGCGGGAGGACGACATCGCCGTGCTGGTCCTGCGGCGGGAGAGCGCCCCCGCCCGGAAGGCGCCGCCCCGCCGGAGCGTCCTGACCATCGCGCAGGCCGAGCCCGAGCGGATCTCGGTCGGACGGCAGCTCGTGCGCGAGCTGCTGCACGACTGGAGCGATCCCGAGCAGGTCGACTCGGCGGTCCTGATGGTCTCCGAGATGGCCACCAACGTGCTCGTCCACACGGACGGGGACGCTCTGATGGTGGCGGAGATCTCCGGCGAACAGGGGGAACGGCGGCTGCGCGTCGAGGTCGCCGACGCCAGTGACGAACTGCCGCACAAACGGCGGCCCGGCGAGATGGCGTCCAGTGGGCGGGGACTCATGCTGATGGAGATGCTCGCGGACGCGTGGGGGGTCGATCCGCGGGGCGAGGGGAAGTCGATCTGGTTCGAGCTGTACGAGTCGGACGAGCCGGGGGAGTTGGCGAACGCCGCGACCGCCTGAGGGCTCGGGGGCTCCGCGCCCTCGGTGGCCCGGACCTCTCCCGTGACACGTCCGTCCTCACCCGACGGACGGGCCGGAGTGGCTGCCGGACGGGCCGGGGGTACTCCCGGACGGGCCGGGGGTGCCGCCGGACGGGCCGGAAAGGGCTCCCTTGCGCAGTTCACCCAGGATGCCGGAGGCCGCCGCGCACAGGGGTACCGCCAGCAGCATGCCGAGCAGCCCCGCCACGCTCGCCCCCGCCGTCAGCGCGATCATGACCATGGCGGGGTGCATCTGGACCGTACGGCTCTGGATCACCGGCTGCAGCACATGCCCCTCCAGCACCTGGACCGCGAGCACCACCCCCAGGGCCCACAGGGCGGTCACGAACCCCCGGTCGGCCAGAGCCACCAGGACGGCCACCGCACCGGAGATGAACGCCCCGAGGTACGGGATGTACGCACCGACGAACACCAGCGAGCCCAGACCGAGCGCACCGGGGACATCCAGGATCAGCAGGCCCACCGTGATGCACACCGCGTCGATCAGGGCGATGAACGTGGTGCCGCGCATGAACCCCTGGATGGCCTCGAACGCCCGGCGCCCCATGGCCTCGACCAGGTCCCCGGTGCCGCGCGGGGCCACCGTGTGGGCCAGGTGCACCGCACGGTCCGAGTCGCGCAGGAAGAAGAAGGTCAGCAGCAGGGCCAGCACGCTCGTCGCCACCAGCGAACCGACCAGGCTGATACCGCTGAGCAGGCCGCCCGCCGCGCTCGCCCCGAACTTCTCCACCAGGCGCTTCGCGCTGTCGGCCAGATCATCGACGTCGGTGGTCCCGCCGATGTCCAGATGGTCGACGACCCACTGCCCGGCGTCCTTCAGCGAGGCGACGATCTGGTCGCCGGAGTCGATGAGCGTGGTGACCACGATGTACCCGGCGCCGCCGACCACCGCGACGAGGGCCGCGCAGGTCAGCCCCGCGGCCAGCGACCGGTTCAGCCGGCGGGCGATCAGCCATTGGTGGACGGGCCCGAGCAGGGCGGTGCCGAGCAGCGCCAGCAGGACCGGGGTGACCGCCGTCTTCAGGACGACGACCAGCCAGATCACGACGGCGGCCACGCCCACGACGAGCAGGACGACACCGCACCAGGCGGCAGCACGGCGGGCGCTCTCGGGGAGGAGGGGCTTGAGTGCGGGCACCCTCCCAGCCGATCACGGTGTGCGTCGGCGGGCCCGCCGACGCACACCGCACGGGTGACCGGACGTCACATGCCGTGGACCGCGGGTACCGTGCCGAGGCGCCCGGCCTGGAAGTCCTCGAACGCCTGCTTCAGCTCGGCCTGACTGTTCATCACGAACGGACCGTAGTGCGCCATCGGCTCCCGGATCGGGCGTCCGCCGAGAAGCACGACCTCCAGGTCCGGGGTGTGGCCGTCCTGCCGCTCGTCGGCGCGGACGGTCAGCGAACCACCGGCCCCGAACACGGCGGTCTGCCCCAACGCGATCGGGCGGCGCTCCGCGCCGACCGAGCCGCGCCCGGCCAGGACGTACGCGAGGCCGTTGAAGTCCTCGCGCCAGGGCAGGGTCACCTCCGCGCCGGGGCGGACGGTGGCGTGGATCATCGTGATCGGGGTGTGGGTGATGCCGGGGCCCTGGTGGCCGTCCAGCTCACCCGCGATGACCCGCAGCAGCGCACCGCCGTCGGGCGAGGCCAGGAGCTGGACCTCGCCGCCGCGGATGTCCTGGTAGCGCGGGTTCATCATCTTGTCGGCCTTGGGCAGGTTCACCCAGAGCTGGAGGCCGTGGAAGAGCCCGCCGGACAGGACGAGCGACTCCGGCGGGGCCTCGATGTGCAGCAGGCCCGACCCGGCGGTCATCCACTGGGTGTCGCCGTTCTCGATGGTGCCGCCGCCACCGTTGGAGTCCTGGTGGATGAAGCTCCCGTCGATCAGGTACGTCACGGTCTCGAAGCCGCGGTGCGGGTGCCAGGGCGTGCCCTTCGGCTCGCCCGCCGCGTACTCCACCTCACCCATCTGGTCCATCATGATGAACGGGTCGAGGTGCCGGTAGGTGATCCCCGCGAAGGCGCGGCGGACGGGGAAACCCTCGCCCTCGAATCCACTCGGCGCGGTCGTGACGGTGAGTACGGGCCGGGCCTCGGCGTCACCCGGAGCGGCCACCTTGGGCAGGGTCAGCGGGTTGTCGACGGTCACTGCGGGCATGGAAGCCACCTCCGGGCGAGTGTTCTGCGATCAATTTAGTTGAATGATGAACATCTCGCAAGGCGCCACGCATTCCCGGACCGCCGCACACAGCGACCCGGCCCCTGACGGCCGGGCGGTCGCACGGGGCGGCACACCCGCCCCCGCACAGCGGAAAGGGCCCGCCCCCCTTCCGGCGCGGACCCTCGCACGTACACGGGAACGGCAGGCGGGCGGCCTACCGGGACGCTTCGATCACCCGTACATCCGGCGCATCGCGAAGTCGACCATCTGCTCGACGGCCTTGGCGTCGAAGACCATCCGGTGGTCGCCCTCCATGTCGAGGACGAAGCCGTACCCCGTCGGCAGCAGGTCGATCACCTCGGCCCCGGTGATCACGAAGTACTTGGACTCCTTGCCCGCGTACCGCCGCAGCTCCTTGAGCGTGGTGAACATCGGGATCACCGGCTGCTGGGTGTTGTGCAGCGCCAGGAAGCCGGGGTTGTCGCCGCGCGGGCAGTAGACCTTGGAGGTCGCGAAGATCTGCTGGAAGTCCTCGGCGGAGAGGGAGCCGGTGGTGAAGGCCCGTACCGCGTCGGCCAGGGAGGGCGGCGACGGTTCGGGATACAGCGGCTGCTCCCCGTAGCCGCCGCCCATCTGGCCCATCTGACCCATCTGCTGCTGAGCACCAGGGTTCTGGTCGTAGCCGTACATGCCGCAAAGAGTAATCGGACACATCTACGGCTTGAGGGGTTGCGCCTTATTACTGACGGGTAGCATCATCGGAGAGGTCAGCTGATCGATCCCTGTCTGCCTGTCGCCCGACCCGCATCTCCCCAGGGCGCTGCGCGCCACTGCTATTGATTACGGAGCCTTCCCATGGGGCACTACAAGTCGAATCTCCGCGACATCGAGTTCAACCTCTTCGAGGTCCTCGGGCGCGACAAGGTGTACGGCACCGGTCCGTTCGGTGAGATGGACGTCGACACCGCGAAGAGCATCCTGGAAGAGATCGCGCGCCTCGCCGAGAACGAGCTCGCCGACTCCTACGCCGACGCCGACCGCAACCCGCCGGTCTTCGACCCGGAGACCAAGACCGCCCCGGTCCCGGCGAGCTTCCGGAAGTCGTACCAGGCGTTCATGGACTCCGAGTACTGGCGGCTGGGCCTGCCGGAGGAGATCGGCGGCACGACCTCGCCCCGCTCCCTGATCTGGGGTTACGCGGAGCTGCTCCTCGGCTCGAACCCGGCCGTGTGGATGTACTCCTCCGGCCCGGCCTTCGCCGGCATCCTCTTCGAGGAGGGCAACGAGCAGCAGAAGAAGATCGCGGAGATCGCCGTCGAGAAGCAGTGGGGCTCGACGATGGTGCTGACCGAGCCGGACGCCGGCTCGGACGTCGGCGCCGGCCGGACGAAGGCCGTGCAGCAGGAGGACGGCTCCTGGCACATCGAGGGCGTGAAGCGCTTCATCACCTCGGGCGAGCACGACATGTCCGAGAACATCATCCACTACGTGCTGGCCCGCCCCGAGGGCGCCGGACCGGGCACCAAGGGCCTCTCCCTCTTCATGGTCCCGAAGTTCCACTTCGACTGGACCACCAGCGAGCTGGGCGAGCGCAACGGCGTGTACGCCACGAACGTCGAGCACAAGATGGGCCTCAAGGCGTCCAACACCTGCGAGATGACGTTCGGCGACCAGCACCCTGCCAAGGGCTGGCTGATCGGCGACAAGCACGACGGTATCCGCCAGATGTTCCGCATCATCGAGTTCGCCCGCATGATGGTCGGCACGAAGGCCATCGCCACCCTCTCCACCGGCTACCTGAACGCGCTGGAGTACGCCAAGGAGCGCGTCCAGGGTCCGGACCTGGCGAACTTCATGGACAAGACCGCGCCCAAGGTCACCATCACGCACCACCCCGACGTGCGCCGCTCGCTCATGACGCAGAAGGCGTACGCCGAGGGCATGCGCTCCCTCGTGCTGTACACGGCCGCCGTCCAGGACGCGATCCAGGAGAAGGAGGCCGCAGGCGAGGACGCCAAGGCGCTGAACGGCCTCAACGACCTGCTGCTGCCGATCGTGAAGGGCTACGGCTCCGAGAAGTCCTACGAGCAGCTCGCGCAGTCGCTCCAGACCTTCGGCGGCTCCGGCTACCTCCAGGAGTACCCGGTCGAGCAGTACATCCGGGACGCCAAGATCGACACCCTCTACGAGGGCACCACGGCGATCCAGGGCCAGGACTTCTTCTTCCGCAAGATCGTCCGCGACCAGGGCGCCTCGCTCAACACGCTCTCCGAGGAGATCAAGAAGTTCCTCGCCGAGGCCCAGGGCAACGAGGAGCTGGCCCCGGCGCTGGACTCGCTCGCCAAGGCCGCCGTGGACCTGGAGGCGATCGTCGGCACGATGATCACCGACCTCACCGCGACCGGCGAGGACGTCAAGAGCATCTACAAGGTGGGCCTCAACACCACCCGCCTGCTGATGGCGTCCGGCGACGTCGTCGTCGGCTACCTGCTGCTCAAGGGCGCGGCCGTCGCCGCGGAGAAGCTGCCGACCGCCTCCGCCAAGGACACCGCCTTCTACCAGGGCAAGATCGCCGCGGCGAAGTTCTTCGCCGCGAACGTCCTGCCGGGCGTCTCGACCGAGCGCGCGCTCGCCGAGACCGTCGACAACTCCCTGATGGAGCTGGACGAGGCCGCGTTCTAGGACCGCCCGACCACGCGGTACGTCACCCCGGCGCCGCCACCCGAATCCTTTCGGGTGGCGGCGCCGTCGTAGCGGCTGGGTACGCAGAGCTGATCGACGGGAGTCTGGTCCTGCCGGGCGTCCGCCGGGCCGCCGATCCCGTGGTCACCGGATACCGGACCCCGTGTCCTCGTTACAGTGAAGAACATGAGTTCCCCTCTCCGGTTCGACCGTGCGCACACCGATGACCTGATGTCCTACCTGGCGGCCAGCCCGTCCCCGTACCACGCCGTGGCGAACGCCGCCGCCCGGCTGGAGGAGGCAGGGTTCCGGCAGGTCGAGGAGACCGCCGCCTGGGATGCGTCGCCCGGAGGGAAGTACGTGCTGCGCGGCGGGGCCATCGTCGCCTGGTACGTGCCGGAGGGCGCCCGGGCGCACACCCCGTTCCGGATCGCCGGGGCGCACACCGACTCCCCGAACCTGCGGGTGAAGCCGCTGCCCGACACCGGGGCGCACGGCTGGCGCCAGATCGCCGTGGAGGTCTACGGCGGCACCCTGCTCAACACCTGGCTCGACCGGGACCTGGGCCTGGCCGGACGGATCTCGCTGCGCGACGGCACCCACCGGCTGGTCAACATCGACCGGGCGCTGCTGCGGGTGCCGCAGCTGGCCGTGCACCTGGACCGGTCCGCCAACACCGACGGCCTCAAGCTCGACCGGCAGAAGCACATGCAGCCGATCTGGGGGCTCGGCGACGTCGAGGAGGGCGACCTGATCCGGTTCGTCGCCGAGGAGGCGGGCGTCGACGCGGAGGACGTCACCGGCTGGGACCTCATGCCGCACGCCATCGAGCCGCCCTCCTACCTGGGCCGGGACCGGGAGTTGCTGGCCGGGCCCCGGATGGACAACCTGCTCTCGGTGCACGCCGCGACCGCCGCCCTGGCCGCCGTCGCCGGGCAGGACGACGCCGACATCCCGTACATCCCGGTGCTCGCCGCCTTCGACCACGAGGAGAACGGCTCGCAGTCCGACACCGGGGCCGACGGCCCGCTGCTGGGCTCGGTGCTGGAGCGCTCGGTGTTCGCGCGCGGCGGCACGTACGAGGACCGCGCCCGCGCTTTCGCCGGCACGGTCTGCCTCTCCTCCGACACCGGCCACGCCGTGCACCCGAACTACGCGGAACGGCACGACCCGACGCACCACCCGGTCGCCAACGGCGGCCCGATCCTCAAGGTCAACGTCAACATGCGGTACGCGACCGACGGCAGCGGCCGCGCGGTGTTCGCCGCCGCCTGCGAGAAGGCGGGCGTGCCGTGGCAGAGCTTCGTGTCCAACAACGCGATGCCCTGCGGCACCACGATCGGCCCGATCACCGCCGCCCGGCACGGTATCCAGACCGTGGACATCGGCGTGGCGATCCTCTCGATGCACAGCGCCCGTGAGCTGTGCGGCGCGGACGACCCGTACCTGCTGGCGAACGCGCTGGCCGCGTTCCTCGCCGGCTGACCGGTCGGCGTCGCACCGCCTCCAGCCGTCCGGGTGAGGACACCCAACCGACCGCGCGCACATGGTTGTTGCCGGGCCGGGTACGCGGTCCGTACACCGGCCCGGACTCACCGGGCGGTCGAGGAGGCGGAAGTCATGGGACTCGGAGGATGCATTCTCCTGATCGGTGCCGGCGCCATCCTGGCGTTCGCCACCGACTGGCAGATCGACTCGGTCAACGTCGACCTGGTCGGCTGGATCATGATGCTCGTCGGCCTCATCGGGGTCTTCGTGTACATGAGTATCGCGCGGCGCCGCCGGATGGTCGTGCCGCCCACCACCACAGTCGTCTCGGACGACGAACAGCGGTACCACTGACGACCTGCGGCGACGAGCGGACCGGACAGCCGGCCGAGCGTCGCCGCCGGGCCCGGCGGCCCGGCACCGGTCCTGCGGAGACCCCGATATTCTGGGACGGATCCCGCGCCCCCACCGTGGGTGCGCCCGCCCGGAAGAGGAGCCGTTCGTGGAGTTCCGGCTGCTCGGTACGGTCGCCGTCGAGACGCACACCGGACCGCTGCCCCTGGGTCCCGCCAAGCGGCGCAGCCTGCTCGCCGCACTGCTGCTGTCCGCCAACACTCCGGTCTCCATCGGCCGGCTGACCGACTCCCTGTGGGACGACACCCCGCCGCTCCAGGCCCGAAGTGTCATCCAGGGCCATGTGTCGCGGTTGCGCGCCCTGCTGGTGGACGCCGACGCGGAGGCGTACGGGGTCGAGCTGGCCACCCTGGGGGACGCGTACGTGCTGCGGGTCCCCGAGACGCTGGTGGACGCGCAGCGGTTCGAGGAACTGCTGATGCTGGCGCGGGAGCAGCGCAGCCCGGCGGACACCGTGCTGATGCTGAAGGAGGCCCTGTCGCTCTGGCAGGGCCCGGCCCTCAGCGGTGCGTTCGCCGGTCCGCCGCTCCGGGCGGCCGCGCACTCCCTGGAGGAATCGCGGCTGGCGACGGTCGAGCTGCTGGCCCGTACGTACGGGACGCTCGGCGAGCACCACCGGGCGGCCGCCCTGCTGGCGGCGGAGACCGCGGCGCACCCGTTGCGCGAGTCGCTGGCCGCCGAACTGATGCTGGCGCTGTACCGGGCGGGACGCCAGTCGGAGGCCCTGGACCGTTTCCACCGGACGAGGCGGCTCCTCGCCGACGAGCTGGGCATCGACCCGGGGCCCAAGCTCGCCGACGCGTACGCGCTGATCCTGCGCGGCGACCCGGCGCCCTCGTCCGCCGCCCCGGCCGCCCGCCGCACCACCGCCGCGTCCGGGTCGGCGGCCCCCTCCGCCGGATCCCCCGGAGCCGCCGCGGCACCCGGAACCGGTGGGGCCCCTGGAACCGCTGAGGCCCCCGGAACCGTTGGGGGACCCGCAGGAGGCCCGCCCGCCACCGGGGCGGGGACGACCGCCGGTGGCGGTGGCACGACGGGGGCCTCCTCCGCCGCACAGCGCTCGCGGCCCGCCGCACCGCCCGCGGTGCACCCCGCCGACCCGCTCCCCGTCGACCTGCTCCCCCGCGCGCCCCGCGGTTTCCACGGGCGTACCACCGAGCTGGGCGCGCTCAGCCGGGCGGCGGCCGGTGAGTCGCCCGTCTGCCTGGTCACCGGGCCGGCTGGGGTCGGCAAGACCGCGCTGGCGCTCCAGTGGGCGCACCGCAACGACGCGCTCTTCCCGGACGGCCGCCTCTTCGCCGACCTGCGCGGATTCAGCGAGGCCGGTGAGCCCGTGCTCGTCGACGTCCTGCGGGAGTTCCTGCTCGCGCTCGGCGTCCCGCCGCGCCGGGTCCCGGAGTCCGCCCCGGCCGCCGCCGCGCTCTTCCGCTCGCTGACCGGCCGGCGCAGGCTGCTGGTCGTCCTCGACAACGCCCGCGACTCCGCCACCGTCCGGGCGCTGCTGCCGGGCGGCACGGACTGCGTCACCCTGGTCACCAGTCGGCACCGGCTGGAAGGGCTGATCGCCTCGGACGCCGCCCGGCCCGTCCCGCTCGACACGCTGGAGGCCGACGACGGCACGGCGCTGCTCGCCGGGGTGCTGGGGGAGGAGCGGGTGCTCGCCGAACCGGTGGCGGCCCGCCGCCTCGCCGAACTCTGCGGCGGGCTGCCGCTCGCGCTGCGCGTCACCGCCGCCCGACTGGCGGGGCGGCCGCGCTGGACGCTGGCCGCCCTCGCCGACGAACTGGCCGACGAACGCGGCCGCCTGGCCTGCCTCGACGTGGACGACACCGGCGTCGCGGCCGCGCTCCGGCTCACCGTCCAGCACCTGCCGCCGGACGCCGTCCATCAGTTCGCGCGGCTCGGCCACCACCCCGGCGGTCACTTCGACCCGTACGCGGCGGCCGCGCTGGCGGGGACGGACCCGGTGGCCGCGTCGGCCGCGCTGGAGCGGCTGGCCGCCGCCCACCTCGTCGCCGAGACCGCGCCGGGCCGGTGGGTCCTGCACGACCTGGTGCGGCTCTACGCCCGTGGTCTCGACCCGGCCTCCGCGCGCGAGGCCCTCACCGGGGTGCTCGACCACTGCATCGCCACCGCGCTGGCCGCCGCCGACACGGCGGAGCCCGGCGGCGAGCCCTGCTTCGTCCTCCCGGACGGATTCCGCCCGCCCACCGCCGTACGGGACTTCGCCGACCGGGACGAGGCGATGCGCTGGCTGGCGGGCGAGCGCGAGAACCTGGCGCTGGCCGCCCAGGCAGCGCGGGACGCGGGCCTGGAGGACCGGGCCTGGCGGATCATCCTGCTCCAGTGGCCGCAGGTGGTGTGGCGGGTACGGGACAACTGGGCGCCCCTGCTGGAGCTGGCCCTGGAGTCGGCCCGCGCCGGGAAGGACGCGTACGCCGAATCGAGGGTGCTCACGCTGCTGGGCTGGGTGCTGACGGAGGAGGGCCGGACCGCCGAGGCCGCCGCCCTGCTGGAGCGCTCACCGCAGCTCGCCCGTGAGGCCGGCGACCCGCTGGGCGAGGCGACCGCGCTGGTCAACCTGGCCGTCGTCCAGGCCGAGCTGGGCGACCTGCCTGCCGCGTCGGAGAACTGCGCCCGCGCCGTGGAACTGGCCCGCCGTGAGGAGGACCGGCACACCGAGATGCTCGCTCTCCAGCACCTGGCGCGGATGCGGCTCACCGCGCGCCGCCCGGAGGAGGCGCTGGCCGATGCGCGGGCCGCGCTCGAACTGGGCCCCGAACACGAGGAGGCGGCCCGCCGGTCCCTGCTGCTGGCGATCTGCGGCGAGGCGCGTCTGGCGCTCGGCGAGGAGGACGACGGCATCCGGCTGCTGGACCGGGCCGCGCGGGAGGCGGAGCAGGCCGGTTACGACGAGGGCGCGGTACGGGCACTGGAGGTCCTGCTGCGCGTCTCCGCGGAGCCCTCCTACCGCGTGCGCCACGAACGGTCCGCGCTCCGGCTCGCCACCGCACCCTGAGCCGTGCCGGCCGGCGCCACCGCAGGTGGGGAAGGGTGCGGCCCGGCCGACGCGAGGAAGTGCGAGGCGTCAGCCGAACGTCAGCGGGACGCCACCAGAACGTGAGCGGGGCCGCACAGACTCATTCCTGTCAGCAGCTCACCGGCCGCTTCACCGCTGAAAACGCGGAGGCGGCCCCTCGTGTCGGGGATATCGTCATGCGCACCTACCGCAACCGCACCGCCGTACTCGTCTCCGCGGCCACCGCCGCCCTCGCCCTCTCGCTCACCGCGTGCAACGGCGACGACGGTGGCGCCAAGTCCGCCGGTACGACGGACAGCTCCGCCGCCTCGGCCTCCACGGCCCCCGTCGCGAAGAGCACCGACACCCAGCAGGACGGCGCGGAGCAGAGCGGTGACCAGGACGCTGCGGAGCAGGGCGGCGAGGGCCAGGGCACCGTCAAGCAGAGCGGCGGCACGGGCCAGGCCAAGCAGCGCGGGAGCGGCACCACGGGCAACACCCCCCTCTGCACCGCCAAGGGTCTGACGATCACCGCCGAGCGCCAGGACGGCCCGCCCTACACCCACCTCACGCTGTCCGCGAAGAACACCTCCGGCGCGAGCTGCGAGATGAAGGAGTACCCGCACATCCACTTCCTGGACAACGCGCGGGGCATCGTCCCGCCCGTCGCCAAGAGCAAGCCGGCGGCCCCGGTGATCCTGGAGCCCGGCCAGTCCGCCTACGCCGCGGTGCGGATGTCCGAGGGCGGCCGCAAGGAGAACACCGAGACGGTGAAGGAGTTCACCGTCACGCTGAAGGCCAACGGCGGCGGCATGGCGGTCGTGAAGTCCCCGGCCGCCGAGGGCCTGTCCGTCAACCCGCAGAAGTGGGCCACCGGCTACTGGACCCCCCAGCTGCGCAACGGTGCCGACGAGTTCTGAGCCACCGGAAGATCGAGCGGAGATCCGCCGGAGGCCGGACGCCAGGAGCGTCCGGCCCGGCGCCCGGCGGCTACCTACCGTGCCGGTCTCAGGCGGGCTCGTCCATCCCGGCCAGCACCAGCGCCAGCCGGGATTCGCCGTCCGCGGTGACGCGAACCGGCACCCCCCAGTCCTGCTGGTGCACATGGCAGGCCGGGTACTCGTTGGCCGGGTCGTCGTCGCAGGACGCGGCCATCGCGGAGACGTGCAGCACGCCCTCGGTGACTCCGTCCGCGAGCACCAGGTCGCGCCCGAGGTCGGTCCCCGTGCCGGAGCCCTCCGCCAGCAGCTCCGGCGGGGTCGCGGAGACCAGCAGCCGGGTCGAGGGCCCGTAACGGGTGTCCAGCTTCTGGCCCGCGGGCGCCTGGAAGACCACGTCGAGACGGAGGGCGCCCGGAGCGATCTCCGTGGCGGCGCGCCGGGTGCGGTGCGCCCGGTCCGCGACCCGTACCGCCTCCTCGGGCAGCCGGAGCCGGGTCAGCCGGTGGCGGACCGACTCGACGACGACGAGATCGCCGTCGACCAGCACCGCGTCGCTGGGCTCACGGACATCGGTGGCCAGCGTGGTGACCTCGCCGGACGCCGGGTCGTACCGCCGCAGGGCGTGGTTGTACGTGTCGCTGATCGCGACGGACCCGTCGGGCAGCGCGGTCACGCCGAGCGGGTGCTGGAGAAGCGCCTGGGAGGCCGCCCCGTCGCGGTGGCCGAAGTCGAAGAGGCCCGCGCCGACAGCGGTGTGGACGTGCCCGTCCCGATCGACCCAGCGCAGCGCGGAGTTCTCCGAGTCGGCCACCCAGAGCCGTTCCCCGTCCGCGGAGACGGCGAGACCGGACGGCTGGGCGAACCACGCCTCGGCGGCCGGGCCGTCGACCAGGCCCTCGTTGGTGGTCCCGGCGGCGACGCCCGCGGTTCCCGCCTCCGGGTCGTACGTCCACAGCTGGTGCACGCCCGCCATGGCGATCCACAGCCGGTCGCCGAACCAGGCGACGTCCCACGGCGAGGAGAGGTCCACCTCACGGGCCGGCCCACTGGTCGGGGTCCCCTGCCACCACTGGCGGCCGGTCCCGGCGAGCGTGCTGATCACCCCGGTCGTGAGGTCCAGGGCACGGATCGCGTGGTTGACGGTGTCCGCGACAGCGATCCGGCCGTCCGGGAGCGCGGCAAGCCCCTGCGGTTCGCTGAAGCGGGCCTCGTCCGGGCCGCCGTCGCGCAGACCGCGGTCACCCGTGCCGAAGTGGCGGCGCACGGTCTCGCCGTCCGCGTCCAGTTCGACGAGACGGTGCCGGGTGGTGTCGGAGACCAGGAAGCCGCCGTCCGGCAGCAGCAGCACCTTGCCGGGGAAACGCAGATGTGTGGCGACGGGCTCGGGCGCGACGTAGGGGCCGTCGCCCCGGCGCAGCGTGCCCTTGGCCCCGTGTTCCGCCTCCAGCTCCTCGACGAGCTTCTCGATGGCGTGCGCATGGCCCTCGCCCGCGTGCTGGGCGACGACATAGCCCTCGGGGTCGATCACGACGAGCGTCGGCCAGGCCCGTACCGCGTACTGCTTCCAGGTGGCCAGCTCGGGATCGTCGAGGACGGGGTGGTGGACCTCGTAGCGCTCGACGGCGTCCACGACGGCCTGGTGCTCGGCCTCGTGGACGAACTTCGGCGAGTGGACGCCGATGATCACCACGGTGTCGCGGTGCTTCTCCTCCAGCTCGCGCAGCTCGTCCAGGACGTGCAGACAGTTCACACAGCAGAACGTCCAGAAGTCGAGGATGACGATACGTCCTCGCAGGTCAGCGAGGGTGTACTGCTGGTCGCCTGTATTGAGCCAGCCGCCCTTGCCGATGAGTTCGGGGGCGCGGACGCGTGCACGTGTTGCCATGCCACCAGTCAACACCCTGAACGCCTGCGCGCATTCCGCCGGGTGCCGGGGGAACCTGTGCTCCATGAGACTTCTCGTGCGGGAGCGGATGTTCGCCATCGGCGACGACTACTGGATCGAGGACGACACGGGCCGCAAGGTCTTCCTGGTCGACGGGAAGGCGATGCGGCTGCGCGACACCTTCGAGCTGAAGGACGCGGACGGCCGGATCCTGGTCGAGCTGCGGCAGAAGCTGATCAGCCTGCGCGACACGATGCTCATCGAGCGGGGCGGCGAGGAGCTTGCCACGGTCAGACGCAAGCGGCTGTCACTGCTCCGCAACCACTACCGGGTGACGCTGGTGGACGGTACGGAGCTGGACGTCAGCGGCAAGATCCTGGACCGCGAGTTCGCCGTCGAGTACGACGGTGAGCTGCTGGCCCGGATCTCGCGCCGCCTGCTGACCCTCCGGGACACGTACGGCATCGACATCGTCCGGGACGACGCGGACAGCGCTCTCCTCATCGCCGTCGCGATGTGCGTGATCGTGCTGGCCGACAAGGAGAACGGGGGCTGAGCGCCCGCCCCCGCACCCGCGGTTCGCGTTTCACGTGAAACATCGAGCCGTGCGCCCCGTGGTCCGGGCGAGGCTCATCCCGCCTGCCGCGCGGCTGCCCGCCGGTCCGCCTGGACGAAGGCCGCCGCCACGAGGACGACGGCGGCCGCGAAGGAGACCGCGAGGGCCGGGTTGAGCCAGGAAGGGACGACGCCGCCGGCGAACTCCCGGCCGTCGGTGGTGTGGCACAGGACGCCCACCGGGAGGTACCGCACCTCGTGCGTCGCCACCGTCGCGCCCTCGGGCCGTTCGGGGGCGTAGCGGCACTGGTGCAGAGGGGTGGAGTCCGCGCCGGACCCGGCCTCGCTGACCGCGAGGCCGGTGAGGAGCAGGCCGAGGAGGTGGAGCACCACCGTGACGGAGGCGGCGAAGACCGCCGTGCCACGCAGCAACGTCGATGCGGAGCCGTCCTGTTCAGCCATGGCGCTCACTGTAGGCGGGCGACCGGCGCACCGGCTTCGCGTGCAGCCGGAGCACCGGACCGCCGGGGCTCAGGACCGATCAGCGGACGGGGCCGGGAGCGGCGAGGCGAGCCCCAGCCGGCGGCCCTTGAGCACCGGGAACTGCTCGCGGGTCGTCCGCACCTTCTCCGGGTCCAGCTCGACCGTCAGGATCTCCTCGTCCGCGCCCGCCTCGGCCAGCACCTCGCCCCACGGATCGACGACGATGCTGTGCCCGGCCTGCTGGACGTCGGCGTGGGTGCCCGCCGTCCCCACCGCGAGGACGTACGCCTGGTTCTCCACGGCGCGCGCCTGCGCCAGGAGCGTCCAGTGGGAGCGGCGGCGCTCGGGCCACCCCGCCGCGACGATCAGCGTCTCGGCCCCCGCGTCCACGAGTCCACGGAACTGCTCGGGGAAGCGGAGGTCGTAACAGGTGGCGAGGCCCAGGGTGGTGTCCGGCAGCCGGACGGTCACCAATTCCTCGCCCGCGCCCATCATCACCGCCTCACCCTGGTCGAAGCCGAAGCGGTGGATCTTGCGGTAGCAGGCGGCGCGCTCACCTTCGGGTGAGAAGACCAGACTGGTGTTGAACAGGGTGCCGTCGTCCGCCCGTTCGACGAAGGAGCCGGCGTGCAGCCAGACCCCGGCCTCGGCCGCCGCCTTCGCCATCACCTGGTGCGTGGGGCCCTCCAGCGGCTCGGCCTCCGCCTCGAAGGCGGTGTAGGCGAATGCCCCGACCGGCCAGAGTTCAGGGAGAATTACCAGGTCAGAGCCGCTCTGGGCGACCACCGATGAGGCCGCTCGCGCTCTGCGGGACTCGACGGATTCGTCCGGGTCCACCGCGATCTGGATGAGGGAGGCGCGCACACTACCACCGTCCTGGCATTCGAGCCGTCAACACGGGCCTACGATCGTCACACGAAAGCACTGCCGGGGTGCCTGCTCGCAGCGTAACTTAGCCACCGAACGTCCCGACTCCGCCACCGAACCTCGCCCGCAGCCCGCCGACAGCGCCGTCAGTGCCCGCCCGCACTCCCTGCTCTCCAGCCCACGCACCGCAGAACCGCACGAGGGGTCCCGTGACCGTCCATCCCAGCCTCCAGACCTACACCGACGCCGCGACCCACTCCATCGAGGCGATAGCCGAGCTGGTGAAGCCCCTTCCCGAAGGCGAGTGGAACCGCCGCACACCCTGCCCGGGATGGTCGGTGCGCGACATCGTGTCGCACGTCATCGGCATGGAGTGCGAGATGCTCGGTGACCCCCGGCCGATCCACACCCTGCCGCGCGACCTCTACCACGTGCGGAGCGACTTCGCCCGCTACATGGAGATGCAGGTCGACGTCCGGCGGCACCACACCTCCCCGGAGATCCTCGCCGAGCTGGAGTACGTCCTCATCCGCCGCGCCCGCCAGATCCGCAACGAGTCGCGCAGCCCCGAGACCAAGGTCCGGGCGCCCCTGGGCGCCGAGCAGACCCTCGAAACGGCGCTGAACCTGCGGGCCTTCGACGTCTGGGTGCACGAGCAGGACCTGCGCACCACGCTGGGGCAGCCGGGCAACCTGGACTCTCCCGGTGCCCTGATCACCCGCGACCTGCTGCTCGCCGGACTGCCGAAGGTGGTCGCCAAGGCGGCGGGCGCGCCCGCCAACTCCGCGGTCGTCCTCGATGTGCACGGCCCGGTGGAGTTCCTGCGGACGGTACGGGTCGACGCGGAGGGCCGCGGCTCGATCGACGGCGCGCCCTCGCTGGGCCCCGCCGTGACGCTCTCGCTGGACTGGGAGACGTACGTCCGCCTCGCCTGCGGCCGGGTCCGGCACGGGGCCGTCGCCGACCGGATCAAGGCCGAGGGCGACCAGGAGCTGGCCACCGCGATCCTGGACCACTTCGCCGTCACGCCGTAACCCGCGCCCGCATCCCGGCGGCCCCCGTCCCGGCCCGCCCGCGCCCGTCCCGTCCCCTCCTCGGGTGGCGGGCGCACCGCGGAGCGCGCTCCGGACGTCCTCCCCGGCGCGGCCCGCGGGGTTCCGGGTGCCGCGCGGCTTCCCGGTGGCCCTACACCGGCACGTGCACGGCCTCGACGCGGCTGACCACGTGGTGCTCGCGCTCCCTGGACGCCACCCGCCGGCGAAGCCGCAGGATCTGGGCGACGCCGAGCGCCTCCAGGACGAAGACCGAGGCGAACGCGACCCGGTAGTTGTCCCCCGTGGCGTCCAGCAGGACCCCGACGGCGAACAGGGTGGTCATCGAGGCGATGAACCCGCCCATGTTGACGATCCCCGACGCGGTGCCCTGACGCTCAGGAGGGTTGGCCGGGCGGGCGAAGTCGAAGCCGACCATCGAGGCCGGCCCGCAGGCACCGAGCACGACGCACAGGACGACCAGCAGCCACATCGGCGTGTGGTCGGCCGGGTAGAAGATCGCGGAGGCCCAGAGCAGGGCCGTCGCGGCCACCGTGCCCAGCGCGATCGGGGTCCGCGCCTCGTGGTGGCGGGCGATGATCTGCCCGTAGACCAGCCCGACCACCATGTTCGAGAGCACCACCAGGGTGAGCAGCGTCCCCGCCGTGCCCCGGCCCAGCCCCTGCGCCTCGACCAGGAACGGCATCCCCCACAGCAGCAGGAACACCATCGCCGGGAACTGGGTGGTGAAGTGCACCCACATCCCCAGGCGCGTACCGGGCTCCCGCCACGCGGCGGCGATCTGGCGGCGGACGTAGGCGGCCCCGGCGTGCTCGGCGGGCGGCGGTTCGTGGCCCTCGGGGTGGTCCTTGAGGAACAGCAGGAGCAGCACCAGCACCACCACGCCCGCCAGCGAACTGCCGGCGAACGTCGTGGTCCAGCCGTAGCTGTGCAGCGCCCGCGCGATGAACAGCGTCGAGACGAGGTTGCCCGCCATCCCGAACAGGGCGGCGACCTGGCCGATCAGCGGACCGCGCCGGGCCGGGAACCAGCGGCTGCCGAGCCGCAGCACGCTGATGAACGTCATCGCGTCGCCGCAGCCGAGCAGGGCGCGCGCCGCCAGAGCCGTCCCGTACGAGGGGGAGAGCGCGAAGCCGAGCTGCCCGACGGTGAAGAGCACGACCCCGAGGGTGAGCACCTTCTTGGCGCCGAGCCGGTCCACCATCAGCCCCACGGGTATCTGCATGCCCGCGTAGACGAGGAGTTGGAGGATGGAGAAGGTGGAGAGCGCCGACGCGTTGACGTCGAACCGGTCGGCGGCGTCGAGCCCGGCGACGCCCAGGCTCGTACGGAAGATGATCGCGACGAAGTAGACGGCGACCCCGATGCCCCAGATCCAGGCGGCACGCCGCCCGCCGGGCGGGTCACCTGGCAGCGGCAGGGTGGGCGCGGCGGCCGAACTCACCGGTCCTCACCCCGCACCAGCTCCCGCACCCGGCCGACATGGCGGCGCACGACCAGGGCCGCGCCGTCGGCGTCCCCGGCCCGGATCGCGTCCAGCAGCTCGCCGTGCTCAGTGACGTTGGCCTCGATCCTGCCGGGGTGGGCCTCCATCACGGCGACCCCCATCCGCAGCTGCCGGTCGCGCAGCTGGTCGTAGAGGCGGGAGAGGATCTCGTTGCCGGCATGCTTCACGATCTCGGCGTGGAAGCAGCGGTCCTTCACGGCCACCGCCGCCAGGTCACCGGCCGCCGCCAACTGCCGCTGCTCCTCCAGGAGCTGTTCCAGCCGGGCGATCAACCGCGGGGAGGCGGGCACCGCCTTCCGCGCGGCGAACTCCTCGACCAGCAGCCGCGTCTCGACCACGTCCTTGATCTCCTGCGCGGAGACCGCGAGGACGAGTGCGCCCTTCTTCGGGTAGAGCTTGATCAGCCCCTCCACCTCCAGCCTCAGCAGCGCCTCGCGCACGGGCGTCCGGGAGACCCCGACCGCGTCCGCCAGGTCCCCTTCGGTGAGCAGCGTCCCGCCCTCGTACCGCCGGTCCAGCACGGCTTCCTTGATGTGCGTGTAGACCCGCTCGGCGGCGGGTGGTCGCCTGAGGGGAGCGGTCGGCGGCTTCACGGGGGCGGCGGGTGCGGCAGACATGCGCACAGCATAGATACAACATGCACGCATGAGGAGCGCCGTCCGGATTCCGGACCTGCGCCTGCCCGTCCGGACCCCACCGCCAGGCAGCGGGCCTGCCCGCAACGCCGAACGGAGGCGGGAGAAGCGAGAGGGTCCGGCCCGCGCGCTCGCGCCCCGGGTCAAGCCTGTGCACATTCACCCCTGCGGCACCACATCCATTGCGCCGCTCCAGGAGTCTCACGGGCGAGCGGCACCCTTATGTGGCCGCATATCAGGGGCATTTGGAGCATTCAGTTGAAAATCGGCATCAAGCGCATCAATCGCGTCACCGTCACGGCCACCGTGACACTCACCGCCGGTGCGGTGCTCGCGGGCAGCGCCTTCGCCTCCTCGGCGCACGCCGCCACGCCGCCGGTTCCGAAGATCGTCGCCAAGGGCGGCTTCGTGATGAACGACGGCACCGGGAAGACCCTCTTCACCAAGTCCGCGGACACCCGCCGCGCCACCGGCTCCACCACCAAGATCATGACGGCGCTGGTGGTGCTGTCGCAGAAGAACGTGAACCTGAAGTCGAAGGTCACGATCCAGAAGGCGTACAGCGACTACATCGTCTCGAAGAACGCCTCGTCCGCCCGGCTCATCGTCGGCGACAAAGTCACCGTGGGCCAGCTCCTCTACGGCCTGATGCTCCCCTCCGGCTGCGACGCCGCGTACGCCCTGGCCGACAAGTTCGGCTCCGGCACGACCCGTGCGGCCCGTGTGAAGTCGTTCATCGGCAAGATGAACTCCACGGCCAAGAGCCTCAAGCTGAAGAACACCCGCTTCGACTCGTTCGACGGCATCGGGGGAGGCAACAACTACTCGACCCCCCGTGACCTGACGAAGATCGCCAGCAAGGCGATGAAGAACTCCACGTTCCGGTCGATCGTCAAGACCACATCGACGAAGCAGAAGGTGACCACGAAGAGCGGTGGCTACCGCTACATGGCGTGGAGCAACACCAACAAGCTGCTCGGCAGCTACAGCGGCGCCATCGGCGTCAAGACCGGCTCCGGCCCGACCGCCAAGTACTGCCTGGTCTTCGCCGCGACCCGCAAGGGCAAGACCGTCATCGGCACCGTGCTCACGTCGTCCTCCGAGGCGAACCGCACCGCCGACGCGAAGAAGCTGATGGACTACGGCTTCAAGCGCTAGGCGTGCCGCCCCGCAGCCGCCTGCCGTGAACGGCCGGCCAGGCGTGACCGCGGGGCATGAAGACCTCCGGTGTGGTGAAGACCCGACACCTCCACCACACCGGGGGTCTTCGCCCTGATCAAGCCCGGTCGGTGTCGGCCAACGCTCGTGATCGGTACGTCCAGGACCCGGTCCGGGCAGGCGAAAGGCCGGTAGGCCCGCGCGGCCGTCGCGCGGACCCACGCACGACGGGTTCGCCGCCACATTCTTTGCCATGTCCGCGTACATCCTTGCGGGCCGCTCATGAGTCTCGTATCGGGGCCTCTTCCTGTTCCGGCCCCTCAATGCATTCGCGAACTCGGAGCGTTCATTGATATCGAGCCACAAGGCCCGCCCAAAGGCTGGTCACAAGGCCGGCCGCAAGCGCCTGCGCAACTCTGTCGTCGCAGCTGTCGTATCCGGTGGCGTGATGCTGGGGGTCACCCCCCTCATGTCACCTGCCCAGGCCGCCGTCCCGCTGCCGACGCTCAGCGCCAAGGGCGCGTTCCTGCAGGACAAGGCGACCGGCGCCAAGAAGTACGGCAAGGCCGCCGACACCAAGCGGCAGATGGCCAGCACCACCAAGGTCATGACCGCCGCCGTGGTCCTCAACACCCCCGGCGTCGATCTGTCCCGCAAGGTGACCATCTCGCAGACCTACCGCGACTACGTCACGGCCAAGGGCGCCAGCACGGCGGACCTGAGGACCGGCGACAAGGCCACGGTCCGTCAGCTGCTCCACGCGCTGATGCTTCCGTCCGGCTGTGACGCGGCGTACGCACTCGCCGACGCCTACGGCGTGGGCACCACCCGGGCCGCCCGGACCAAGCAGTTCATCGGCCAGATGAACAAGAAGGCCGCGTCGCTCGGGATGACCAACACCATGTTCGACTCGTTCGACGGCATTTCGTCGACCGGGAACAACTACTCGACCCCGCGCGATCTCGCGCAGCTCGCCAGCTATGCGATGCGGGGCTCGACACTGCGCGGCATCATGAGCACCACCAAGTACGTGACGCCCGTGACGACCAGCACCGGCGCGCTGCGCACGTACACCTGGTACAACACCAACAAGCTGCTCGGCTCCTACAGCGGCGCCGTCGGTATCAAGACCGGCACCGGCACCGCGGCAGGCCCCTGCCTCATCTTCGCCGCCACCCGCGGTGACAAGACGTACGTCGGCGTCATCCTGAACGGCACCGACCGCTACAACGACGCGGCCAAGCTGCTGGACTACGGCTTCGGCTCCACCACCGCGTCGACCATGCAGCTGCGCACGCTCCCCCAGGGCGCCCAGCGCGACTGATCCGGTACCGGGCCTGACCGGCCGGACACCGCAGCGGACACAACAGAAGGGTGCGGCCACCAACCGGTGGCCGCACCCTTTGTCCGTTCGCCCGTCAGGCCCAGGTGATGAGCCTCTTCGGCTGCTCCAGGATCGCGGCCACGTCGGCCAGCACCTTGGAGCCCAGTTCGCCGTCGACCAGGCGGTGGTCGAACGACAGGGCCAGCGTGGTGACCTGACGGGGCTTCACCTTGCCCTTGTGGACCCACGGCTGGAGCTTGATCGCGCCGACCGCCAGGATCGCGGACTCGCCCGGATTGAGGATCGGCGTACCGGTGTCGACGCCGAAGACGCCGACGTTGGTGATGGTCACCGTGCCGCCCGCCATCGCGGCCGGGGACGTCCTGCCCTCCCGCGCCGTGGCGACCAGCTCGCCCAGGGCCTCCGCGAGCTGCGGCAGCGTCTTGTCGTGCGCGTCCTTGATGTTCGGCACGATCAGACCGCGCGGGGTGGCCGCCGCGATGCCCAGGTTCACGTAGTGCTTCCGCACGATCTCCTGGTTGACCTCGTCCCAGGCGGCGTTGACCTCGGGGTTCCGCTTGATGGCGACCAGGAGGGCCTTGGCGATGACGAGGAGCGGATTGACCCGCACCCCCGCCATGTCCTTGTCCTCCTTGAGCTCGGCCACGAGCTTCATCGTGCGCGTCACGTCCACCGTCACGAACTCGGTGACGTGCGGCGCGGTGAACGCGCTGCCGACCATCGCCTGCGCGATGGCCTTGCGGACGCCCTTGACCGGGACGCGGGTCTCACGGGCGGAGTCCCGTACGTCGGCGGCGGGCGCGGCGGCTGCCGGAGCCTCGGCGGCCACCGGGGCTGGGGCGGCACGGGACGGGGCCGGGGCCGCCGCCGCGTGGACGTCCTCGCGGGTGATGATCCCGTCCTTGCCGGTCGGCACCACCGACGCCAGGTCGATGCCCAGGTCCTTCGCCAGCTTGCGTACCGGCGGCTTGGCGAGCGGACGGCCGCCGGCCGCCGCACCGGCCTGCGCGGGAGCGGCGGGAGCGGGAGCGGCGGGAGCGGGAGCGGCGGGAGCGGGAGCGGCGGGCGCCCCGTGCCCGTTCAGCTCGGCCTGGACCGCCGCCGCGACGGCGGCGGCCTCCGGAGCGGCGGCCGCCCCCTTGCGCGGGCGGCGCTTGGTGGAGGACTCGGCGACGCCGTACCCCACCAGGACCGGTGTACGGCCCTTCGGCTCGGCATCGGCCTCCGGGGCCTCCACCGGCTCCCGGGCCGGCTCGGCGGCCGGGGCCGGGGCGTCGCCGCTGCCCGGAGCCACGTCGATCGCGATGATCACCTGGCCGACATCGACGGTCGTGCCCTCGGCGAAGCGCAGCTCGTGCACCACCCCGTCGAACGGGATCGGCAGCTCGACGGCCGCCTTCGCGGTCTCGACCTCGCACACGACCTGGCCGTCGGTGACGGTGTCGCCGGGCTGCACGTACCACTTGAGGATCTCGGCCTCGGTCAGTCCTTCGCCCACGTCGGGCATCTTGAACTCACGGAAGCGAGCAGACGTATCGGTCATCGTCGTCACGAACCCTCTCCTCAGAACGCCAGCGAGCGGTCGACGGCGTCGAGCACCCGGTCCAGACCGGGCAGGTACTCGTCCTCCAGCCGGGCCGGCGGGTAGGGGACGTGGTAGCCGCCGACCCGCAGCACGGGGGCTTCGAGGTGGTAGAAGCAGCGCTCGGTGATCCGGGCGGCGATCTCCGCGCCGGAGCCGTAGAAGACGGGCGCCTCGTGGACGACCACGACCCGGCCGGTCTTCTCGGCCGACGCCTGGATGGCGTCGAAGTCGATCGGGGACATCGAGCGCAGGTCCAGGACCTCGATCGACTTGCCCTCCTCGCGGGCGGCCGCGGCCGCTTCCAGGCAGACCTTCACCATCGGCCCGTACGCGACGAGCGTGAGGTCGCTGCCCTCGCGGACCGTCACGGCCTTGTGCAGCGGGCCGGGGATGGAGTCGGTGTCGACCTCGCCCTTGTCCCAGTAACGGCGCTTGGGCTCGAAGAAGATGACCGGGTCGTCGCTCTGGACGGCCTGCTGCATCATCCAGTAGGCGTCGCTCGCGTTGGACGGCGAGACCACCTTCAGGCCCGCCACGTGCGCGAACAGCGCCTCGGGGGACTCGCTGTGGTGCTCGACCGCGCCGATGCCGCCGCCGTACGGGATGCGCACGACGACCGGCAGCTTGACCTTGCCGAGCGAGCGGGCGTGCATCTTGGCGAGCTGCGTGACGATCTGGTCGTACGCGGGGAAGACGAAACCGTCGAACTGGATCTCGACGACGGGACGGTAGCCGCGCAGGGCCAGGCCGATCGCCGTACCGACGATGCCGGACTCCGCGAGCGGGGTGTCGATGACCCGCTCCTCGCCGAAGTCCTTCTGGAGCCCGTCGGTGATCCGGAAGACGCCGCCGAGCTTGCCGACGTCCTCGCCCATGATGAGGACCTTGGGGTCGTTGTCGAGGGCGAGGCGGAGCGACTCGTTGAGCGCTTTCGCGATGGACATCTTTTCCACGGCCATGGCTACTTGCCCTCCTCGGCAGAGTCGGCGAACGATGCCTGGTAGGCGGCGAACTGGGCGCGCTCCTCGTCCACGAGGGAGTTGCCGTCGGCGTAGCCGTGCTCGAACAGGGCCATCGGGTCCGGGTCGGGCATCGCGCGCACCGTCTCACGCACCCGCTTGCCGAGGGTCTCGCTCTCCTCGTCGAGCGCGGTGAAGAAGGCGTCGTCCGCGAACTTCTCCTTCTCCAGGTACGCCCGCAGCCGCAGGATCGGGTCCTTGGCCTCCCAGGCGGCCCGCTCCTCGTCGGCCCGGTACTTCGTCGGGTCGTCGGAGGTGGTGTGCGCGCCCATGCGGTAGGTGAACGCCTCGACGAGGGTCGGGCCCTCGCCCCGGCGGGCCCGCTCCAGCGCGGAACGCGTGACGGCCAGGCAGGCCAGCACGTCGTTGCCGTCGACACGGACGCCGGGGAAGCCGAAGCCCTGGGCTCGCTGGTAGAGCGGCACCCGTGTCTGGCGCTCGGTGGGCTCGGAGATCGCCCACTGGTTGTTCTGGCAGAAGAAGACGACCGGGGCGTTGTAGACCGCGGAGAAGGTGAACGACTCGGCGACGTCACCCTGGCTGGAGGCCCCGTCACCGAAGTACGCGATCACGGCGGAGTCCGCACCGTCCTTGGCGACGCCCATGGCGTAGCCGGCGGCGTGCAGCGTCTGCGCGCCGATGACGATCGTGTACAGGTGGAAGTTGTTGCTGTTCGGGTCCCAGCCGCCGTGGTTCACGCCGCGGAACATGCCGAGCAGGTTGGTCGGGTCGACGCCCCGGCACCAGGCGACCCCGTGCTCACGGTAGGTCGGGAAGACGTAGTCGTCGTCACGCAGGGCCCGGCCGCTGCCGATCTGCGCG
This sequence comes from Streptomyces sp. V2I9, assembly GCF_030817475.1. Lineage (NCBI taxonomy): Bacteria > Bacillati > Actinomycetota > Actinomycetes > Kitasatosporales > Streptomycetaceae > Streptomyces > Streptomyces sp. V2I9. Next base: position 3,415,624 of record NZ_JAUSZJ010000002.1, on the reverse strand, counting down.
GCCTCCTGGCCGAGCAGCGAGGCCCACAGGCCCAGCTCGCCCTGGCGCTGGAGGGCGGTCGCCTCGGCGTCGAAGCGGCGGGTGAGCACCATGTCCCGGTACAGGCCGCGCAGTTCGTCGGCGCTCAGGTCGATGCTGTAGTCCGGGTGCTCGACGCGTTCGCCCTCGGGCGTGAGCAGCTGTACGAGCTGGGGCTCGGCACTCTCCGGCTTCTTCGCGGCGCTGGTGCGCTTACTGGCGCGTCGCGGTTTGCGCGCGGCGGCAGTACTCTCCACGGTCACGTGCGTGCTCCTCCGTCGGTCCGGCCCCCGGGGTCTGCCGGGAAACCAGTGCGGCTCGCCTGAATCCGGCTGACGCGCACGGGGTGGGTGCCGGCCGGCCGGGATCAGGCGTGACAGGTGCCCCGGCGAGCGCCCTGTCATAGGCACGTTACCCAGTGCTTCGCACAACTGCGAAACCCTATCTGACCTGCGATTTTGCTTGGATTTCCAAGTAAATCGAAAAAATCTCGAAGCTCTGCTGGTCAGGGCACTGGAAACAGCCTTGCAGGCCGCCGGAACAACGGCACGTTATCCCGCGGATCAGCGCCAGGGAAGAGCGGAGCGGAGGCGAGTATGTGAGACTGCGATCGTGCGCGAAGAAGGAAAAATCACGGTATTTCTGCTCGACGATCACGAGGTCGTCCGGCGTGGCGTCCATGAGCTGCTCGCCTCCGAACCGGACATCGAGGTGGTCGGGGAGGCCGGTACGGCGGCGGACGCCCTGGTGCGGATTCCTGCGACGCGCCCCGACGTTGCGGTGCTCGACGTACGGCTGCCGGACGGCAGCGGGGTGGAGGTGTGCCGGGAGGTCCGTTCCCGGGACGAGAACATCGCCTGTCTGATGCTCACCTCGTACGCCGATGACGAGGCGCTTTTCGACGCGATCATGGCGGGCGCGTCGGGATATGTCCTGAAGGCGATCCGGGGCGATGAACTGCTGAATGCGGTACGGGACGTGGCGGCCGGGAAATCCCTGCTGGACCCGGTGGCGACCGCCCGCGTACTGGAACGGCTGCGGGACGGCGGCAGCGGCAAGAAGGACGACAAGCTGGCCGGACTGACCGAGCAGGAACGCAAGATCCTGGACCTGATCGGCGAGGGGCTCACCAACCGGGTCATCGGCGAGCGGCTGCACCTGGCCGAGAAGACCATCAAGAACTACGTCTCCAGCCTGCTGTCGAAGCTGGGCATGGAGCGCCGCTCGCAGGCCGCCGCGTACGTCGCCCGCCTCCAGGCCGAACGCCGCTGAGTCCCGGACCGCCCCGCAGGTAGGGCCTCGGCCCGGCCAGTGGGCCCTCAGCCCACCCTGCCGTACCCCTCGGAGCCCACCCTGCCGTACCCCTCGGTCCGCGCCGACCGTACGCCCTCGGCCCCGGCCGTAGGCCCTCAACACCGTGCGCCGGGCGGCCGTCTCCGGCCGTGGGCCTGCGGCCGGAGACGGCCGCCCGGGACTTTGGTCCCGCGTCACGTGGGGCAGGCGACTCTTACGCGGCCCCTACGTCCGGGGAACAGTGGAGGCCATGTCCTTCGACGAACTCCCCGCGACCGAGGCGATCCGGCGCGCCGTGACCGGCACGACCGAGCGGGCCGCGCGGGCGGAGCGGACCGCCCCGGCGGCACGGACCGGGCGGGCCGAGAAGGTCGAGCCGATCGAGCTGCTGCGACGGGTCCCGTACGGCCGCCTCGCCACCAGCATGCGGGCGCTGCCGTTCCTGTCGGTCGCCCGGCACATCGTGAGCGACGGACACATCCTGCTGCGGATGCACGGCGGCTTCGGCCACCACGAGGCGTGCGACGGGAGCGTGGTCGCCTACGGGGCGGACAACTACAGCGGCAGCGTCTCCGGCGACGGCGGCGACCTGTGGTCGGTACAGTTCACCGGGCCCGCCGAGATCGTGCACCCCTGCCCCGAGCAGGAGGAACTGTTCGGAGCCGCGCCCGTCTCCGTGAACGGTGAGCCCTACACACCGGCCTACCTCCGGGTCGATCCGCACTTCGCCACGGAACACCGGCTGACCTTCTGAACCGTCGAGTCGCCGACCGCCCTTCCGAGGCGTCGAACACGGCAGCGCGTCTGCGGACGGCGGGGCCCGCGGCAGCGCGGCTTCCCTAGCGCATCGCCAGGGGTGACCGCAACTCCGCGAAGCGAACACGCAGAGTGATCTAACATCTGGTAAGTGCCGCGCTCATATGTCACTCGCCCGCCTGTTCCCCCGGTCGGCGAGGTGCTGCGCCGTTATCCGGACGTGGGCGAGCCGCTCGCCTGCGAGCCGATCACCAAGGGCCTGCTGAACCACGGATACCGCGTCTCCACCACGAGCGGCTCCTACTTCCTCAAGCACCACCTCGACAAGAAGCACCTCGACGATCCGAGCGGTGAACGCGCCGCGATCGTGCGCCAGCACCGCGCCACCCAGCGCCTGAAGTCGCTCGGTGTGCCCGTCGTGCCGCCGCTGACGGACGCCCGAGGCGACACCGTCACGGTGATCGGCGAGCGGTGCTACGCCCTGCACCCCTGGGTCGACGGCCTCCACCGGGTCGGCGCCCAGCTCACCCTCGCCCAGTCGCGCCGCCTCGGGGCGCTCCTCGGCGCCGTGCACACCGGGCTGGAACAGGTGATGGCCCCGCGCGACGGACCGCATGCGGCGAACCCGCCCGGCCGGCGGGGCCACCACAGCCCGGACGCCGCCGACACCTTCGCGCTGATCGACGACCTGCTGGACGCCGCACGCGGGCAGGACGGACGGGACACCCCGCGCGACGCCTTCGACGAACTCGCCGTGCACCGGCTCGTGGAACGGCGCGCCCTGCTCGAACAGCACGCCCACCGCCGCCCGCCCACCCCGGACCGGCCCGCCACCGGCTGGGTGCACGGGGACTTCCACCCGCTGAACCTGCTCTACCGGGGCGCCGACCCGGTCGCCATCGTGGACTGGGACCGGCTGGACGTACAGCCGCGCGCCGAGGAGGCGGTCCGGGCGGCGGCGATCTTCTTCGTCCGGCCCGTCGGGGAGCTGGACCTCGCGAAGGTCCGGGCGTACGCCCGCGCGTACCGGCGGACCGCCGGGGCGGGGGCCGCCGAGCTGGCGGCCGCGGTGCACCGGGTGTGGTGGGAGCGGCTCAACGACTTCTGGATACTCCGCTGGCGCTACCGCCTCGACGACCGCAGGGCCGACCCGCAGTTCCCCGCGGTGTCGGCCCTGGCGGTGTGGTGGACGCGGGAGTACGAGGCGGTGTGCGCGGCCTTCACGGAGTGAGCGCAGCGCACGAGGGGGCGCTCACGCGTGAGCCCGGCGTGCGCCGTGGTGGCGCACGCCGGGCTCAGCGCGGTGCGGCAGAACTGGGGTGCCGTCGGAGTTGTTACGGCGTGGTGCCGCCGGCCGACACGTCGCCGCCGGGGGTGGTCCCCGTACCGCCGTCGTCCTCGCCGCCGGCGCCGCCGTCGTCCCCGGCGCCACCCGGTGTGCCGGGATCGGTGGCCGGGTCGCTGGGCTCACCGCTGGGCTCGCCGCTGCCGCCCTCGTTGGCGCTGCCGTCCGACGTACCCGGATCCGTGCCGGTCTGGGTCGGGTCCGGGGAGAACGTCGGCCGGGTCGGGGTCGGGTCCGGGGTGTACGGCGGAGGGTTCGGCTGCGTCTGGCCGCCGCTGGAGGTGTCCGGCTCCGTCGGCTCGTCGCTCTCCTCCTCGGACGGCTCCTCCGAGGGCTCCTCCTTGGACTGGCTGACCGAGGTGGACGGCGTGACCGGGCCCTTCTTGCCCCCGCTGTCCTGCGCGGCGTTGACGGCGAAAGCGACCCCCGCCCCGATCGCGATCAGCGCGAGCAGGACGAAGAGCCACATCTTGCCGCGCCCGCCGGACCGCCGCTGTCCGCCGTCGTACCCCCCGTCGTCCGGGTTGTACGGAGGAAGGATCGGTCCCTGCGAGGTGTCCCCGTGCATCGGGTGGCCCGCACCCATCGCACGGGTGGAGCCGGTCATTCCGTGCGCCGGGGTCTGACCGCCCTCGTGCAGCGCGACCGGCCCGGTGTTCCAGGTGCCCGTGTGGCCGCCCTGCACCTGGAGCATCTGCAGGCTGTACTGGATGAGGCCGCGCATCTCCTCGGCGCTCTGGAACCGGTCGTCCGGGTCCTTGGCGAGCGAGCGCATCACCATGCCGTCCAGCTCCGGCGGCACCACGTCCGAGACCTCGGACGGCGGCACCGGGATGTCCTGGACGTGCTGGTAGACCACCGAGAGCGGGGTCTCGCCGGTGAACGGGGGACGCAGCGCCAGCAGCTCGTAGAGCAGACAGCCCGTGGCGTAGAGGTCGGAACGGTGGTCGACGGCCTTGCCGAGCGCCTGCTCGGGGGAGAGGTACTGCGGCGTGCCCATGACCATGCCGGTCTGGGTCATCGTCGACTGCGCGCCGTGCAGCGCGCGGGCGATGCCGAAGTCCATCACCTTGACCGCGCCGGAGTCCGTGATGATCACGTTGGCGGGCTTGATGTCGCGGTGCACGATGCCGTGCTGGTGCGAGTACGCGAGGGCCTCCAGCACCCCCGAGACGATGATCAGCGCCTGCTCGGGCGGCGGGGCCTCGGCGGTCAGGAGCAGGTCGCGGATGGTGCGCCCCTCGACCAGCTCCATCACGATGTAGGGGACGGTCTGGCCGCCCACGACGTCCTCGCCGGAGTCGTACACGGCGACGATCGCGTGGTGGTTGAGGCCCGCGACGGACTGTGCTTCGCGGGTGAACCGCGCCTTGGAGACCGGGTCCTCGGCCAGGTCGGAACGGAGAAGTTTCACCGCGACGGTCCGTCCGAGCCGGACGTCCTCCGCCGCGTAGACCTCCGCCATGCCGCCCCGGCCGAGCCGGTGGGTCATCCGGTAACGTCCGTCACCGACGACGCCGCCGACGCCCCAGGAGTCGGTGCCATCCGAAACTCCGCCGCCGTTTGCTTCGGAATCGGGTGCCATCAGTCCTCGCCGTCGTATCTGTCCGCGCGTCCGCGGGTTCTCACGGTGCCTTGCTGCATTGCCACGTCACGCTACAGGCTTCCGCGGACACCCCGGTTCCGCTCCGGCAGGATCATCTGCCCGCCCCGGCGCGTCCTCCCGGTGAATTGTCGGCGTTTCCTGTAACGCTTCCGAGACGCTTCCCGTGCGTAGGGTCACGGAACGGGCACCCGGCTTGACGTGTCGGACCCCTGCGGCAGACTTGGCGCGTAATCGCGTTGTACGGAACCGCGTCGCACGCAATCACGTCCTACAGAAACACCGCGTGCGACCGCGCGCCGGCGAGGGGGATGCAAGTCATGAGCCAGGACGGCGCACAGGGCCGCTACGCGGGCGGAGCCGTGGCGGGCGGCCGCTACCAACTGCGGGACCTGCTCGGCGAAGGCGGGATGGCGTCCGTATACCTGGCCTACGACTCCGCGCTGGACCGCCAGGTCGCGATCAAGACCCTGCACACCGAACTGGGCCGCGAGCAGTCCTTCCGCGAGCGGTTCCGGCGTGAGGCACAGGCCGTCGCCAAGCTCCAGCACACCAACATCGTCTCCGTCTTCGACACCGGCGAGGACGAGCTCGGCGGTGCGCTGATGCCGTACATCGTCATGGAGTACGTCGAGGGGCAGCCGCTCGGCTCGGTGCTGGCCGCGGACATCCGCGACCACGGCGCGATGCCCGCCGACAAGGCGCTCAAGGTGACGGCGGACGTGCTCGCCGCGCTGGAGACCAGCCACGAGATGGGCCTGGTCCACCGCGACATCAAGCCCGGCAACGTGATGATGACCAAGCGCGGTGTGGTCAAGGTCATGGACTTCGGCATCGCCCGCGCCATGCAGTCCGGCGTCACCTCGATGACGCAGACCGGCATGGTCGTCGGCACCCCCCAGTACCTCTCCCCCGAGCAGGCGCTCGGCCGGGGGGTCGACGCCCGGTCCGACCTGTATTCGGTCGGCATCATGCTCTTCCAGCTGCTCACCGGCCGCATCCCGTTCGACGCGGACTCGCCGCTGGCCATCGCGTACGCGCACGTGCAGGAGGAGCCGGTCGCGCCCTCCAGCATCAACCGGTCGGTGACCCCGGCGATGGACGCCCTCGTCGCCCGCGCGCTCAAGAAGAACCCGAACGAGCGCTTCCCCAGCGCCGCCGCGATGCGCGACGAGATCGCCCGTGTGCTGAACGCCTCCGGCGGCCAGACCGGCGCCCCGGTGATCGTGGCCGGCGGCGGTCCCGCCAACAGCGGCTCCGGCGTCGGCTCGGCGGTGTTCCCGCCCGTCGACCAGAGCGTCCCGGCCCCCCACGGCGTCCAGACGCCGTACCAGCCGCACCCGCAGCAGCCCGGACCGTACGGGCAGCCGACCCCCGCGCCCACGCCCAGCTACGGCTATCCGCAGGCGGGCCAGGGGTACCGGACCGCGGGCCCGCTCTCCCACCCGACGCCGCCGCCGTACGCGGTCAGCCCGCAGCACTCGACGTCCGTGGGCACCACCGGCCGCGGCGGGCCGAAGCGGAACATGCCGGTCGTCGTCGGTTCGATCGTCGTGGCGCTGCTGGCGATCGGCGGCCTGATCACCGCGATCGCCCTCCAGGGGGGCAAGGACGACGAGGCGGGCAAGGACGGCGACCCGGGCACCACGGAGCAGGTGGAGGGCTACCGCCCGCCGGAGCGCAACCGGACGATGGACGACACGGACTGCTCGAACGCCTCCGAGGACTCCAACGACCCGCAGAAGGTCCGCGCGCCCAACTTCATCTACAAGGACATCCTCTCGGCGAAGGCATGTGCGGCCGCCGCGGGCTGGACGATCAAGGAGATCGCGGAGCCGGGCAACACGTACGCGGACGGCCAGGTCGTCGGACAGTTCCCGTCCTCCGGTGCGGCGGTCCCCGAGCGCGGCGCCCACTTCGAGCTGAAGGTCTCCACCGGTAAGCCCTCCTGAAACCCCTCCTGAACCGACGGCGGGGACACCGCTCCGAGGCGTCGGCGCGGAGCTCCCGAAACGCTCGTGGGCCGACGGTCGGGAAGCCGACCGCCCGTGTCCGAAGCTGATCGTTTCGGGGCCCCGGAGTCCGTCTCGTCACCCATGAGCGACCGCTGACCAGCCGGGTATGTCCGGATCGCACATCCGGGATGCCGGATGAAGTGGCCCGTGTGACGCTGATCCCATGGCTCCAGGACAGCCGGCCTCATGGTCGTCGAGGTGTGCGGTCTATCTGCTGGCGGCGGCCGGAGCGGCGCTGGGGCCGCTGGGCGGCTCCGCCCACGGTTCGCCGCCGCCGGACGGCCCGCCCCTCACCGCGTCGGCCCCCGAGGCGTCGCGTCCCGCCGCGTCCGCCGCACCGCCCGCATCGGGCGCGTCACGACCCGCCCGCACGAGCTCCGGCTCCCCCGCGGCACACCCCTCCGGCCTGCCCCTGCCCGATCTGCCCCTGCCCTCCGGCGTCCCGTTCGCCGGATCACCGGGGGAGCGGCCCGTGCCGTCCTCCACGGCGAGCGGGCACGGCGCGCCCGGTGTCGACGCGCCCGGAACGTCCCCATCCCCTTCCGCCTCCCCCGAGGTCTCCGGATCGACCGCCCCGCTGGCCGGGCGCGAGGCCGGGGCCGGCAAGGCGCGTCCCGGACGGTCGCTCCCGCCGTGGGAACCTGCGGCGGCCGAGCCACCGGTCGGGGAGGAGCAGTCCGGCGAGAGCCGTGTCGACCCCGTCGATCTGCCCGTCTCCACCCCGCCGCCCGACGCCTTCACCGACCCGGCGCAGCGCGCCGCCGCCCGCGCGCTGGACGCCGCGTCCCTGCGGCGGGTGCAGCAGGTCTCGCTCGGCACGGGCATCGCTCTGGTCGGGATGGGGATCGGCTTCCTCGCGTTCCGTCTGCGCCGGGCGAACTGACCCCCGCGAGCGGAAGGCCCGGCTGCCCGGCTCGTCACAGCCGCGTCACCGATCCCGGCGACATTTGCCAGGATGAGCATACTCGGTATACATACTCAGTATGTCCATTCGCCACGGCCTTCTGGCCCTGCTGGAACGGGGCCCTCGTTACGGGTCCCGGCTCCGCACCGAGTTCGAGTCGCGCACCGGCTCCACCTGGCCCCTGAACGTCGGCCAGGTCTATACGACGCTCAGCCGCCTGGAGCGCGACGGCATGGTCGTCCAGGACGGCGCGGACGACGCCGGCCACGACCTCTACGTGATCACCGACGCGGGCCGGACCGAACTGCGCACCTGGTTCGAGACCCCCGTGGACCGCACCAGTCCGCCCCGTGACGAGCTGGCCATCAAGCTGGCCATGGCCGTGGGGGCGCCGGAGGTCGACATCCGTGAGGTCATCCAGTCCCAGCGCCATCACACGCTCAAGGCCATGCAGGACTACACCCGGCTCAAGGCCCGCGCCCTGGCCGACGTCCCGGCCAACCGTGACGAGGTCGCCTGGCTGCTCGTCGTGGAACAGCTGATCTTCCAGGCGGAGGCCGAGGCCCGCTGGCTCGACCACTGCGAGTCCCGCCTCGTCCGCCTCGCCGAGGCCGCCGCCACCGAGCCCACACCCGAGCCCGGCCCCGCCGCCACCCGCGCCCTGTCCGGCCGGACCCGTTCCCGGCGCTGACCCCGACGCCTCCGTCCCGTACGGCCCGGCACCCCTGCCGTACACCGATGCCGGTGCCGTGTGCCCCGTGCCGTACACCGACGCCGTGTGCCCGTGCCGTCCGCCGGTGCCGTAGCGACCGGCCCGGTGCCGTACGAGCGGCCCGTGCGGCACCACGGACCCCGGCGCCGCCCACACCCGACCACGCCGTTCCCAGGGGGGACCTCCCACCATGTCTTCGTCCGCCACACCGCCGCCCCCGCCGTCCTCCGGGACGCCCGGCGGCAGCCCCGTACTCGAACTGCGGGCGCTGACCCGTACCCATGGCTCCGGCGTCGCCGAGGTGCACGCCCTGCGCGGCATCCAGCTCTCCGTGCACGCGGGCGAACTGGTCGCCGTCATGGGACCCTCCGGCTCCGGCAAGTCCACCCTGCTGACCCTGGCCGGCGGCCTCGACACCGCCACCAGCGGCCAGGTGGTCATCGAGGGGCAGGACATCGCCGCCCTCGGACCCAAGGGGATGGCCGCCCTGCGCCGCCGCAGCGTCGGCTACGTCTTCCAGGACTACAACCTCATCCCGGCCCTGACCGCCGCCGAGAACATCGCACTGCCCCGCGAACTCGACGGCGTCCCGGTGCGCAAGGCCCGCAAGGAGGCGCTCGCCGCGCTCGCCGAGATGAGGCTGGAGGAGATCGCCGACCGCTTCCCCGACGAGATGTCCGGCGGCCAGCAGCAGCGCGTCGCCATCGCCCGCGCCCTCGTCGGGGACCGCCGCCTCGTGCTCGCCGACGAGCCCACCGGAGCGCTCGACTCCGAGACCGGCGAGACCGTCCTCGCCCTCCTGCGCACCCGCTGCGACCAGGGAGCGGCCGCCGTCATGGTGACCCACGAACCCCGGTACGCGGCCTGGGCCGACCGGGTCGTGTTCCTCCGCGACGGCTCGATCGTCGACCAGACACTGACCACCGGAGCGGACTCGCTGCTCCCCACCACCACCGAGGCCGCCAGGTGAGCGTCCTCTCCGGCTGGCGCGCCGCCTTCCGCACAGCCCGACGCGACGCCGTACGAGCCAAGGGCCGCAGCGCCCTGGTCGTCGCGATGATCGCCCTCCCGGTCCTCGGCGTCACCGCCGCCGACCTCACCTACCGCAGCGCCCTGCCGACCCGGGCCGAGGAGCTGACGGCGGAGCTGGGATCGGCCGACGCCCGGTTCAGGTCCACGGGCATGGGCCCGGTGAAACTCCAGCAGATGCCCGACGGCGTCAACTGGGGCACCCCTCCGGGCACACCCGACCCGTCCCCCGAGGTGCAGGCGAAGCCGGTCGACGTGAAGGCCGCCCTCCCCGAGGGCTCCCGCTACCTGACCGAGCGCAGCGTGCCCGCGTCGGTGACCACCCGGCACGGCATCGCCGACACCGAGATCAGCGAACTGTCCGTCTCCGACCCGCTGGTGCGCGGCCGGATCGAGCTGACCGACGGGGCCTTCCCGCGCAAGCGTGACGAGATCGCCGCGACCACGGCCTTCGCCGAAGCGGCCGGACTGTCCCTCGGCGACACCGTCACCGTGCGCGGTCCCGAGCAGACCTACACCCTCACCGGCACGGTCGAACTCCCCGCCGATCTGCGGGCCGAATCCCTCTACGCGCTCCCCGGCTCGGTCATCGCCCCGTGGCAGAGGACCGCCGACCGCGACAAGGCCGTCCTGCCACCCCAGCCGAGCGACCCGCTGTGGCTGGTGAAGGGGCCCGCGGGAGCGGGTGTGACCTGGCAGGACATCCTCGCGGCCAACGAGAGGGGTGTGGTGGTCACGTCCCGCCAGGTCGCCCTGGACCCGCCGCCGGACTCCGAGGTCCCCATGTCCGCGATGAGCAGCGGGTACTCCACCGAGGTGGAGACGACCGCGGCGGTCCTGACGGTGGCCGCCATGGCCGTCCTGGAGATCGTGCTGCTGGCCGGCCCGGCGTTCGCCGTGGGCGCCCGGCGCTCGCGCCGCCAACTGGGCCTCGTCGGCTCGTGCGGCGGCAGCCGGGGCCAGGTCCGGTCCATGGTGCTCGCCGGCGGCGCGGTGCTCGGCGGGGTCGGCGCGGTCGCCGGAGTGGTCGCCGGATTCGGCCTGACCGCGCTGTTCCACCCGGTGATCGAGGACTACACGGGCAGCCGTTTCGGCGAACTGACCGTACGGCCCTGGGAGATCCTCGGCATCGCCGTGCTCGGCCTGGTCACCGGCGTCCTCGCCGCGCTCGCCCCGGCGATCGTCGCGGGCCGCCAGTCGGTCCTGGAATCGCTCACCGGTCGGCGCGGCACCCGGCGCGGCTCCCGCGTGCTGCCCGTCATCGGCGCCATCGCGCTCACGGCCGGCGTCACCGTCGCGGTGTACGGCGGGGTGGCGGGCGACACCGCCTTCGTCGCCGGTGGCTCCGTCCTGGCCGAACTCGGTGTGCTCGGCTGCATCCCGGTGATCGTCGGCCTCCTCGGACGGCTCGGCCGGAGGCTTCCGCTGACCCCCCGGATCGCCCTGCGCGACGCGGCCCGCAACCGTGGGCGCACCGCTCCCGCCGTCGCCGCCGTGATGGCGGCCGTCGCGGGCAGCGTCGCCATCGCCACGTACACCAGCAGCAGCGCCGCCGAGCAGGCGTACGACTACGTGCCGAACATGACCCCGGGCACCCTCGCTCTGTCGGCGTCCGACATCGGCGCCGACCTGCCCCGCTCCCGCGCGGCCGTCGAGCAGAACTACCCGGTCAGCGGCGGGGCCGCCGATTTCGGCCGGGTCTGGGCCGGCAGCGACTGCTCGGTCCATCACCAGGAGGAGAACGGCTGCGGCGAGCTTCAGCTCGTCAAGCCCACGGGAAAGGGCCACAGCTGCCCGCTGAAGGGCAAGGGAGCCGAGGAACTCGCCCTGCGGCTCTCGGCCGACGAGCACAAGCGCGTGATGAACTCCCCGGCCTGCATGGACGAGAACTACACGATGGTCGCGTTCGGCACCGACGATCACAAGATCGTCATCGGGGGCGTGGACGTTCTCCGCACGTACGTGAAGCTCGACGACCCGGCGGCAGCGAAGGCCCTGGAGGCGGGCATGCCCGTCCTGCTGAACTCGGCGTACGCCAAGAACGGCGAGGTCACCCTCAAGGCCACCCACACCTACAGCGCCCGGGACGAGAAGAACCGGGCCCGGCACCCCGGCAAGGCCCGCACCACCACGGACCGGCTGAAGGTGTACGTCGCCCCCGACCGGTACGCGGCGACTCCCGGCATCCGGATGGTCATGCCGCGGAAGACCGCCGAGCGGCTGGGGCTGCACGTCGAGGACTACGGGAGCTTCTACACGCTCGGCCGGGAGGCCACGGACGCCGAGCGCCAGGCGGCGTACGCGGCGCTCGACCAGGCCGGGAACAAGGCGTACCTGATGGCCTCGGACGAGGAGCTCCGGACCGAGGACGACACGATCCTGCTGATCCTCGCCCTCTTCGCCGGGGTGGTGACCCTCGGCGCGGCGGCCATCACGACCGGGCTGTCCAAGGCCGACGCGGAGGCCGACCTCACCACGCTCAGCGCGGTCGGCGCGCCGCCGGGCCTGCGCCGGTCGCTGTCCGGCTTCCAGTGTCTGGTCGTCGCCGCGACCGGGGTCCTGCTGGGGACAGCGGCGGGGCTCGTGCCCGCGATCGCCCTGCGCCTGACCGACCTGCGCGCGGCGCTGGCGGAGATGCGGGCGGACCCGATGCAGTCGGCCTACACGCCGATCGTGATGCCGTGGGAGACCCTCGGGCTGCTGGCCCTGGTCGTCCCGGTGCTCGCCGGGCTGCTGGCGGCCGCGCTCACCAGCTCCCGCCAGACGCTGGCGCGGCGCGCGGGATGACGCGCGGGGAGGGGCGGTCCCCTCCGCCACGCGGGTCGGGACGGTCCCTTCCGGGGGCTCGCTGAGGAGTTCCGGTGCCCCCGAGGACGGTGGATCATCCGTTCTCGGGGGCACCACCCTTGTGTACGGCAGGTGTGCGAGACAATGGCGGCATGGAAATGCCGAGGAATGACCGGTCGCAGGAGCACCCGCAGGTCCTTGTCGTGGGCCAGGACGGAATGGCTGTCGGCGGCGGTGCCAGTGACGACGAGTCGCGCGAGGTCCCGGTGACGGAAATGGTGGAACAGCCCGCGAAGGTCATGCGCATCGGCAGCATGATCAAGCAACTGCTGGAGGAGGTCAGGGCGGCTCCTCTCGACGAGGCGAGCCGGGTCAGGCTCAAGGAGATCCACGCCGGTTCCGTGAAGGAGCTGGAGGACGGACTGGCCCCGGAGCTGGTCGAGGAGCTGGAGCGGCTCTCCCTGCCGTTCACGGAGGACTCGGTGCCCTCCGAGGCCGAGCTGAGGATCGCCCAGGCGCAGCTCGTGGGGTGGCTGGAGGGTCTTTTCCACGGCATCCAGACGGCGCTGTTCGCCCAGCAGATGGCGGCCCGCGCCCAGTTGGAGCAGATGCGCCGCGCGCTGCCGCCCGGATCGGCGCACGACGACGAGGGGGGCGGCGCGGACCCGCACGGTCCGATCCGCTCGGGCCCGTATCTGTAACCCGCCCCTCAGCCTTCTCCGACACGCATCAGGGCCCGGCACACACGGTGTGCCGGGCCCCTCGTCGTACGGCTCCCGGAGGTCAGGCGTCTGCCGCCGGTGCGGTCAGCAGCACCTTGCCGATGTGCCCGCTGGACTCCAGTACCCGGTGCGCCTCGGCCGCGTCGGCCATCGGCAGCGTCCGGTCCACCACGGGCCGGACCACGCCGTCCTCGATCAGCGGCCACACGTGTTCGCGTACGGCGGCGACGATGGCGGCCTTCTCCGGGAGCGGGCGGCCCCGCAGGGAGGTCGCGGTGACGGCGGCCCGCTTGGTCAGCAGGGCGCCGAGGTTCAGTTCGCCCTTGGCGCCGCCCTGGAGCCCGATGATCGCGAGCCGGCCGTTCACGGCGAGCGCCCGCACGTTCCGGTCCAGGTACTTGGCGCCGATGAGGTCCAGGATCACGTCGGCCCCGGCCCCGGCGGTGTTCTCCCGCAGCTCCTCGACGAAGTCCTGCTCGCGGTAGTTGATGAGGATGTCCGCCCCCAGCTCGGCGCACCGGGCGAGCTTCTCCGGACTGCCCGCCGTGACCGCGACGCGGGCCCCGACCGCCTTCGCCAGCTGGATGGCCATCGTGCCGATGCCGCTGGAGCCGCCGTGGACCAGGAAGGTCTCGCCGGGGCGCAGGTGGGAGATCATGAAGACGTTCGACCACACGGTGCAGGCGACCTCGGGGAGCGCCGCCGCCTCGACCAGGCCGACGCCCTTCGGAACGGGCAGGAGCTGGCCCGCCGGCACAGCGACCTTCTCCGCGTAGCCGCCGCCGGCCAGCAGCGCGCACACCTCGTCGCCGACCGCCCAGCCGGTCACCCCCGGACCGAGCGCGAGGATGCGGCCCGCGCACTCCAGACCGGGGTAGGGGGAAGCGCCGGGCGGCGGGTTGTAGAAGCCCTGCCGCTGGAGTACGTCCGCACGGTTCACGGCGCTGGAGACGACCTCGACGAGGACTTCGCCTTCGCCGGGTACGGGATCGGGCACCTCGGCCCACAGGAGCGCCTCGGGGCCACCGGGTTCGGGAATCGTGATCGCATGCATGGCCGCGAGGCTACTCCGGCACGCCGTGCGCGCTGGAGCACCGCACATACTCCTGCGCGTGGCGCGGGCGCGTGTACCGGGCTCTCCGCGTACGGCTGAAGGCACGCGGAGAGCCCGGTACAGGTACGCGCGCGAGGCCCCACGGGTGTGCGGCGGCCCGGTGTTCGTTCCGGGGCGCGGCGCGCTCAGGGACGCGGCGGCATCGGGTTGTGGGACACGGAGGTGGAGCTGGGGCTCTTCCGCACGATGGTGATGACCCGGTCCGTCAGTTGCAGCGGACTGGCCGCCGGGTCGTCGTAACCGAGCAGCCTGTGGCCGCGCAGAACGCTGACGACGAGGTCCTCCGTCTCCCGTACGTTCTTGCCCACCTCGGCCTTTATGACCGGCCGTTCCACCAGATCGAGGCCACTGCCCTGCTGGATCAGGTCCTCCATCACCGTGCCCGCGCTGGGGCTGAGGACGGAGAGGCCGAGCAGCCGCCCGGCCGCGCTGGCGCTGGTGATGACGGCGTCGGCCCCGGACTGCCGTAGGAGCGGAGCGTTCTCCTCCTCGCGCACCGCCGCCACGATCTTCGCCCCCCGGTTCAACTGCCGGGCGGTCAGGGCCACGAGAACGGCCGTGTCGTCGCGCTGGGTGGCGATGATGACCTGACGGGCTTTCTGGAGCTCGGCCCGCAGCAGGACATCACTCCGGGTGGCGTCGCCCAGTACGCCCGTGAAGCCTTCGGCGTTGGCGGCCTCGATCACCTTGGAGGCCGGATCGACGATGACGATCTGGTCCTTCCGCAGGCCGGTGGAGCAGAGGGTCATGATCGCCGAGCGGCCCTTCGTGCCGAAGCCGACGACGACGGTGTGGTCACGCAAGTTGGATCTCCAACGCTTCAGCCGGAAGTCCTCGCGGGTCCGTTCCGTGAGGACTTCGAGGGTGGTGCCGACCAGGATGATCAGGAACAGCACGCGCAGCGGTGTCACGAGCACCACGTTGATCAGCCTGGCCCCGTCGCTGTACGGGGTGATGTCCCCGTACCCGGTGGTGGAGAGGGTGACCGTCGCGTAGTAGATGGCGTCGAGCAGGTTGACCTTGCCGTCGGCGTTGTCGTTGTAACCGTCGCGGTCGAGCCAGACGATCAGCACGGTCGCGGCCAGCACGATCAAGGCCATCAGCAGGCGTTTGGCGACCTGGCGGGCCGGACCGAGGGCCACCCGGCGGGGGAGCATCACCCGTGTCGGCACGACCAGTTCGTCCGCTCGCCTGGCCATCGCATCGTGGCCGGGAAGTTTCACGTGAAACACCCTTCCGTCCACGGCGTCGCCGGGGCCCATGGGAGATCCAGAATCTCCACCTCGGTGCCGGACCGTACCCCGCCCGGCTCCACGACGGCCAGCCCGTCCGCCGCGGCGATGCCCCGCAGCATCGCGGGGCCGTTGTAACGCAGCGGCGCGACATGGTCCCGCCCGCCCGCCCGGCCCGCGCGATGGACGACGGGGACGAGACGGGTGTCGTGCGGATGCCCGTGCACCTCGGCGTGGACGAGGGCCCGGTACGCGTCCTGGGCGGGGCGGCCCGCCAGACCCGCGAGCAACGGCTCCACGAGCGTCACCAGCCCCGATACGGCCGCGAGCGGATTTCCGGGCAACCCGACCAGATACGGACCGTCCGGTGTCCCCTCACGCTGCTTCGTCACCCCCGCGGACTGCTTCGCAGCCCCCTCGACATGCTTCGGCGGCTGCTCTTCCGCGCGCCGCTCGGTCTGTCCGCGGGCCGGCAGCCGCGCCAGCAGCATGGGGTGGCCGGGGCGGACCGCGACGCCGTCCACCAGCAGTTCGGCGCCGAGACCGTCGAGAACCGGGTGCACGTGATCGACCGGGCCGGCGGCGGTACCGCCCGTGGTGATGATCAGGTCGGCGTCGGAGGCGATGAGGGCGTCGCGCAGCGCCCCGGCGTCGTCGCCGAGGCGGCGGGGCCCGGCGACCTCCGCACCGAGGGCCCGCAGCCAGGGACCGAGCATGGGCCCGAGGGCATCCCGGATCAGCCCGTCGTGCGGCAGGCCGGCGGCGAGCAGTTCGTCGCCGAGCACGAGGACGTCGACGCACGGGCGGGGCACGGCGGGCAGCGCGTCGTACCCGGCGGCGGCGGCGAGTCCCAGCACGGCCGGGGTCACCACCGTCCCGGCCGGGACGAGTTGTTCGCCCGAGTGACACTCCTGGCCTCGGGGCCTGATGTCCTGCCCGGTCGCCACGGACCGCTCGGCGTGCAGCAGCCCCTTGGCCTCGTCGGCGTACGCGTGCTCGTTGCGGATGACGGCCGTCGTGTCGGGCGGAACGCGGGCACCGGTGGCGATCCGTACGGCGACGCCGTCGGGCAGCGCCGTGGCGGGACCGCGTCCGGCGAGGATTCCGGCCCCGGCCTCGAACGCCCAGGGTCCGGGGCCGGCGACCGCCCAGCCGTCCATGGCCGAGGTGTCGAACGACGGCAGGTCGGTGAGCGCGCCGAGCGGCTCGGCCAGCACGTGCCCCAGCGCACGGTCGAGCGGCAGCCGGACCGCCCCGAGGGGGCCGACCCGGCCGGCGCGGGCCGCGACCGCCCGCGCCCGGCTCCACGACAGGAGCGGGGACGGGTTCGCGGTCCGGGACGTGGAGGCGGACCGTACGCGGCTGTCCGCCCCCCTCTCCGCCGGGGTCCGCGGGGAGTCCCCCGTCCCCGGATGACGACCGCTCACCGCGCTGGTCTTCGGGGTGCGGCCGGTCGGGGTGTCGCCGGTGCGCGGGGTGTCGGCGGCCGGGGCGCTGCCGTCCGGTTCGCCATGGCCGGGGGCGCTGCCCGTGGCGCCGTTCGTGCCGTCGCGTGGGGCCGGCTGCGGCCGGACCGGGCCGAGCGGCGAGCCGCCCACCAGGGCGAGCGCCTGCTCGATGGCCAGCTCCTCCTCGGCGCGGGCGCGACCGCGACCGCTCACGGGCAGCCCCACCGGAGCGGGACCGGACGCGAGGAGATCGTCATCGGCCGGACCGGATGCGGGGCGGTCGGGCCCGGTCATGGCGTCCCGGCCCCCTCGCGGCCCGTACCGGGCCTCGCATCACCTGCGGCACCGTCGGCCCGCCCGTCCCCGGTGCCTTCCGCGCCCGCCTCCTGGTCCGCCGCCTCCGCCTCCCAGCACAGGGCGAGACCGGTGGCCTTGCGAGCAGCCTCCGCGACCGCTGCGGCGGCCTCGTGGGGCCCGGCGTCGGCGCTCGCCCTGGCCGCCGCGTACCCGACCAGGAAGGTCGTGAGCGGGGCTGCGGGCCGGGCGACCCCGTGGGCGGCGTCACGGGCGAGGTCGAGCAGGACGCCGGTGTCGACGTCGAGTTCGATGCCCAGTTCGTTCTTGACCGAGGTGATCCATTCGTCCAGCACGGCCCCATGCTCTCTGATCCGGGCTCTGGCGGCGGCGATGTCGTCCCAAGTGTCGCAGTCGAACGCGGCGTCGGGTCCGGCCTCGACGCGGGCGAGGTCCAGCTCCGCCGTCAGGAGCCGCAGCGGCAGCCCGGCGAGACTCCCGTGCTCCGTGGCGATCAGGCCCAGCTCCCGGCGGAGCGGCTCGGCGCGATAGGCGGCCACGAGCGGCTGGTCTCGCCCCTCGGGGTCGGTGCACAGGGCCCCTTCGCTGCCCGCCTCCCCAGCTGCGGCGAGCAGCGCGTCGACCGTCCCCCGGCCGAGGAACGGCAGGTCGGCCGAGAGGACGAGAACGCGCTCCGCCGTCGTCTGCCGCAGCCCCGCGCCGAGCGCCGCCAACGGGCCGCCGCCCTCCGGCACTTCACGCGTCCAGGTCACCGGCCGGGCGGTGGCGCGACGACCGCCCACCACGACGGTGAGCGCCGCGTCGGCGCAGGCGGCGAGCACCCGGTCGAGGAGCGTCAGGCCACCCACCCGAAGCCCTGGCTTGTCGGCGCCGCCGAGCCGCTTCGCGGCCCCGCCGGCAAGAACGATCACGTCGTAGGCCGTCATACGTCGAGTATGGGCGGCGCACCGGAGCGGCACCCCCGCCGGGGTGGCGAAAGGCCGAGTCCCGGCAGGGGGCGCGGCAAGCCCCGTACACGCGACCGGCGACACGCGACAGCGCACCGACCGCCCGACGAGCAGCCGCAGCCCACCCCCAGCCCACCCGCCTCCGGCCCATCGGCTGACGGCCGGCCACCGGCGGGTCCGGCGGCCGGCGACCAGCCACCGACCACCCGCCGTCGGCAGGCTCGTCGACTACAGCGAGCGCAGAAGTACCGCCGGCTGCTCGACGCAGTCCGCCACGTACCGGAGGAAGCCGCCGGCCGTACCGCCGTCGCACACCCGGTGGTCGAATGTGAGGGACAGTTGGACGACCTGACGTACGGCCAGCTCTCCCCGGTGAACCCAGGGCTTGGGCATGATCCGGCCGACGCCGAGCATCGCCGCTTCCGGGTGGTTGATGATCGGCGTCGACCCGTCGACCCCGAACACCCCGTAGTTGTTCAGCGTGAACGTGCCCCCGGTGAGCTGCGCCGGGCTGAGCTTCCCGGTCCGCGCCAGCTCGGTCAGCCGGACGATCTCCGCCCCGATCGATTCGGCGTTGCGGGTGTGCGCGTCGCGGACGACCGGAACGACGAGTCCCCGCTCCGTCTGGGCCGCGAACCCGAGGTGCACTCCGGGAAGCCGGACGATCTCCCGCGCCTCCGTGTCCACGGTGGAGTTGAGCTCCGGGAACCGGGCCAGCGCAGCCGTGCAGATCCTCGCCAGCAGGGCCAGGACCGACACCTTCGGCCCGGCGGACGGGCCCGTGGCGGCGTTCATCGCGGCCCTGACCGCCATCAGCTCGGTGGCGTCGGCATCGACCCAGCAGGTGGCGTCCGGAATCTCGGTACGGCTGCGCGACAGCTTGTCCGCGACCGCCCCGCGCACCCCGCGCAACGGAATCCGCTCGGCGGCCGGCTCGCCCGCCCCCACCGTGGCCCGCCCCGGCGCCACCGGAGCGGCAGGGGCGGCAGGAGCCGCAGCCGCACGGCTCTCCGTCTCCACCGCCGCCCCGGCCATCCGGATCGCGGCATCGACGTCGGCCCGCAGGATCAGCCCGTCGGGCCCCGTCCCCGTCAGCTGCCGCAGATCGATCTCGTGCTGCCGGGCCAGTCGCCGTACGAGGGGCGAGACCACGGCCACGGGACCCGGCACACCGTCCATCTCACCGACGACGACGGACGCGGAAGCGCGACCGGCACCCGGTACGGGGGCAGCGGGTACGGAGTTGGGTGCGGCAGCGGCGGTCCGCTCCGGCCGGATACGCCGACGCCGGGCAGCCGGGGCCCCGGTCCCGTACCCCACGAGCACGTTCCCGGAACCGGAATCGGAACCGGCACCCGCCTCCGCAGCGGGGCCGTCCGCAGCAGCCCCACCCCGCCGGGACGCGCTCCGGGATGCGGCCGGAGCGGCGGAGGACCCGACGGAAGCGGAGGGCTGCGTCGCCCCCACCGCGACCGTCAGCAGCGGTGCGCCGACGGGGAGTTCCGCACCTTCCTCGCCGTACCGCGCGGTCACGACACCCCCGTACGGGCAGGGCACCTCCACCATGGCCTTGGCCGTCTCGACCTCCACGACGGGCTGGTCGATGGCGACGACGTCGCCCACCTCCACCAGCCAGCGGACGATCTCCGCCTCGGTCAGCCCCTCACCGAGGTCCGGCAGCTTGAACTCGAGCACCTGGGCCATCAGCTGTCCGCCTCCCACTGCAACCGCGCCACCGCGTCGAGCACTCGGTCCACTCCCGGCAGATGGTGCCGCTCCAGCATGGGCGGCGGATACGGGATGTCGAACCCGGCCACCCGCAGCACCGGCGCCTCCAGGTGGTGGAAGCACCGCTCGGTGATCCGGGCCGCGATCTCGCCGCCCGGACCGCCGAACCCCGGGGACTCGTGGACCACGACCGCGCGCCCGGTGCGCCGCACCGACGCGGCCACCGTCTCGTCGTCGAACGGCACCAGCGAGCGCAGGTCCACCACCTCCAGGTCCCAGCCTTCGGCGACCGCCGCCTCGGCGGCCTCCATGCAGACCGGCAGGGAAGGCCCGTACGTGATCAGAGTGGCGCTGCGCCCGGACCGCCGCACCACGGCCCTGCCGATCGGCTCGACCGCCGCGGGCGCCTCGGGCGACCAGTCGGCCTTGGACCAGTAGAGCCGCTTCGGCTCCAGGAAGACCACCGGGTCGTCCGAGGCGATCGACTCCCGCAGCAACCCGTACGCGTCCTCGACCGTGGCCGGTGTGACGACGTGCAGGCCGGGGGTGGCCATGTAGTACGCCTCGGAGGAGTCGCTGTGGTGCTCGACCCCGCCGATCCCGCCGCCGTACGGCACCCGCACGGTGATCGGCAGGGGCATGGCCCCGCCGGTGCGGTTGCGCATCTTGGCGACATGGCTCATCAGCTGCTCGAACGCCGGGTAGGCGAACGCGTCGAACTGCATCTCCACCACGGGCCGCAGCCCGTACATCGCCATGCCCACGGCCGCGCCGAGGATGCCGGCCTCGGCCAGCGGGGTGTCGGTGCAGCGGTCGTCGCCGAACTCCTTCGCCAGCCCGTCCGTGATCCGGAAGACCCCGCCGAGCGTGCCCACGTCCTCCCCGAGCACGTGGACGGAGGGGTCCTCGGCCATGGAATCGCGCAGCGCGCGCCCGAGGGCCTGCGCCATCGTGGCCGGTTTCGCCTTCGTCGTACGACCGCCGGCCGTCGCTGCCGCGGTGGTCATCGTCCCGCCTCCGTGCCGTGCTCGTCGTGGTCCTGCTCGGCGTCCAGCTCGGCCCGCAGCGCCGCGGCCTGGGCCTGGAGCTGGCTGGTCTGCTCGGCGTAGACATGGGTGAACAGGTCCATCGGCGCCAGCTCCGGATCGGCGTTCATCCCGTCACGCAGGGCGGCGGCCATGCGCTCGGCGGACTCCTTCACCCGCTCGACGCCCGCCTCGTCCAGCAACCCGCGCTCCAGCAGCTCCCGCTCCAGCAGCCGCACCGGATCGTGCGCCCGCCACGCCTCGACCTCGCTGTCGACCCGGTAGCGGGTGGCGTCGTCGGCGTTGGTGTGGGCGTCCATGCGGTAGGTGACCGCCTCGACCAGCGTCGGGCCCTCGCCCCCCCGGGCCCGTGCCACGGCCTCGCTCAGCACCTGGTGCACGGCGGCGGCGTCGTTGCCGTCGACGAGGCGGCCCGGCATCCCGTACCCGACGGCCTTGTGGGCCAGGGAAGGGGCGGCGGTCTGCTTGGCCAGCGGTACGGAGATCGCGAATCCGTTGTTCTGGACGAGGAAGACGACCGGGGCCTTCCAGACCGCCGCGAAATTCAGCGCCTCGTGGAAATCGCCCTCGCTGGTGCCGCCGTCGCCGACCATGGCGAGGGCCACCACGTCGTCGCCCTTGAGCCGGGCCGCGTGGGCCAGTCCCACGGCGTGCGGGAGCTGGGTGGCGAGCGGGGTGCACAGCGGGGCGATGCGGTGCTCACGCGGGTCGTAGCCGGTGTGCCGGTCGCCGCGCAACAGGGTCAGCGCCTCGACCGGGTCCAGACCGCGGGCGACGGCCGCCAGCGTGTCCCGGTAGCTCGGGAAGAGCCAGTCGCGCTCCTCCAGAACCAGGGCGG
This sequence comes from Streptomyces sp. V2I9, assembly GCF_030817475.1. Lineage (NCBI taxonomy): Bacteria > Bacillati > Actinomycetota > Actinomycetes > Kitasatosporales > Streptomycetaceae > Streptomyces > Streptomyces sp. V2I9. The sequence goes on along the minus strand of NZ_JAUSZJ010000002.1, from coordinate 3,393,772 downwards.
CGGCGATCTCGCACGCCTCCTGGCCGGTGCTCGACGGGTAGACCGCCAGTCGGCCCTGCTTCGTCAGCGCGGTGGCCTGTGCGTTGTAGCGACGCCCGCGCACCAGCTCGGCGTGGAGCCGGAGCAGCAGCTCGGGATCGGCGTCGGCGACCGCGTCCGTACCGAGCACCCGGTAGGGCTCCGGGTCCGGGAGCAGCGGCGCGGGGTCGGTGATCGGCTTCCAGGCCGGGGGCGGCGTGGGCCGGTAGGCGGCCGCGCCGGGCAGCTCTTGGACCGTCATGTGAAGCACCTCCTGGCATCGAGGGGATCGAGGGTGTCGATCAGGGCGTCGATGGGTGTCGATCGGGAGCGAGACGTCGAAGGAGCGGAACAAGACGTCGAGGGTCGGACGGGGCACGGATGTGGTGTGCCTCACCAACCGATTGTTCGGTCGCGCGGGCATTTTGGCTACAGGCACCGCCAGCCTGTGGACAAACGGTTCTCCACAGCCTGGGATAGGAACAGGTCGTCCACAACAGGGAGGCGCGGGCCGATGGCAGCTGAACAAATGGCCGACAAGGCCGCGGAGCCGGGCCGGATCGCACCCGGAGCCGTGCCCCCGGCCGCACCCGCGGCACCCCCGGCCACCCCCGCGTCACCGCAGGCCACCCCCGCGGGACCGTCCGGCACGGCCGCGGGAGCGCCCACCACGGCCGCCCGGCCGCCGACCGCACCCGCCGGGTCCGTGACGGAAGCGCCGATTCCGCCCGCGCGGCCACTGGACGCCATCGACCGCGACATCCTGCGCATCCTCCGGACGGACGGCCGCGCCTCGATACGGTCGGTGGCCGAACGGGTCCACGTATCGCGCGCCAACGCCTACGCCCGGATCAACCGGCTCGTCGAGGACGGCGTGATCCGCGGCTTCGGCGCGCGGGTCGACCACGAGCGGGCCGGCCAGGGGGCGTCCGCGTACATCACGCTCAAGATCGTGCAGAACTCCTGGCGCACCGTGCGCGAACAGCTCCAGGCCCTGCCCGGCGCCACGCACATCGCCCTGGTCAGCGGCGACTTCGACGTACTGCTCCTGGTGCACACGCCGGACAACCGGGCGCTGCGCGAGCTGGTCCTCACCCGGATCCAGTCGATCCCCGAAGTGCTCTCGACGCGCACGCTGCTGGTGTTCGAGGAGACGGACCTCGGACCGCTCCCGGACCGCCCGGCCGAGCTGGCCTGACCCGCGGCGGAGCCCCCGCCGACCATGGGCCGGCCCCGACCGATCCGCCCCCGGACCGGACCCGCCCGGTCACCTGGCCGAGCCCGCCCGGCCGCCCGCTCAGCGCCCGTTCGCGCGCATCCCCTCGAAGGCGAGGCGCACGATCGTGTCCGCGAGCTGATCCTCTCCCGGAAAACCGCCCGGCTGCGGCCGGTACCACTCGACCAGCGAGTTCACCATGCCGAACAGCAGCCGGGTGGCGAGCCGTATGTCCACGTCCGCCCGGAGGTCGCCCTCAGCGACCGCCGCCTGGAGCAGCTCCGCCACCCGCTGGTCGAACTCGCGGCGGCGCTCCAGCGCCCAGCGCTCCGTCTTCGTGTTGCCGCGCACGCGCAGCAGCAGAGTGACGTAGGGGACCTCGGCCATCAGTACGTCGACCGTCCTGCGCGTGACGTACTCGACCCGCTCGATCGCGCGCCCGCGCTGCGCCCCCGGCTCGTCGAGGATGGCGAAGAGGCCGTCGAGCGCCCGGCTCACGGCCCGGCGCAACAGCTCCTCCTTGCCCGCCACATGGTGGTAGATGGAGGACTTCGAGATGCCCGCCGCCCGCGAGAGATGCTCCATGGACGTGCCGTCGTAGCCGCGCTCGTTGAAGACACGGACGGCGACGGTGAGCAGGGTCTCCGGTGTGTACGTGTCCCGCTTGGCCGTGGTCATGTCCGCGATCCTCCCCCATGAGTTGTCCACAGGTTCTCTGGGGCCCCTTGTCCCGACCGATCGTTCGGTTACTCTAACTCCATCCGTACGTCCCTGCCCGGCTCGATGAGGAGTTGGTCCGCCATGGCCGCCGCGCTCACCCCCCAGCAGCTGTCCGAGACCCACCGGCCCACGCTCGACCAGGCCCTCGACGTGATCAGTACCCGCGCGTACTGGTCACCGCACCCCGAGCACCCGAAGGCGTACGGGGAGGGCGGCGTTCCGGGCAGCCTCGGAGCCGCCGAGGGCAAGGCCGCCTTCGACGCGCTGCTGGGCTCCCGGTTCGATCTGGGCCAGCCGGGCACCGACGGCTGGGTCGGCGGCGAGGTCTCGCCGTACGGGCCGGAGCTGGGCGTCGAGTATCCGCACGTCGATCCGGACGTCCTGCTTCCGGCGATGAAGGCCGGCATGGGCGCGTGGCGGGCGGCGGGACCGGAGATCCGGGCCCTGGTCTGCCTGGAGATCCTGTCGCGGATCAGCGCCCGCACCCACGAACTGGCCCACGCGGTGATGCACACGAGCGGCCAGGCCTTCATGATGGCCCTCCAGGCGGGCGGCCCGCACGCGCAGGACCGGGGGCTGGAGGCCGTGGCGTACGCCTACCGGGAGCAGGTCCGCACCCCGGAGACCGCCGACTGGTCGAAGCCCCAGGGCAAGCGCGACCCGCTCAAGCTGCACAAGTCGTTCATCGCCTCCGGCCGGGGCGTCGCGCTGGTCATCGGTTGCAACACCTTCCCCACCTGGAACGGCTATCCGGGCCTGTTCGCCTCCCTCGCCACGGGCAATCCGGTGCTGGTCAAGCCGCACCCGCGCGCCGTGCTGCCGCTGGCCGTCACGGTGTCCATCGCCCGCGAGGTGCTGGTCGAGGCGGGCTTCGACCCGAATCTGGTCGCCCTGGCCGCCGAGCGCCCCGGCGAGGGCATCGCCAAGTCCCTGGCGCTCCGCCCCGAGGTCCGGATCATCGACTACACCGGCTCGACCGCCTTCGGCGACTGGCTGGAGGAGAACGCGCGCCAGGCCCAGGTCTACACGGAGAAGGCCGGCGTCAACACGATCGTCGTCGACTCCACCGACGACTACCGGGGCATGCTCGCCAACATCGCGTTCTCCCTGTCGCTGTACAGCGGCCAGATGTGCACCACCCCGCAGAACCTGCTGATCCCGAGGGACGGCATCGCCACCGACGACGGCGCCAAGTCCTACGACGACGTGGTCGCCGACATCGCGGCCGCCGTCACCGGACTGCTCGGCGACGACTCCCGCGCCTCCGCCCTGCTCGGCGCGCTGGTCAACCCGGACGTACGGGCGCGGGTGGAGGCGGCCGGCGAACTGGGCGAGGTCGCCCTGGCCTCGCGTACGGTCGCCAACGCCGAGTTCCCCGACGCCGTCGTCCGTACGCCGGTGATCGTGAAGCTCGACGGCACCAAGACGGACGAGGACGCCGCCTACCTCTCCGAGTGCTTCGGCCCGGTGTCCTTCGCGGTCGCCGTCGAGTCGACGTCCGCCGCCCTGGACCTCCTCCGGCGCACGATCCGCGAGAAGGGGGCGATGACGGTCGGCGCGTACACCACGTCCCCCGAGGTGGAGCGCGCGATCGAGGACGTCTGCCTGGATGAGTCGGCCCAGCTCTCGCTGAACCTGACCGGTGGGGTCTACGTCAACCAGACCGCGGCCTTCTCCGACTTCCACGGCTCCGGGGGCAACCCCGCCGCCAACGCGGCCCTGTGCGACGCGGCCTTCGTCGCCAACCGCTTCCGGGTGGTGGAGGTGCGCCGCCAGGCGTAGTCAGGAAACGGGCGGCACGTCAGCGGATGTCGCGGGGGTCGGGGACATCGGCGTAGCGCTGAATCCACGCGTGCATCGCGATCGCCGCGGCGGCCCCGGCGTTGATGGACCGGGTCGAGCCGAACTGCGCGATCGAGCACACCATGGAGACGTGCTCGCGCGCCTCCTCGGTGAGACCCGGCCCCTCCTGCCCGAACAGCAGGACGCAGCGGCGCGGCAGTTCGGTGCGCTCCAGCGGTACGGCGCCGGGGAGGTTGTCGATCCCGATGATCGGCAGCCCCTCGGCGGCCGCCCACGCGGTCAGGTCCGCGGTGCCGGGGTGGTGGCGCACATGCTGGTAGCGGTCGGTGACCATGGCGCCGCGCCGGTTCCAGCGCCGCCGGCCCACGATGTGGATCTCCTTGGCCAGGAAGGCGTTGGCGGTCCGCACCACGGAGCCGATGTTGAAGTCGTGGCCCCAGTTCTCGACGGCCACGTGGAAGTCGTGCCGCCGCAGGTCGAGGTCGGCGACGATCGCCTCCCTGGTCCAGTAGCGGTACGCGTCACCGACGTTGCGCCGGTCGCCCTCGGCCAGCAGCTCGGGGTCGTACCGCTCGTCGTCGGGCCAGGGCAGGGGGTGCGGCCCGACACCGATGGTCTGGCCGTACCCGTCGTCGTACTGGAGGGGTTCGTCCTGAACGGGCCCCGCCGGGGCGTTCTCCGCCCGATCGGGGGCCTGCTCCGCCGGGGGCTGCTGGGTTCTGCCGGTCTCACTGCTCACCCGACGAGCGTATGGCCCCCGCCGCCGCCCCGGTGCCGGGGCTCCTCCGTACCGTCCCCGTGACCGTCCCGGCCGCCTCCGTGGCCGTCCCGCACCGTTCCGGGTGCCGCAGGTTCCGCGGGGCCGTCCTCAGCGCCGGGTGTTCCGGACACCTCGGCCTTCCCCGGCGTACGCGACCGGCCGGGCAGGCCGGAGAGCAGCCGCCGTCGGCCGTTCGTGACCCGGACGCCCATCCAGACGAGGAAGGCCGTCGGCAGGAACACCGCGTCGGCCGCGATCATCGCCATGGAGAAGAACGGCAGTCCGAGCAGCAGGGCGATTCCCGCGTGCTCGCAGATCATCACGACCAGCAGGACGTTCTTGACGCGCCGGTTGAACAGCGTGAACGGAAAGGCGACCTGGACGATGACCGTGCCGTACGTCAGCACCATCACCATCAGCCCGCTGGAGCCCAGAAGGTCCGACAGGGCGGGCCACGGGGTGAAGTAGTCGAGGTTGAGCGGGTAGTACAGCGCGGTGCCGTCCTGCCAGCGCGAGCCCTGGATCTTGTACCAGCCGGCCGTCGCGTAGATCAGGCAGACCTCGGCCATGATCACGGCGAGCGTGGCGTTGTGCGCGAGGTTGGCCAGTACGTCGAGGAGGGCGCGGGGCTCGCCGTGCGGCTGATAGCGGTTCGCGGCCCACCAGGCGGCGGCGGAGAGCCAGAGGACCCACAGCAGGGCCGGGAGCCACCAGGTGCCACCGAGCCCGCCCATCAGCGTGGCCGTCACGAGGACCGGACCGAGGACCGCCCAGAGCACCGGGCCCACGATGTCCCGCGCGGGCGGCAGGCCCGCCGCGACCCGCCGAGCGTCGCGCACCGCGCGCCGGGCGTCCAGCGACCAGACCTGACCGCAGCGGGTCAGCACCAGGTAGATCGCCATGAGGTGGACGACGTTGTCGCCGCCGTCGCCCATGAAGATGCTCCGGTTCTGCACCGAGAGCACGCCGATCATGAAGAGGACGGACATCGTCCGGGTCCGCCACCCGAGCATCAGCGCGGCGGCGGACAGCAGCGTGAGGGCGTACACGGCCTCGAACCAGACCGTGCTGTCGGTCCACATGAGGACCGAGAACGCCTCGTTGCCGGCCGTGAGCCGGCGGGCCAGATCCCAGTGCCACGGGCTGTCGGGGCCGTACAGCTCATGGCGGTTCGGCAGTTCGCGCAGCAGGAAGAAGAGGTAGGTGGCGGCGAAACCGATCCGGACGACGGCGCTCTGGTAGGGGCCGAGGGCAGAGGCGGTGACGCGGTGAAGAGCACGGGCCGGACCGCCGCCGATGCCGGAGCGCGGCTCGGCCGGCCGGGCACCGGCGGGCCGGGGGGTCGCGGGCACGGGGACCGGGGGCCGCGGGGTGGCGGGCGGAGGAATCGTCACTGGTCCGCCTCCACGCGGTGGGCCGCGTTCCTGCCCGCGTCCCGGCCCTGTCCCCCGGCGTTCTCGGGGAGGTCGTCGGGGGTCACGGTCCACCAGGGGAGGACGCGGTGGACGGGCCGGGTGCTGATCCTCTCGGAGCTCCACGGCGGCGGGGCGACGGAGCTGGTGGCGGAGCGGAGCTGGATGCGCTCGATGGTGCCGCCGTAGTCGCGCCCGCTCAGCCGCAGCATCGCGATGCGTCGCACGTAGCGCTCGGAGAGCTCTCCGCGCAGACCGTTGGGGCGGTTGTCGCTGTCGTGGGAGTTGACGTAGAAGTCCCAGCCCCGGCGGAGCTCGTTCTGGTCCACATGGCTGGGGAAGAGGTTGCCCCGCACCCCTTTGCCGTCCTCATGCGTCAGGTTCATCCACCGTGTGGTGCGGCGGCCGTCCTCCCCCACCACCTCGGCGCGCACGTGGACGGCGATGTTCTGCTGGAGCGGGTTGGGCGCGAAGAGCTTCCAGTTCTGCTCGAACTCCGGGTAGATCCAGCGGTCGATCGTCTTCCCGTGCTGCTTGGTCAGCGTGTTGGAGGGGGCGACGTGCAGGAACACCATGGCCACCTGCGTGCAGGCGAGCAGCCCGATCAGCGAAAGCGCCAGGGCCGCGGCCACCTGGTACGGGAAGGAGAGCCCGGCTATGCCCCGGCCTGTGGCCGACGGCTCCGTCGCCACGAGCTCCGCGTGAGGTTCCGACACGTCCACCGTCCCGTACGGCGGATGCGACATCGGTGGCGGTATGGCCTCGGGGGCGGTGTCCTGCGCTTCCGTCGAACGGTTCGACGCCTGCGGACAGGCGTCCTTCCCCCCGTCCGCGGAACTCCTGCCGTGGTCCGAATCCATCCCGCCCCGATCACCGTCGATCACCACTCAGTCATCCACAGGGTTGACACCCTACGGGCCTCCGACTCACCATTGAAGTCAAGGAACCGAACGATCGGTCGGTAGGGAGCCCTGGGATGGCGGCAGTGACTGCGGACCAGACGACGCGGAAGACGCCCGGCACGGCAGATGGGGCGGACACGGTGGACGCGGACCGCGTCGCGGCCTTCGACGCGACCGTGGCGGCGGACGAGCGGATCGAGCCGCGCGACTGGATGCCGGACGCCTACCGGGCGACGCTCATCCGTCAGATGGCCCAGCACGCCCACTCAGAGATCATCGGCATGCAGCCCGAGGCCAACTGGATCACGCGGGCGCCCTCGCTGCGCCGCAAGGCGATCCTCATGGCCAAGGTGCAGGACGAGGCCGGCCACGGCCTGTATCTGTACAGCGCGGCCGAGACGCTGGGCACCAGCCGCGACGAGCTGCTCGACAAGCTGCACGCGGGCCGTCAGCGCTATTCGTCGATCTTCAACTATCCCACGCTGACCTGGGCCGACGTCGGCGCGATCGGCTGGCTGGTGGACGGGGCCGCGATCACCAACCAGGTCCCGCTCTGCCGCTGCTCCTACGGCCCCTACGCCCGCGCGATGGTCCGCATCTGCAAGGAGGAGTCCTTCCACCAGCGCCAGGGGTACGAGCTGCTCCTCGCCCTCAGCCGCGGCACCGAGGCCCAGCACGCCATGGCCCAGGACGCGGTGAACCGCTGGTGGTGGCCCTCCCTGATGATGTTCGGCCCGCCCGACGACGCCTCGTCGCACTCCGAGCAGTCCATGGCCTGGAAGATCAAGCGGCACTCCAACGACGAGCTGCGCCGCCGCTTCGTGGACATCTGCGTGCCCCAGGCCGAGGCGCTGGGCCTGGAGCTCCCCGACCCCGACATCCGGTGGAACGAGGAGCTGGGCCGGCACGACTTCGGCGCGATCGACTGGTCCGAGTTCCAGGAGGTCCTCAAGGGCAACGGCCCCTGCAACGAGCAGCGGATCACCCAGCGGCGCACGGCCCACGAGGAGGGCGCCTGGGTCCGGGACGCGGCGGCCGCGTATGCCGCCAAGCACGCCCCGAAGCCTTCACCATCACCGTCCCCGGCCTCATCGGCGGCGACGGCCACCGCCCCGGCCCCAGCTTCGGCTTCGGCTTCGGCTTCGGCTTCGGCTTCGGCTTCGGCACCAGACCAGTCATCGGCACGGACCGGCGCGTCCGCGCGGCATGTGGAGGAGACGGCATGAGCAGCTCGACCGACTGGCCCCTGTGGGAGGTGTTCGTGCGCTCGCGGCGCGGGCTGTCCCACACCCATGCGGGCAGCCTGCACGCGCCGGACGCCGAGATGGCCCTGCGCAACGCCCGCGACCTCTACACCCGCCGCTCGGAGGGCGTATCGATCTGGGTGGTCCCGTCCACCGAGGTCACTGCCTCCTCCCCTGACGAGAAGGACTCCTTCTTCGAGCCGTCCGCCGACAAGCCCTACCGTCACCCGACGTTCTACGAGATCCCGGACGGGGTGAAGCACCTGTGAGCGCCGCACTCGCCCTCGGCGACGACGCGCTGGTGCTCTCGCACCGGCTGGGGGAGTGGGCCGGTCACGCCCCCGTCCTGGAGGAAGAGGTGGCCCTCGCCAACATCGCCCTGGACCTGCTCGGACAGGCGCGGGTGCTGCTCTCGCTCGTCGGGGACGAGGACGAGCTCGCCTACCTCCGCGAGGAACGCGCCTTCCGCAATCTCCAGCTGGTCGAGCAGCCGAACGGGGACTTCGCCCACACGATCGCCCGGCAGCTCTACTTCTCGGTGTACCAGCACCTGCTGTACGAACGGCTGGCCGCCGGGAACGGCGAGTTCGCCCCTCTGGCGGCCAAGGCCGTCAAGGAGGTGGCCTACCACCGCGACCACGCCGAGCAGTGGGTCCTCCGGCTCGGCGACGGCACCGAGGAGAGCCACCGCCGGATGCAGGCCGGGCTGGACGCGCTGTGGCGGTTCACCGGTGAGATGTTCCAGCCGGTCGAAGGGCTGGACGACACGGACTCCGGTGTCGACCGGGAGGAGCTGCGCGGCAGCTGGCTCGCCGCCGTCTCCGGCGTCGTCGAGCGTGCCACGCTGACCCTGCCGACGGGCCCGCGGTCCGGGGGCTGGGCGGCGGGTGCGGGCCGACAGGGCCTGCACACCGAGGCGTTCGGCCGCATGATCGCGGAGATGCAGCACCTGCACCGCAGCCACCCGGGGGCGTCATGGTGACGGACACCCGGCTGGAGGCGGAGCTGCGCGACCTCGCCGGTTCCGTGCCCGACCCCGAGCTCCCGGTGCTGACCCTGGCGGAGCTGGGGGTCCTCCGGGACGTTCAGGTGGAGGGACCGGGGCGGGTGACCGTGCACCTCACCCCGACGTACACCGGCTGCCCGGCGATCGAGGCCATGTCCGCCGATATCGAGCGGGTCCTGCACGACCACGGCGTACCGGAGGTCTCCGTCGTCACGGTCCTGGCGCCGGCCTGGTCGACGGACGACATCAGCGCCGAAGGGCGCCGCAAGCTCGCCGAGTTCGGCATAGCACCGCCGCGCGCCCACAGCGCCGACGGCGGCCCCGTGCCGCTGACGCTGTCGGTCCGCTGTCCGCACTGCGGTTCCACCGACACCGAACTGCTCAGCCGGTTCTCCTCCACGGCGTGCAAAGCCCTGCGGCGCTGCGTCGCCTGCCGTGAACCGTTCGACCACTTCAAGGAGTTGTAGATGTTCCATCCGCTCCGGGTCAGCGCGATCGAACGGATCACGGACGACGCGGTGGCCGTCACCCTCGCCGTACCGGCCGAGCTGCGCGAGACCTTCCGCCACGCCCCCGGTCAGCATCTGAACGTGCGCTACCCGGTGGACGGCCAGGAGGTCCGCCGTTCGTACTCGATCTGCGCGCCGGCCGTCGAGGCACCCGGCGAACCGGTGCTGAGGGTGGGCATCCGCATGGTCGAGGGCGGCGCGTTCTCCACGTACGCGCTGAAGGAGCTGGCCGTCGGGGACCAGGTGGAGGCCATGCCTCCGATGGGCCGTTTCGTGCTGAAGCCGCGCGCGGGGCTGTTCGCCGCGGTGGTCGGCGGCAGCGGCATCACCCCGGTGCTGTCCATGGCGGCCACTCTGCTCGACCGGGAGCCCACGGCCCGGTTCTGCCTGATCCGCAGTGACCGCACGGCGGCCTCCACGATGTTCCTGGACGAGGTGGCCGACCTCAAGGACCGGTATCCGGACCGTTTCCAGCTGGTCATCGCGCTCTCACGGGAGGAGCAGTCGGCCGGACTGCCCTCCGGGCGGCTGGACGCCGAACGACTCACCGCCCTTCTGCCCGCCCTGCTGCCGGTCGCCGACGTGGACGGCTGGTTCCTGTGCGGACCGCTCGGCCTCGTACGGGGCACGGAGAAGGCGCTGCGGGCGCTCGGCGTCGACCGCTCCCGGGTCCATCAGGAGATCTTCCACGTCGACGAGGGCTCCGCCGACGCGGCGGCGGTCACGGTCGCGGCCCCGGCCGACTCCGTGCTGACGGCCACCCTCCACGGCCGTTCGGGGAGCTGGCCCGTGCAGGACGCCGAATCCCTGCTGGAGACGGTGCTGCGAAGCCGCGCGGACGCTCCGTACGCCTGCAAGGGCGGCGTCTGCGGGACCTGCCGGGCGTTCCTCGTCACGGGCGAGGTCCGGATGGACCGCAACTTCGCGCTGGAACCGGAGGAGACCGAGGCGGGCTTCGTGCTGGCCTGCCAGTCACATCCGCTCACCCCGGAGGTGGAGCTGGACTTCGACCGCTGAGGCCGCCGGGCCCCTCGGTCGTTCCGCTCTCCTGCAGCCTGCTCTCCCCCGAAGGCCCTCAGGCGCTGACGACCAGCTGGGGAAAGCCGACGAGCGGCGGGAGACCGGGGCCGTGGTCGTCCCTTCACCGAGGACCCGCGGGCGGCCGTCGAGGCGGTCAGGGCCGCCTTCCCGAACGTCGGACCCAGCCCGCGTACCCGGTTGTGGCCGTGCGCGCCCACGCCGCACGGCCGGAGCAGCGGTACGGCGTGGGCGCGTCGGGGCACACGCTCGGAGGACTCCGGACACGAGCTCGGGAGACCCGGCGCGTGTGTCCGGAGCTCCGGGGCACAGGCTCGGAAAGCCCGGCGCAAGGGCTCAGAGAACGAAGGCGGGCGTCCCGTTGTCCGTGGTCATCGGGCGTCCGGCGCCGTCCCACGCCTGCATGCCGCCGTCGATGTTCACCGCGTCGATGCCCTGCTGGACCAGGTACTGGGTGACCTGGGCCGAACGGCCGCCGACCCGGCACATCACGTACACGCGCCGACCGTCCTCGGCGGCCTCGGTCAGCTCGCCGAACCGGCCCACGAAGTCGCTCATCGGGATGTGCAGCGCGCCCTCGACATGACCGGCCGCCCACTCGTCGTTCTCACGGACGTCCAGGACGAAGCCGTCCGATGGCACCGCCGCGGCGTCCACCGAGGGCAGCGGGGCGAAATTCATGGGTCATGCCTTCTCTCGTACGTACGCGGCCGGGTCACCGGGAACGCTACTGCACCATCTCCGCCAGCTCGGCCTCCCGGCGGGACACCTCTCCCAGCAGTTGCTCCGCGATGTCCTCCAGCAGCTGGTCCGGGTCGTCCGGGGCCATCCGCAGCATCGACCCGATCGGCCCCTCCTCCAGCTCCTTGGCGAGGACGGTCAGCAGCTCCTTGCGGCGGGTGAGCCACTCCAGGCGGGAGTAGAGCTCCTCGCTCTCGCTCAGCGGGGCCGGGGGCTGCACCGGGCCGGCCGCCCACTCCTCGACGAGCTCCTTGAGCAGTTCGACGTCGCCGCGGCCGTAGGCGGCGTTGACGCGGGCGATGAACTCGTCCCGGCGCTGCCGCTCCGTCTCGTCCTGGGCGAGGTCCGGGTGCGCCTTGCGGGCCAGGTCCCGGTAGAGCCTGCGGGCCTCCTCGCTGGGCCGGACCCGCTTCGGCGGCCGTACCGGCTGCTCGGTGAGCATGGCCGCCGCCTCGGGGGAGAGCCCGTCGCCGTCCATCCAGTCGTGGAACAGCTCGTCGACACCGGGCATCGGCAGGACCGCCGCCCGCGCCTCGCGCGCCTTGCGCTCGTCCTCCGGGTCGCGGGTACGGGCCGCCCGCGCCTCCGCGATCTGCGCGTCCAGTTCGTCGAGGCGCGCGTACATCGGGCCGAGCTTCTGGTGGTGCAGCCGGGAGAAGTTCTCCACCTCCACCCGGAAGGTCTCCACCGCGATCTCGAACTCGATCAGCGCCTGCTCGGCGGCCTGTACCGCCTTGGCCAGCCGCGCCTCGGGGCGCGGAGCGGCCTCCTCGGGCCTGTCGGACGCCCCGGCGGCATCCGGCGCCGCGGGGGCGTCGTCCTGCGCGTCCGGCGCGGGCTGCGGCGCGTCCGGCCCGTCGCTGTCCTGCCGGTCTTCATCGTTCCGGGTGGTCGGCACCCCGGCGGCTTCGTGGGTCACCCGTCCAGCGTATGGCCACGGCGGGCCGGCACCGCACACGCGGTGGGCCGCCACCGGGGCGCGATGCGTCACCGGCCCGAAGGCCACCGCACCGTACGTCACCGGCCGTAGGCCACCGCATCGGCCCCGACCCTGCCGGCACCTGCCTCGGACCCCGGCCCACACCCTCGCCCCCAGGAGTTCCCGGCACCCATGGGCCCCGGAGTCACGGGTCGTACGGGCGTCGCGGACGTGGCGGTGGGCGCGGGCCCGTCTCACGGTCCCGTCATATCCCGAACTCGGCGGCCAGCCTGCCCGCCTTGATCGCCCGCACCAGCTCGGCGTGATCCGCCTCCGTACGGTCCGCGTACGTCACGGCGAAGGCCGCCATCGCCTCGTCGAGCTCGTCGTTCTTGCCGCAGTAGCCCGCCAGCAGGCGGGGGTCCGCGCTGTGCGCGTGCGCCCTGGCGAGAAGCGCGCCGGTCATTCGCCCGTAGTCGTCCACCTGGTCGGCGGGGAGCGCGGCGGGGTCCACGCTGCCCTTGCGGTTCCGGAACTGCCGGACCTGGTACTGCCGGCCGTCGACGTCCGCCCAGCCGAGCAGGATGTCGCTGACGACCTGCATCCGCTTCTGCCCGAGCACCACCCGACGGCCCTCGTGCACCTCCTCCGGCACATCGAAGCCGACCGCGGGCAGATGGGGGGCGAGCACCGAGGGGCGCGCCTCCTTCACCTGGAGGACCAGCGGCTCGCCGCGGTGGTCGAGCAGCAGCACCACGTACGAACGCGTCCCCACGCTGCCGGTGCCGACCACCCGGAACGCCACGTCGTGGATCGCGTAGCGGGCCAGGAGCGGCACCCGGTCCTCGGAGACCGTGGTGAGGTAGCCGCCGAGCCCGGCGGCCACGGCCGCGGCCTCGGCGTCCGGCACCCGTCGCAGCACGGGCCGGGCGTCCACGAAACGCCGGCTGCCGTCCGGGCACTCCTCGGTGGAACGGGCGGCGAAGCGGGCGCTGGTGTTGTTGCGGGCCTTCTCCGAGACCCGCTCCAAGGTGCCGGCCAGGTCACGCGCGTCCGTGTGCGAGACGAGCTCCTCGTCGGCGATCGCGTTCCAGGCGTCGAGAGCGGGCAGCCGGGCCAGCAGCCGCATGGTGCGCCGGTAGGCCCCGACGGTGTCGTACGCACCCCGGCGGCAGGTGTCCTCGTCGGCCCCGGCGGCGCGGCCCGCGAGCACCAGGGAGGTGGCGAGCCGCTTGAGGTCCCACTCCCACGGCCCGAAAACGGTCTCGTCGAAGTCGTTCAGATCGATGATCAGGCTGCCCCGGGCATCGCCGTAGAGGCCGAAGTTGGCCGCGTGCGCGTCACCGCAGAGCTGGGCGCCCACCCCGGTGACGGGGCTGCCGGTCAGATCGTGGGCCATCAGCCCGGCGGCACCGCGCAGAAAGGCGAACGGGGTGGCCGCCATCCGGCCCACCCGTATCGGCGTCAGACCCGGCACACGGCCCCGGTTCGACTCCTCGACCGCCCGCACGGCGTCCGGCCGTCCCGGCGGCAGGATCAGCGAAGCGTGCGAGGACCGCGGCACCCGATCGCGCAGCGCCTTGCCCGACGCCTTGGGCGAGGGGCCCGCCCCCCGTCGGGCGAAGCCGGGCACGACCGGAATGCGCGGGTCCTCGCCCGTGGCCCGCTGCTCGGACATCGCCGCCTCGGTTCCGCTCATGGAGCGTCGCCTCCCCCACCCTCGTCCCGCTTCCGGCTGCCCGGCTCTCCGAGCCGCCGGCGGCCCTGCGCATCAGTGACCGAGCACGACGGTACCGCCGATGCCCCGCACCCGCCGGGCCCTGTGGACAACTGTGCGATGCCCTGGCCGACCGACCCCACCGGACCGGGTTACGGCAAGTAATCGACAGCGAGCGCTTCGAAGTTGTCCAGAATTACGCGGGGCGCGCTCGAGAACACCTCGCCCGCGGAGGTGGGCCGCTTCCTCGCTCGGACAGCCGGACCGTAGAGCCGTACCGTATGATGATCATGACGAATCGGGTGTTTCACGTGAAACACAGCGCTGCCCGAGAAATGCCGCACCACAACAGAAGACCAGCACAGCTCGGCACCACGCGCGAGGTGCCGAGCCGCCCCGGTCCGAGCCGGTCACCCCGCCGAGTCGAGCAGGTCAGCCGACGCCGCCGGCGGCGACCCCCGCGCCCGCCGGCTCCTCCTCGCCCTCGTCGCCGAACCGCCCGGCCCGCATACCGCGAGCGGTTTCGACGCCGTCGAGGACCGCCTCGTCCGACGGGGAGTCCCCGTTCGAGGGGGCATCGGAGCCCACGCCCCCGACCTCCGCCGCGAGGCGGGCCTCCCGCTCCTCCCGCTCCGCCTTCTCGCGCGCCTGGGCGGCCAGATCCACCCGGCCCTCCGGCTTGATGTGGGCGATGACACCGGGGTGGGCGATCGAAGGCAGGATGTGGCGCCACATCTCCGCCACCTGCTCACGCAGATCGGCACGCCCGGAATCGGCTTCCGAGACCAGCTGGATACCGGTGAACGAAGCAACAATGATCTTGGCCGACACCATCGGGTCGATCTGCGGGAACACCTCGCCGCGTTCCTGCCCCAGCTCCAGCATCCGGGCGGTCGCGTCGATCCATTCGCCCCACGGATGCGGGCCGCCGAGGAAGACGCCCTCGATGGAGAGCCTGGTGCCCGCGCGGGCCATCGCGTTGTGGCGCAGGGCGAAGGCGAACTGCTGGCCGCCGTCCACCAAGGACTGGAGCGGCGAACCCTCCTGCTCGAACTCGACCGTGGAGGTCTGCTCGTCCATGATCGCCTGCGCGATGGCCTCCTTGGAGGCGAAGTGGAAGTACAGGGCCCCCTTGGTGACCTTGGCACGACGGAGAATCTCCGAGATGGCGGCACGCTCGTAGCCGTAGTCGTCGAAAACGCTCGCCGCGGCCTCCACGATCGACCGCCACGTCTGGACCGCGCGAGCCTGCTTCGCCATTTCCTGCCTCCGGGACGTTCTGTGCGCTCAGCCCTTCGCCGCCGAGCCGCCGTCGATCCAACCTCTGCGGCCAGCGTATGCAAGCGCGTCGTCGCGCCGGCTCTCGGTCTGTCCGGAAACCGCGCCCGGACCCGCCGCACCACCGCCTGCGGACGCCCGCCGCCGCTCCCTCCCACCCGCCTGTCCGTACCCCGCCCGCCCACCGAAAACACGGACCTCGTCATCGAGGGAACACGGACTTACCCACCGCCGACGGTCACCGAACCCCCGGACGCCGGGACCGAGCCCGCGTCCACCGGATGCCGAACCCCGCCTCCGACAGCCGGCGTGCCCGCCGAACAACCAGCACCGAACACCGAACGTCTCAACGTCCGGGGCGTCGACCCACGGGACAACGAAGAACCCCCGCTCCGGATCTGATCCGAAGCGGGGGTTCTTTCAAACCAACCCGACAGCCGATGACGACTGTCCGTTGTGCGCGAGGGGGGATTTGAACCCCCACGTCCCGAAGGACACTGGCACCTGAAGCCAGCGCGTCTGCCGTTCCGCCACTCGCGCATGAGTGGTGTTTTCAGACTCTCTCACCGTGTGGTGCGAGCGCCTGGCGACATCCGGAAGATTAGCACGCTGGACAGGGTGGATTCACATCCGTTGTTTCGCCGACCTCCGCAGGGGAAGCGGGAACCCCGAACCCCTCGGCCGGGAACCCCGACCCCGGCGGGCAGGGAACCTTCCGTCATCTCCCCCACTCCTCCGGAGTGCGCCCCGGGTGCGGGACACTGGGAGGAGGCCACCTCTACGATCCGTGTGAGGGGTGACACTCATCCACAGGCCAGACAAGGGGAACCAGCTGATTTCCCGACGCGTGGATACGATCAGTAAGCAGTACAGGGACGATGACACCGGAGGAGGTGCCCCGTGGGGGTCATGAAGCGTTTCGAGCAGCGCCTCGAGGGGCTGGTCAACGGCACCTTCGCCAAGGTCTTCAAGTCCGAGGTGCAGCCCGTCGAGATCGCCGGCGCGCTCCAGCGCGAGTGCGACAACAACGCGACGATCTGGAACCGTGAGCGGACCGTCGTCCCCAACGACTTCATCGTCGAGCTCAGCACACCGGACTACGAGCGGCTCAGCCCGTACTCCGGGCAGCTGGGCGACGAGCTCTCCGGGCTGGTGCGCGACTACGCCAAGCAGCAGCGCTACACCTTCATGGGCCCGATCAAGGTGCACCTGGAGAAGGCCGACGACCTCGACACCGGGCTCTACCGGGTCCGCAGCCGCACCCTGGCGTCGAGTACGTCACAGCACGATCCGGCGGGCCACGCCCAGCCGCCCGCCGCCGGGCGGCCTGCCGCCCCGGGCGGTTACGGCTACCCCCCGAGCGCCGCTCCGCCGATGCCCGCGGCCCCGCCGCCGGGCGCCGGACGGCCCCCGGCCCCCACGAGCGACCGGCGCCCCCCGGCCGCGCCCGGCCCCATGCCGGACGCCCGGACCCGGCGCTGGATCGAGATCAACGGCACCCGCCATCAGATCTCCCGCCCGACGTTGGTGATGGGACGATCCACCGACGCCGACGTGCGGATCGACGACCCCGGCGTATCGCGCCGGCACTGTGAGATCCGGACCGGAACGCCCTCGACGATCCAGGATCTCGGATCTACCAACGGCATCGTGGTAGACGGGCAGCACACCACCCGCGCTACGCTCCGCGACGGCTCGCGGATCGTCGTGGGCAGCACCACCATCGTTTACCGGCAAGCCGAAGGGTGAAGCGGGGGCAATGTCAGAGCTGACCCTTACGGTCATGCGGCTAGGTTTCCTGGCTGTTCTGTGGCTGTTCGTCATCGTGGCCGTCCAGGTCATCCGCAGCGATCTGTTCGGAACGCGCGTAACGCAACGCGGCTCACGCCGCGGTGCCGCCGAAGCGCGCCCGCAGCAGGGACGCCAACAACAACAAGCGGCGCCGCCCCAGCAGCGCCAGCAGCCCGGCCGGCAGCGCCGGGGTGCGCCGACCAAGCTGGTCGTGTCCGAAGGCACGCTCACGGGCACCACGGTCGCGCTCCAGGGCCAGACCATCACCCTGGGCCGGGCCCACGATTCGACGATCGTGCTGGACGACGACTACGCGTCCAGCAGGCATGCCAGGATCTACCCGGATCGTGACGGCCAGTGGATCGTCGAGGATCTCGGGTCCACCAACGGCACGTACCTGGAACGGACCCGGCTCACCACCCCGACACCAATTCCGCTGGGCGCGCCGATCCGTATCGGCAAGACCGTCATCGAGCTGCGGAAGTAGTACGACAATGAGCGAGCGGAGCGAGCGAGCCGCGGCGGTCCCGACGGTGGACGCTGCCCGGTTCCCGACCGGAGGGTGGGCAGTGTGGCTCGAGACAGGCTGTACCCCGAGGCGGAGTCGACGGGGCAGGCGCGCATGAGTCTGTCGCTGCGCTTCGCCGCGGGGTCGCACAAGGGCATGATCCGGGAGGGCAACGAGGACTCCGGCTACGCCGGTCCCCGGCTCCTCGCCATCGCCGACGGCATGGGAGGCCAGGCGGCCGGCGAGGTCGCCAGCTCCGAGGTGATCTCCACGCTCGTCCCGCTCGACGACGACGTACCGGGATCCGACCTCCTGACCTCGCTCGGCACGGCCGTCCAGCAGGCCAACGACCAGCTGCGCGTCATGGTCGAGGAGGACCCCCAGCTGGAGGGCATGGGCACCACGCTCACCGCCCTGCTCTGGACCGGACGCCGCCTCGGCCTGGTGCACGTCGGCGACTCCCGCGCGTACCTGCTGCGCGACGGCGTCCTGTCGCAGATCACCCAGGACCACACCTGGGTGCAGCGCCTCGTCGACGAGGGCCGGATCACCGAGGAAGAGGCCACCACCCACCCGCAGCGCTCCCTGCTGATGCGGGCGCTGGGCAGCGGCGACCACGTCGAGCCGGACCTCTCCATCCGTGAAGTCCGCGCCGGTGACCGCTACTTGATCTGCTCCGACGGCCTCTCCGGCGTCGTCTCGCACCAGACGATGGAAGAGACCCTCGCCAGCTACCAGGGCCCGCAGGAGACCATCCAGGAGCTGATCCAGCTCGCTCTGCGCGGCGGCGGCCCGGACAACATCACCTGCATCGTCGCCGACGTCCTGGACGTCGACGGCAACGACAGCCTGGCCGGACAGCTCAACGACACCCCGGTCGTCGTCGGCGCGGTCGCGGAGAACCAGGCCCAGCTGGGCGACGGCGGGGCCATGCAGACGCCCGCCGGGCGCGCGGCCGGCCTCGGCCGCCCCGTGCCCCCGCCCGCCGGCGGCTTCGGCCCGCCCGGCAGCGGCGACGCCGGTTACGACGGCATGCCGGACAACTCCTACGACGCCTACACCGACGACGACTTCGTCAAACCGCGCGGCGGCCGTAAATGGCTCAAGCGCTCCGTCTACATCGTGCTCGCGCTGGCCGTGATCGGCGGCGGTCTCTACGGCGGCTACCGCTGGACGCAGACGCAGTTCTACGTCGGCGCGCAGGACGAGAAGGTCGCCCTGTTCCGGGGCATCAGCCAGGACCTCGCCTGGGTCTCGCTCTCGAAGGTCGAGAAGAACACCGACATCGAGCTCAAGTACCTGCCGCCGTACCAGCGCAAGCAGGTCGAGGCGACCATCGCCGAGGGCAACATCACCGACGCCCGCGAGAAGGTCGCCGAGCTCGCCGCCCAGGCCTCAGCCTGCAAGAAGGACGCGCAACGCCGCGCGGCCGACGCCGAGAACCGGGCCCGTACGGGCGAGGGCGAGGCCGGCGGCACCGCCGGGGCCCCCGCCACCCGGACTTCCGCCACATCCTCCGCCAAGGGGACCAAGCCGACCACCGCTCCCACTCCCGGCCCCAGCCTCTCGGAGGATGAGAAGAAGCTGGTCCCGCAGTGCGGTAAGCAGTAAGCCGTAGGGGGCCTTCAGCACCATGAGCGTTGTCACCAACACGACCACCATCGGCGCGATCGACGCACCGAGCCGCCGCAACACCGAGCTGGCGCTCGTCGTCTTCGCCGTCGCCATCTCGGTGTTCGCCTACGCCAACGTGGGCCTCGCCCTCAACGGCGAACTGCCCGCGGGCATGCTCGGCTACGGAGCGGGGCTCGCCCTGCTCGGCGGCGTCGCCCACCTCGTGGTGCGCAGGTTCGCCAAGTACGCCGATCCGCTGCTCCTGCCCCTGGCCACCCTGCTCAACGGCCTGGGCCTGGCGCTGATCTGGCGCCTGGACCAGTCGGAACGGCTGGCGCGGCTCCCCAGCTTCGCGCCCGCCGCCTCCAAGCAGCTGATCTTCTCCGCGATGGGCGTGGCCCTGTTCATCGGGGTGCTGCTCCTGCTCAAGGACCACCGCATCCTCCAGCGCTACACCTACATCTCCATGGTGGTGGCGCTGATCCTGCTGATCCTGCCCATGTTCTTCCCGGCCCAGTTCGGCGCGAAGATCTGGATCACCATCCCCGGTATCGGATCCATCCAGCCCGGTGAGTTCGCGAAGATCGTCATCGCGGTCTTCTTCTCCGGCTACCTGATGGTGAAGCGCGACGCCCTGGCCCTGGCCAGCCGCCGCTTCATGGGCATGTACCTGCCCCGCGGCCGGGACCTCGGCCCGATCCTGGCCATCTGGGCGATGTCGATCCTGATCCTCGTCTTCGAGACCGACCTCGGCACCTCGCTCCTCTTCTTCGGCATGTTCGTCGTCATGCTCTACGTGGCGACCGAGCGCACCAGCTGGATCGTCTTCGGCCTGACCATGTCGGCCGTGGGCGCGGTCGGCGTGGCCTCGTTCGAACCGCACGTGCAGGACCGCGTGACCGCCTGGCTCGACCCCTTCGCGGGCTGGGGCACGCACGCCGCCAGTGAGCAGATGGCCCAGGTGCTGATGTCGTTCGGCTCCGGCGGCACGCTCGGCACGGGCCTCGGCCAGGGCAACTCCGACCTCATCCTCTTCGCGGCCAACACCGACTTCATCCTCGCCACCGTCGGCGAGGAACTGGGGCTCGCCGGCGTGATGGCGTTCCTCCTGCTGTACGGACTGATCGTCGAGCGCGGTGTACGCACCGCGCTGGCCGCCCGCGACCCCTTCGGCAAGCTGCTGGCCATCGGCCTCTCCGGAGCCTTCGCCATCCAGGTCTTCGTCGTCGCCGGCGGTGTCATGGGGCTCATCCCGCTCACCGGTATGACGATGCCGTTCCTCGCGGCCGGTGGTTCGTCGGTCATCGCCAACTGGGCCCTGATCGGCATCCTCATCCGGATCAGCGACACAGCCCGCCGCCCCGCGCCGGCTCCCGCGCCCTCGACCGACGCCGAGATGACCCAGGTGGTCCGTCCGTGAACAAGCCGCTGCGCCGGGTCGCGATCTTCTGCGGCCTCCTGATGCTCGCCCTCCTCGTCCGGGACAACTGGATCCAGTACGTCCGGGCCGACGAGCTCACCGGCCGGGAGGAGAACCGCCGCATCCGGATCGAGCGGTACGCCCACGAGCGGGGCGACATCATCGTGGACGGCAAGGCGGTCACCGGGTCCGTCGAGACCGAGGACAGCGACTTCAGGTACAAGCGGGTCTGGAAGAACGGGCCCCTGTGGGCCCCCGTCACCGGCTACTCCTCGCAGGCGTTCGACTCCTCGCAGCTGGAGAAGCTGGAGGACGGCATCCTCACCGGCAACGACGACCAGCTGTTCTTCAACCGCACCCTCTCCATGTTCACCGGCGAGAAGAAGCAGGGCGGCAACGTCGTCACCACCCTGAACGGCGACGCCCAGAGGGCGGCCTTCAAGGGCCTCGGTGAGAAGAAGGGCGCCGTCGTCGCCCTCGATCCGAAGACCGGCGCCATCCTGGCGCTGGCGAGCACCCCCTCGTACGACCCCTCGGTGTTCGCGGGCAACTCCGACAAGGACGCCGCCGCCCGGCAGAAGCTCCTGCGGGACAAGGACAAGCCGATGCTCAACCGGGCCTTGCGCGAGACCTACCCCCCGGGCTCCACCTTCAAGGTCGTCACCGCCGCCGCGGCCCTGGAGAACGGGCTCTACGACGACATCGACGCCAAGACGGAGTCCCCGCTGCCCTGGACGCTGCCCCAGTCCACCACGCAGCTCAGGAACGAGGGGAACATCCCCTGCGAGAACGCCTCGCTGCGGGAGGCCCTGCGGGTGTCGTGCAACACCGTCTTCGGGAAGATGAGCGACGACCTCGGCAACAAGAAGATGATCGAGCAGACGGACAAGTTCGGCTTCAACAAGGAAGTCTTCACGCCCGTCCGCGCCGACGCGAGCGTCTACCCCGAGGACAACAAGCCGCAGAACGCCATGGCCGGCATCGGCCAGGCGTCCAACCGGACCACGCCGCTCCAGATGGCCATGGTGGCCTCCGCGATCGCCAACGACGGCAAGCTGATGCAGCCGTACATGGTCGCCGAGCGCCAGACCCCCAACCTGGACCCCGTCTACACCCACGAGCCCGAGGAACTCAGCCGCGCGCTCTCCGGTGAGAACGCCCAGAAGATCCAGCAGATGATGGAGACCGTCGTCAAGGACGGCACGGGAACCAACGCACGGATCCCCGGCGTCACAGTGGGCGGCAAGACCGGTACAGCACAGCACGGTCTGAACAACAGCGAGAAGCCCTACGCCTGGTTCATCTCGTACGCGAAGACCGACAACGGCTCCCCGGTCGCCGTCGCCGTCGTGGTCGAGGACGGCAACGCCAACCGGGACGACATCTCCGGTGGCGGACTGGCCGCCCCCATCGCGCGCGACGTGATGAAGGCGGTCATCGACAGCGGGAAGTGAGACCTGTCACGGCGGCCGCCCGTCATACCGGACATCGGATACCGGTCGGATATCGGGTTGCCGGGTGCGGGCTGATCACTTCACCCGTGCCCGGTAGCGTATGCGCGAACAGCGCACCGCCGCGGACCACACACGGGTGCGGTCGGGACTGACGGAGAGGGCTGGAACAGTTATGGAAGAGCCGCGTCGCCTCGGCGGCCGGTACGAGCTGGGCTCGGTGCTCGGCCGTGGTGGCATGGCCGAGGTCTACCTCGCGCACGACACCCGGCTCGGCCGCACCGTAGCTGTGAAGACGCTCCGGGCCGATCTGGCCCGCGACCCGTCGTTCCAGGCCCGGTTCCGCCGAGAGGCCCAGTCGGCCGCCTCGCTCAACCACCCCGCGATCGTCGCCGTGTACGACACCGGCGAGGACTACGTCGACGGGGTCTCCATCCCGTACATCGTGATGGAGTACGTCGACGGGTCGACGCTGAGGGAGCTGCTGCACTCCGGTCGCAGGCTGCTTCCCGAGCGCACGCTGGAGATGACGGTCGGCATCCTCCAGGCCCTGGAGTACTCGCACCGCGCCCAGATCGTCCACCGCGACATCAAGCCGGCGAACGTCATGCTGACGCGCACCGGCCAGGTCAAGGTCATGGACTTCGGCATCGCCCGCGCCATGGGCGACTCCGGGATGACGATGACGCAGACCGCCGCGGTCATCGGCACCGCCCAGTACCTCTCCCCGGAGCAGGCCAAGGGCGAGCAGGTGGACGCGCGTTCCGACCTGTACTCCACGGGCTGCCTGCTGTACGAGCTGCTCGCCGTGCGCCCCCCGTTCGTCGGGGACTCGCCGGTCGCGGTGGCCTACCAGCACGTCCGCGAGGAGCCGCAGCCACCGAGCAACTTCGACCCCGAGATCACGCCCGAGATGGACGCGATCGTGCTGAAGGCGCTCACCAAGGACCCGGACTACCGCTACCAGTCCGCCGACGAGATGCGCGCCGACATCGAGGCGTGCCTCGACGGCCAGCCGGTCGCGGCCACCGCGGCGATGGGCGCCGCGGGGTACGGGGGCTACGACGGCTACAACACCGACCAGCCGACCGCCGCCCTGCGCCCGACCGACCCGAACCACGCGCAGACCTCGATGCTGCCCCCGGT
Source organism: Streptomyces sp. V2I9 (assembly GCF_030817475.1). NCBI lineage: Bacteria > Bacillati > Actinomycetota > Actinomycetes > Kitasatosporales > Streptomycetaceae > Streptomyces > Streptomyces sp. V2I9. Next base: position 3,370,559 of record NZ_JAUSZJ010000002.1, on the reverse strand, counting down.
CAACCCGGACGACGGCGGCTACGGCTACGACGACCGCGGAGCCCGCCGGCGCCAGCAGAAGAAGAGCAACACCTCGACGATCCTCCTGGTCGTCGCGGGCATCCTGGTCCTCATCGGCGCGATCCTGATCGGCCGGGTGGTCTTCGCCGACACCGAGGGCGACAACCAGGTCAAGGCCCCGAACCTGGTGGGTTCCACGCTCCAGGAGGCGGAGACGCTCGCGGCGAGAACCGGCGTCACCGTGAAGAAGGGCGCCGAGGAGCCGTGCGAGCAGCAGGAGAAGGGCCAGATCTGCTCGCAGGACCCGTCGGCCGACGCCATGATGGACAAGGACGGCACCGTCACGGTCGTCGTCTCCACCGGTGCGCCGACGGTCGAAGTGCCCAATGTCATGGAGAAGTCCGAGGACGGTGCCCGCGAGGAGCTGGAGAAGAAGGGCTTCACGGTCAACGTCACCACGGCGGAGTCCGAGAAGGCCGAGGGGACGGTGATCAAGCAGGACCCCAAGGGCGGCGAACAGGCCGAGGAGGAGTCCGAGGTCACCATCACCGTGGCCGTCCAGGCCACGCTCGACCTGCCCGACATGCGGACCCGCACGTTCGAGGCTGCGCAGCAGCAGCTTCTGGGCATCGGCTTCACCAACGTCTCGCGGACCGATGTGGACTCGGACAAGCCGGCGGGGGAGGTCATCGAGCAGACCCCGACGGGCCCGAGCAAGCAGGGCAAGGACGTGCAGATCGTCCTCAAGGTCTCCAAGGGACCGGCCCAGCCGGAACAGGTCCAGATCCCCGGTGACATCGTCGGCAAGTCGTACCAGGACGCCAAGGGCCAGCTCGAAGGGCTCGGCTTCGTGGTCCAGCTCGCTCCGGGTTCGGTCGACAAGCCGAACGCCAAGGTGATCACCAGCAACCCCGGACCGAACACCCAGGCGGCCAAGGGCAGCACCGTCATGCTCGTGACCATCGAGGGCGGCGGAGGCGACGGAGGCGGTGGCCTCTTCGGAGGCATGGGCGACGACTGAACCACCGCCCGCCCCACCCCGTACGGCGAAGGGCCCTGGTCAACCATCGTGGTGACCGGGGCCCTTCCCGCGTACGTGAGCGCGTACGCGCACTCAGCACAGCTCGGTGCGGGTAGACGCACTCAGCGCAGCTCGGCCGGCTTCGTGCGGTCCTTGTCGACCTTCTCCGTACGCTCCAGCTCGCCCCACACGACGTACCGGTACTTCGAGGTGTAGACCGGGGTGCAGGTCGTCAGCGTGATGTAGCGGCCGGGCTTGTCGACGCCCGACTCCTCCGGGACCGGCTGGATCACGTCGACGTTGAACTTCGAGGTCTCGGGGAGCGTCTTGTAGACCTTGTAGACGTACCAGGTGTCCTTGGTCTCGAAGACGACCGCGTCACCGTTCCTGAGCTTGTGGATGTTGTGGAACTTCGCGCCGTGCCCGTCGCGGTGCGCGGCCAGCGTGAAGTTGCCCTCGTCGTCCCAGGGGAGAGCCGACTTCACCGGGTCCGTGTAGTAGCCGGCGATGCCGTTGTTCAGGGTCTCGGGGTCGGTGCCCTTCTTGACCAGCACTTCACCGTTCTCCATGGCGGGCACGTGCAGGAACCCGATGCCGTTCTTGGTGTCCAGCACGCCCGGCCCGCCCGCCCATCTGCCGCGGACCGTGTCGCCCTGCTTGTCGGCCTCGCGGTCGGCGAGCACGTTGGTCCACCACAGGGAGTACGCGACGAACAGGGCGAGCACCAGCCCTGCGGTGATCAGCAGTTCGCCGAAGACGCCGACGGCCGTCGCGACGGGGTGGCGGCGTGCCGGGGTCGGAGGCGGGGACGCGGACGTGTCGGTCCGCTCGTCGTGCTCGGTCCTCGCTGCCACCGCACCGTCCCTGTCGTGAGGTTGTTCAGCCGACGAGCGCGTCGGGCTTCCCCTCGCTGCGCGGCCGTTCGTCGACCATCTTGCCCCAGACGATCATCCGGTACGTACTCGTGAATTCCGGAGTACAGGTCGTCAGGGTGAGGTACCTGCCGGGCTTCTCGAAGCCCGAACCGACCGGCACCGGCTCGATCACGGAGATGTTCGACGGCGAGGTCTGCGGGAGGATGGCGGCCATCTCGTACGTGTAGTACGCGTCCCGCGTCTCGACCACGATCGGGTCACCGGGGTTGAGCTTGTTGACGTAGCGGAACGGTTCGCCGTGGGTGTTGCGGTGGCCCGCCACGGCGAAGTTGCCCTGCTTGTCGGAGGGCATGGCCGTCTTGAGCTTGCCCTCGCCGTAGTGGCCGATCATCCCCCGGTCGAGGACCTTCTCCTTGTCGATGCCCTCGGCGATGGGGGCGACGACGTCGAGCTTGGGGATGTGCATGATCGCGAAGCCCTCGCCGGGCGCGAACACTCCGGGCCTGCGGTCGCCGGCGGCCCATTCGTCCTGGATCCGGCTGGTCTCCTTGCCGGCGATCTGCTCGGCCCTGATGTTGGTCCACCAGAGCTGGTAGGTGACGAACAGGAGCATCAGGACACCCAGCGAGATGAACGTCTCGCCGACCAGCCGGCTGGCGACGACCGCCGGGCTGTCCTTCGCCGCCCGTGCCGCGCGCCGCGCCTCGATCCGGGACAACGGGGCCGCCGAGGCCGGGACGTCCCGCTCCGGGGCCGGGCCCTGGCGCCGCCGCCCGCGCGCCTTGGCCGCCCGGCGCCGCTCGGCCCGCCCGCCGGTGGCCGATGGCGGGCCGGAGGAAGGGGCGGGCCCGTCCGGGACGGGGGCGAGCACCTCGGTGCGGGGCCCCGCGTCGTCGGCAGGGACCGCGTGGACGGCGTCGAGGACGTCGGTACGGGGCCCGGCGGAGAAATCCGGAGCCGGGGCCCGTCCCTCGACCGGGACCGCCGGGGACCCGGCACCCGCCGGAACCGTGGGGGGCAGCGGTGCCGGAACCTCCGGAGCCATGCGCGCGGAGGGCTCCTGAGGCCCGTACCAGTCCCGCTGGTACCCGGCGGGGTCATACCACTCGTTCGGGGCCCCCCGGGGCTCCTGAGGGCCCGGAGAGGGTACGTATCCGGCCTCGTACGCCGGTTCCGCGGCCGGAATGTTGTCCGCCCGGAACCACGGCGAGGTGTGCCCGCCGGGCAGCGGAGCGTTGCGCGGGTCCGCGAGGCCGTCCACTGCCGCTCCGGACGCGCCGTCGGCCCCGTACGCCTCGTGCGTGGAGGGGTCCTCCGGTCCGGCGCCGTGTCCGGGGCGGCCCCCGGTCACGCGACGGCCTTGCCCACCACCGGCGCGAGTCCGGCCGACCGTGCGACGGCTCCCTGGTCCCCGCACTGCTCCAGCCAGTTGGCGAGCATCAGGTGGCCGTGTTCGGTGAGCACCGACTCGGGGTGGAACTGCACACCCTCCACCGGCCGGTCGCGGTGGCGCAGCCCCATGATGATGCCGTCCGCCGTGCGGGCGGTGACCTCCAGCTCCGGAGGCAGCGCGCCGGGTTCGGCGGCGAGCGAGTGGTAGCGCGTGGCGGTGAACGGGGACGGCAGCCCGGCGAACACGCCCTTGCCCTCGTGGGTCACCGGGGACGTCTTGCCGTGCAGCAGTTCGGGGGCCCGGTCGACCACACCGCCGTACGCGACGGCCATCGACTGCATCCCGAGGCAGACGCCGAAGACCGGAACGCCGGTGTCCGCGCAGTGGCGCACCATCTCGACGCAGACGCCCGCCTGTTCGGGCGTGCCGGGGCCGGGCGACAGCAGGACGCCGTCGAACCCGTCCCGGGCGTGGGCGGTGGTCACCTCGTCGTTGCGCAGCACCTCGCACTCGGCACCGAGTTGGTAGAGGTACTGGACGAGGTTGAAGACGAAGCTGTCGTAGTTGTCCACGACGAGGACGCGTGCGCTCATCGGGCGGCTCCTGCTCCATCGGCGCTCTGGCCGTCGACGGTCACGTCACCGAACGGAAGCAGCGGTTCCGCCCACGGGAACACGTACTGGAACAGCACGTAGACGACCGCCAGGATCAGCACGAGCGAGATGAAGCCCCGCACCCACGCGTTGCCCGGCAGATGCCGCCAGATCCAGCCGTACATGCTGTTTCCTCCATTCGGTGCCCGCCCCAGACTAAAGGGCTGCGGCCCGGACGTGGGTCAGCGGTGGAAATCCCCGGACCGGCCACGGCCCGGCCGGGGAGCCCGGCCCGGTCTCACTCCACAGGCCGCGCGTGGTGCAGGTCCACCGTGCCGGAGTATCCGGGGAGGGTCACCGCCTCGTTCTCGTCGACTTTCCAGCCCAGCCCGTACGCCTTCACGTACAGCAGGTAGTTCTGGATCGCGGAGGAGTCGTCGAGCGCCCGCTTGAGCTTGCCGGGGTCGCCGACCGCGGTGACCTTGTAGGGCGGGGAGTAGACGCGGCCCTGGAGGATCAGCGTGTTGCCCACGCAGCGGACCGCGCTGGTGGAGATCAGCCGCTGGTCCATCACCTGGATCCCGCGCGCCCCGCCCTGCCAGAGCGCGTTCACCACCGCCTGGAGGTCCTGCTGGTGGATGACCAGGTCGTTGGGCTGGGACTCGGGGTAGCCGGGGTTGGCGGTCGCGTCGGGGGGCGCGTCATCGAGGGTCACGCTCACGGAGTCGCCGCTGATCTTCGCGGTCCCCGCGGCCTTCTCCAGGGCCTTCAGCTCGGCGTCCTCGGCCTCGGTGGAGCCGTCGTCGCGCTGGGCGAGGGCGTCGATCTCCGCGCGTACAGCGGCGGTCGCGTCGTTCAGCTCGCCGTTCTTCTCGCTGCGGTTCCGGATCAGGTCGGAGAGCTTGAGCAGGGAGGAGTCACTGCGCAGATCGGTGCCCTTGGCGGCGTTGGCGCTGGTGACGAAAATCAGTCCGGCCAGGGCGAAGACCGCAGCGGTGAGCCCCCGAGCCGCCCACACGGAGGTGCGGTGGCCCGGCCCTTCGGGGGAGTCGGCAGAATTGCTCAACGTACCCTTATCTCATCAGGCGCCAGAGAAGCACTACGCTAACGGACGCTCGGGGGAGGCGGCATTCCCCCTGGCACCCACCCCGGCGCCCGCCACAGATCCCTGCGCGGTCACGCAGCGCATCGACAGGAGAGTCCCTCGTGCCGAAGTCACGTATCCGCAAGAAGGCCGACTTCACGCCGCCCCCGGCGAAGCAGGCAACGGCCATAAAGCTGACCAACCGCAGCTGGGTCGCCCCGGTGATGCTGGCCCTGTTCCTCATCGGACTGGCCTGGATCGTGGTGTTCTACGTGACGGAAGGCGATCTGCCGATCGACGCCCTGGGCAACTGGAACATCGTGGTCGGCTTCGGCTTCATCGCCGGCGGTTTCGCCGTGTCGACGCAGTGGAAGTGACGCGCTTCCCCGATCGGTGACGCCGCCGCGGTCGCTTCCGCAGCGGCCATCCGCTCGCCCTGTACCCGTTCGGCACCCTCCCGCGCAAGCCTTGCCCTGAGTTACCCACAGCGTTATCCACAGCTGGGGGAAAAGGTCAGACGATCTGTGGATAACCTCCACTCACGTTGACGCCGGTATGACCGCAGCCTCCCTCATCGAGGGGGGCTGCACCCCGTTGTTCAGGTGGAAAAACCCAGCTCAGCGACGACAGGAACACCCGTTCCTCTTACCATGCACAAGATTCCGCGCACACTGTGGACAACTTCGGTCGAGCTGGGGGCGGAGAGTCACTTTTCCCGACGATTCCGGTCAGCCCGGCTCCCTCGTGTCCGGTCAGGTCAGCTCCATCGTGCGGACGACGATCATCCCCACGGTCGCGAGCAGGACGAGCGCAGACGCCCACCTGCACCGCTGTGCGCCGCTCGCGCGGGGCGTGGACCAGGCCGACGGCGAGGGCGACGCCCACGACCAGCCCGCCGATGTGCGCCTCCCAGGCGATGCCGTGCCACCGGAAGGTGAAATACAGGTTCACCGCCAGCAGCACGAGCACCGGACGCATGTCGTAGTTCATCCGGCGCATCAGGACGGCGGTCGCGCCGAACAGGCCGTAGACCGCGCCGGAAGCCCCGAGCGAAGGCTGGTTCTGCGCGGCGAGCAGGTAGGTCAACGCGCTGCCGGCGAGGCCGGACAGCAGGTAGAGCGCGAGGTAGCGGGCCCGTCCGAGCGCCGCCTCCACCTGTCCGCCGAGCCACCAGAGCCCCAGCATGTTGAACGCGATGTGCACCACTTCCCGGTGGAGGAACATCGAGGTCACCAGGCGGTACCACTGGCCCTCGGCGACCCCGACGAAGGCCCCCGGCGGGGGTTGCCGGTCCCACGCCAGCCCGACCAGCGTCAGGTCGTTCACCAGCGCCGGCCGGACGGTGACCAGGAGGAAGACGGCCAGATTGATGCCGAGCAGGACCTTGGTGACCAGCCGCGGATCGGCGGCCACCGTCCCGCCCGCCACCGTCCGCGGTCGACCGGCGGCCGGCCGGCGCCCCGTCCCCGCACCCTGGCGTACGCAGTCGGGGCACTGGAAGCCGACCGATGCGCCGACCATGCACGCGGGGCAGATCGGCCGTTCGCAGCGCGTACAGCTGATGCCGGTCTCGCGGTCGGGATGGCGGTAGCAGACCGGCGTCGACGCACCGCTCCCCGAGGCCCCGCGGTCCGTCGGCGGCTGCTGCTCCATCGGTCCTGACCTGCCTCTCGGTACTGGTCGCCCGGACGGCGGGACAGGGCCGCCCCGCCGGTCCGCTCACTCGTCGGTACGGACGGGTGGGGCGGTTGGTTCCCCCGCCGGTCTCCCCCGATGAGGGGCGCCGACGCACTGACGGCGCGCGCACCGGGCGCACCGGGGGCGCGCTCCCGGTCAGCGGGTCTCGATGACCACGGACTCGATGACCACGTCCTGCAGCGGACGGTCGGTGCGCGGATTGGTCGGCATGGCCGCGATGGCGTCGACGACCTTGCGGCCGGCCTCGTCCGCCACCTCACCGAAGATGGTGTGCTTGCCGGTGAGCCAAGCGGTGGGGGACACGGTCAGGAAGAACTGCGATCCGTTCGTCCCCGGTCCCGCGTTCGCCATGGCCAGCAGGTACGGCTTGGTGAAGCCCAGCTCCGGGTGGAACTCGTCGGCGAACTTGTAGCCGGGGCCGCCGGTGCCGTTGCCCAGCGGGTCGCCGCCCTGGATCATGAAGCCGCTGATCACGCGGTGGAACACGGTGCCGTCGTACAGCCGGTCCGTGGTCTTCTCGCCGGTCTCGGGGTTGACCCACTCGCGCTGCCCGGTGGCCAGCTCGACGAAGTTCCTGACCGTCTTGGGGGCGTGGTTCGGCAGCAGCCGGATCTCGATGTCGCCCTGATTGGTCTTCACAGTGGCGTAAAGCTGCTCGGCCACGATCTGCCTTCTTTCGTCCTTCGCCTGCCGTCAAGTCCTTCGCTGACGTCCGCCGATCCTCCCACGGCCGGGGAAACGTACGGCCGGATGGCGAGCGAAACGGCGCGTTCACCACCGAACCATGGCATGGTCGGCGGAACACTCCACATAAACCGTTTCGGCCATATCAGCCATTTCAGCCGCATGAAATGTCGTGGCCGTGAAGGACGATCATGACCCGGATGCCCGTCCCGCATGCCGGGCATGGCCGCAACAGGCATGATTTCGAACTGGGCGGACAGGCGGAGTACCTACCCGCCACCAAGGAGGAGGATCTCGTGACCCGCATCGACAGCGTGCGCGCCGCAACCGACTCGGCGAAGGACAGCGCGCAGCACGCCGCGGAAGTGGTGGCGCCCTACGCCGACACGGCCAAGGAACAGGCGGCCCACCTCGCGCACGAAGCGCGTGCCCTGCTCGCGCCCAAGGTGACGAAGGCGGCCAAGCAGGCCCGTGTCCAGTACGCGTCGCACCTCGCACCCCGCATCGAACAGGCCCGCACGCACGTGCCGCCGCGGGTCGACGAGGCCGCGCACCGCGCCGCGGTCTCCACCCGCAAGGCCGCGCGGAGCGCCGCCGAGTACACCGCGCCCCGTGTCGAGCAGGTCCGTGCGGCGGCCGTGCCGGTCGCCGAGCAGGCATCCGCCCGCGGCGCGGCCGCCCTGGCCGCGCTGCGTACCCAGGTGACGGCCGAGGAAATCCAGAAGCTCGCCAGGAAGCACCAGCGGCGGGCCAAGGCCGGCCGGGCCGCGAAGGGCTTCCTGGTGCTGGGCGTGCTGGCGGGCGGCGCGTACGCCGCCTGGCGCTGGTGGGACAAGCAGGCCAACCCGGACTGGCTGGTCGAACCGCCCGTCGCCACCGAGGTGGGCGACGAGCGCTCGCCGCTCAGCTCGGTCGACGGCAGCGACCGCGCCGACCTCGACCCGGAAGTCAAGGCCAAGCAGGCCGAGGCCGAAGCGGCCGAGGGCGAGGCCCCCGGCCTCGACGACCGCCCCTGACCGGGGCGGACAGCTCAGCCGTCAAGATCGCCGGAAGAACGGGAACGCGGCTGCGGTGACCATCGGATGGTCACCGCAGCCGCGTTCGTCCGTCCCTACCGGCTCGGCGGCAACGGCGGGCAACCGGCCCGGCGCGACCCGCCGACCCGTCGCGCACCGGCCCCGCCCGCCGGCCTACCGGCCCACTGGCCTACCGGCTCACCGCGAAGCGCATGAGGGCGTGCTCGTCGCCCTGCTTGATCTTCCCGGTCTCGTTGATCACCTGGAGCTTCCACCCCGAGCCCTGCCGGACCGCCTTGGCCACCGCGACGCCGTTGTCCTGGGTGAGCATGCTCGGCCAGATGTCGGCCACCTGCTGCGTGCTGCCGCCCGTCGCGTCATACACCTTGAAGCTGATGTTGCGCGCGTTGCTGAACGAGCTGCGCTTCTTGTACGCGGCGGCGATGAAGACGATCGACGTGATGTTCGAAGGAATCCTGGCGAACTCGACGGTCACCGTCTCGTCGTCACCGTCCCCGTGACCGGTCTGGTTGTCCCCGCTGTGCACCAGCGAGCCGTTGCCCAGCGGGTCCAGCGAGTCCAGCCCGGCGAGCCGCACCGGGTCGCCGCCCTGCATCGCGATGGCGATCAGGTCGAGGTCCGTACCGGCCTTCTGCCGGATCTTGCCCATCAGACCGCCGCTGCTCCCGACGGTCGGGTCCCACGAAGCCCCGATGCTCAGGTGCGTCACCCCGTCCAGGTCCGCAGGTCCGTCTTCCTTCGTCAACGTGATCATGCCTGAGTCCTTAGTGGCTCGACTGTTTATGCATGAAGTGTGCCTGGTACCTCCGGCACACGGCCCCAGGAGAGAGCGGAAAGCACCGGCCGGTCGGCGCGGAAGGGACCGGAAGCCTCCGGAACCGGGACGGCGCCCGGTGCCGGGCTCCGCGACCGCACCCTGCCCGCGGCCCCGGAGCCGGACGACGAAAAAGACCCCCCTGACCGCGTTTCCACAGGCCAGAGAGGTCTTTCGCAGTGGAGCCTAGGAGATTCGAACTCCTGACATCTGCCTTGCAAAGGCAGCGCTCTACCAACTGAGCTAAGGCCCCGCGCCACTACGCACGAGAGTAGCCCCCAACACGTCCGTGCCAGGGCCACCGTCGCGAACCAGAGTACCGGGTGACCCCCGTAATCCTGCAAAAGGATAGGGACTCCCGGTGGACGACCACGCTCCGTAAGATGCTCGCCAGGTTCGCAGCAGCGAAGCCGTAGCGATGGGGAGACGCCATGGACACAGCGCAGCAAGAGGCGACAGCAAGAGCCAGAGAGCTTCAACGCAGCTGGTACGGAGAGCCGTTGGGGGCGCTCTTCCGTCGCCTGATAGATGATCTCGGGCTGAACCAGGCCCGGTTGGCGGCTGTGCTCGGGCTTTCCGCTCCGATGCTCTCGCAGCTGATGAGCGGCCAGCGCGCCAAGATCGGCAACCCCGCTGTGGTCCAGCGCGTCCAGGCCCTCCAGGAGTTGGCGAGCCAGGTGGCGGACGGCAGCGTCAGCGCGGGCGAGGCCACCGACCGCATGGAGGAGATCAAGAAGTCGCAGGGTGGATCGGTGCTCACCTCCTCCGGCCAGACCACGTCCTCCGGCGGCGCCCCCACCGTCCGCCGCGTGGTGCGCGAGATCCAGTCGCTGCTGCGGTCGGTCGCGGCGGCCGGCGACATCATCGATGCGGCGGACTCCCTCGCGCCCACCCACCCGGAGCTGGCAGAGTTCCTCAAGGTGTACGGCGCGGGGCGCACCGCGGACGCGGTCGCGCACTACGAAGGGCACCAGAGCTAGGGCGTCCCGTCGGAGCGAGGGCGTTGTGTTCGAGTCGGGCCGGACCCCGTGAATCCGGCATGATCCGAACGCCGGGCCCCAGGGCCCTTCGCAGGAATCGGGCGAACGTCGGAGCCAGGGCATGCGCACCGCGCAGCGCCCTGGTGCCGCCGGGACACGGGAGCCGGACACGGGGCCGCGGCAGAAGCCGGGGCGCCACGGAACGGGGAGCGGGCGCAGCACAATGGGTGAGGTCTTCGCCGGTCGGTACGAGCTGATCGATCCGATCGGACGGGGCGGGGTCGGCGCCGTCTGGCGCGCCTGGGACCACCGCCGCCGCAGGTACGTCGCGGCCAAGGTGCTCCAGCAGAGCGACGCGCACACGCTGCTGCGCTTCGTCCGCGAACAGGCCCTGCGCATCGAGCACCCGCATGTGCTGGCTCCCGCCAGCTGGGCCGCCGACGACGACAAGGTCCTGTTCACCATGGACCTGGTCAGCGGCGGATCGCTCGCCCATCTCATCGGCGACTACGGTCCGTTGCCGCCGCGCTTCGTCTGCATGCTGCTGGACCAGCTGCTCTCCGGCCTCTCCACGGTGCACGCCGAGGACGTGGTGCACCGCGACATCAAGCCGGCCAACATCCTTCTGGAGGCGACCGGAACAGGCCGCCCGCATCTGCGCCTCTCCGACTTCGGCATCTCGATGCGCAAGGGCGAACCCCGGCTGACCGAGACCAACTACGTGGTCGGTACGCCCGGTTACTTCGCCCCCGAGCAGATGATGGGCGCCGAGCCCGACTTCCCGGCAGACCTCTTCGCGGTCGGCCTGGTCGCGCTCTACCTCCTCCAGGGAAAGAAGCCCGACGCCCGGGCGCTGGTGGAGCACTTCGCCGAGCACGGCACGCCCAGCGCCCCCAACGGCATCCCCGAGCCGTTGTGGCAGGTGCTCGCCGGTCTGCTCCAGCCCGATCCGCATGCCCGGTTCCGCACGGCTACGGGCGCGCGGAAGGCGCTGACCGCGGCGGTCGAGATGCTCCCGGAACCCGGCCCGGACGACGAGCAGGTGGAGGTGTTCGACCAGATCGGGCCGCTGCCGGAGGGATTCGGCCCGGACGGTCCTCCCACCGCCCCACAGCGTTCCTCGGACTACGCCGCGGGCGGTCCCCGGCGTGCCCCGGACCCGGCGGCGACCGGAGCGGCGCGGCAGAGCGTTCCCCGGCCGTCCGACCCGCAACCCGTCGCCCCACCGCCCGTATCGATGTCGGAGACGGGCAGCTTCCACCTCGCACCGCCGCCGGAACCCTCGCCTCCGCGGCAACAACAGCCGCACGTCCAGACGGGTTTGCAGCACCAGCCGACCTCTCCGGACCTCCAGCAGCCGCACGACCGGCAGGCTCGGTCCGGGCCGCAGCAGACACCGCCGCCGCCCCCGTACGCGTCGAGCACGCCGTCCCCGTACGCTACGGACGCACCGCCCGACCCGTACGTCGTCGGCGCTCCGGACCTCTCCCGGGCACCGACCACCGGCGTACCGAGCGACGTCGCCGCCACCCGCGCCTACACGGCCCAGCAGCCCCAACAGGCCCACCTGAACCAGCCGTTCTCCCCGGTGCCCAGCCCACCGGTACAGCACGCCGCACCGCACGCGCCCGCAGGGCGCACGCTTCCAGGACCGTCCCCGAAGGTGGCGGCCGGGGTGCTGCTGGTGGCGTTGATCTGCTTCGCGGTCGGCATCTGGGCCCTGACCCAGATCTGACGGGCGGCGGCCGGCAAGCGCGGCCGGGGACCTGTCGCAGGACGCAGGCGGCTACCAGCCCTGCGGCGACCCGTGGCCACCCACTCCCGGCGCACCGGAGGCCGGGGACGGGGTGGCGGCGGCCGCACGACGGCGCGCCAGCAGCACCCACCCGCCGAGCCCGAGCACCAGCACGGCCCCCGTGCCGATCCCGGCCGCGGCGACCACCTTCATCGGACCGCTCTTCGCCGCCTGCTCCGCGTTCTGCCCCTTCCGGGCCACCTCCCGGTCCTGGTCGGTGACGCCGAAGGCCCCGGCATCCCCGTCGTACGGGGATGCCCCGGCCTTGTTCTTCACCTGGACCGACAGCTCGTACGGGATCGGCTCGGCGCCGTAGAACTCCTTCAGCTTCGGGCTGAGGGACACCGCCAGGTAGTACCAGCCGGCGAAGCGCATGGCGCTGACCTGGGTCGAGGAGTCGTACCGGTTGCGGTAGGCCACCGGAGGCAGCGGTCTCAAGGAGGCGGAAGCGGGCCTTCCGGAGTACGAGAGGGTGGCGTCGGACACCAACCCGTGGGCGGGGTTGGCCAGCGACAGCGTCAGCGCGCTGCCCACGAACTCCTCCACGCCGCCGGTGCTGTTGGAGAGTCCGGCGGTGGCGTGGATCTGCTGGCCCCAGCCCACCGGCACCCGGTAGAAGCGGGTCTGTCCCGGCGCGACCGTGTCCTGCCAGCGGCCGTTCTCCAAGCTGGTGGCCTCGAAGTAGCCGGAACCGCCGGCCCGCTTCCGCTGCTTCCCGGTCAGGGGCTGCGGCGAGGCCGACGGCCAGCTCTCGGGTGCCTCCGTCGGCATGGCGGAGGCGTTCTTCAGCCGTGGTTCCTGGAGGAAGCGCAGCTCCAGGTCCCAGGCCCGTGTGTCGGAGGCGTCCTTGGTCTCGCGCTCGACGAGGACGTCGTACTGGCCGCTCTCCTGACAGGAGGCGGAGCCTTCCTCGATCGTCCGGTAGGCGTACGCGGTGATGGGACGTGCGTACTCCCCCGAGCCGAAGGTCGCCCGCTCCGAGCCGCACCGGGTGTCGTCGGTCTCCCGGAGGCTGACCTCGATGCCGTCTCCGTAGGCGACCGGGCCGCTGCCACCGGGTACCGCGACCGCCGAGACATAGGCGTTGGAGACGTCGTCCAGCGTGACCCGGTAGTACAGCTTCTCGCCCGGTCTGATGGTGCTGCGGTACGGAACGCCCTCGTCCAGCTCGGACGCCTCGACGTTCGCCGTCGCCCCCTGCACCTTCTTCGCCTCGGGATCGAACGCGTACACACCGGGGCCCGCCGCGTGCGCCCGGCCCGGCAGCACCGCCACCGCGCACATCGCCGCGAGTGCCGCGGCCGTCACCCGGTCCCTGTTGCGCTGCCTCTTCACGCGCTTCCCCTCGTCGTCCTCACGCGCCCGCACCGTCGGCCCGCCCGGCCCCGGCCGGTCCATCCTGCCCCGCACGCCCCGCCGTTGTCTCCGGCCCCCACCGGATTGCGCCGCTTGTCCGCGTTGCCGACGCCCGCCCCCGAGGACGGCACCCGACCCGGCGATCATTCACGTAAGCAACTCGTTGATTTGCTTACGTGAATCCGCTGGGTCGGTCATCACGGTTCCGCGCCGCCCGGACCCCGGACAGCACGAAGCCCCGGCCGCTCAGCGACCGGGGCCCGTAACAGACTGGTGTCGTCTCACACACCCGAACCTGCGGGCACGGAGTCGGTCGCCTCCGTCCACAGATCCTGCTCGGCGCGATCCGCCTGGATCTGGCGGTACACGAGGAGCCCGCCGATGGCGGCCAGTGCGACCAGGAGAAGCTTCTTCACCGCGCTACCTCGTCTTTCCTTGGTTTTGGGGCCTTCTGCCGCCGACTATACACACCGGCCGATACCGATCGGTGACCTGCCCGCGGCCTCCCGGCGGGCCCTCCACCGCCTCCGGAACGACCCTTCGGCGACCCCTTCCGGCCGCTCGGGAGGGCCGGTCCACTCCGGTTGCACCATACGAGTGGTGTTAATCCGAAGATCGGCGCAGCGCGGGCGTCGGTCCTCGAAATCGCGGCCCGATTCCACATGATCGGAGAAGTCAGCAACCGGACCATCCGAAAGCGAGGGGCCATGAGCACCTTCCAGCCCAAGAACATCTGGACCGCCTTCATCACCGCCTTCTTCGCCCTCCTGGCGTCGCTGGGCCTCGCCACCGCCACGGCCGGCACCGCGAACGCGGCGAACGCCACGAACACGGCCCCGACGCCGGGCGCCACGACCCACGAACACACGGAGGCCACCGTGGCAACTCCGTACGCACCCTCGGTCCGATGGACCCTTCCGCGTGACCGCGCCCTCCCGCCCACGATGAAGCAGCGCATCCGGGCCGAGGCCCACGGCTCCTCCCCGGCCACCCGCCACCTGTCGATCGACCCCGCGGAGACCGCTCGCACCACCGGCCAGTCCGGCTCCCACCCCACAGCCCCGGAAGGCGACTCCCCGGCGCCACCCCCCTGATCCCGGCGCCCGCCGCACTCCGGGGCCCCTGGTCCGGTTCACACCGGCCGGGGGCCTTTCGCATGCCCGGAACCGGCCGCCGGTCCGGGCCCCTTTCCGTACGCCGGGTACGCCCGACCCGCGGAACGGTCTGCGATGATGCCGCACACGCGGGCGGCCGCGTGGGCGACGGGGCGCGATGAGCGGGGGTGCCGCATGGCGGCGTCGGGCTTCTTCTTCGTCGTCCTGCCGTGCCTGGCCATCGTGAGCTTCACCTGCTTCGCGGCCTGCCGGTCCCAACGGCACAGGATCTTCAAGGCCCTTGCGTACGTGTTCCTGTCAGCCGGCCTCGTCTGCGGGCTGACCCCGGTAGGCGTGGTGATTTGGGCGGCCACGCTGTAGCCCCGCCCGCTGCCCCGGCAGAACACCGGAACACGCAGAAGGCCCCCACCGTCTCCGGTGGGGGCCTTCGTGCTGGTGGGGCTAACAGGATTTGAACCTGTGGCCTCATCCTTATCAGGGATGCGCTCTAACCAACTGAGCTATAGCCCCGCCGCGCTGTACTGCTCCGCGCTGACCTCTGAAGATTAGCGCACGTCGGGGCCAGTCCCAAAATCGATACCCGGTGCCCTACTCGTCCTCGGCCAGCGTGAGCTCGACGCCGCCCACGAAGCCCGCCGACAGGTTGTAGATGAAGGCGCCCAGCGTCGCCAGCGCGGTGGCCAGCACCACGTCGATCACGGCGATGACCGAGGTGAAAATGAGCACGCGCGGCAGCGACAGGAACGACTGCAGATCGAAGCCGTTGCTCTCGTTGGAGCCGGTGGCCTCGCTGATCGTGCCGCCGACGGTCTCGAAGACGCCCATCGCGTCCATGACCATCCACAGCACCGCCGCCGCCACCACCGTGCAGATGCCCAGCGCGATCGACAGCAGGAAGCTGACCTTCATCACCGACCACGGGTCGGCCTTGGCCACCCGCAGTCGGGCCTTGCGGGTACGCGGAGTGGTCCGCGCCCCCGTGCGCGGCTTGCGCGTCGCCTGAGCGCCGCCCAGGCCCTGCGCGCCGCCCAGCGTCCCGCCACCCTGACCGGGCCGCTGCTGGCCGCCCTGCGTGCCGCCGCCGGGCGCCTGGTACGCCTGGGGCGGGTGGTACGGCCCCGAAGGCCCCGGTGCGGGCTCACGCTCGCCGGGCAGCGGCCCGGTCGCGTAACCCTCGTACTGGGGCTGAGGCCCTCGTGTGTCCGTCACAGTGCCCCCTTGGGAGTCCGTGGCAGGGCCACGGGCACCGTTCGCTCCTGCTCCGGAAGCGGCCGAACCGGCGCCCGTGGCTCCACTCACGCTCTTACTCCTCGTGCTCCCCGGTCGAAGGCTCCGTGCCCTCGACAGTGCCCTCGCTCACGCCCTCGGCGTGCACCGCGGCCGTCTCGCCCTCGGCGTCATCGGCCCCTTCGACCTCTTCCGCCTCACGACCGGCCTCGGCGTTGCGCGCGATGCCGACGACGGCGTCGCGCTTGCCCAGATTGATCAGTTGGACGCCCATGGTGTCACGGCCCGTCTCCCTGACTTCATTGACTCGCGTACGAATCACACCACCGCCGAGCGTGATGGCGAGAATCTCGTCGGTCTCCTCGACCACCAGCGCGCCGACGAGCGATCCGCGGTCCTCCACGATCTTGGCGGCCTTGATGCCGAGGCCGCCGCGGCCCTGGACGCGGTACTCGTCGACGGCGGTCCGCTTCGCGTACCCGCCGTCGGTGGCGGTGAAGACGAACGTACCGGGCCGGACGACATTCATCGAGAGCAGTTCGTCGCCCTCGCGGAAACTCATCCCCTTCACGCCCGAGGTGGCGCGGCCCATCGGGCGCAGCGCGTCGTCCGTCGCGGTGAACCGGATCGACTGGGCCTTCTTGCTGATGAGCAGCAGGTCGTCCTCGGCCGACACCAGCTCGGCGCCGATCAGCTCGTCGTCGCCGCCGTCCGGCGTCTCGCGCAGGTTGATCGCGATGACACCGCCCGAACGCGGCGAGTCGTAGTCCTTGAGCGCGGTCTTCTTCACCAGACCGCCCTTCGTCGCCAGGATCAGGTACGGCACGGCCTCGTAGTCGCGGATCGCGAGGATCTGGGCGATCTTCTCGTCCGGCTGGAAGGCCAGGAGGTTGGCGACGTGCTGGCCGCGCGCGTCCCGGCCGGCGTCGGGCAGCTCGTACGCCTTGGCCCGGTAGACCCGGCCCTTGTTGGTGAAGAACAGCAGCCAGTGGTGGGTCGTCGAGACGAAGAAGTGGTCGACGATGTCGTCCTCGCGCAGCTTCGTCCCGCGCACACCCTTGCCGCCGCGCTTCTGCGAGCGGTAGTCGTCCGTCTTCGTGCGCTTCACATAGCCGCTGCGGGAGATCGTGACGACGATGTCCTCCTCGGCGATCAGGTCCTCGATGGACATGTCGCCTTCGAAGGGCACGAGCTTGGAGCGCCGGTCGTCGCCGAACTTCTCGACGATCGCGGCCAGCTCCTCGCTGACGATCCCGCGCTGCTTGGCGGGCGAGGCCAGGATCTCGTTGTACTCGTTGATCTTCGCCTGGAGCTCGTCGTGCTCGGCGGTGATCTTCTGGTGCTCCAGCGCGGCCAGCCGGCGCAGCTGCATCTCCAGGATGGCGTTGGCCTGGAGCTCGTCGATCTCCAGCAGGCCCATCAGGCCCTCGCGCGCGATCTCCACCGTGTTCGAGCGGCGGATGAGGGCGATGACCTCGTCGATGGCGTTCAGGGCCTTGAGGAGGCCGCGCAGGATGTGCGCCCGCTCCTCGGCCTTGCGCAGCCGGAACTTCGTCCGCCGGACGATGACCTCGATCTGGTGCGTCACCCAGTGGCGGATGAACGCGTCGATGGAGAGCGTGCGCGGCACCCCGTCGACGAGCGCCAGCATGTTCGCGCCGAAGTTCGTCTGGAGGTCGGTGTGCTTGTACAGGTTGTTCAGGACGACCTTGGCGACCGCGTCCCGCTTCAGGACGACGACCAGGCGCTGCCCCGTCCGCGAGGAGGTCTCGTCGCGCACATCCGCGATGCCGCCGACCTTACCGTCCTTGACCAGGTCGGCGATCTTCTGCGCGAGGTTGTCGGGGTTGGTCTGGTACGGAAGCTCCGTGACGACCAGGCACTGGCGGCCCTGGATCTCCTCGACCGCGACGACCGCGCGCATCGTGATCGAGCCACGGCCGGTGCGGTAGGCCTCCTCGATGCCCTTACGGCCCACGACCAGCGCGCCGGTGGGGAAGTCCGGGCCTTTGATGCGCTCGATCAGCGCGTCCTGCAGCTCCTCGTGCGAGGCCTCCGGGTGCTCCAGGTACCACTGGGCGCCCGCGGCGACCTCGCGCAGGTTGTGCGGCGGGATGTTGGTCGCCATACCGACCGCGATCCCGGCGGAGCCGTTGACCAGCAGGTTCGGGAAGCGCGCCGGCAGAACCGTCGGCTCCTGGTTGCGGCCGTCGTAGTTGTCCTGGAAGTCGACGGTCTCCTCGTCGATGTCCCGGACCATCTCCATGGACAGCGGCATCATCTTGCACTCGGTGTACCGCATGGCGGCGGCCGGGTCGTTGCCCGGGGAACCGAAGTTGCCGTTGGAGTCCACCAGCGGCATCCGCATCGACCACGGCTGCGCCAGGCGCACCAGGGCGTCGTAGATGGAGGAGTCGCCGTGCGGGTGGTACGTGCCCATGACGTCGCCGACGACGCGGGCGCACTTGTAGAAGCCCTTCTCGGGGCGGTACCCGCCGTCGTACATCGCGTACAGCACCCGGCGGTGGACGGGCTTGAGGCCGTCCCGCACGTCGGGCAGCGCGCGCGAGACGATGACGGACATCGCGTAGTCGAGGTAGGAGCGCTGCATCTCCGTCTCGAGCTGGACGGGCTCGACCCGCATCCCCACGCCGGGGACGGTGACCTCCTCCTCGAGCGTCACGGATTCAGGTGTCTCAGGGGTGTTCTCGTCGGCCATTGCTGGTCAAAGTCCTTTCGAGCGGCGGCGTGGCTGGTACGGCCGACTCAGATGTCGAGGAAGCGGACGTCCTTGGCGTTGCGCTGGATGAACGAGCGCCGTGCCTCGACGTCCTCACCCATGAGCACCGAGAACAGGTCGTCGGCCTGCGCCGCGTCGTCCAGCGTGACCTGGCCGAGCACCCGGTGGTCGATGTCCATGGTCGTGACGCGCAGCTCCTCGGCGTTCATCTCGCCGAGGCCCTTGAAGCGCTGGATCGAGTCTTCCCTGATCCGCTTGCCGTTCTGCTTGCCGAGCGCCACCAGGGCGTCGCGCTCGCGGTCCGAGTACGCGTACTCGAAGTCGTCCCGGCCCCACTTGATCTTGTAGAGGGGCGGGCGGGAGAGGTAGACGTGCCCGGCCTCGACCAGCGGCTTCATGAAACGGAAGAGGAAGGTCAGCAGCAGGGTGTTGATGTGCTGGCCGTCGACGTCGGCGTCCGCCATCAGGATGATCTTGTGATAGCGGAGCTTCTCGATGTCGAAGTCCTCGTGGACCCCGGTGCCGAACGCCGAGATCAGCGCCTGGACCTCGGTGTTCTGGAGGATCTTGTCGATCCGGGCCTTCTCGACGTTCAGGATCTTGCCGCGGATCGGCAGGATCGCCTGGTACATCGGGTTGCGGCCGGACTTCGCCGAACCGCCGGCGGAGTCACCCTCGACGATGAAGATCTCGCACTGGGTGGGGTCGTTCGACTGGCAGTCGCTGAGCTTGCCCGGCAGCGAGGCGCTCTCCAGGAGCCCCTTGCGCCGCGTCAGGTCGCGCGCCTTGCGGGCCGCCACCCGGGCGGTCGAGGCGGCGATGCCCTTGCGGATGATGTCGGCGGCCTCGTTGGGGTTCCGGTCGAACCAGTCCGTCAGCTGCTCGTGGACGACCTTCTGCACGAAGGTCTTGGCCTCCGTGTTGCCCAGCTTGGTCTTCGTCTGGCCCTCGAACTGCGGCTCGCCCAGCTTCACCGAGATGATCGCGGTGAGGCCCTCGCGGACGTCCTCGCCGGTGAGGTTGTCGTCCTTGTCGCGCAGCAGCTTCTTGTCGCGCGCGTACCGGTTGACCAGCGAGGTCAGCGCCGCGCGGAAGCCCTCCTCGTGCGTGCCGCCCTCGTGCGTGTGGATCGCGTTGGCGAAGGAGTAGACGCCCTCGGTGTACTGCGTGTTCCACTGCATGGCGATCTCGGCCGAGAGGAGACGGTCCTTGTCCTCGGCCTCGATGTCGATCACCGACTGGTGGATGACGTCGCCCTTGCGGGAGTTGAGGTACTTCACGAAATCGACGATGCCGTTTTCGTAGTGGTACGTGACCGAGCGGGCGGTCTCCTCCTCGGCGGGCTCGGCCGCGTCCACGCTGTCCGCGCCGGCCGTCGCCTTGGCCGACTCGCGCTCGTCGGTGAGCTTGAGGGTGAGGCCCTTGTTGAGGAACGCCATCTCCTGGAAGCGGCGCGAGAGGGTCTCGAAGCTGTAGTCGGTGGTCTCGAAGATGTCCCCGTCGGCCCAGAAGGTGACCGAGGTACCCGTCTCCTCGGTGGCCTCGTGCTGCGCCAGCGGGGCGGTCGGGACGCCGAGCTTGTAGTCCTGGGTCCAGCGGTAGCCGTCGGTCTTGACCTCGACGGCGACGCGGGTGGACAGCGCGTTGACGACGGAGACGCCCACGCCGTGCAGACCGCCGGAGACGGCGTAGCCGCCGCCGCCGAACTTGCCGCCCGCGTGCAGGACGGTCAGCACGACCTCCACGGCCGGCTTGCCCTCGGACGGCACGATGCCGACCGGGATGCCGCGGCCGTTGTCGATCACGCGCACCCCGCCGTCGGGGAGGATCGTGACGTCGATGGTGTCCGCGTGACCCGCCATCGCCTCGTCGACCGAGTTGTCGACGACCTCCTGCACCAGGTGGTGCAGGCCGCGCTCACCGGTCGAGCCGATGTACATGCCAGGCCGCTTGCGGACCGCGTCCAGCCCTTCCAGCACGGTGATCGCGCTGGCGTCGTACGAGGCGGTGACCTCGCCCGGCTCACCGGCTGTGGACGGAATGTTCTCGTTGGGGTTGCCGGAATCGGCCACGAAGCGCCCTTTCTGGCACAGCACAGGCCGTTCTCCGGACAGGCGGGAGCGGCTGCGTCGTTCGGCTTGTATCGACGACTCCCGCCTCAGCGGCGGGATTACTCACCAGTCTACCGGTAGCACTGACATGAGTGGGGGTTTGCCGGTACCTGAGTACGCATGTGCCGCCCTGAATGAGCGGCTGACGACTCCCCATATTCGGGAAGGGGCCCCAAGAGGTCCTGACGGGCTTTGAGCGCTTCGGCCTGTCAACCTCCCGCTACGGTGAGGGACGCTTCAGCCGTACCGTCCGGTTTCCTCCCGCCCAAACCCTGGCGAAAACACCCGAGGATCGCCCCGTACACGACAATTTTGCGCCAAAAGCGCAGCTCAGCGAGGGCGAGTGATGATCGCCACGGAATCTCCACGGAAGCGCCGAAGAACGCCGAACCCGACCGCGGGCTCCCCGGTCCGGCCCGCGTCCACGGGTCCTCACCCGTAGGTGTCCCCCGGCCCCTTGCTGCCCGGCGCCCGCAACGGCCCGTACCGGCGCTCCGGGCCGCCCGGACCGACCACCTTGATCATCCGTACGGTGCCCTGCCCCAGGTCCGCGTTCAGCCGGGCCACCAGCTGCGGAGCCAGCAGCCGCAGCTGCGTCGCCCACGCCGTCGAGTCACAGCTCACGGTCAGCACCCGCGCGTCCGGTGCCTCGTCGTACCGCAGCGGCACGCAGTGCTTCGCCAGGTCCTCGCCGACGATCTGCGGCCACCGGCCCATCACCCCGCCGACCGCCGCGGGCGTCTCCCAGCCACGTTCGGTGATCAGCCGGTTGATCGCGGACCCCAGCGCCTGCGGGTCCCGGCCGTCCGACCGGGCCCCCGACCGCAGCCCGCCACCCCGCCGGGCCTGCTTCTTCTGCTGCGCCGCCGCGCCCCGCGCGCGGGCCTGTTCCTTCGCCGCCCGCAGCGCGACGCGGGCCAGGTCGACCCCGGACACCTCGGGCGGCTTCGGGCTCCCGCCCTCCGGCGTGCCACCGTCCGCGCCCGTCCCGCCCGCCCGCTCGTCCCGGCCGGTCATACGCGCTCCACCTCGCCCGCGCCCACCGCGTACCGCGTCCCCGCCAGCACCCCCGGCACGTCCTCCGCCACCGCGGCCGTCACCAGCACCTGCTCGCCCGGCGCCACCAGCTCCGCCAGCCGCTCCCGGCGGCGGGCGTCCAGCTCGGCGAAGACGTCGTCCAGCACCAGCACCGGCTCGTTGCCCTCGGAGCGCAGCAGCTCGAACGAGGCCAGCCGCAGCGCCAGCGCGTAACTCCACGACTCGCCGTGACTCGCGTACCCCTTCGCGGGCATACCGCGCAGCCCCAGCAGCAGATCGTCGCGGTGCGGACCGACCAGCGTCACGCCCCGTTCGATCTCCTGCTTCCGGACCCCCACGAGCGCCGCGATCAGCTGTTCGTACAGCTCGTCGCGGGTGCGCTCGGGACCCACGCCCTCGCCGACCGAGCTGTGGTACTCCAGCGCCACCGGACCGCCGCCCGGCGCGACGTCCCCGTACGCCTTGTCGGCCAGCGGCTGGAGCGTGGCGACCAGATCGAGCCGCTGCGCCAGCAGCTCGGCGCCCACCCGGCCCAGATGCTGGTCCCAGACGTCCAGGGTGGACAGGTCCATCGAGCGACCGCCGTGCCGCCTGGCCATCGCCGCGGACTTCAGCAGGGTGTTGCGCTGCTTGAGCACCCGCTCGTAGTCGGAGCGGACCCCGGCCATCCGCGGCGAGCGCGCGGTGACCAGCTCGTCCAGGAACCGCCGCCGCTCGCCGGGATCGCCCTTGACCAGCGCCAGGTCCTCCGGCGCGAACAGCACCGTCCGGACGATGCCCAGCACATCACGCGGTCTGACCTGCGAGGACCTGTTGATACGGGCCCGGTTGGCGCGGCCCGGATTCAGCTCCAGCTCGACCAGCTGCGAGCGCTCGCCCTGCGTCACCGCCGCGCGGATCACCGCCCGCTCCGCGCCCATCCGCACGAGCGGGGCATCCGAGGAGACCCGGTGGCTGCCGAGGGTGGCGAGGTAGCCGACAGCCTCGACCAGATTGGTCTTGCCCTGCCCGTTGGCCCCCACGAACGCGGTGACGCCCGGATCGAGAGGGACCTCGACCCGGGCGTACGAGCGGAAGTCGGCCAACGAGAGATGGGTGACGTGCATGATGTCCGACCTCTCCCATGGGTGCTTCCGCTTCGCAGGCTGCCGCGCCGTGCGGCGCGTCGTGGCGCGGCCTGTTCGCGCCTGCCGGACGCCGACGCCCGCGCGTCGGCGTCCCGCTCAGTTCTCGGACTTGGACTCGACCGCGTGGCCGCCGAACTGGTTGCGCAGCGCGGCGATCATCTTCATCTGCGGGGAGTCGTCCTGGCGCGAGGCGAACCGCGCGAACAGCGACGCCGTGATCGCGGGCAGCGGCACCGCGTTGTCGATCGCGGCCTCCACCGTCCAGCGGCCCTCGCCCGAGTCGGCGGCGTATCCGCGGAGCTTGTCCAGGTGCTCGTCGTCGTCGAGCGCGTTGACCGCGAGGTCGAGCAGCCAGGAGCGGATGACCGTGCCCTCCTGCCATGAGCGGAAGACCTCGCGCACGTCGGTGACGGAGTCGACCTTCTCCAGCAGCTCCCAGCCCTCGGCGTACGCCTGCATCATGGCGTACTCGATGCCGTTGTGGACCATCTTCGCGAAGTGGCCGGCGCCGACCTTGCCCGCGTGGACGGAGCCGAAGTCGCCCTCGGGCTTCAGCGCGTCGAAGATCGGCTGGACCTTCGCCACGTTCTCCTCGGTGCCGCCGTACATCAGGGCGTAGCCGTTCTCCAGGCCCCAGACGCCGCCGGAGACGCCGCAGTCGACGAAGCCGATGTCCTTGAGGCCCAGCTCGACGGCGTGCTTCTCGTCGTCGGTCCAGCGCGAGTTCCCGCCGTCGACGACGACGTCGCCGGGCGAGAGCAGTTCGGCCAGCTCGTCGATCGTGGACTGGGTCGCGGCGCCGGCCGGCACCATGACCCAGACGACCCGCGGGCCCTTCAGCTTGCCCACAAGCTCTTCGAGACTGTGGACATCGGCGACATCCGGGTTGCGGTCGTAACCGATGACGGTGTGGCCTGCGCGGCGGATGCGCTCACGCATGTTGCCGCCCATCTTGCCGAGGCCGACGAGACCGAGCTCCATCAGAGATTCCTTAAGCGTCGTGGCGATAAGCGTCGGGGCATCTGCACCCGTGTCCGAGCCTACGCCCGGCCGGGGACAGCACGGCGGGCCCGCTCCGCGCCGAGCGGGCCCGCCGGAAACTGCCGCGGAAAGGTCCCCCGGACGGCCGGGGGCAGGCGGGATCAGCCGGAGAGGCGCACCGGCATGATCAGGTACTTGTACGCGTCGTCCGCCTCGGCGTCGACGGCCGGGCGGCCGCTGAGCAGGGCGGGCTTCGTGGAGGTGGTGAACGAGAGCTGGGCGACCGGGGAGTCGATCGCGCTCAGTCCGTCCAGCAGGAACGTCGGGTTGAAGGCGATCGAGATGTCGTCGCCCTCCAGCACCGCGTCGACCCTCTCCACAGCCTGTGCGTCGTCGCTGGAACCGGCCTCCAGGATGAGGACACCCTGTTCGAAGCTGAGCCGTACGGGGGTGTTGCGCTCGGCGACCAGGGCCACACGCTTGACGGCCTCGACGAAGGGGGCCGTCTCGATCACCGCGACGGAGTTGAACTCGGTCGGGAACAGCGTGCGGTACTTCGGCAGGTCGCCCTCGAGCAGCCGCGTGGTGGTGCGGCGTCCGGCGCCCTCGAAACCGATCAGTCCCTCGCCCGCACCGGAGCCGGAGAGCGCCAGGGTGACCGTGTCACCGCTGGTGAGGGCCTTCGCGGTGTCCAGGAGCGTCTTGGCGGGCACCAGGGCGACCGCCGAGGCGTCCGCGTTCTCCGGCTTCCACAGGAACTCGCGGACCGCGAAGCGGTAGCGGTCGGTGGAGGCGAGGGTGACCGTGTCGCCCTCGATCTCGATGCGCACACCGGTGAGCACGGGCAGCGTGTCGTCACGGCCGGCGGCGATGGCGACCTGGGCGGCGGCCGAGGCGAAGACCTCGCCGGGGACGGTTCCCGTGGCGGTCGGCATCTGCGGCAGCGCCGGGTACTCCTCCACAGGCAGTGTGTGGAGGGTGAAGCGCGAGGAGCCGCAGACGACCGTGGCGCGCACACCGTCGGTGGAGATCTCCACCGGGCGGTTGGGGAGGGCGCGGCAGATGTCGGCGAGCAGCCGGCCGGAGACGAGCACCGTGCCGTCCTCGTCGATCTCCGCGTCGACGGAGACCCTGGCGGAGACCTCGTAGTCGAAGCTGGAGAAGCTGAGCGCACCGTCCTCGGCCTTCAGCAGAAGACCCGCGAGAACGGGCGCCGGCGGACGGGCCGGGAGGCTGCGGGCCACCCAGGCCACCGCCTCCGCGAGTACATCGCGCTCCACCCGGATCTTCACCGGAACCGCCTCCTGCTGTTGCTCGCTCGCCCTGCTGGCCTTCGTCGTCTGGACCGGAGCCCACGGCCGAGTCGGCGGAGGCTCCGGGGTCCAGTCTGACGTACGGCACCGACAGCCGTTGCTGCTCGGGGTCAAGTCGGGCCAAGAAGTCCGCGACGGTCGCCGGTCGAGTTGTACACAGGCCCCACTTCGAAGCGGATTCCTGGCTAACTCTGAGTGGTAGTAGTAGTAGGCCCTGTGGAAACCGTGGATAACGTCGTTTGCGCAGGTCAACGACTGTTTTTTGTCCACCGGTCCTGTGGGCGGCATCCGTGGACAACCGGGCCTATCTGTGGACGGGCGAAAGTTCTGCACACCCGATGCACAGGAGGGGGCTACTTCTCCCCAGCGCTGTCCCCAGCTTTACCCCCGTTCCCCACAAGCCAACCCAGCACCTTGGTGTGACGCCTTTCACTCCGGGCGGTGAGAGCGGGTGTCGCGTTGCCGAACAGTGGACAGGGGTGTGGAGAAGCTGGGGACAACCTGGCCCTGCCTGTGGGCCGCCGGTGGACAACATCGAGGACCCCCTGTGGAAGAAGAATCTGTCCACAGGCTGTGGATGATCGTTGACCACAAATCCCCAACCACGTGACCTGGCCTGATGGAGTATCGGCAGCGCGTCCTGTGGACGCAATATGGACAACTTCCCAGTCCCCGGGCTGTGGACGGAAAATACTTCGCACATCTGTGGAGAAGCCCCTCTGAGCAGTACGTATTCGAACAACGCGGTCGGATCGGGGAGCTCGTCACGGAGTTCCGGCACCGCACAGAAGCGCTGCCAAGGGCTCCCGGATGCCCGTGGCGGGGTCCGGACAGGCACCGTGTACGGACTACGCGTCGGAGCCTGAGGCCTCGGGGACGCGAAAAAGCGCCTGCCGCGAACCGTGGAGGTCCGCGACAGGCGCCCTGGGAAGAGGACTCCGGGAGTCCGGCTGCTCAGAAGGCCAGAAGCCCGGTTGTCCTGCTGTCCTGCTGTCCTGCTGTCCGGGAAGGGGGGTGCCCCGCCGTGCCGAGAGCCGGTGTCAGCCGTTCTTGATGCGGTTGGTCAGTTCGGTGACCTGGTTGTAGATGGAGCGGCGCTCCGCCATCAGCGCCCGGATCTTCCGGTCCGCGTGCATGACCGTCGTGTGGTCGCGGCCCCCGAACTGCGCACCGATCTTCGGCAGCGAGAGGTCGGTCAGCTCGCGGCACAGATACATCGCGATCTGGCGCGCCGTCACGAGCACCCGGCTGCGCGACGATCCGCAGAGGTCGTCCACGGTGAGCCCGAAGTAGTCCGCGGTCGCCGCCATGATGGCCGGCGCGGTGATCTCCGGGGCCGCTTCCTCGCCGCCCGGGATCAGGTCCTTCAGCACGATCTCCGTCAGCCCGAGGTCCACCGGCTGCCGGTTCAGCGAGGCGAAGGCGGTCACCCGGATCAGCGCGCCCTCCAGCTCACGGATGTTGCGCGAGATCCGCGAGGCGATGAACTCCAGTACCTCCGGCGGGGCGTTGAGCTGCTCCTGGACCGCCTTCTTGCGGAGGATCGCGATCCGGGTCTCCAGCTCGGGCGGCTGGACGTCGGTGGTCAGGCCCCACTCGAAGCGGTTGCGCAGGCGGTCCTCCAGCGTCACCAGCTGTTTCGGCGGCCGGTCCGAGGAGAGCACGATCTGCTTGTTCGCGTTGTGCAGCGTGTTGAAGGTGTGGAAGAACTCCTCCTGCGTCGACTCCTTGCTCGCCAGGAACTGGATGTCGTCGACCAGCAGGATGTCCACGTCGCGGTAGCGCTTGCGGAAGGTGTCGCCCTTGCCGTCGCGGATCGAGTTGATGAACTCGTTGGTGAACTCCTCCGAGCTCACGTACCGCACCCGCGTCCCCGGGTAGAGGCTCCGCGCGTAGTGCCCGATGGCGTGCAGCAGGTGGGTCTTGCCGAGTCCCGACTCCCCGTAGATGAACAGAGGGTTGTACGCCTTCGCGGGCGCCTCGGCCACGGCGACGGCCGCGGCGTGCGCGAACCGGTTGGAGGCCCCGATGACGAAGGTGTCGAAGAGGTACTTCGGATTGAGCCGGGCGTGCGGTTCGCCGGGGCCCGGCGCGGGGGCCGGCTGGGCGCCCATCGGGCCGGGGACCGAGCCGCCGGTCCGTCCGGGACCGTGGCCGGGGCCGCCCTGGCGGTGCTGCGGCTGCTGGTCCTGCCGTTCGGGGCGCTGCTGGTCGTACCCCTGGCGCTCGGGCGGCTGCGACCGGTAGTCGTGCTGGGGCCGCCCGGTGCCGTACGGCTGCCACTGCTCGGAGGACTGCTCCCGGTACTGCTCGTTCTCCCGGTACGGCTCGCTCCCGCGGTACGCGTCGCTTTCGCGGTACGGCTCGCCGGACGGCTGCTCGCGGTCCTGGTAGCCGCTGTGCCGGGGTTGCTGCCAGGAGAGGTCGTCCTGGGTACGCGGCCAGGCGCCGGGCTCCGGACGCTGCTGCTGGTAGTCGGGGTAGGCGGGCCGGGCCGTCGGCATGCCGTCGTCGGACGACCGCTGGTCGTAACCGTCGTACGAGTCACCCCGCCCGGAGTCGTCGCGCGGCTGCGGTGGGTAGCGGTGGCCCTGCTGGCTCTGGTGCGACGGGGGCGCCGGCGGCTCGCCCGCGGAGTCGTCGACGGTGATGGCGATCCGGATGGGGCGGCCGCACTCGCGGGTCAGCGTCTCGCTGATGAGCGGTGCGAGCCGGGTCTCCAGGACGCGCTTGCCCCATTCGTTGGGGACGGCCAGCAGCGCGGTGTCGGCGACGAGTGCCAGCGGCTGACAGCGCTCGATCCACTGCTTGTCCTTCGGCTCGATGCCCTGCTGGCCCTCCCCGAGGAGTTGCTCCAGCACTCGTGGCCACACTGCGGCAAGATCGGCAGGTACGTCAGCCACAAGGCACGCTCTCTCGCATGTCCCACGAATGTGTGGTTCTCGGGACGGGATGGGTCGGGTCGGGTGAGGCCCGGCAGTCGGGAAGGAAAGGAACCGGAGTTCA
The DNA here is from genome assembly GCF_030817475.1 of Streptomyces sp. V2I9. Lineage (NCBI taxonomy): Bacteria > Bacillati > Actinomycetota > Actinomycetes > Kitasatosporales > Streptomycetaceae > Streptomyces > Streptomyces sp. V2I9. The sequence continues at coordinate 3,342,571 of NZ_JAUSZJ010000002.1, read as the reverse complement.
GCCACGGTAGTCAGGCCGACCCGCACGGTTCAAGTTGTTGTCCACAGGCTGTGCACAATGAGGCCTCGCGTGAGGCCGGTTTGACCGGATGGCGCAGCCGCGCGTACCGTGACCAGGTCGAGTTGTCGATGGCTGCTGCCGCCTGCCTCCGATGGGCAAAGATCACGATCTGTGATTGTGAAGCGGTGCACTAAGGCGTTTACGCGAGTTCCTCGTGGGCGCACGGTGACAGCCAGGCGATGTCCCGCCAAGACACACATCATTTCTGGAGCCCCCGAGTGAGCAAGCGCACCTTCCAGCCGAACAACCGCCGTCGCGCCAAGACCCACGGCTTCCGTCTGCGCATGCGTACCCGTGCCGGCCGCGCGATTCTCGCGAACCGCCGTGGCAAGGGCCGCAGCAGCCTGTCCGCCTGATCGCTTACAGGTCCATGACGTGCTGCCTACCGAGAATCGGCTGAGGCGGCGCGAGGACTTCGCGACCGCGGTACGACGAGGACGTCGAGCCGGACGTCCGCTGCTCGTCGTCCATCTACGCAGCGGTGCAACGGACCCGCACGTGTCGGGGGAGAGTGTTCCCCCGCCGCGTGCGGGTTTCGTTGTCAGCAAGGCCGTGGGGGGAGCCGTCGTCCGCACCGCGGTGAAGCGGAAGCTTCGCCACCTGGTCTGCGACCGGCTGGCTCAGCTGCCCCCCGGTAGCCTTGTTGTCGTACGGGCGCTGCCCGGTGCGGGCGACGCCGACCATGCACAGCTGGCCCGAGACCTGGACGCCGCTCTTCAGCGGCTGCTGGGAGGGGGCGCGCGATGAAGTACCCGCTGCTTGCTCTCATCAAGCTGTATCAGTGGACGATCAGTCCACTCCTCGGTCCTGTCTGCCGCTATTACCCGTCGTGTTCCCACTATGGATATACGTCGATCGACAGGCACGGTGCCATCAAGGGAACAGCGCTGACGGCCTGGCGCATCCTGCGGTGCAACCCGTGGTCGCCCGGTGGCGTGGATCATGTTCCGCCTCGCAGGCGTCCGCGGTGGCACGAGCTGCTGCGCAACGCCCTGCGCGGCCACAAGGGCGGGGAGTCCGCCGCTGATGTGCGGCCCGGGAGTTCGGTATCCGAGCCTCCGAGCCCGGCCGCAGAGACCTCGCCCAATGCTCAAGGAGCCTGATTAGTGGACACGATTGCCAGTCTGTTCAGCTTTATCACCACACCTGTCTCATGGATCATCGTCCAGTTCCACAAGATCTACGGGGCGCTCTTCGGCGATGACTCCGGCTGGGCCTGGGGCCTGTCGATCGTGTCCCTGGTGGTGCTGATCCGGATCTGCCTGATCCCGCTCTTCGTGAAGCAGATCAAGTCGACCCGCAACATGCAGGTGCTCCAGCCGAAGATGAAGGCGATCCAGGAGCGCTACAAGAACGACAAGCAGCGTCAGTCCGAAGAGATGATGAAGCTGTACAAGGAGACGGGTACGAACCCGCTCTCCTCGTGCCTTCCCATCCTGGCGCAGTCCCCGTTCTTCTTCGCCCTGTACCACGTGCTGTCGTCCATCGCCTCGGGCAAGAAGATCGGTGCGATCAACCAGGACCTCCTGGACAGCGCGCGTGAGGCGCACATCTTCGGCGCCCCGCTGGCCGCCAAGTTCATGGACAGTGCCGACAAGGTCGCCTCGCTCAACGCCGACCTGCTGGACGTCCGGATCGTCACCGCGATCATGATCATCATGATGTCGGCCTCGCAGTTCTTCACCCAGCGCCAGCTGATGACGAAGAACGTCGACCTGACGGTGAAGACCCCGTACATGCAGCAGCAGAAGATGCTGATGTACATCTTCCCGGTCATCTTCGCCGTCATGGGCATCAACTTCCCCGTCGGTGTCCTCGTGTACTGGCTGACCACCAACGTCTGGACCATGGGTCAGCAGATGTACGTGATCAACCAGAACCCGACGCCGGGCAGCAAGGCGCAGGACGCGTACCTCCAGCGACTCCTCAAGAGCGTGACCTCCCACGGCGAGGTGCGGGGCCGCACCCGGCGCAAGATGGTCAAGGCGATCGTCGCCAAGGGTGCCGACCGCAACGACATCGAGCGCAAGTTCATCACCGGCCTCGCCAAGCTGGGTCTCGCGGCCCAGGAGGACGGCACGGTGCAGAAGAGCGAGACCGCGGTCACCGACGCCGAGAGCCAGGCGCACAAGCGTCAGCAGCCCAAGCGCCAGACCAAGGCGAAGCGTCAGACCACCGGCCACGCGACTGCGGGGGCCAAGGACACGGCATCCTCGGAGACCGGTTCCAAGACCTCGCTCCAGAAGCAGGACGCACCGCAGGACAGCAAGCCGAAGTCGGCGGACAAGCCCGCCTCCGGCTCCTCACGCCAAGCCAAGTCCGGACAGCGCAAGGGCCCGCAGCGGCCCAAGCACCCGTCCAAGAAGTAAGAAGGAGTCCATCCGTGACGGAAGGCACCACCTCCACGGCGCCCACCGAGGCCGGCAGCGACACCCTGACCCGCCTGGAGCAGGAGGGTGAGATCGCAGCCGACTACCTTGAGGGCCTGCTCGACATCGCCGACCTCGACGGCGACATCGACATGGACGTCGAGGCGGACCGGGCCGCAGTGTCGATCATCAGCGAGTCGGCACGCGACCTCCAGAAGCTCGTGGGCCGCGACGGTGAGGTCCTGGAGGCGCTCCAGGAGCTGACGCGGCTGGCCGTTCACCGGGAGACCCGCGACCGCAGCCGGCTGATGCTGGACATCGGCGGCTTCCGGGCCAAGAAGCGCGCGGTCCTCGCGGAGCTGGGTGCCAAGGCCGCGACCGAGGTCAAGAGCTCGGGCCAACCGGTGAAGCTGGACCCGATGACGCCGTTCGAGCGCAAGGTCGTGCACGACGCGATCGCCGCCGCCGGCCTCCGGAGCGAGTCGGAGGGCGAGGAGCCGCAGCGCTTCGTCGTCGTACTCCCGGCCTGACCGGACCCTTGTACTGTCGGCCCCGTCTGTTCGCAGGCGGGGCCGCATGTGTCAGCTTGATAGTCGGCCACCAGACAGGCCCTAGGGCGGTACGGAAGGACGGTCCCCCGTGACGGAGGCAGCAGAGCTTCCCCAGGCACCTGCGGAGGCGCAGGCGGTGTTCGGAGAGCTCTTCCCGGAGGCTGTCCGGTACGCCGAACTGCTGGCGGATGCCGGAGTCAAGCGTGGCCTGATCGGGCCGCGTGAGGTTCCCCGGCTCTGGGAGCGGCACCTGCTGAACTGTGCCGTGCTCTCCGAGGTCGTGCCCGAGGGGGTCACCGTCTGCGATGTGGGCTCGGGCGCGGGCCTGCCCGGCATTCCGCTCGCGCTGGTACGCCCGGATCTCAAGATCACGCTGCTGGAGCCGCTGCTCCGGCGGACGAACTTCCTCCAGGAGGTCGTCGAACTGCTGGGCCTGGACCATGTGACGGTCGTACGTGGGCGGGCCGAAGAGGTGCTGGGCACGCTGCAGCCGGTGCAGGTGGTGACCGCGCGTGCGGTGGCGCCGCTGGACCGGCTCGCGGGCTGGGGCGTGCCCCTGTTGAGGCCCTACGGCGAGATGCTCGCGCTCAAGGGCGACACCGCCGAGGAGGAACTCAACGGTGCCAGGGCGGCGCTGAGCAAACTCGGCGTGGTGGAGACCGAAGTGCTCCAGATCGGAGAAGGTGTGGTCGACCCGCTGTCCACCGTGGTCCGTGTCGTGGTGGGCGAGAGTCCGGGTGGTGTGAGGTTCGCCGCAAAGAGGGCCAAGGCCGCCCGCACGGGGCGCACCCGTAGGCGTCGCTGAGGGCGTCGTAGGCCCGCGCCGCCGTCCTGCGGAGGCGATCGGTCGAGGCAGATATGCGGGCTTCGTTACCGGTTGGGCCACTTAGCAGCGTTTCTGCCGGAAAGTGGCGATCCCCCCTCATCGCGGAGTGTCGTGGCCTGCTAGTTGCCGCGCAGGGGCATCGTGTTTCACGTGAAACGTCGCTCTCTGCTGCAGGGAATCATCGGGCGCGGGCGTGCGTCCGCCACGCCGCGCGACCGCAAGCCCGGACGGGTGGCCGAGTTGTCCACACGCACGGATTCATCCACAGAACAGCGGGCCTCGCTGGTTCACGACCCCGAAAGCATGGCAGGCTCTGTTCATTGCGAGCCTGAAGTCGAGGAGAGTGAATCCTTGCGGTCCGACGCCAACATCGCGGGACCGATGACCGACCCGGTCCCCGGTCCCCGAACCGAGTCCCTGGGTGAGGGTGTTTCACGTGAAACACCGCCGCCGATGGGCGACACCCCCATCGGCCGTGCCGCTCAGCTGGCGGTCGAGGCCCTCGGCCGCGCCGGCGAAGGGCTGCCCCGCCCTGACCGCACCCGCGTCATGGTGGTGGCCAACCAGAAGGGCGGGGTCGGCAAGACGACCACGACGGTCAACCTTGCCGCTTCTCTTGCTCTTCATGGCGCCCGCGTTCTGGTGGTCGACCTCGACCCACAGGGCAACGCCTCGACGGCTCTGGGGATCGATCACCACGCCGACGTCCCCTCGATCTATGACGTCTTGGTGGACAGCCGCCCCCTCTCCGAGGTGGTTCAGCCCGTACCGGACGTGGAGGGTCTCTTCTGCGCCCCCGCCACCATCGATCTCGCCGGTGCGGAGATCGAACTGGTCTCGCTCGTGGCGCGGGAGAGCCGCCTGCAGCGGGCCATCCAGGCGTACGAGCAGCCGCTGGACTACATCCTCATCGACTGCCCGCCCTCGTTGGGTCTGCTGACGGTGAACGCCCTGGTGGCGGGAGCCGAGGTGCTGATCCCCATCCAGTGCGAGTACTACGCACTGGAAGGCTTGGGGCAGCTGCTGCGCAACGTCGACCTGGTGCGGGCTCATCTGAACCCGGAACTGCACGTCTCGACGATTCTGCTGACGATGTACGACGGTCGGACGAGGCTCGCCTCCCAGGTCGCCGAGGAGGTTCGCACCCACTTCGGCAAGGAGGTGCTGCGGACGAGCATTCCGCGGTCGGTGCGCATCTCGGAGGCGCCCAGCTACGGGCAGACCGTCCTGACCTATGACCCGGGATCCAGCGGGTCGCTCTCGTACCTCGAAGCCGCCCGCGAAATCGCTCTGCGGGGCGTCGGGGTGCACTACGAGGCTCAGCCCGCCCACACGAGCAATCAGAACAGCCAGCAGAACATTTCGGAGGGCATGCAGTGAGTGAGCGCCGTAGAGGACTGGGACGTGGGCTCGGTGCGCTGATCCCCGCCGCCCCTCAGGAGAAGCAGGTCTCGGCGGCCGGCGGGGGCGCGGCCTCGTCCGGCGCAGGTCCGGTGCTGACAGCGGAGCGCGGGGTGGCCGCGGCCAAGGTCGCCGGGCTGCCGTCCTCGCCGGTGGTGCCGGAGCCGGCGTCCGCTCCTGAGAAGCGGGCCGAGCAGGGTGTCGGGACGTCCGGTGCCTACTTCGCCGAGCTGCCGGTCGGGGCGATCACCCCGAATCCGCGCCAGCCCCGTGAGGTCTTCGACGAGGACGCCCTGGCCGAACTGGTCGTCTCCATCAAGGAAGTCGGCCTGCTCCAGCCGGTCGTCGTCCGCAAGGTGGGCGCCGACAGCTATGAGCTGATCATGGGTGAGCGCAGGTGGAGGGCCTGTCGTGAAGCGGGTCTGGAGCGCATTCCCACCATCGTGCGCGCCACGGATGACGAGAAGCTCCTGCTGGACGCGTTGCTGGAAAACCTTCACCGGGCTCAGCTGAACCCGTTGGAGGAGGCTGCCGCGTACGACCAGCTGCTCAAGGACTTCAAGTGCACCCATGACGAGCTGGCTGACCGGATCGGCCGCTCGCGTCCGCAGGTGTCGAACACTTTGAGGCTCCTGAGGCTCTCGCCGCCGGTGCAGCGCCGGGTCGCCGCCGGTGTTCTTTCAGCCGGGCACGCCCGCGCCCTGCTGTCCGTGGACGATTCCGAGGAGCAGGACCGGCTGGCCCACCGCATTGTGGCCGAGGGTCTTTCGGTGCGTGCGGTCGAGGAGATCGTGACGTTGATGGGCTCGCGCCCGTCCAGCTCTCCGAAGTCCAAGGGACCGAGGGCCGGGGGGCGCCTGTCCCCGGCCCTGACCGACTTGGCTACCCGTCTGTCCGACCGCTTCGAGACCCGTGTGAAGGTCGACCTGGGGCAGAAGAAGGGCAAGATCGTCGTCGAGTTCGCTTCGATGGAGGACTTGGACCGGATTCTCGGAAGCCTCGCCCCGGGCGAGGGGCGGGTGCTGGAGCGCCGGCTCGCGGAGACGTCCGAGGAGGACGACGGCTGAGCACCGCGGGCTCTGTGCGAGGGCGGGTCGTGTTCCGGCGTTGACCGGAACACGACCCGCCCTTTGTTCTCTCTCGGTGTCCGTATCACCTCTGGGTGGATACGATGCGATCTGGGACGGCGTATCCACGGTGATCGACCTCGGAGGAGGGCGGAGACCTTGCCAAGAGTGAGCCGCAGTCGGCTTGTCACGGTGGGGCTGGGCCTGGGAGCCGTCGGGGGATTCGTCGGCAGCCTGGTCCGTGAACGGAGCACGCTGGCAGCCGCACGTGGTGCGGCGGGTGGAGGAAGTGAGGAATCGCCGTCATGGGGCGCCGACTCGTACCACTCACCTTGGACAACCTCCCGGATCTCCCAGAGCGTTGCCGCTCATGCGTCTTCTGGGAGCTTGACCCGGTCAGCGGGGAAGCCGCGGTAAAGGCGGGCAAGCCGGGGCTGGAGAAGGAAGCCTGGATCTCCGCGGTGCTTCTGGAGTGGGGCTCCTGCGGTCGTGTGGTCTATGTGGACGATGTGCCGGCCGGCTTCGTGCTCTTCGCCCCGCCCGCGTACGTTCCTCGCTCGACGGCGTTCCCGACCAGTCCGGTCTCCCCCGACGCCGTCCAGCTGATCACCGGGCTGATCGTCCCGGAGTATCAGGGACAGGGGCTGGGCCGTGTCATGGTGCAGACCGTGGCCAAGGACGTGCTGCGCCGGGGGTTCAAGGCGATCGAGGCGTTCGGGGACGCGCGGTCGGAGTCGTCCTCCTGCGTGCTTCCGGCAGATCATCTGCTGGCCGTCGGCTTCAAGACCGTGCGGCCCCACCCCGTCCATCCCCGTTTGAGGCTGAACCTGCGGACCACTCTGTCCTGGAAGGAGGACGTGGAGTTGGCACTCGACCGGCTTCTGGGGGCGGTCCAGAAGGAGCCGGTTCTCCGCCCACTGTGAGGCCGGGCCGCTGAGGGGCGTCATACGAAACGGGCCCACCCTGAGGGGTGGGCCCGTTTCACGTGAAACATCGCGCCGTGGCGCTGCCGAGCTGTCAGGCGGGGGCGATGAAGCCTTCGAGGTCGCGGAGGATCGCGGCCTTCGGCTTGGCGCCCACGATGGTCTTGGCGACCTCGCCGCCCTGGTACACGTTCAGGGTCGGGATGGACATCACGCCGTACTTGGCGGCGGTGGCCGGGTTCTCGTCGATGTTGAGCTTGACGATCTCGATCTGGTCGCCGTGCTCGGCCGCGATCGCCTCCAGCGAGGGGGCGATCTGGCGGCACGGGCCGCACCAGGCAGCCCAGAAGTCCACCAGAACAGGCTTGGCGCTCTTGAGGACTACCTCGTCGAAGGTGTCATCCGTAACGTGCTTCAGGTCGCCGGCCACGGCGGCCTCCTTAGTCTCTCGGGGTGGTGGGGTGCGGTGCGAACGTTCAGAGGGCCGGGGTCTTCTCCGGCTCGGCGGGCTCGGTGTCGGCCAGGGCCGCGAGGAAGCGCTCGGCGTCCAGAGCGGCGGAGCAGCCGGTGCCCGCTGCGGTGATGGCCTGGCGGTAGGTGTGGTCGACCACGTCGCCGGCACCGAAGACACCGGTGAGATTGGTGCGGGTGGAAGGCGCCTCGACCTTCAGGTAACCCTCGTCGTCGAGCTCCAGCTGACCCTTGAAGAGCTCGGTACGCGGGTCGTGGCCGACAGCGATGAAGAGTCCGGTCACGGGCAGCTCGGACGTCTCGCCGGTCTTGGTGTTGCGCAGGACCAGGCCGGAGAGCTTCTGATCGCCCTTGATCTCGGCGACCTCGCTGTCCCAGGCGAACGTGATCTTCGGGTCGGCGAAGGCGCGGTCCTGCATCGCCTTGGAAGCACGCAGGGTGTCACGGCGGTGGACGATCGTGACGGACTTGGCGAAGCGGGAGAGGAAGGTCGCCTCCTCCATCGCGGTGTCACCACCGCCGATCACGGCGATGTCGTGGTCCTTGAAGAAGAATCCGTCGCAGGTGGCGCACCAGGAGACGCCGCGCCCGGAGAGGGCGTCCTCGTTGGGCAGCCCGAGCTTGCGATGCTGGGAGCCGGTCGTGACGATGACCGACTTGGCGCGGTGGACCGTGCCGGCGGTGTCGGTGACGGTCTTGATGTCGCCGGTGAGGTCGACCGCGACGACATCGTCGGGGACCAGTTCGGCACCGAAGCGCTCGGCCTGGGCCCGCATGTTGTCCATGAGCTCGGGGCCCATGATGCCGTCCTGGAAACCGGGGAAGTTCTCCACGTCGGTGGTGTTCATCAGCGCACCACCGGCCGTGACGGCGCCCTCGAAGACCAACGGGTTCAGCGAGGCGCGGGCGGTGTACAGCGCGGCGGTGTACCCGGCCGGTCCTGAGCCGATGATGATCACATTACGGACGTCGCTCACGGGTTTCTTCCTCGTTTCTGCAGACTGCCTAACTGCCTACGGGGTCGGTCAACGACTCTCACCCCACCCAACGGATCCTACGGCTGATGCATTCCCGAACGGGCCGCGGCGGCGCGGCCCGTGCTTCAGGGGCGGCTGTAGGCGCGGGTGAGCAGCAGTTGTCCAGGGGAATTCGGGGCAGTGTCCACGCAGGTGGCGGCGACGAGGTAGGCCTCTACACGCGAGGGGTCACTTGTATGGGGAAGGACGACGAGATAGGCGTTCTCCCCTTCGTAGGTCCCCTCGTCGAGAGCGAGAGCCGGTGTGGTGCGTCCGGTGGCCTGCTGCACACAGGGGGGCACGGCGGCGGCAGCCTTCAGGGGGCGCCCGGATTCGCCGGAGTCAGGGGCGAGGGCTTCGCTCGACGACTTGGTGTCCGCCTCCGGCGGGACTTTCTTGGCACCGGGGGCGTCCTGGCCCGGTCCGCCACCGAGGAGGTCCTGCACCTGAGCTTCGAGGGTGGTGTCGGCGTAGGAGTGCGCACCGCTGTCCGCGGCACTGGCCCCGCTGTCGGACGCCGCCTTGGAGGCGCTGCCGGACGGGGCGACGGACTGGAGGAAGAAGATGCTTGCTCCGATGACCGCCGCGCCGAACGCGGTGCCGAGGACCACGGCGCGTCGACGGCGCCGGGTCGGACGACGGCCCGGCCCGGTCGTCGCAGAGGACCGTCCCGCAGGGCGACCGGGGGCGGGGGCACTGCTGCTCAGGGAAGAAGTGCCGGTCCTCAGGTCCGCACCGGGCGTTGTTTCACGTGAAACAACGCCCGGTGCGTCGACGGCGGCCGCGGGGGACGAGTGGGCTTCCACCGCCAGGGCCGCGTCGATACGGGCGGCGACGTCCTCCGGCATCGGCTCGGGGGTGGGCATCGTTCCGAGCAGCCCGCGAATCTCTTCCAGGGAGTCGCGGACCTCCGCGCAGGGGGCGCACTCGGTGAGATGGTGCCGGACTTCCTCTGACCGGGAAGGCGGGAGCAGCCCTTCGGTGAGGTCGGAGATCTCGGAGACCTCCGGGTGCTGAGCCGTGTCGGCTGTGGATGTCACGGGCGCCCACCTCCTCCCTTCGTCGCGGCAGGGTCGCTCACTCCTGCGTCTCTGGGGCCTGACGCAGATGGGACGGATGCGCCGGGTGCCCGGTTCCGTTCGGCCGCGGTGATGCCCCCGTCCGAGACCTGCCCTCCGGCTTCCGCGCGCAGATGACGGACCAGAGGAGCCAGTCTCGCCCGGCCGCGGGCGCATCGGCTTTTCACGGTGCCGGTCGGCACCTCCAGGATGCTGGCCGCCTCAGCCACGGGGTAGCCCTGCATGTCGACGAGGACGAGGGCTGCCCTCTGATCGGCGGGCAGGGTGGCCAGGGCTTCCTGGAGCTGGCGGTGGAGATCCCGCCGCACAGTGGGGGCCTCGGCCGATTCGTGGGGTTCCAGGAGTTGGTCGAGCCGGTCGGCGTCGTCCACCGGGGACGTCTTGCGGGAGGCGGCCTTGCGGGCCCGGTCCAGGCAGGCGTTGACGGTGATCCGGTGCAGCCACGTGGTGACGGCGGACTGGCCTCGGAAGGTGTGGGCGGCGCGGAAGGCTTTGACGAGGGCGTCCTGGACGGCGTCAGCGGCTTCCTCCCTGTCCCCCAGGGTCCGCAGCGCTACGGCCCAGAGCCGGTCGCGGTGGCGCCGCACGAGTTCGCCGAAGGCGTCGGGGTCGCCCGCGACATGCTGCGCCAGCAGGTCCGAGTCGCTCGGCGCCTCTGGTGGAACGGAATCCACCGTGCTCCCCCTCCGAACCGGATCCGATGTGACCTGTGGGCCGCGACCCGTCGAAGCGGTGCGACGGGAGAAGCCTGCCGCCAGGGGTGGGACGGCCGCAACCCTCGCCACCGTCGGTGCCCGATGGGCCGGGCGGTCCGCCCCACAGTAGCGGGCGGAGGCGATCGGTGATCAGTACTGGGTACGGACGGACCGCCCGTACCCTGCTCAGCCGAGAACGGAGATGTCGGTGATGCCGCCGCGGTATCCGCCGGTGCCGTCCGCCGGAAGCTCGGTGACGTGGATCAGGACGTAACGCGTGCGGATGGGTTCGTCGAGCTTTTCCTCGAGCTTCGGTCCCGCGACCGTCCGCTTGACGATCGGCTGGTCGAAGTCGGCCGCCGTGGACGGGGACGTCGCGTCCGGGGACGCGGCGGAGACGGCCGTTGTCTGTCCGCTCCGGTACAGGGACACGGCGACGCCGGAGACGTCCCGCACCTCGCCGAGGTCGACGATGATGCCGCTGCCCTGCTTGCGCTGGGGGAGGTTGCCGAAGTTCGCGAAGCCCTCGTACCGCGGAGTGATCCAGTGGGTCCCCTGGTCACCGTCCACGGTGTTGCCCACCTCCTGCTGCTTGATCCCGGAGCCGTCGGGCGTGAATTCCGTGGCTCCCGCGATGTCGAGGGGTTCGGCGCGCGGGGCGGGCTTGTCGTCCTTGTTCTTGTCGTCCCCGCCCGGCTCGGTGACGCCGGTGTCGTCCGTGCCCTTGGTGCGGTCGAGGAGCGCCTCCGCGAGCTGCCAGCTGCCGAGACCCAGGGCGGCGATGAGGAGTGCGGAGACCGTCCACTTCAACACGCGGCCGGTACGGCTCTGCAGGGGTGCAGGAGGGGGCGACATGACCGGCTGGGTCGCGGCGGCCGGGTGGGAGGACGGGCGCCCGTAGGTGCCCTGCTGGTAGGTCGTGCGCTGGTACGCCGGCGGCGCGGTGAACGCGGGCTCCGGCGGAAGGATGCGCGGCATGGCGGCGACGGCCTTGGCCAGCTCGTCCGGAGTGGTGCAGGGAGGTTCCTGCCGGGAGGCGGTGGCGCCGTCGTTGGCGAGCGCCCGCATGGCGAGCTCGGAGAGGCCGCGGTGGACGCCGGCCCGCACCTGGTCCGGGGCGATGAGCCCCAGGTCCTTGGGCAGCCCGGCGAGACCGTGCGCGTCCTCCCCGTACGGCCAGCGGTGGGTCAGTGCGGCATACAGGAGGGCGCCGATGGCCTCGGTGTCCGTACGGAGCGGGCGCTCGGCGGTGATGCCGCGCAGGGCGGCGTTCACGGCGAGGCCCCGGATGCGGTACTGCCCGGTGGAACTGCGCAGGACCGCGCCGGGGGTGAGACACAGATGGGACAGGCCCTCGCGGTGGGCTGCGGCCATCGCCTGGGAGAGCTGGCTGACGAGCTGGTAGGCGTCATGGGCCTCCATCGGCCCGGCGGCCAGCAGAGCGGTGAGCTCGGTGGCGTCCGGCAGCCATTCGTGGACCACGTAGACGAGGTCGTTCTCCTCGACGGCGTCCAGGACCTGGACGAAGCGGGGGTCGCCGAGCAGAGCCGAGGAGCGGGCGGCCGCCAGGACGGAGCGGGCCCGCGGGTGATCCGCGGGGAGCAGGTGGACGCCCACGGCTCGGCGGAGCTTCTCGTCGACGGCGCGCCAGCTGCTGAAGCCGTCCAGCCGGGTGACGCACTCCTCCAGGCGGTAGCGCCCGGCGAGCTTGTGACCGCTGTGCAGGTCGGGGGAGGCCGGGACGACCTCGGAACGCGCCCGTCCACCGTCCGCTTTCCCGGTGTCCTCGGGGCCCGCGCCCGTGGTGTTCTCGGCTTGCGCCGTCCCGTCGGCCGTGGTCCCGTCCGCCTTGGCGGTCAACGGCTCGCCGCCGCTGTTGTCGGCCACGTCGACGGCAGCCGTGCTACGTTCCGCCACCGTCGTTCCTGCCTCCCCATCCGTTGCGCGATGCCAGCCAGCTCTGCACAGTCACGCCAATTGTGCCCACACTCCGGCGCTAAGCACGACATGCGGAGTGCGGCGATGGTTGTGCGGGCGGGTGCTCATTCAGCGTCCGAGCCGACCCCGGACCATGCCCACCAGGCCGTTGACCTCTTCGATTCGCATCTTCTTCGCCGCGACGAAGAAGATGCCCAGGAGGAGGGCGCCGCCGCAGATCAGCGCGACCAGGGAGCCGAGGGCACCGGTGCCGACCAGTTCCAGAATCGCGAACCCGGCGGCACCGCCGACCAGGGCGGCGGGCAGCGCTGCCATGCAGAGGCGGGCGTAGGTCCGGACGATGTGCGCGCCGTCCAGATCGCCGCCCAGCCGGTTGCTCAGCCGGCGCCAGGCGACGCCGACGCCGACCGCGTAGGCCAGACCGTAGGAGAACGCCATGCCGACGACGGCCCAGCGGGCGGGCAGGACGACGTAGCACAGGGCGGAGGCGGCGGCGTTGACGGCGGCCACGATGACCGTGTTGTAGAAGGGGGTACGGGTGTCCTCGTACGCGTAGAACCCTCGCAGGACGACGTACTGCACGGAGTAGGGGATCAGGCCCAGCGCGAAGGCCATGAGGATGAAGCCCATGGAGCGGGCGGCCTCGGCGCCGCTGGAGGCGTACAGCAGGGTGCACATCGGCAGGCCGAGCGCGAGGAACGTGAAGGCCACCGGCACGATGGCGACGGCCGAGTTCCGCAGCCCCTGGGAGATGTCGTCGCGGACGGCGCCGGGGTCGTTGTCATGGGCGGCCCTTGAGATGCGGGGCAGCAGCGCGGCCATGACGGACACGGTGATGATGGCCTGCGGCATGCCCCAGATCAGCTGGGCGTTGGAGTAGGCGAGGAACCCGGTGCCGTCCTGCCCGGAGAGCTTGCCCGCGGCCGTGGCGAGCTGCGTGACGACCAGGACGCCCGCCTGGTTGGCCAGGACGAACAGCACGGTCCATTTGGCCAGCTTGACGGTCTTGCCGAGCCCGTGACCCTTCCAGTCGAACCGGGGACGGAAGCGGAAGCCCGTCTCCCGCAGGTAGGGGATCATCGCCAGGGACTGGACGACGAGCCCGAGCAGGGTGCCGATACCGAGCAGCCGCACACCCTCCGGCGGGATCGTGTCGACGCCCATCTCCGATTCGGCGGAGGTGCCGTAGACCCAGATGAACAGCCCGAACGTGATGATCATGACGATGTTGTTCAGGACCGGGGTCCACATCATCGCGCCGAACTTCCCGCGGGCGTTGAGGATCTGCCCCATCACCACGTGCACGCCCATGAAGAAGATGGTGGGCAGGCAGTACCGGGCGAAGGTGACGGCGACGCTGTTGGCCGCCACATCGTCGGCGATCGTGCTGGACATCAACGTGATCAGCACCGGAGCGACGAGGACCGCCGCTACGACGATCAGGCCGAGCGCGACCATCACCAGGGTCAGGAGCCGGTTGGCGAACGCCTCGCCGCCGTCCTCGTCGTCCTTCATCGCACGGACGAGCTGGGGGACGAAGACCGAGTTCAGGCCGCCGCCGACGGTGAGGATGTAGATCATCGTCGGCAGGGTGTACGCGATGGTGAAGCTGTCGCCGAGCATCGCCGCACCGAGTGCGGCGGTGATCACCAGGGACCGGACGAATCCGGTGAGCCGGGAGACGAGGGTGCCGGCGGCCATGACGGCGCTGGACCTGAGGAGGCCGGAGACCTTGCCGCCGCCCTTCGCGGGCGCGGGGGCCGGTTCGGGCTGGGGCGGTGCGGGGGGCTTGCCCGCTCCCTCCTGGTCCCGGAAGAGGTGGGCGAAGGCATCCGGCTCCTGGCGGTCGTCCGCCGCCCGCGTGACGAGGTCGTCGACGCCGACGAACTGCGTGGTCGCCGGACGGTCCCCGTACGGCAGGTGCCGCGAAGGTCCTGCCGGCTCGGGGGGCGGGGTCTGGGCCCAGATGCGCGGGTCCGGGGCGTAGGGAGCGGGGGGCGGCTGCTGGTAGAGCGCCCCCGGCTCCTGGTAGGTGCCGGGAGGCGGCGGCGGGTGCGCGGCGCGGTCGTAGAGCGCCTCGCCCACCGGGTCCTGAGCGGTCAGGTCCTGCGCCCGGTAGGGGTCGTCCTGGTAGGCATGCTGGAGGTACGGGTCCGGCGGCACCGGGCCGTCCTGGTCCGGGGGCGGAGGAACCGGAGGCCCGCCCGGAGACGCTGCTCCGCCCGCGCCCTGTCCGCGGTCACCGTCGTACGGCGCGTTCATCGAAACCCCTACCTCATCGTCCCCGGCCGGCCGGCCACGACAGACATCGCTCAACGGTCCACTTTCTCACCCGTTCCCGATGGGGCCCCGCTTTCCGGACCGGTGTCCGGAGCCGGGTCACTCGGCTGCTCGGGTCCGTCACCGCCGCCGCCCGCCGTGTCGCTTGCCACGGCACGCTTGCGGTGGGTGTACATCCTGATGCCTGCCAGCACCAGGAGCAGCAGGCCACCGGCGATGACGAGCAGCACGGTCGGCGTCACCTCGGAGACCTTCACGGTGAAGGTCATCTCCTCGCCGTACTGGGTACCGTCCTCGGTGAACAGCCGGGCGGTCACCTGGGCCCGTCCGTTGGCGCTGGTCGCCGTGTCGAACTTCACCGATTGGCTGTGCCCGCCCGCGATGCTGACCGGCAGCTCGGCCTTGGTTCCGTCATCGTTGAACTTGAGCCGGATGTTGTCCGAGGTCAGCTGGAGAACCAGCCGGTCCACGCCCTGCACCAGTTGGTTCTGCACCGTGACCGGGATGGTCGCGCTGCGCCCGGAGAGGGTGACGTCGGACTTCTCGATGAGCTGCACCTCGGAGGTGAGGCTCTTCAGGTAGACGCGGACAGCGGTGCGGTACTGCCGCGACTCCACGGGGTGCCCGCGCCAGGACGTCGACATCGAGCGGTTCACGGCGTTGCCGAAGGGGGTCACCACGCGCTCGGGCTGCGTCAGGATCGTCTCGAAGCTGTCGAGTGAGCCCTGGGTGGTGCGGATGTCCTGGAACGCCTGGGTGGGCAGCTCCTGGGCGCGGAGCTGCTCCGGGTACGCGGAGCGCCGGGGCACCTTGGTGGTGGCCCTCGGATCGGGCTTGACCTCGGCGGCGGCCACGAGGTCGAGGGGCTGAGTCCAGCGGTTGCCCGACAGGGCCTCCAGTGCACGGGCCATCGTCTGAGCCTGTGCGGCGGTGGGCATCCGGGGCGGCGCCACGACGATGCTGCGCTCGTTGTCCGGAGCCTGCTCGGTCAGCGCGAGGGTCTGCGCGAGGAACTTCTGGACAGCGAGGGCGGAGGCGCCCGCCCTCGACATGTCGCCGTCGAACAAGGTCGACAGCCGGGCGTCCGCGACGACCGCGGTGGTCCCTCCGCCGATCGGCCGCGCCGCGGTCGGTGTGTACGGAAGCTCCGTGGTCTCGCGGAAGCTGTCGCTACGGGCGATCACGTTGTGGGCGCCCGCCGAGGTCGCCACGTCGACGATGGACGAGTCCACGGCGCCATTCACGGGCCAGGCGAAGTCGGTGGACGGCTTCACGTGGAGGATGGTCTCCACCGTGGTCGCGGCCACGGTGGAGGCGTTCTGCAGGTGGCTGAGCGTTCCGGAGACGTTCTTGCCACGGTGCGCGATGGAGGCCAGGTCGGGGTCGGCGAACGGCAGGGCGATCACCTTGTCGTCCTCCACCACCTTCTCCAGAGCGGTGAGCCACTGCTTGGCGACAACCTGGTTCTTGCCCGCGACGGTCCGGTCACCCGACTTGATCTCGTACTTCCCGGCCATCGCCGCGACGCTCGCCAGGAGGTCCGGGTCGACGACCCAGGTCACCGGAAGCCGGCTGCCCAGGGACACCATCTGCTCCAGCCGGCCACCGGGCGCCAGCTCCTCGGCCAGGTCGTCGTCGGCGAAGACCGGGGTCTGCTGTTGGTCCGAGCGGGTCTCCGCCGTGACGTGGGGCGAGGCGATCAGCGGCCAGAGGAAGGTGAGTTTCGTCCTGCTGTCGCTCGCCTCGGGCTGCCAGGGCAGGAACGAGCGCTTGATGCCGAGGACCTGCTCGTAGGCGGTGCCCGCCGTACGGCCGGAGACGGAGACGCCGAGCTGGTAGACGCCCGGCTCGTCCAGCCCCAGCTTGTCGACGGGCACGGTGAGCGTGAAGTCCTGGCTGATCCCCCGGGCGAGTCTGGGGATCTTCAGCGTGTACTTCTCCCCGACGTCGACCGGGTCGGCGCCGGGAACGTACCCGGACCGCTTGGCCGCGTCGTCGACCTCGCCCCGGCCGGTGAGCCGAGGGCCGACGCGCAGGTCGACCTCGGCACCGCTGATCGCCTTCTTGCCCTTGTTGGTGAGCGTTCCGGAGACGGTCAGGGTGTCGTCCTCCGAGGGAACGCTCGGGGAGAGGGTGTTCAGCGACACATCGACCGTACGGGAGCCGGTGGAGGCATTGGAGGGCTCGGCGGCCGGGGCGGCGCCGGAGGCCGGAACGGCCAGCAGACCGGCCAGGAGCGGTGCTCCGAGCACCGCGGCGGCCGTGCGCCGGAGCCACCGGCGGGCAGGAGAGGGACGAGTCCCCTGGAAGTCTGCCGCCTCGGCCACGCGCCTACCCGTCCCTCGTCGTCGTCAGATGCTGTCGATCGTTCGGTCCTGCGTCCACGCATGGTAACGAGGAGCGGCGGGCCGAAGTGCTGGGGTCCATCGCACATGATCGCGGGCGCCACGCAGGGTCCCCGTAAACGATGACGTCGCGGTCGGCCTGTGCACGTACCCTTTTCTGTTGTGCCGAACGCCAACGAAGAGAACGCCAGTGCACTGAGCCAGGTGCAGCACCGCGCGGTGAGTGAACTGCTGCGGGTGTCCCCGGTAGCCGACGACCTCGCTCGCCGATTCCAGCAGGCCGGATTCGGCCTCGCGCTGGTCGGCGGCTCGGTCCGTGACGCACTGCTGGGCAGGCTGGGGAACGACTTGGACTTCACCACCGACGCCCGCCCGGAGGACGTGCTCAAGATCGTCCGGCCATGGGCGGACTCGGTGTGGGAGGTCGGGATCGCCTTCGGCACCGTCGGGTCCCAGAAGGACGGATACCAGATCGAGGTCACGACCTACCGGTCGGAGGCGTACGACCGGACTTCGCGCAAGCCGGAGGTCTCCTACGGCGACTCCATCGAGGACGACCTCGTGCGCCGTGACTTCACGGTCAACGCGATGGCCGTGGCGTTGCCGGAGAAGGAGTTCGTCGATCCGTACGGAGGTCTGAAGGACCTCGCCGACCGCGTCCTGCGTACACCGGGCACGCCCGAGGCATCCTTCTCCGACGATCCGCTGCGGATGCTGCGCGCGGCCCGTTTCGCCGCGCAGCTCGACTTCGATGTCGCTCCCGACGTCGTCACCGCCATGACGGAGATGGCCGCCCGGATCGACATCGTGTCCGCCGAGCGGGTCCGCGACGAGCTCAACAAGCTGCTGCTCTCCGCGTGCCCGCGCAAGGGTCTGGGGCTCCTGGTCGACACCGGGCTGGCCGACCACGTGCTGCCCGAGCTTCCCGCGCTGCGCCTGGAGAGTGACGAGCATCACCGCCACAAGGACGTCTACGAGCACTCGCTGACCGTCCTGGAGCAGGCCATCGATCTGGAGCAGGACGGACCCGACCTGGTCCTGCGGCTGGCCGCGCTGCTCCATGACATCGGCAAGCCGAGGACGCGCCGCTTCGAGAAGGACGGCCGGGTGTCCTTCCACCATCACGAAGTGGTGGGCGCGAAGATGACCAAGAAGCGCATGACCGCGCTGAAGTACTCCAACGAGCTGGTCAAGGACGTGTCGAGACTGGTGGAGCTGCACCTGCGGTTCCACGGATACGGCGACGGGGAGTGGACCGACTCCGCGGTGCGCCGCTATGTACGGGATGCCGGACCGCTGCTCGAACGCCTCCACAAGCTGACCCGGTCGGACTGCACGACACGGAACAAGCGCAAGGCCAACGCGCTCTCCCGCACCTACGACAGTCTGGAGGAGCGCATCGCCCTCCTCCAGGAGCAGGAGGAACTCGACTCGATCCGCCCCGATCTGGACGGCAACGAGATCATGGAGATCCTCGAGGTCGGTCCGGGACCGGTGATCGGCAAGGCGTACGGATTCCTGCTGGAGCTGCGCCTGGAGCACGGTCCCATGGAGCGGGAGGCCGCAGTGGCGGCGCTCAAGGAGTGGTGGTCGCGGCAGGACTGAACGCGGCAGGGTGATGTTTCACGTGAAACGTCACTGGCGGGCTGGGGAGGAGGGGCGTTGTTTCACGTGAAACAACGCCCCTCCTTCGTGGCAGAGCCTGGCTATCGGTGGGCGTCGGGCTCTCGTCGGCGGAACATCGTGGCCGCGACCGCCCCGTAGAGCAGGGCCACGACCACGATGACGGGGACCGATCTGCCGTCCGGGGGGAGCATCAGGGCCGCCACGCCTGCGGCGCCCACGAAAGCGACGTTGAAGAGCACGTCATAGAGCGAGAAGACCCGACCGCGGAACGAGTCGTCGACCGAGGTCTGCACGACGGTGTCGGTCGCGATCTTCGACCCCTGGGTCACGACGCCGAGCACGAAAGCGGCGATCACCATCGGGACCGGGGCGAACGTGAGTCCCAGTGCGGGGACCAGGACCGCCGCCGATCCGGCGCAGCCGACGATCCACCCGTACCGGCCCAGCCGTCCCACCGCCCACGGAGTGATGGCGGCGGCGACGAAGAACCCCGCTCCCGAGGCTCCGACCGCCAGACCGAGCAGGGCCAGTCCGTCGGACTCGGTGTCCGACCAGGCGTAGCGGCACAGCATGAGCACGGTCACGGTGAGTGCGCCGTAGCAGAAGCGGACCACGGTCATCGCGGCCAGGGCTCGGGCCGCGTGGGACCGCTGTCCCAGGTGCCGAAGCCCAGCGGCCAACCCGTGCGCGGTGGTGCCCAAGGCGGCCCGCCACCGCAGGGGGTTCGCGTCGACGTCCGGCCCCAGCAGGGTGCGAGGCAGCCCCAGGGACGCCAGCGCGGACAGCAGGTAGAGCATCGACGCCAGCAGCACGACGGCCGCGTCGGACTCGTCGGCCACCAGCCGCACCGCGAAGGCGAGGCCGCCTCCCGCGGTCGCCGCCAGGGTTCCGGCGGTCGGGGAGAGGGAGTTGGCGACGACGAGACGGTCGTCGTCGACCACGCGGGGCAGAGCGGCGGAAAGGCCGGCCAGCACGAACCGGTTGACGGCGGTGACGCAGAGAGCCGAGCCGTAGAAGAGCCAGTCGGGTGCGGAGGCGGCCATCAGCAGAGCCGTCGAGCAGGCCAGGGCGGCCCGCAGCAGGTTCCCGTAGAGAAAGACCTGACGTCGGGACCAGCGGTCCAGCAGCACCCCGGCGAAGGGCCCGATCAAGGAGTAGGGCAGCAGGAGCACGGCCATGGCGGACGCGATGGCAGCTGCCGTCGTCTGCTTCTCCGGCGAGAAGACGACGTAGGCGGCGAGGGCGACCTGGTAGACGCCGTCGGCGGACTGGGACAGGAGCCGCACGGTGAGCAGGCGGCGGAAGTTCCGCAGGCGCAGCAGGGTGCGCAGATCACGCGCGACAGACATGGGAGCAAGCGTCACACACGTCGGGGGCCCACAGGCGGATTGCCCGAGGACCCCCGACGTGCGGCAGGAAGCGGTGAGCGTCTCCGCTCACCGCTCCGGTGGGGCCGGTGGCCGAGAGGGCCGGTTCAGCGCTCCGTCTCGCCCTGGATGAACTTCTCGACGTTCTCGCGGGCCTCGTCGTCGAAGTACTGCACCGGCGGGCTCTTCATGAAGTAGCTCGACGCGGAGAGGATGGGGCCGCCGATACCGCGGTCCTTGGCGATCTTCGCCGCACGGACGGCGTCGATGATGACACCGGCCGAGTTCGGGGAGTCCCACACCTCGAGCTTGTACTCGAGGTTGAGCGGGACATCGCCGAACGCGCGGCCCTCGAGGCGCACGTACGCCCACTTGCGGTCGTCCAGCCAGGCCACGTAGTCCGAGGGGCCGATGTGGACGTTGTCGGCGCCGAGCTCGCGGTCACGGATCTGCGAGGTGACGGCCTGCGTCTTCGAGATCTTCTTGGACTCCAGGCGCTCACGCTCGAGCATGTTCTTGAAGTCCATGTTGCCGCCGACGTTCAGCTGCATGGTGCGGTCCAGGATGACACCGCGGTCCTCGAAGAGCTTCGCCATCACACGGTGCGTGATGGTGGCGCCCACCTGGGACTTGATGTCGTCGCCGACGATCGGGACACCGGCCTCGGTGAACTTGTCCGCCCACTCCTTGGTGCCGGCGATGAAGACCGGCAGAGCGTTGACGAACGCGACCTTGGCGTCGATGGCGCACTGCGCGTAGAACTTCGCGGCGACCTCGGAACCGACGGGCAGGTAGCAGACGAGTACGTCGACCTGCTTGTCCTTGAGGACCTGGACGATGTCGACCGGGGCGTCCGCGGACTCCTCGATCGTCTCGCGGTAGTACTTGCCGAGGCCGTCGTGGGTGTGGCCGCGCTGCACGGTGACGCCCGTGTTCGGCACGTCCGCGATCTTGATGGTGTTGTTCTCACTGGCGCCGATGGCGTCCGCCAGGTCGAGACCGACCTTCTTCGCGTCGACGTCGAAGGCGGCGACGAATTCGACGTCGCTGACGTGGTAATCGCCGAACTGAACGTGCATCAGGCCGGGTACCTTGCCGGCCGGATCGGCGTCCTTGTAGTACTCGACGCCCTGCACCAGCGAGGCGGCGCAGTTGCCCACGCCTACGATGGCTACGCGAACCGAACCCATTCCGGTTGCTCCCTGTGTAATCGGTGTTTCCGATGAAGTCGCCGCGGAGTGCGATGACTTCACTTGGCGGTGTCGTCGGACGGATCCGGCGGGATGTTGTCCCGATGCCGGGGCAGGCCGCCCGTCTCTCCAGGTGTGTCCTGCTGAGCGGAGCCCTCGGGTGAGGATCGTCGCCGATCCCGCCCCGACCGCTCGCTCTCGATGAGCTCGTTCAGCCAGCGCACTTCGCGCTCCACGGACTCCATGCCGTGCCGCTGCAGCTCAAGTGTGTAGTCGTCGAGTCGTTCACGGGTGCGGACGAGAGAGGCGCGCATCTTCTCCAGCCGCTCCTCCAGCCGGCTGCGCCGCCCTTCGAGAACACGCATCCGCACTTCGCGTTCGGTCTGGCCGAAGAAGGCGAAGCGCGCTGCGAAGTGCTCGTCCTCCCAGGCATCCGGACCTGTGTGCGACAGCAGCTCCTCGAAGTGCTCCTTACCTTCGGCCGTCAACCGGTAGACGATCTTCGCCCGGCGCCCCGTCAGTGAGGAGGGGGCAGCGGCTGGACGCCCTGCGGCCGAGGTGGAGTCGACCGGATCGCCGGCCGGTTCCTCGATCAACCAGCCGTTGGCCACCAGCGTCTTGAGGCAGGGGTAGAGGGTCCCGTAACTGAACGCACGGAAGACCCCCAGTGAGGTGTTGAGACGTTTGCGCAGCTCATAGCCGTGCATCGGCGACTCGCGGAGCAGGCCGAGAACGGCGAACTCAAGGATGCCGGAGCGTCTGCTCACCCGCGCCTCCCCCTCCTTCCGCTGCTCGCGTCGGCATGGTCGGTCGGGACCACCGGCGTACGTATGCCGTGCTGATGTATCGACTCGATACATCAGCACGATAGATCTGTCCGTCCTCTTCGACAAGGGTGACCTTCGTGAGCGGCGTCACATCGACAATTCCCAGGGTTCGACTTGCGTTGTTTGGGGTGAAGTTCGGCCCTAGGCGGGTTTTGACCGTGCGTAGTCTGTGCGGCATGCAGACCACCGGGAACCGCGAGACGCTTTCGCGCGTCAGTCATCGCGGACTGCCGGATGCACTGAGGATGAGCCTCCCGCAGCGGCTTGTCCGTCATTCGGGGGGACCGGATCTCAACTGCCGCTTCCAGGCGCTCTCGCCTGCCCGAGGAGTAGTCGTTCCATGAGCGAGCACCGTCGCAAATCGCCTCAGCCACAGGGTGGCGGGCGTGCCGCGGCCAGACGAGCCGCCCAGCAGTCGGGCGGACGCCGAACAGGCGCATCACGCAGGGTCACTTCGGAGTCACCTTCCGGATCGCCCCTCGAGTCGCATGGTGAGGAGCCCCGGTACGGCAGCCGTGCCGAGGCCCGGCGCGCGGCCCGGAAGAGCGGACGGCGCCGCGGTGCCGACGCCTGGGGGCACGGTGCGGGCGGCGGGGGCCGGCGACGTGGCGGCGGAGGTGGACCGGGCGGACGCGACGGGGGCGGCCCCGGCAAGAAGCGGTTCATCGACTACCCGCGCCACGGCAGGTACGGGTTCCGTCGCTGGGTGCCCTCCTGGAAGCTGGTGTCGGGACTCTGCCTGGGGTTCCTCGTCCTGCTGATGGGCGTGGGGGGCGTCTCGTACGCCCTCGTCACCCTGCCGAAGGAGAACGAGGCGGCCACTGCCCAGAACAACGTGTACTACTGGGCGGACGGCACTCAGATGGTGGCGACCGGCGGTGCGGTCAACCGTCAGGAGCTGAAGTACGAACAGATCCCGGAAGCGATGCGTAACGCCGTGATCTCGGCGGAGAACAAGAGCTTCGAAAGTGACCGGGGTATCGACCCGAAGGGCATCGGACGGGCCCTGTTCAACATGGCCACCGGCGGTGAGACCCAGGGCGGGTCGACCATCACCCAGCAGTACGTCAAGAACTCGCGGCTCTCACAGGACCAGACCCTCACCCGCAAGTTCAAGGAACTCTTCATCACGCTCAAGGTGGGCGGCAAGATGAAGAAGGAAGACGTCATGAGGGGCTACCTCAACGTCTCCTACTACGGACGCGGGGCTTCCGGGTTGCAGGCAGCGGCGCGCACCTATTACGACAAGGACGCCGGCGAACTGGACGCGAGCGAGTGCGCCTTCCTGGCCACCTTGCTCAAGGGCGCGAGCTACTACGACCCTGCCGGCGCAACCGACATCGACAAGGAGAACGCGACCCCGGCGAAGAACCGAGAGCGCGCGGAGAAACGCTGGAAGTGGATCCTTGACGAGCAGGTCAAGGACGGGCGGATGACGGCGGAGGAACGCGCCAAGTACAAGAAGTTCCCGGAGCCGAAGCAGCTGAGGAAGGACGCCAAGCTGGGCGGCCAGGTCGGCTATCTCGTGGATCTCGCCAAGAAGTACTTCCTGGCCAACAACGACAAGGGCATCGACGCCAAGCAGCTCGAACTCGGCGGTTTCGAGATCCACACCACCTTCCAGAAGAAGCAGGTGAATCAGCTCGAAGCGGCGGTGAAGAAGGTCTACGACGCCAAGATCCGCCCCAAGGAACGCCCCAAGACGGACACGCACGTCGAGTTCGGCGGTGCGTCCGTGGACGCGAAGACCGGCGCCATCATCGCCACGTACGGTGGCCAGAACGCCACCACGCACTTCACGAACAACGCTGACGCCACGGGTGCTCAGGTCGGTTCGACGTGGAAGCCGTTCGTGCTGGCGGCGGCCATGCAGTACGGCGTGCGGGACCCGTCCGGCCCTCCGGAGCAGAACGAATCCCAGCGCACCAAGATCTCGCCCAAGAGCATCTACAACGGCGACGACGGCGTACGCATCAAGGACTACACGGGCAAGATCTGGCTGGACGAGAACGACAACGAATGGCGCCAGACCAACGACGGCAACCACGACCACGGTGAGATCGACCTGCGCAAGGCCATGGAGCAGTCCGCGAACTCCCCGTTCGTGCAGCTCGGCATGGACGTCGGTACGGACAAGGTCAAGGACGTCGCCGTCGCCGCCGGCCTGAAGGACGACACCTTCATGGCGGACTCCACCGTCCCCTCGTTCTCCATCGGTACCTCGTCGCCCAGCGCGATTCGCATGGCGGGGGCCTACGCCACCTTCGCCACCAGCGGCCGGCAGAACGACACGTACTCGGTGACCGAGGTGAAGCAGGGCGGCGAGGTCGTCTTCCAGCACAAGAAGAAGCCCAAGCGCGCCTTCAGCTCGGCCGTCGCCGACAACGTCACGGACGTTCTGAAGAACGTCGTGGAGAACGGGACGGGCCAGCCCGCGCGGCTGGAGGGCCGCGAGGCCGCCGGCAAGACCGGTACGACGGACGGCAACCGGTCCGCGTGGTTCGTCGGATACACGCCGCAGGTCTCGACCGCCATCAGCATGTTCCGGCTCGACGACGACGAGACGAACACCAAGCGCGAATTCGAGAAGATGTTCGGAACGGGTGGCGAGAAGAAGATTCACGGAAACTCGTTCCCGGCCTCCATCTGGCACGACTACATGACACAGGCGATGAAGGGGAAGAAGGCCGTCTCCTTCCCGGAGCCTCAGGACCTGGGCGACATCGTGTGGGGCGGCGGCGCGGTCAGCCCCAGCCCGACGCCGAGTCCCACGCCTTCACCGACGCCCTCCGAGGAGCCGACTCCGACCCCGACACCGACCCCGACCACCCCGAGCCCCCCGTCGCCTACGCCGACCAGGAGCTGCAGCATCTTCGACCCGCTCTGCCAGGACGCCAACGGCGGCCAGAACGGTGGAGCGGTCGACGGCGGCGGTCAGAACGAGGGCGCCGACGGCGGTGGCGACAGTGACGGAGCGGACGGCGGTGGCGACAGCTCCGGAACGATCGACGGCGGTGAAAACGGCGGCGGAGGGAACGGCAACCCCAACGGAGGCAGCACGATCTGGGGCACCGGGGGCTAGCCGCACCACCGGCCCGGAGCCCACGGGCCGGTCCCGCACGGTGGCGAGGGCCGCCGTACCCACACCGGGTACGGCGGCCCTCGCCGTGTTCCGGCTGCACGCGGCTCCCGTCCCAGGGCTCTCCCACCGTGTCCCCGGAGCGGCCCGTGCCCCGGGCGCGGACCCGTACGGCAGGATGTGCGGCATGCCAAGCCCCAGCGCGGAAGAGACGAGCGTGGACCAGGAACGGACCGGCGTGCGGCCCACCGACCAGGACGAGGTCGCGGCGGCCGGCAGCGAGCTGATCGGCGGCCGCGTGGGGCGGTGGGCGCGATCGGGCGACGGTCCCCTCACGCCCGTACGCGTCGTCGCACTGGTCATGATCGGGATGTTCTCCCTCGGCATGGTGCAGAAGATCCCCTGCTACGAATGGGCCTGGTTCCGCGGTGCCACCTCGCAGTACACGCACGCCTGCTACTCCGACATTCCGCATCTCTTCCTGGGACGCGGGTTCGCCGACGGACTCGTGCCGTACTTCGACCGGCTGAGCGGCGACATGCAGTACCTGGAGTACCCCGTGCTGACCGGGGTGTTCATGCAGGTGGCGTCCTGGCTGACGCTGACGCCCGAGAGCGACCCCATCCAGCAGCGGGAGCAGATGTACTGGATGGTCAACGCGGGCATGCTGATGATCTGCGCGGTCGTCATCGCCGTGTGTACCGTCCGCACGCACCGCCGCCGCCCCTGGGACGGCCTCCTGGTCGCGCTGGCTCCCGCGTTCGTCCTCACCGCGACCATCAACTGGGACCTGCTGGCGGTGGCCCTGACGGCCGCGGCGATGCTCATGTGGTCCCGCGGCCGGGTGCTGGCGTTCGGCCTCCTCATCGGCCTGGCCACGGCCGCCAAGCTCTATCCCGTCCTGCTGCTCGGCCCCCTCCTGGTGCTCTGCTGGCGGGCCGGCAGGTGGCGCGAGTTCGGGACGGCACTGCTGGGCGCGGGCGCGGCCTGGCTGGTGGTGAACCTGCCAGTGATGGTCTTCGCCCCCGAGGGGTGGCGGAAGTTCTACACCTTCAGCCAGGAACGGCCCATCGACTTCGGGTCGTTCTGGCTGATCATCACGCAGCGCACCGGCAAGCCCATCGACGTGGAGACGGTCAACACGGCGTCGGTCGTCCTGATGGTCGTGTTCTGCGCCGGTATCGCCGGCCTGGCGCTCTCCGCGGCCCGCAGGCCCCGCTTCGCCCAGCTGGCGTTCCTGGTGGTCGCCGCGTTCATCCTGACGAACAAGGTCTACTCACCGCAGTACGTGCTCTGGCTGATCCCGCTGGCCGTCCTGGCCCGGCCGCGCTGGCGCGACTTCCTGATCTGGCAGGCATGCGAGGTCATGTACTTCTTCGGGATCTGGTTCTACCTCGCCTACACCAGCGGCGGGGACAAGCACCAGGGGCTGCCGCAGGAGGGCTACCAGGCCGCGATCGCCCTGCACCTGCTGGGCACGCTGTACCTGTGCGCGCTGATCGTCCGTGACATCCTCCGGCCGGAGAAGGATCCGGTGCGCGCCGACGGGTCGGACGACCCGTCGGGCGGTGTCCTCGACGGGGCTCCGGACGCGTTCGTCCTGGCACCCGGAACCCCTGCGTCCGAGCCCCCGGTTCCGGCGGTCACGGGACCCCGGATGGAGTGGGGCGTGACGCCCACCCGCGACGGCTGAGCCGGGCTCGGCTTCGCAGGGCGGGCGGCTCAGCGGTCGACGAGCCGGTCGTACTGCGTGGTCGTGTGGCGCAGGTGGGCGACGAGCTCGTCGCCCACCCTCGGCTCCTGGGCGTCCGAGGGAACGAACAGGATCGACACCTGCATGTGCGGCGGCTCGGCGAACCAGCGCTGCTTGCCCGCCCAGACGAACGGCGACAGATTGCGGTTGACCGTGGCCAGGCCCGCACGGGCGACGCCCTTGGCCCGCGGCATCACGCCGTGCAGCGCCTTGGGCGCCTCCAGGCCGACGCCGTGGGACGTGCCGCCGGCCACGACGACCAGCCAGCCGTCGGACGCGGCCTTCTGCTGGCGGTAGCCGAACCGGTCCCCCTTGACGACGGGGGTGACGTCCAGGACCGCCCCCCGGTACTCGGTGGCCTCGTGGTCGCCGAGCCACAGCCGGGTACCGATGCGGGCGCGGAAACGGGTCTGCGGGAACTGCTGCTGGAGCCGGGCCAGTTCCTCGGCCCGCAGGTGGCTGACGAACATGGTGTGCAGGGGCAGCCGGGCCGCGCGCAGCCGGTCCATCCAGCCTATGACCTCCTCGACGGCGTCCGAGCCGTCGGTGCGGTCCAGGGGCAGGTGCAGGGCGAAGCCTTCGAGCCGAACGTCCTCGATCGCCGCGTGCAGCTGTCCGAGTTCCTCCTCCTTGACTCCGTGCCGCTTCATCGAGCTCATGCACTCGATGACGACCCGTGCGCCCACCAGGGCGTGCACCCCGTCGACGGAGGAGACGGACCGGATGACGCGGTCCGGGAGCGGTACGGGCTCCTCACCACGGCGGAACGGAGTCAGGACGAGCAGATCGCCGCTGAACCAGTCCTTGATCCGGGCCGCCTCGTAGGTCGTTCCGACCGCGAGGGTGTCCGCCCCGAAGCGGATCGTCTCGTCCGCGAGGCGCTCATGGCCGAATCCGTAGCCGTTGCCCTTGCAGACGGGCACGAGGCCGGGGAACTGGTCGATCACGGACTTCTGGTGCGCCCGCCAGCGCGCGGTGTCGACGTAGAGGGAGAGCGCCATGGCCGGCCCGGAACCTTTCTGGTGGCTGCGGTGGATCAGGAACGAACGGAGGTGTGCCCACAGGGGCGGTGAAGCGGGTCAGCGCCGCGACATGTAGATGTCGAGCGCCTTGTGGAGCAGCTTGTTGAGCGGGAAGTCCCACTCGCCGACGTACTCGACGGCCTCGCCGCCGGTGCCGACCTTGAACTGGATCAGACCGAAGAGGTGGTCGGTCTCGTCCAGCGAGTCGCTGATCCCCCGCAGGTCGTAGACGGTGGCGCCCATCGCGTAGCTGTCGCGCAGCATGCGCCACTGCATCGCGTTGGACGGTCGGACCTCGCGCCCGATGTTGTCGGAGGCGCCGTAGGAGTACCAGACGTGTCCGCCGACGACGAGCATCGTGGCCGCGGAGAGGTTCACGCCGTTGTGCCGGGCGAAGTAGAGCCGCATCCGGTTGGGGTCCTCGGAGTTGAGGACGGTCCACATGCGCTGGAAGTACGAGAGGGGGCGCGGCCGGAAGCGGTCGCGTACGGCGGTGATCTCGTACAGCCGCTGCCACTCGGCCAGGTCCTCGTAGCCCCCCTGGACCACTTCGACGCCGGCCTTGTCGGCCTTCTTGATGTTGCGGCGCCACAGCTGGTTGAAGCCCTTGAGGACGTCCTCCAGCGAGCGGTTGGCCAGCGGCACCTGGAAGACGTAGCGGGGCTGCACGTCACCGAATCCGGCGCCGCCGTCCTCGCCCTGCTGCCAGCCCATCTTCCGCAGCCGATCCGCGACCTCGAAGGCGCGCGGCTCGATGTGGGTGGCCTCGACGTCGCGCAGGCGTTTCACGTCCGGGTCCTGGATGCCGGACTTGATGGCTGCGGAGTCCCAGCGGCGGATGACCACCGGGGGGCCCATCTTCACGGAGAAGGCGCCCTGCTGCTTGAGGTGGGCGAGCATCGGCTGGAGCCAGTCGTCCAGATTCGGTGCGTACCAGTTGATGACCGGGCCCTCGGGGAGGTACGCCAGGTAGCGCTTGATCTTGGGCAGCTGGCGGTACAGGACGAGGCCCGCTCCGACCATCTGGCCGTCCCGGTCGAACCAGCCCAGGTTCTCCGAACGCCATTCGGTCTTCACGTCAGCCCACGCCGGAACCTGGCAGTGACTGGCCGAGGGCAGACTCTGGATGTACGCCAGATGCTGCTCTCGGCTGATGGTCCTCAGGGTCAGGCTCATGCGGGGCGCTCCTCGGCAGGTGTGTCCCCATCGGTCAGGGGCTCCGGCTCTCGCGCCGAAGCCTACTGTGACCGAGGCCCGCCCGGCCTGGCCCAGGGGGGCCGGAAAGCACGGTGGGCCGGTACGGGCACGCCCGGGCGCCCGTACCGGCCCGCGATCCGGCCGGTGGTCCGGTCAGGTGATCACGCCGCCGAAGAGTCCGCCGTGGGCCATGCCGAGGTAGAAGCCGACCGCGGAGGCGCCGATGCCCATGATCAGACCGAACCTCTCCCAGGTGGTCTTCGAGATGTACTGGCCGTAGAGGCCGGTCAGAATCCCGACGAGTCCCGCCCAGGAGCTGATCAGGTGCAGATGGTGGAACATCGCCGTGACGAACGCGAGGATGCCGAGCACCCCGGTCACCACCATCAGGACGTCCTGGACGGGGTGTGGCCTGCCGTCCGTGGCGAAGAGCGAACCGGTGGCCGGGCGGCCGGTCGCGGACCGGGATCCTGCGGGGCGGATGGTCTGTGCCATGGAGTACCTCCTGGCCGGACGGGTGGGCGGGCGAAGCCGGCGCACCCGTCGCGGGTGTAGCGCCTCTCACACCGCATCTGTCTCGATTGTGCCCTCTGAGCTCCTGATTTCAACCGGAGGCCGGTCTACGGGTAGGCTGTACGGTCTGCACCGGTGTCTGCCCAGGCCAGCACGGCGAGCCCTTCCTCGAACCCCCGACCCCGGGACCGTTCGGGAGCGGATTGTCAGTGCCGGGTGTTCTCCTCGGGGACGCCGTTGCATCACGCATACGACCCTCCTGCCACGGAACGACCGTGGCCGCTGAGTCCAAAGGAGGTGGGTTCCACATGCGTCACTACGAGGTGATGGTCATCCTCGACCCCGATCTCGAGGAGCGAGCAGTCTCCCCGCTGATCGAGAACTTCCTCTCCGTTGTCCGTGAGGGCAACGGAAAGGTGGAGAAGGTCGACACCTGGGGCCGTCGTCGGCTCGCCTACGAGATCAAGAAGAAGCCCGAGGGCATCTACTCGGTCATCGACCTGCAGGCCGAGCCTGCGGTCGTCAAGGAGCTCGACCGCCAGATGAACCTGAACGAGTCGGTCCTCCGGACCAAGGTCCTCCGTCCCGAAGCCCACTGAGCCTCTAGCTCAGCGGTTCTCGGGTCCGAGTAGCAGCAAGCAGCCAGAAGCAATCCCCGCCGAGAGGTTCACCCATGGCAGGCGAGACCGTCATCACGGTCGTCGGCAATCTCGTCGACGACCCCGAGCTGCGCTTCACCCCGTCCGGTGCGGCGGTCGCGAAGTTCCGTGTCGCGTCCACTCCCCGCATCTTCGACCGGCAGACCAATGAGTGGAAGGACGGCGAAGGCCTGTTCCTCACCTGCTCGGTCTGGCGTCAGGCGGCGGAGAACGTCGCGGAATCGCTCCAGCGAGGCATGCGCGTCGTCGTGCAGGGCCGGCTGAAGCAGCGGTCGTACGAAGACCGTGAGGGCGTCAAGCGCACGGTCTACGAGCTGGACGTCGAGGAAGTCGGCCCCAGCCTCAAGAACGCCACGGCCAAGGTCACCAAGACCA
Organism: Streptomyces sp. V2I9; assembly: GCF_030817475.1. Classification (NCBI taxonomy): domain Bacteria; kingdom Bacillati; phylum Actinomycetota; class Actinomycetes; order Kitasatosporales; family Streptomycetaceae; genus Streptomyces; species Streptomyces sp. V2I9. The sequence goes on along the minus strand of NZ_JAUSZJ010000002.1, from coordinate 3,311,942 downwards.
CCGGTCGCGGTGGTCAGGGCGGTCAGGGTGGATACGGCGGCGGCCAGCAGGGTGGCGGCAACTGGGGCGGCGGTCCCGGTGGCGGCCAGCAGGGCGGCGGCGGTGCACCCGCCGACGACCCGTGGGCGACCGGCGGCCAGGGCGGGGGACAGCAGGGCGGCGGAGGCGGCTGGGGCGGAAGCTCCGGCGGTTCCGGCGGCTCCGGCGGTGCCCCTTCCGGCGGCGGCTATTCGGACGAGCCTCCCTTCTAGGGCTGCTCGTACCCCCACTTCTTGATCACACAGGAGAAACACCATGGCGAAGCCGCCTGTGCGCAAGCCTAAGAAGAAGGTCTGCGCGTTCTGCAAGGACAAGACCCAGTACGTGGACTACAAGGACACGAACATGCTGCGGAAGTTCATTTCCGACCGCGGCAAGATCCGTGCCCGCCGCGTCACCGGCAACTGCACGCAGCACCAGCGTGACGTCGCCACGGCAGTCAAGAACAGCCGTGAGATGGCGCTGCTGCCCTACACGTCCACCGCGCGATAAGGGAAGGGTGACAACAGCATGAAGATCATCCTCACCCACGAGGTCTCCGGCCTCGGTGCCGCCGGCGACGTCGTCGACGTCAAGGACGGGTACGCCCGCAACTACCTGGTTCCGCGTGGCTTCGCCATTCGCTGGACCAAGGGTGGCGAGAAGGACGTGGCGCAGATCCGCCGCGCCCGCAAGATCCACGAGATCGCGACGATCGAGCAGGCCAACGAGATCAAGGCCAAGCTCGAGGCCGTGAAGGTCCGTCTGGCTGTTCGCTCCGGCGACGCCGGCCGTCTCTTCGGCTCCGTGACCCCGGCCGACATCGCTTCGGCGATCAAGGCTGCCGGCGGTCCCGACGTCGACAAGCGTCGCGTCGAGCTCGGCTCGCCGATCAAGACGCTCGGTGGACACCAGGTGTCCGTCCGTCTGCACCCTGAGGTCGCTGCGAACCTCGGTGTCGAGGTCGTTGCTGCCTAAGGGCAGAGCTCAGCAGAGCTGGTGAAGGGCCGCACCCACGGGGTGCGGCCCTTCACTGTGTTTCACGTGAAACGAGCGGCCTGTTTCACGTGAAACAGGCCGCTCGTCCGATCCGGTCAGCGCGTGGCCCCGGTGATGATCCATCGGCCCGACCGGGTGCGCACCCAGAGCGTGATGAGGCGGACAGCCATCATCAGCGTCATCGCCCACCAGAGAGCGGTGAGCCCACCGCCGAGGGTGGGCACCAAGAGCGCGGCGGGAGCGAAGATGGCGAGCGTCACCAGCATCGCCCAGGCGAGATAGCGGCCGTCGCCGGCCCCCATCAGTACACCGTCCAGGACGAAGACCACGCCGGCGATCGGCTGGGAGACAGCCACCACCAGGAGGGCGGGGAGCAGGGCGTCCTCGACGGAGGGGTCGCTCGTGAAGAGCGGGATGAAGAGGGGGCGGGCGAGCACGATCAGGACACCGAGCGCGATGCCGCAGCCGATGCCCCACTCGACCATGCGGCGACATGCCTCGCGCGCGCCCTTCTCGTCGTTCGCCCCCAGGTAGCGGCCGATGATCGCCTGCCCGGCGATGGCGATGGCATCGAGCGCGAAAGCGGTCAGGCTCCAGAGGGAGAGGACGATCTGGTGCGCAGCGATGTCGACGTCCCCGAGCCGGGCGGCGACGGCGGTGGCGATCATCAGGACAGCTCGCAGTGACAGGGTCCGGATCAGCAGGGGCACCCCGGCCCGCGCGCTGGCCCTGATACCTGCCGCATCGGGCCGAAGGGAGGCTCCGTGCTGTTGTGCCCCGCGGATCACCACGAAGAGATAGGCGGCAGCCATGGCGGCCTGGGCGATCACCGTTCCCCACGCCGATCCGGCGATGCCGAGCCCGGCGCCGTAGACAAGGGTCACATTGAGGATGGCGTTCGCCGTGAACCCACCGATGGCCACGTACAGAGGGGTGCGGGTGTCTTGGAGACCGCGCAGCACACCGGTGGCGGCGAGCACGACGAGCATGGCGGGGATGCCGAGGACGGAGATCCTCAGATAGGTGATGGCATAGGGGGCTGCGGTGTCCGAGGCGCCGAAGACGTCGACGAGCCAGGGGGCGATCGGCATCACCACGGCGACGACGGCCGCTCCCAGCAGGAGGGCGAGCCAGATGCCGTCCATGCCCTGGCGGATGGCTGCGGGGAGATCACCCGCCCCGACGCGACGGGCTACTGCGGCCGTCGTCGCGTAGGCGAGGAAGACGAACACGCTCACCGCGGTCATCAGGAGTGCTGCTGCGATGCCGAGGCCGGCCAGTTGCGGGGTGCCGAGGTGGCCGACGACTGCGCTGTCGACCATCACGAACAGGGGCTCGGCGACGAGGGCGCCGAATGCGGGGACGGCGAGGGCGAAAATCTCGCGGTCGTGCCGTCGACGGCTGTTCTTCGGGGTCGCGGGAGCCTTGTTCATGAGGGTCAATCTAATCTTCCACAGGTAAGAGATGCAATCGGTACTTGGTCCTTACTTCTACCGACTGTCGGGCCGCGCCGCCGGGCCGTTCGCGGTGATCTTGAAACGAAGGTGAAAGTTTTTCTCCCCCACAGTCGGTGGACGGAGAATCCGCAGGTCAGCGTGGTCACGCTTCTAGTGCTATGAGTTTGTCCACAGTGCTGTCCCCTGGTCCGTGCACAGGTTCGGCAGACTTCTCCACAGCATCTGGTCTGTCGTCCACATGCCCTGTGGATAACCAGATTGGCTGACGGTGCGGAGGGGCCTACCGTGGGGCGGCGCCCGTACTCCGTTCCGGCCCCGGAATCCTCCGAACCAGACGTGCCGGAAGTGGAGTCGGGCGACCTGTTTGTCAGCGCCGTGACGTAAGAAAGAGTGGCACGGCTAGGTCCGCGACGCGGACGGGAGGAGGCGGCCCGGTGAGCATCCCCGAGCCTTTGGACGACCCCTGGACCGAGACCGGTCCCGGAGACCGTCTGCCTGTCTCCCGCCAGCGTCGCGGCGACCGAAAGGGGCGCGAGGACCGCCACGACCGGGGCTCGGACGAGGCATGGGAAGGAGGCGCCCCCGGCTTCGAGCGGGTGCCGCCCCAGGACCTCGACGCCGAGCAGTCGGTCCTCGGCGGCATGCTGCTGTCCAAGGACGCCATCGCCGAGGTCGTCGAAGTCATCAAGGGGAACGACTTCTACCGCCCCGCCCACGAGACCGTCTTCTCGGCGATTCTGGACCTGTACGCCAAGGGTGAGCCGGCCGACCCGATCACGGTCGCCGCCGAGCTGGTGAAGCGCGGCGAGATCACCAAGGTCGGCGGAGCGCCGTACCTGCACACCCTGGTGCAGTCCGTTCCGACTGCGGCCAACGCCTCGTACTACGCGGAGATCGTCCATGAACGGGCGGTGCTGCGGCGTCTGGTCGAAGCCGGCACCAAGATCACACAGATGGGGTACGCGGCGGACGGCGACGTCGACGAGATCGTCAACACCGCGCAGGCCGAGATCTACGCGGTCACCGAGCAGCGCACCAGCGAGGACTACCTTCCCCTCGGCGACATCATGGAGGGCGCACTCGACGAGATCGAGGCCATCGGCTCGCGCAGCGGCGAGATGACCGGTGTGCCGACGGGTTTCACGGACCTGGACGCCTTGACGAATGGGATGCACCCCGGCCAGATGATCGTCATCGCCGCCCGCCCCGCCATGGGCAAGTCCACGCTGGCGCTGGACTTCGCGCGCGCCGCGTCGATCAAGAACAACCTGCCCAGCGTCATCTTCTCCCTCGAAATGGGACGCAACGAGATCGCGATGCGTCTGCTGTCGGCCGAGGCGCGGGTGGCCCTGCACCACATGCGGTCCGGCACGATGACGGACGAGGACTGGACGCGGCTCGCGCGCCGGATGCCCGAGGTCTCGGCCGCCCCGCTCTACATCGACGACTCCCCCAACCTGTCGATGATGGAGATCCGCGCGAAGTGCCGTCGGCTCAAGCAGCGCAACGACATCAAGCTCGTGATCATCGACTATCTGCAGCTGATGCAGGCCGGCGGTTCGAAGCGGTCCGAGAGCCGACAGCAGGAGGTCTCGGACATGTCCCGAAACCTGAAGCTGCTGGCCAAGGAGCTGGAGGTGCCGGTGATCGCGCTCTCCCAGCTGAACCGTGGCCCCGAGCAGCGCACGGACAAGAAGCCGATGGTCTCCGACCTGCGTGAGTCCGGCTCGATCGAGCAGGACGCCGACATGGTCATCCTGCTCCACCGCGAGGACGCGTACGAGAAGGAATCACCGCGCGCGGGCGAGGCCGACATCATCGTCGGCAAGCACCGTAACGGCCCGACAGCCACCATCACCGTGGCGTTCCAGGGCCACTACTCCCGCTTCGTGGACATGGCCCAGACCTGACGGGCAGCGGTCCTGGCGGGCTTCGCTGCCCTTCTGAGTCGACCGCTCTGGATCGGGGGCAGTCGGCTATCGAACGGGGCCGCACTCGTTCACCAGGACAGTCGGTTCCGACAGAAACACGTCCGGGGCGACCGGCCCGTAGGCGACGTTGAAGGTGTCGAGCCAGTACGACCAGTCCCGTACCCCGGCGGCGCTGCTGAACCGGTAGTTCAGCTGCCAACGGACCCACTGCCCCGGCAGCAGACGCACCGCCGGCGGCCGTCGTGGACGCGGCGGCAGACCGAACAGCGGGTCCACGCGCGGCAGCACCCGGAGCCGGCCGCGCTCGTTCCTCAAGCTGAGTGCGACCCCGCGAAGGGGCTTCTCTCCCGCCCGCGGTTCGAAACCGTCACTTTCGGACATCCGTACGACCTGGGCGAAGGAGGGTGGCACCTGCGACACCGGGAACCCGATTGGCGCCGAGTTCCTGAGCGCCGCAGGCTCACCGCCTCTGGAATGCTTCGTCCAGGACGTCCTGATCCACTGCACCGTGATCTCCACCTGGCCCGCCTTTCGCCTCGGGAGCCTACGGCGAGTACGGCCTGAACGGCACTCCGTTTTCCGCTCTCCGACCACGTGCTTGCGCTCGCCGAGTGCCACATGCCGTCTGCGGGCATTGCGCGCAGGGGGCCTCTCAGCCGTGCGTCAGGGCACGGGCGAGGAGTGGAAGCAGTCGGTCCCAGTGATGTTGCAGGCCTGCCGGGTCGAAGGCATCGGTGTCGGCCATGGTGAAGCCGTGGACGGTGCCGGGGTAGATCTCGGAGGTGTACTCGACTCCTGAGGCCTCCAGGGTCCCGTTCAACTCGTCGAGGCCCTCGAGGGTGAGGTCCGTCTCGGCATGGCCGAAGTGGATGTCAACGGTGAGGCGGCGCAGAGTTTCGGGACCGTCGGCGGCGACGGGCGCGTGGAACGCGGCGAGGGCGGCGACCTGTTCGGGGTGGGCCTCGGCGGTACGGGTCGCCAGAAGGCCACCGATGCAGTAGCCGGTCACCGCGACCGGTCCGGCGCCGACCTCGGGCTGGGCGGTCAGGAAGCCGAGGTAGGCATCGGCGTCGCCCTGGAAACGTGCGCGGGTGAGGTCCATGATCAGGGGCATCAACCGCTCGATGAGCGGGGCCCGGTCCGCTTCCCCGATGTGCTCGGGCAGCTCCACGACCGGCGTCGCCCCCTCCCGGTGGAAGACGTTGGGGACGAGCACGTAGTACCCGTGGTCGGCCAGTTCGCGGGCCATCTCCTGGATCGTGGGACGGATACCGAAGGCGTCCGCGTACATCAGCACGCCCGGATGCCGCCCGCCGCCTCCGGGACGGGCGACGAAGGCGTCGGCGAGGCCGTCCGCGGTGGGGATCTGAACCGTCTTGGTGGGAATGGTGGATCTTCCTTTCGGGAGGGCGTCGCGTCGCGGCGACTGCTGGAACGGTGGGAGCGGACGATGCGTCGAGTCGGCCGAGCGAGTCTCGTCGAGCAGACGCCCAACGGCCGGACGACCGCGGCCGCGACGTCGTCCCGGCCGTCTTCCGGGCTGTCCTGGCCTCGCGTCAGGACGCCCTCATACTGGCGGTCGTGACGCCGATGGCACCACCCGAGCCGGAGCTCCGTGCCATGTTCCCCGCCGAGCGTGTCGGGAGCGTGACCTGCTCCCGCCGCCGGGGAGAAGCCTGTCGCGGGGGAAGGCGACGCTGAGGGTGCGGACCTTCGAGAACGGCACGCTGTCCCGGACATGCCGTCGGAGGCGCTGAAGCCACGGCGAGACACGAAGCCGCTCGGGACTCGCTGTCGGCCTCCTCGACTCCGGAGAAATGGGTTCGTCAAGGAGCGGCCGGTCGGATAAGGGTGGGGTCATGACTTCTTTCGGCGAAGACCTGCTCCCCAGTACGCGGCGCGCCCTGCTGCACCGCATCGCCGTCGCACAGCGGGACGGGCGTGCGCCGTCTCTCGTGGCCGCGGTGCGCCGAGAGGGGCGTACGGCCTGGAGCGGGGCGCGTACCTGCGTCGAGGGGCACGCTCCCGACGCCGATACGCAGTACCGGATCGGCTCGATCACCAAGACCTTCACGGCCGTTCTGGTCCTGCGCCTGCGGGACGAGGGCCTGATCGATCTGGATGCCCCGCTGGAGAAGTACCTTCCCGGCACCGGCGTGGGCAGCGTGACCGTCTTCCAGTTGCTGTGCCACAGTGCGGGGCTGGGCGCGGAGACGCCGGCACCGTGGTGGGAGCGCACACCGGGAACCCTGCGTCCGGAGATCGCGGATGTGCTGGGCGACCGGCCGCAGGTGCATCCCGCCGGACATCGTCACCATTACTCCAACCCCGGCTACACCCTGCTCGGCTCGCTGATCGAAGCGGTACGCGGCGTCTCCTGGGAGGAGGCGCTGTGCCGCGAGATCCTGGAACCGCTGGGCATGCGCCGTACGACCAGCGATCCCGTCGCTCCGCACGCGGGTGGCTGGGCCGTCCACCCCTGGGCCGACGTCCTGCTGAGCGAACCCGTCGAGGACCTCGGCATCATGGCTCCCGCCGGCCAGCTCTGGTCCACCGCCGAAGACCTGCTGCGGTTCGCCGCCTTCCTGGCCGAGGGAGACGACCGGGTTCTTTCGGCCTCCTCCGTACGGGAGATGCGGACGCCGGCCGCGCCGGTCGAGCCGGGTGGCAGCGGCTACGGTCTCGGACTCCAGATCGTCGGTGGTGAAGGACGGGTGCTCTTCGGGCACTCGGGGTCGCTCCCCGGCTTCGTCGCGGGCCTCTGGGTGTGCGAGGAGGAGGACGTGGCCGCGGTCGCCCTCTCGAACGCGACCTCCGGGCTGCCCGCCGCGATGGTGGCGGCCGAGCTTCTGAACATCGTCGTGGACGCCGAGCCCCGGATCCCGGCCCCCTGGAAGCCGCTGCCCGACGTGGACGACGAACTGCTCGCGCTGACCGGCGTCTGGTACTGGGGCACCCACACGTTCACGCTGACGCTCGCAAGGGACCGGGCCCTCCAGCTCGCGCCGTTGGGTGGCAAGGGGCGCGGAGCGACGTTCACGTACCGGCCGGACGGCACCTGGACGGGCCAGAACGATTACTACGCGGGCGAGACCCTGCGCGTCGTGCGTAAGGACGACGGCTCGGTGGACCACCTCGACCTCGGCTCGTTCGTCTTCACACGGGAGCCGTACGAGGCCGGGGCAGCTGTGCCCGGCGGGGTGGACGCGGAGGGCTGGCGCGGGCTCGGCGGCTGAACTCCGGAGGGGCCCACGGCGATCGGCTCGGAATGGCGCTGGTGGGAGGGGTGGGTGTTTCACGTGAAACACCCACCCCTCCCGTTCGTTCAGAGCGCCAGCTTGAAGCCCACATGGCTGGCCGTGAAACCGAGCCGCTCGTAGAAGCGATGTGCGTCCTCGCGGGTGACATCCGAGGTCAGCTGCACCAACCGGCAGTTCTGCCGACGGGACTCGTCCACCGCCCACTGGATGAGCTGGGTACCGAGACCGCTGCCGCGCTCGTCGCCGTGGACACGGACGCCCTCGATGATCGAGCGGGTCGCCCCCCGGCGGGACAGCCCCGGCACGATGGTCAGCTGCAGGGTGCCGACGACACGGCCTGCGCGCACGGCGACGACCACGTGCTGGTTCGGGTCGTCCGCCAGCCGCTGGAAAGCCTCTTCGTAGGGGGCGAGGTCGTCCGGGGACTCACGCTGCGCGCCCAGCGGATCGTCGGCGAGCATCGTGACCACCGGAGCCAGGTCGTCCGAAGTGGCGGGACGTATTTCGAGATCGCTCATGATCGGCATCTTAGGTCGCGCCGGGGGCGGTCAGGCCGGGATCTTCAGTCCTTCGACCGCCCTGACCAGGGGGGCCAGCTCCGGGTTCTCCGCCGCCTCGTCCAGAGCCGCCCGCAGTGCTCCGTCGTTCGTCGGCCGGGCCTCCCGCAGGAGTACGAGTCCCGCCTCGGTGACATCGGTGTAGATGCCCCGGCGGTCGGTGTCGCACAGGTAGCGGGTGAGCAGCCCGCGGTCCTCCAGCCGGGTGACGAGCCGGGTGGTGGCGCTCTGGCTGAGGACGACGGCGTCGGCCACCTGCTTCATCTGGAGGTGCCCGCCGGTGCCGCTGTGCTGCCGGCTCAACACGTCGAGCAGGGAGTACTCGCGCGCGCTGAGCCCATGTCCCGCCTGGAGGGCCCGTTCGATACGCGCCTCGATCTTTCCGTGGAGCAGCGAGAGAGCACACCAGCTCTGCGCGATGGCGGTCAGGGCCGGGTCGGTCGCTGTCATGTCTGTCTCCTCCGGACGGGAGCGGCGATGACTCCAGGATAGGGGACGCTTGCAATAGACCGCGCTTGCAATTAGCCAGCGCATGCAATTATTGTGGACGCTCGTTAAGTGCATGTGCAATCTTCAGGAGGTGGAACCATGCCGCTCGCGCTCCTCGCCCTCGCCATCGGGGCCTTCGGGATCGGGACGACCGAGTTCGTGATCATGGGGCTGCTCCCCGAGGTCGCCGGAGACTTCCAGGTCTCGATTCCGACTGCGGGCTTCCTGGTGACCGGCTACGCCCTCGGTGTCGTCCTCGGAGCCCCGCTGATGACGCTGCTGGGCACCCGCGTCCCACGCAAGCGCATGCTGATGCTCCTCATGGGGCTGTTCATCGTGGGCAATGTGGTGTCGGCGCTCGCCCCCGTGTTCGGCGTCATGCTCGCCGGACGTGTGGTCGCCTCCCTTGCGCACGGCGCCTTCTTCGGGATCGGCTCGGTGGTCGCGGCCGGACTGGTCGCACCGCAGAAGAAGGCCGGGGCCATCGCCATGATGTTCACCGGGCTCACCGTCGCCAACGTCGTAGGCGTTCCGCTCGGCACCTTCATCGGGCAGTCCATGGGCTGGCGGACCACGTTCCTCCTCGTCGCCGGTCTCGGGGTCGTGGGCCTGCTCGGGGTCGCGAAGCTCATCCCCGAGCAGCCGAAGCCGGAAGGCGTACGCATCCGGCACGAGCTGGCCGCGTTCCGCGACGTCCAGGTCCTGCTGGCGATGGCGATGACCGTCCTGGGCTTCGGCGGAGTCTTCGCCGCGATCACCTACATCACGCCGATGATGACCGGGACCGCCGGCTACTCGGCCTCGTCCGTCACCTGGCTGCTCGTCCTCTTCGGCCTCGGCATGGTGGGCGGCAACCTGATCGGAGGCCGGTTCGCGGACCGGCATCTGATGCCCATGCTGTACGTCTCGCTCGGCGCGCTCGCCGTGGTCCTGGGCCTGTTCACCGTGACCGCCCACGACAAGGTCGCCGCGGCCGTCACGATCGTCCTGATCGGCGCCCTGGGCTTCGCTACCGTGCCCCCGCTGCAGAAGCGGGTCCTCGACCAGGCGGCCGGTGCGCCGACACTGGCCTCCGCGGTCAACATCGGGGCCTTCAACCTCGGCAACGCCCTCGCCGCCTGGCTCGGCGGGCTCGTGATCGCGGCCGGTCTCGGCTACACCGCCCCCAACTGGGTCGGCTCAGCACTGGCGGCCTCGGCTCTGGCCCTGGCCGTCCTCTCCAGCCTGCTGGAGCGCCGGGAGACGGGCAGGGGACGGATCGTCGCCCGGAGCAGCCCTGAGCCGGCCCCGGTGGTGGCGACCCCGAGGTGAGCCCCGGTTGTTCCAGGAGCCGTCCCGCCCGCAGGACGGCAGCTGCCCCTGCCGTTCGTCAGCCGCGCCGCCCTCCCGGCGGTGCGGCTGCTGGCCGTCAGCCCGTGGCGAGGGTGAGCGGAGCGAACCTCCGCACGGCGTCGCCGGGCAGCTCAGGGATGCCGTAGGTCATGACCGTCGTCCGGGAGACGGGCTCCAGTCCACGCTCCGTCAGCCATCCGAGCAACTCCTTGTGCCGGTCCTCGACATCGATCCGCAGGGGCCGGTCCGTCGTGGCGGCCAGGTCCGCGATCAGCGCCTGCGCGACGGCCCAGTCCCGCGCGATCAGCGGGCCCACCACCGCGGTGGACCCGCTCGGCCAGAGCGCCGCGTAGCCGACCAGTTCGCCGTGCTCCTCGGCCACCTGGAGCCGGTCGGAGAAGGCGGGCAGCCGGGCGAGGAGATGCGTCCGGTCGGCGCCGAACGCGGTGAGGTCGAGCCGGATCATCGCCTGAAGGTCGTCCGCCGCGGCCGGGCGCGTCGTCACCGACGAGCCGGAAGGTGAGGCCGAGGAAGAGCCGCCGGGGCCGCCCGCTGCGAACCGGCCGCCGACGCGTTCGGCGTGGCCCACGGGGGAGAAGCCGAGGTCTTCGTAGAGCGGCTGCCCCTGCTCGGTGGCGTACAGGGCGAGCGGGGTGGCCTTCTCCGCCTCCATCACCTGGCGCATCAGCCGTCGTGCACTCCCCTGACGTGCGTAGCGGGCGGCGACGAGCAGCATCCCGACCGCGGTGAGGCCGGGTCCGTACGTCATGGTCAGGCAGGTCGCCGCCAAACCCTTGCCGTCCGGGGCGTCGATCCCGTACCCCGTGCCGGCCGAGAGCAGCAGCCCCCACCGGTGTTCGTCGCGGGGCCAGCCGCGGTCCTCGCAGAGATCGGCACAGGGGATCAGGTCTCCCCGGTTCAGACGCCGGATCGGCAGGTCGACGAGGGAGCGGGGTGATGGGCTGTGCATGGGGCCAGGCTGTCTGACGGGATGATCGCCCGTCCACCGATTTCGCGGAACTGGCCGAGATCCGCAACCACCTGGCACACGAGCCTGTACGCATCGAGCCGGACCGAGGCGCCGGTTTCACGTGAAACACGAGGCCGAGCGGGCCGGGCGACCGCCCGACCCGCGGTGTCAGCCCAGGTCGGGAGCGTGCATCGCCCGTACGCCTTCGATGTTGCCGTCCAGATAGTGACGCAGGGACAGCGGAACGAGGTGCACGGCCGCGATGCCGACCCGGCTGAACGGCACCCGGACGATCTCGTACTCCCCGCAGGGCTCGTCGATCTCCGGACCGTGGCGCCGTGAGACGTCCATCGACACCAGGCGGCAGACGAAGAAGTGCTGGACCTTCACGCCGGTCACGCCGCCGTCCGCGATGTGCTCCACGGTGTCGACGAAGCACGGGACCACGTCGACGATCTTCGCGCCGAGCTCCTCATCGACCTCGCGGTGCAGCGCGTCGACGACGCTGGCGTCCTCGGGCTCCACACCGCCACCGGGGGTGACCCAGTACGGATCGACCCCCGGCTTCGTGCGCTTGATCAGGATGAGGTCGTCGCCGTCGAGCAGAATGGCGCGTGCGGTGCGCTTGACCACAGGACGTTCGGTCATGGCAAGAGAGTGGCCCATGGGAGACCGTCTGAAACTCCCCCGGTCTACCGGACCGCCGCGTCCAGCGCCTGTTCGACGTCGGCGAGCAGGTCCTCAGGGTCCTCGGCGCCGACCGAGAAGCGGATGAACCCCTCCGCCACCGTGTCGCCGCCCCAGCGGCCCCGGCGCTCAGCGGTGGACCGGACACCGCCGAAGCTCGTCGCGTCGTCGACCAGACGCAACGCCGACAGGAACCGCTCCGCAGTCTCCCGGTCGGCCAGTTCGAAGGAGACCACGGAGCCGAACCGCCGCATCTGGCGTGCCGCGACGGGGTGCGAGGGGTCGGTGGGCAGCCCCGGATAGCGGAGTCCGGCGACCTCCGCATGCTCCTTCAACGCCTCGGCGAGGGCGAGGGCGGTCGCGCACTGCCGGTCGATGCGCAGGTGCAGGGTGGCCAGCGAACGGTGTGCGAGCCATGCCTCCATCGGCCCCGGAATCGCCCCGACGACCTTGCGCCAGCGCCGTACGTCCGCGGCCAGCCGGGGATCGCGGCAGGTCACATGGCCGAGCAGGATGTCGCCGTGCCCGGTCATCCCCTTGGTGTCGCTGGCGACCGAGAAGTCGGCGCCCAGCTCCAGCGGGCGCTGCCCGATCGGGGTGGCCAGAGTGTTGTCGACGGCCACCAGCGCGCCCACCGCGTGCGCGTCCTCCACCAGGCGCCGGATGTCGCAGACGTCCAGACCGGGGTTGGACGGGCTCTCGATCCACAGCAGCTTCGCGCCCTCCAGCATGGCGAGCTGGGCGTCACCGCCGGTCGGCGCGGTCCGGATCTCGACACCGTAGGCCGCCAGTTGTTCCCGTACGAGGGGGAGCGCCTGGTAGCCGTCGTCGGGCAGGACGACGGTGTCGCCGGAGCGGACCTGGGAGAGCAGCACCGCGGTGATAGCCGCCATGCCGGAGGCGAACACGGTGGTGTCCACTTCCTCGCCGGGAGCCTCCAGCTCGCCGATGGCCTGCTCCAGGCGGGTCCAGGTCGGGTTGGTCTCCCGGCCGTAGGTGTAGGGGCCCACCGGATCGCCGGAGAGGTGGAAATGGGCCGCGAAGACCGGGCCGGGCAGGGTGGGCTCGAACTGCTCCGGTACCGGAAGACCGGCCCGTACCGCACGCGTACCGTCGCCCATGGTGCTCATGCCTGCTCCTTCGCTGCTCCCGCCGGTGGGTGGATCCGGCGCATCCCCCCCCGCACTCTTCCAGAGGCTCGGGCGGGGGCCGCCGTCAGCTCCCGCTGTCAGGCCGCATCGAGCAGGACGCCGTTGAGCGCTCAGGAGACGGCCGAGATGACCAGGCCGCCGAGCACCGCCGTCCAGGACCCTTCGACGTGGAAGCTGAGACCGGGCGCTCCCGCCGGCCAGGAGGTCAGCACCGGCAACGAAGCGTTGGCCACAAGGGTGATCACCCCCGGGGGCCAGGATGAAGAGGGGGAGAGCAGGCAGCTGGACTACCGGCTGCACCAGGAAGTTCACCGGTCCGAAGAACAGCGCGACCGGGATCAGGGTGAGGGCCTTGCGCCCTGTGCTGCCGCCCTCCAGCGTGATGTCGCCGGTCAGCCGACCGCCAGGACCAGGCCCCGCGCGTGGGAGATCGTCTTGACTACGAAATTCTTCCTGTGTCTGATCGTGGCAGACATGATCGGTGGTGGAGACCGGCAGTGGTGGACACCGGCAGTACGGGTACGGCCGACGACGCGGGCACAAGGGCGGGACGAATCATGAAGGCATTCAGACTGGATGAGCTGGAGGCGGAGCGGGCCGCCAATGACGGCGCGTATCTGCAGTTCCTGCGGGAACGCCATATGTCGGTCGGCCTGTACGCGCTGGACGCGGGAGAACTCGATCCGCAGCAGCCGCACCAGCAGGACGAGGTCTACTTCGTCGTCAGCGGGCGGGCGTCGATCACGGTGGGGACGGAGACGACGCAGGTCGGCAGGGGAAGCGTCGTCTATGTGCCCGCGGGCGTGGCGCACAAATTCCATCACATCACCGAGGACCTGCGGGTGATGGTCGTCTTCTCACCGCCCGAGGGCTGACCGCGGGCCGGGGAGCCACCAGCCCGGCGGTCCAAGCTCGGGGGTCGGAGGCCGGCCGCTCCGGTAGTCCCTAGGGGCTCGATCAGGGGTCTTCAAGGGCTGCCCGGCCCCCGCCGAGCCCTCGTGCCCCTTTAGCATCGAGGCAAGGACCCAGAGAGACGAGGTAGAGGCGATGGCCGTGCGGGAGATATACGCGGGAATGCCCTGGTGGGTGAAGTGGATCGCGGTGCCCGTCATTGCGATCTTCGTGTTCGGCGGGCTGATCGCCAGCGTGGTCGGCTTCGTGATCGGCCTCCTCTTCAAGGTGCTGCTCTTCGTCGTCCTGATCGGCGGACTGATCTTCGTCGTCCGCAAGTTCATGTCGTCCTCGTCCTCACGCGGGGACTGGTAGGACGTGGGCAGGCGCCGCCCGGCAGGCGGACAGCGCCCGGCCCGGTCCGTCCGACCCGGCAGGCCCGTGTCGACGGGATGACCTGGCAGCTCCCGGCCCACGGGAGGCGGGACGGGCAGCGCCGACGAGGGTATTAGCCCAGCAGAGCTAAGTCCCGGAGGAAACCACCCGTCTGCCGCAGGCGGCCGATACAGTGACAAACCACTGCCGCCATCCGGAATGTGACCTCCCGTCACCACATCGATCACCTGATCGTCCTGGGTACGACAGTCCGGTCGTTGGCCCCCGATCGCCGGCGCCCGGACCGGTCTTCGCCGGTCACGGGTCACCGGAACTCCGGTCCCCCTCCGGCCCTCGGGATCGCGGCAGGCCCGTGGGGGCGGCCCCCACGGGAGGGCCGACGCCCGTCACCATGCCTGGGGGTGACCTTTGACCACGGCATCGAGCACCGCTGTCCCGACGTTGATCGGTTCGGTTCAGCGGGCGTTGAGGCTGCTGGAGGCTGTGGGGAATCATCGGGACGGGGCGCCCGCGAAACAACTGGCGCGGGAGGCGGGGCTGCCGCTGCCGACCGCGTACCACCTGCTGCGCACTCTGACCTACGAGGGCTACCTCCGCCGCGAGAACGGGGTCTTCCACTTCGGTGCGGCCGCCGAGAACCTCACGTCGGCACCCGGAGTCAGAAGCCGTCTGCGCCGGGCCCCTTCCGTCGCCGACTCCCTCGGCCACTGGCGGGACATCATCGGAGCGCCGGTGTACTGCGCCGTCTACTGCGACGGCGAGATCGAGCTCATCGCGGTCGCGGACGCGCCCGACACCCCGGCGGTGGAGGAGTGGGCCTCGTTCCGCGAGACCGCCCACGCCCACGCCATCGGCCAGTGCCTGCTCGCCCAACTCGACGAGCAGGCCCGCGAGGACTACCTCGACCGGTACCCCGTACGGCCCCTTACCCGTTACTCAGTGCGAGATCGCGCCACACTTCTTCAGCGGCTGCGCACCCTCCGACGAGGTGAACCGGTCATCGAACGCCAGGAGTACGCACTGGGGACCGTGTGCGCCGCGATTCCGGTCACAGCCGGTGCCACGATTGCGGCGATGGCCATTTCTGTACCCCTGGACCGCGAAGATCGATTGCTGCCCGCAGTCGAACAGTTACGTGGCGAAGTCTCCAGCCTCTTGCGTTCGTTCGTGTTCTCTATCAGTATCTGAAAAATCACTCCTTGTGATCTGCTATCGCGTGCACCACGATGGCGTCAATAGGGCCATGGGGGATCATTCCTGGCCAGTTTCATCTACTGCGGGGTTGAACGATGCGCGAGTCGGTTCAAGCAGAGGTCATGATGAGCTTCCTCGTCTCCGAGGAACTCTCGTTCCGTATTCCGGTGGAGCTCCGGTACGAGGTCGGCGATCCGTACGCCATCCGGATGACGTTCCACCTGCCCGGCGATGCTCCTGTGACCTGGGCTTTCGGCCGAGAACTGCTGCTGGACGGGCTCAACAGCCCGAGCGGCGACGGAGATGTGCACATCGGCCCGACCGAACCCGAGGGTCTCGGCGATGTGCACATCCGGCTCCAGGTCGGCGAGGACCGTGCGCTGTTCCGGGCGGGAACGGCGCCGCTGGTGGCGTTTCTCGACCGCACGGACAAGCTCGTGCCGCTCGGTCAGGAGCACACGCTGGGTGACTTCGACGGCAACCTGGAGGATGCGCTCGGCCGGATCCTCGCCGAGGAGCAGAACGCCGGGTGACCGGGTGTGCCCGATGCTCCGTCACCCCTTCTTACGACGACGGCCCCGGCCGGCCCGCACGGGCGCGGCCGTAGCCGCCTGCGTGCCGCCGGCCGCCGGACGGTCCGCGGAGACGACCAGCGCGGCGAGCGCCGTGGTCACCGGCACCGAGGCGACCAGGCCGATCGACCCGACCAGCGTGCGGACGATCTCCTCGGCCACCAACTCGCTGTTGGCCACCGTTCCCACGCTGCTCTGGGCGATGGAGAAGAGCAGCAGCAGGGGCAGCGCCGCGCCCGCGTACGCCAGCACGAGGGTGTTGACCACCGAGGCGATGTGGTCCCTTCCGATCCGGATACCTGCCCGGTACAGCCCCTTCCAACCCATCTCCGGGTCGGCCTGGTGCAGTTCCCAGACAGCGGAGGTCTGGGTGACCGTCACATCGTCGAGCACCCCGAGCGAACCGATGATGACACCGGCCAGCAGCAGACCGCTCATATCGATGTCCGGGTAGAGACCGTGGATGAGGCCGGTGTTGTCGTCGGTGTTGCCGCTCAGGTACGCCCAGCCGATGAACAGGGATCCCAGCAGCCCGATCAGCAACAGGGAGATCAGGGTGCCGACGACCGCGACGGACGTCCGGGCCGTCACCCCATGGCACATGTAGAGCGCCGCCAGCATGATGGCGCTGGCTCCGATCACCGCAACCACCAGCGGATTCGAACCCTGCAGGATCGCCGGCAGGATGAACAGGGTCAGGACGGTGAACGACACGGCCAGCGCCACCAGCGCCATCACCCCGCGCAGCCTGCCCACCACGACCACCGCCAGTGCGAAGATCCCGGCCAGCAGCGCCATCGGAACCTTCCGGTCCACATCGGTCACGGAGTACTGGAGGTCGCGGGGCGCGTCGGGGGCATAGGCCACGACCACGCCCTGCCCCTCCTTCAACTGACGTGGTGCGTCGGGCTGGACCACCTCGACGAACGTGCGGCCCTTGTCGTCGCCGCTGGTCACCTCGACGGTCGCCTTCGCGCACTCCCCCTCCTGCTCGTTGACGGCCTCCCGTCCCGAGGGTGTGGACGTGGCACCGGTCGGGGGCACCTGCGCGGCGTTGACGTCGGCGCAGTCGACCTTGACGACCTGGACGACCTTGCCGTCCTGGGTCTGCCGGTCGAAACCGACGCCGGTGCGCTCGTGGTCGGGCACGCCGCCGGGCCAGAACGCGATCAGGCCGACGACGACCGCCGTCGCGAACGGGATCAGCACGGCGGCGATGACCTTGCGCAGGTGCCGGGAGACCGGGGCGGCCGGCCCGTGGCTGTGCGTGTGGCCGTGGGAGTGGCCCTGGGGTGGCTGGGAAGCGGAGTCGCTCTGGGGAGAGGTCACGGGGCGATCATCGCAAGAACGCGAGGGCCCTCTGGTCAGCTCGCCGTAAAGGACGCTAGCGTGGAGTCACCTTTGCACACGCGGGAGCTCGGAGCACCGGGCTGAGAGGGCGCTGACCGCCGTACGCCTCCGTACGGGAAACGCTGCGCCGACCGCCGAACCTGTTACCGGGTAATGCCGGCGTAGGGAGTAGGTCTCATGACCACAGCGGACGCACGCACGCCTGCCTCGAAACAGAACGACGAGGCCGGGAAGTCCATCGGCTGGCACAAGGGGTACGTCCGGGGTTCGCGCCCGGACCTCCGGGTGCCGGTCCGACAGGTGCACCTCACCAACGGCAAGGACGTGACGCTGTACGACACGTCGGGGCCGTACACGGATCCCGCCGTCGACACGGATGTCCGCCGCGGCCTCGCGCCCCTGCGGGAGAACTGGATCATCGCCCGCGGCGACACCGAGGAGTACGCGGGCCGGCCCGTCCGACCCGAGGACGACGGGCTCAAGCACACCTCGCCGCGCGGCGGACTGCGCAACCTCGACGCCGTCTTCCCCGGCCGCCCGCGCCAACCGCGCCGCAGTCGCGACGGACGGCCCGTCACCCAGCTCGCGTACGCCCGCCGGGGGGAGGTCACTCCGGAGATGGAGTACGTGGCGATCCGGGAGAACGTCGGGGCGGAGGTCGTACGGGAGGAGATCGCGGCGGGCCGGGCGGTGCTGCCGGCCAACGTCAACCATCCGGAGATCGAGCCGATGATCATCGGCAAGCGGTTCCTGGTGAAGGTCAACGCCAATATCGGCAACTCGGCCGTGACCTCCTCGATCGAGGAGGAGGTGGAGAAGATGACCTGGGCGACCCGGTGGGGCGCGGACACGGTCATGGATCTGTCCACCGGCCGCAACATCCACACCACGCGTGAGTGGGTGCTGCGCAACTCCCCGGTGCCGATCGGCACCGTCCCGCTCTACCAGGCTCTGGAGAAGGTCGACGGCCGGGCCGAGGAGCTGACCTGGGAGATCTACAAGGACACCGTCATCGAACAGGCCGAGCAGGGCGTGGACTACATGACGGTCCACGCCGGGGTGCGCCTGCCGTACGTCCCGCTGACGGCCCGTCGCAAGACCGGGATCGTCTCGCGTGGCGGCTCGATCATGGCCGCCTGGTGTCTCGCGCACCACAAGGAGTCGTTCCTCTACGAGCACTTCGAGGAGCTCTGCGAGATCCTTGCGACCTACGACGTCACCTACTCGCTCGGTGATGGCCTGCGACCCGGTTCGATCGCGGACGCGAACGACGAGGCGCAGTTCGCCGAGCTGCGCACCCTGGGCGAGTTGAACACGATCGCCAAGCGGTTCGGCGTCCAGACCATGATCGAGGGCCCCGGGCATGTCCCGATGCACAAGATCAAGGAGAACATCGACCTTCAGCAGGAGATCTGCGAGGAGGCGCCGTTCTACACGCTCGGCCCGCTGACCACGGACGTCGCGCCCGCCTACGACCACATCACGTCCGGTATCGGCGCCGCGATGATCGCCTGGTGGGGCACGGCGATGCTCTGCTACGTCACGCCCAAGGAGCACCTGGGGCTGCCGAACCGGGACGATGTGAAGACCGGCGTCATCACCTACAAGATCGCCGCTCACGCGGCCGACCTCGCCAAGGGACATCCGGGCGCGCAGGAGTGGGACGACGCGCTCTCCGACGCGCGGTTCGAGTTCCGCTGGGAGGACCAGTTCAATCTGGCCCTCGACCCGGACACGGCTCGGGAGTTCCATGACGAGACGCTGCCCGCCGAACCGGCGAAGACGGCGCACTTCTGCTCGATGTGCGGGCCGAAGTTCTGCTCGATGAAGATCTCCCAGGACATCCGGCGTCAGCACGGCGGATCGCAGCAGGAGATCGAGGAGGGCATGGCCGAGAAGTCGAAGGAGTTCGCGGCCGCCGGGAACCGGGTCTACCTGCCGATCACCGATTGACTCACCCCGGCCGCCGGTCCACGTCGGCGGCCGGGACGTCCCCGGCCGCCGACCGGGCCGGGAGGCTCAACGGGGAGGGATGGGCAGGCCACCTGATCCGGTCTGCTCGCCCGGGCGAAACCCGGCGTGTCCCGCCCGTGCCGGTCAGGCCGGTCGCGGGCCGGGCGGCTGCGCCGTGCCGAACGGGTTGTCGATGACGTAGCGCCAGAACCCGTCGGCTCCCCGGCGGGCGACGTCGGTGGCCGTGCCCGTGAGCCGGACCTGTCCGCCGTGCGCCGCCCGGCCCTCCACGACCCAGTCGACGATGAGGAGCGCCAGGTCGCCGGAGACGTAGGTGTGGCGCGGGGCCACCCGGATCGGTACGCGCAGGGCCAGGAAGTCCCGGTGGGCCGGAATCCGCCCGGGGCCGTGCGCGGGGTGGCCCGGCCGGGGGACGAACAGCGCGTCGGCCTCGTACAGCCGGTCGACGACCCCGGCATCGAAGGTGTTGAACGCCCGCTCCAGAACGTACGGGTGATCGGCGGCGACGGTGGTCGGATGCACACTGGCGGGATGCGTCATGCCGTCAGTGAACAACCCGCGGACGAGGGTCACCCAACGGTTACCCATGGGACCGACGACCGGGAGTTGACGCCGACCGCGCGCGGCCGCACGGTCCGCCCGGAGCCGGACTGCCCGGTCGAGGTGGCCCTCGCCGCCGTGTCGGGGCGCTGGACCACGCTGGTGCTGCGTGAACTCATGGGCGGCCCGCTCGGCTTCTCCGAGCTGAGGCAACGGCTGCCGGAGCTGTCGGCGAAGGTGCTCAGCCAGCGGCTCAGCCAGCTGGGCGATCGGGGGCTGGTCTCGGTGGAGCGCCGGCGCGGGTTTCCCGTGCGGACGAGCTACACCCTGACCGGAGCCGGCCGGGCTCTCCGACCGTTGCTGATCGAGCTCTACGCCACGGGCGAGGCGCTGCTCGCCACGGTCGGGCGGGGGCGGACGGAAGACCGCGACTCGGAGGCGTGAACCGGCCAGAGGGCGGTGACCGTAGCGCGGTATGTCCTGTTGGTGAACTCTGGGTATTTAGCGGTGCTTTGTGACGGTTGAGAGTCTTGTTAAGCGACAGTATGGACACGGTCGTGCGGCAGCTGGATGTACGTTCTCCGTCCGCGTCAACAAGGCTTGACCTGGTTCTTATCTGTGGCTTACTTTCCGGCTTGCTTGGCTGAAAAAGGGAGCCCTCGCACGGAGGGCTTCGGGGAGGGAACACAGTGAACTGGTACCTGAACGTACTCAAGAACTACGCAGGCTTCAGCGGACGTGCGCGCCGCAAGGAGTACTGGATGTTCACCTTGATCCACGTGGTCGTGGCGGCCGCCCTGCTGGCTGTCGGTTTCGCGATAGAGACGACCATCCCGTACATGATCTACCTGGCGGCGACGTTCATCCCGTCGCTCGCGGTGATGGTGCGGCGTCTGCACGACACCGGCCGCTCGGGCTGGTGGTTCCTGATCTCGTTCGTTCCGCTGGTCGGCGGCATCATCCTGCTCGTCTTCCTCGCCTCGGAGGGCAAGCACGAGGCGAACGAGTACGGCGCCAACCCGAAGCTGGCTCCGCAGGCCGTCTGATCCACCGCTCCGGTCCGTCCGGAGCATCCCTCGGGCCGGGCGCGGCACTTGCCGCCCCGGCCCGAGGTGTGTCCGGGCCCCCGAGCCGCGGCTGAACCGGAGGGCCGGTCCCGCGGATCTCAGTCCGGCTGGTGTTCGGGGCCGCCGAAGTCCGGGCTCGTGAAGTCGGGGCTGGTGAAGGTCGGCCGGGGGCCGGCCGCCGGGCCGTCCTCCGGGCCGGAGAAGTCCGGCCTGCTGTACCCGATCTTCGGGATGCGGTCGGGCGAACGGTGCGGGACACGCGAGGCGGGGCCCGCCGTGGGGTCGGCCAGGGCGTCCCGGAGGAACGGGAGGATGCCGCGCTCCAGCAGGGCGTGGCGCCATGCCTCCCTGGCCCGCGCGACCTCTTCCGGAAGGTCCTCCTCGTCCTCGGCGTCCAGGGACGTCGCGCCGTTGCGGAGCGCGGTGACGAGCAGTCCGACGGCGGCGACCAGGATCGCGGCGGCGGCGACGCAGGCGAAGAACCACCCGGCCGTGACCAGGGACCGGCCGAACGGTAGCGAGGGGCTGAGCGCCCTCAGCAGATAGCCGACGAGCAGGAAGATGAGGGCCGCGGCCCCGGCCAGCAGCGGGGTCAGGACCGTGACGACCGCGCCTATGCCCGCGCCGGCTCCGGCAGCCGTGCTCCCGGGCCCGTCCAGGGGCGATGCCTCCTCGGCGCCCGCCGCCCGGCGCAGCTCGCCGCGTGCCTTGACGTAATGCTCGTACTCGGTGGCCGCGGCCGCGGTGATCGGTGCCGTGGCGCCGAGTGCCATGGTGCGGAGCTGTTCGGTGTTGAGCCGGTCACCGACGCCCTCGAGGTCCGGGCGTTCGTGAGCGTGGCGCAGTGCGTCGCCCAGGATCCGCTCGTACTCGGGTCCGTCCTCGGCCAGCAGGTGCGGAGCGCTTGTCATCTGCATCCCCCGATGCTCCGTCGGTGCCCGGAAGCCCGCGTGGACCGGGCGATCGGGCGGAAACGGAGGAGAGCCTGCCACTGATAGGCCGATGGTAGAGCGCTCACGGCAAGGGGTGACAGAGGGTTTCCGGAATTGGGTCCGATGACGGGCCCGGTGATCGGCGGGGACGGCGCGGGCGGAACCTGAAGCGTCTTCCCCGCCGACGGTCAGTCATGCAGCGGGAGCTGAACCACCAGCAGCTTTCCGGCCATGGTCACTCCGCCGTCCATGGCGATGGCGAGACCGTCCGCGTACACGTGGGGGCCGGTGATCACGGGTCCCGAGCCCTCCTCGCCGTCCTCCGTGCCGACCTCGCCCAGGAGGTACGGAATGGGGCTGTGACCATGGACGACGCGCTGTCCGCCGTACGTCGAGAGCAGCTCGCGCACGGCCTGGGAGCCGCCCTCGTCACGGAAGGCGAACCGCTTGGTGAGCTTGCGGAACAGGTCCCAGCACTCGTCGGCGTCGTTGCGCGTGAGAATGGCCGTGATCGTGTCGTTGACGTCCTCGATGGTGGAGCCGTAGTCGAGGTAGGCCGTCGTGTCGGAGTGCAGCAGCAGGTGGCCGTCCTGCTCGACGACGGCGTCGAGCCGGGACATCCACTGGAGGTGGACGTCCTGGAGGCGCTCCATATCGGCCTTCTGGCCGCCGTTGAGCAGCCAGGCGGCCTGGAAGGTGGCGGTGCCCGCCCCTGAGTTGACCGGGGTGTCGGCGAACCGCTTGGCGCCGATCAGCAGCAGTTCGTGGTTGCCCATCAGGGCCTTGCAGTAGCCGCCGGCCGCCGCGGCCTCGGCGGAGAGCCTCATGACGAGGTCGATGACCCCGATGCCGTCCGGGCCGCGGTCGGTGAAGTCGCCGAGGAACCACAGCCGGGCGTTGCCCGCGGCCCACTTCCCCTCGGCGTCGATGAGGCCCTGCTCGCCGAGGGCGGCCAGCAACTCGTCCAGGTAGCCATGGACGTCCCCGACGACGTAGAGCGGACCGCGACTGTCGTCGGGGGCGGGGCCGGGGGTCGGCTCGGGGACCGTGGGGACCTGGACCGTGTCGCCGCGCCGGATGACCGGGAGGTCCCGTTCGGTCGGCGTGTACCCGTCCGGCTGCTCGTCGCCCATCACGGCGTTGCCGGGGTGCGTCGGTGGAGGCGGTGCGGGCGTGTGCGGCGGAACGGGAGTGTCCGGCTCCGGCGCGCGCGGCGGCACCGGGGAAGGCGGTGCCGCCTGTGCCTGCGGTGGTACGGGTGTCTGCGCGTACGGCGGAACTCGGAAGTCACGCAACGTCGCCGTCCGCACCACGGGTTCCTGACCGGCCCCCTGAGTCATCGACCCCTCCACCACCGTCGCGCCGCCGTACACCTGACGGGCCCTGCCTGGTAGAGGTGGTCCGCGGTGTCGTGCGCCCATCATAGGAATGCGGATCGATCTGTGTGACGCACCAGGGGTGGTGAATCCGGGCGCACGCACGGATCACCGGTCGATTGGTCCGAAAAGTGACGATCAATCCCTGCTGGGAGAGCGCGGCGCGCTGACCGTGGTGCGCGGTGGACGCCGTTGGGACGAGGTCCGGACGATGAGCTCCGTCGGTATGACCTGCTCCACCGGGCCGTCGTGCTCGACCCCTTCGATGGCGTCGATGAGGAGCTGGACGACCGCCGTGCCGATGCGGCGGGGCTTCAGAGAGAGCGTCGTGATGGGCGGCTCGGTGGCCGCGTACACGGTGGACTCGCTGCAGCAGACCAGCAGGAGGTCCTCGGGGACGCGCAGCCCGTAGCGGCGGGCCGCCGCGAGGAGGTCGGTGCCGTTGGGGTCGAAGAGTCCGTAGACCGCGTCGGGGCGGTCCGGGCGGGCGAGCAGCCGGTCGGCGGCCACCGCGCCCGCGCACGGGTCGTGGGCCGGGTAGGACTCGTAGACGGGGTCCTGACCGACCCGCTCACACCAGTGGAGGTAGGCGGCGGTGGACAGCCGGGTGTAGGTGTCGGTGGTGTTGCCGGTCAGCAGGCCGATGCGGCGGGCCCCGGCGGCGGCGAGGTGGTCGAGGAGGTCGAGGACGGCGGCCCGGTGGTCGTTGTCGACCCAGGCGGTGACGGGGAGCGTGCCGGCGGGGCGGCCGTCCGAGACGACGGGCAGTCCCTGGCGGACGAGTTCGGTGACGACCGGGTCCTGGTCGGACGGGTCGATGACGACGGTCCCGTCGAGCGCGACGTTCGACCAGACGTCGTGCCGGGAGGTGGCGGGGAGGATGACGAGGGCGTAGCCGCGGGCGAGCGCCGCGGAGGTCGCGGCTCTCGCCATCTCCGCGAAGTACGCGAATTCGGTGAAGGTGAAAGGTTCATTCCCGTACGTGGTCACGGTCAGGCCGATGAGCCCCGACTTGCCCGTACGGAGGGTTCGGGCCGCGGCGGACGGGCGGTAGCCCAGGCGCTCGGCGACCTCGCGGACATGGCGGCGGGTGGCGTCCGGGAGCCTGCCCTTGCCGTTGAGCGCGTCGGAGACGGTCGTGATCGAGACTCCGGCCGCGGCGGCCACGTCGCGGATCCCCGCCCGTCCTGGCCGGCCGCTGCGCCGGGGGGTCTCCGTCCGGCTCACCTGGTGCTTCCCTGCTGCTGTCATGGCGAGCCGATAGTAGGGCTCCGGAGGGGGGTCGGTCCGGTCGCATATGCGCACGTTGACAGGCACGTTTCTGCAAGGCGACGCCCCATCAGTTCCCTTGTAAAGCAAGGCAGTTGGATGAACCCGCATGCGGGTTTCAGGTCCTGGGGCCAGATGGCCTGCTGTATGTTCGATGTCTCGAAGAGGTCTCAACTCACCACTTCGGGGGACGCGCGCCACGGCGCGAGCCACGGGCGCGCGATACGGAGGTGAGCGCCCCCTCCGGTGAAACCCCTGGTGGTCCCGTGCGGGGCCCCTTCCCGGGCGCTGCCGTCGATTTCCCGCTCGTCCCATTCGCACCGGGGCCCAATCCTCATAGGGTGTGCAGTATTGCTGTGAACGGACGGTCGAGGAGGACCTGCGGTGAGCGAGACGAGCCCCAAGCTGCGCGCCGAGCTGGACGGCGTTCCCGCCTATGTGCCGGGGAAGCCGGCGGCGGCCGGCGGCCCGGTCGCGTACAAGCTGTCCTCCAACGAGAATCCCTACCCGCCGTTGCCGGGTGTCCTGGATTCCGCGCTCGCCGCCGCGGGGAACTTCAACCGCTACCCGGACATGGCGTGCACCGGCCTGATGAACGAGCTGGCCGACCGTTTCGGTGTGCCTCTTTCGCATCTCGCCACCGGTACCGGCTCGGTGGGCGTCGCCCAGCAGCTGTTGCAGGCCACCTCCGGCCCCGGCGACGAGGTCATCTACGCCTGGCGGTCCTTCGAGGCGTACCCGATCATCACCCAGGTCAGCGGTGCGACCTCGGTGAAGGTTCCGCTGACCGACGGAGAGGTGCACGACCTCGACGCGATGGCGGAGGCGATCACCGACCGGACCCGGCTGATCTTCGTCTGCAACCCCAACAACCCCACCGGCACGGTGGTGCGCCGGGCCGAGCTGGAACGGTTCCTCGACCGGGTGCCGAGCGACGTGCTGGTGGTGCTCGACGAGGCGTACAAGGAGTTCATCCGGGACCCGGAGGTGCCGGACGGCATCGAGATCTACCGGGATCGCCCCAATGTGGCGGTGCTGCGGACCTTCTCCAAGGCGTACGGCCTGGCGGGGCTGCGGGTCGGGTTCGCGGTGGCCCACGAGCCGGTGGCGGCGGCGCTGCGCAAGACGGCCGTCCCCTTCGGCGTGAGCCAGCTCGCCCAGGACGCGGCGGTGGCCTCGCTCCGCGCCGAGGACGAGCTGCTGGGCCGGGTCGGCTCGCTGGTCGCCGAGCGCGTCCGGGTGAGCGCCGAGCTGGAGCGCCAGGGCTGGGCGGCGCCGGAGTCCCACGCGAACTTCGTCTGGCTGCGGCTGGGGGAGCGGACCCTCGACTTCGCCGGGGCCTGCGAGCGGGCCGGGGTGGTCGTGCGGCCCTTCGCCGGTGAGGGCGTCCGGGTCACGATCGGCGAGAGCGAGGGAAACGACCTCTTCCTCAAGGCGGCGGAGGCGTTCCGCGCGGAACTGTAGCCCTCCGCTCCCTGCTGCCGCTCGCTGGAGCGGCCTCCGCAAGGGCCCCGGACCTCGATCGACGAGGACCGGGGCCCTTCGCGTGGGGCGGCTCGGACACCTGGGAGCGGGAGGTGAGGAGGGGGTGGGGCGGGCGCGGTTCCGGCGCAGGCGGTGGGCGGGAGCCGGCGGTGGGGGTGGGCGGAGAAGGGGTACCCCCGGCGAAGGCTCCGCATGTGTGTGCGCCATAATTGCTTGTGAATGTGAACGCGTTCACAAGCGTGCCCCGCTTCCTCCCGTAATCGGGGGGATCGAAGGGGCATAGTGCCGGTATGACCACGGCGATGTAAGGAGACTGACGACGTGGACCTCGCTCTGGCGCCGGAAACCCTGGCGCGATGGCAGTTCGGCATCACCACCGTCTACCACTTCCTCTTCGTCCCGCTGACGATCTCACTCGCCGCGCTCACCGCCGGCCTGCAGACCGCCTGGGTACGGACGGACAACGAGAAGTACCTCAGGGCCACCAAGTTCTGGGGCAAACTGTTCCTGATCAACATCGCCATGGGTGTCGTCACCGGCATCGTCCAGGAGTTCCAGTTCGGCATGAACTGGTCCGACTACTCGCGCTTCGTCGGCGACATCTTCGGCGCACCCCTCGCCTTCGAGGCGCTGATCGCCTTCTTCTTCGAGTCCACCTTCATCGGCCTGTGGATCTTCGGCTGGGACAAGCTCCCGAAGAAGATCCACCTCGCCTGTATCTGGGTGGTCTCGATCGGCACGATCCTCTCCGCCTACTTCATCCTGGCGGCCAACTCCTGGATGCAGCATCCGGTCGGCTACCGGATCAACGAGGAGCGCGGCCGCGCCGAACTCACCGACTTCTGGCGGGTACTCACCCAGGACACCGCAGTCACCCAGTTCTTCCACACCATCACTGCGGCGTTCCTGGTCGGCGGGGCCTTCATGGTCGGCATCGCCGCGTTCCACCTGGCGCGCAAGAAGCACATTCCGGTGATGCGGACCTCGCTGCGGCTGGGTCTGATCACCGTGGTGATCGCCGGCCTGCTCACCGCCGTCAGCGGCGACCGCCTGGCCAAGGTCATGTTCAAGCAGCAGCCGATGAAAATGGCTGCCGCCGAGGCCCTGTGGGACGGTCAGGAGCGGGCGCCGTTCTCGATCTTCGCGTACGGGGACGTCAGTAAGGGCCACAACTCCGTGGAGATCTCTCTCCCCGGGATACTGTCCTTCCTCGCCAACAACGACTTCGATTCCTACGTCCCCGGCATCAACGACGTGAACAAGGAGTCGCAGCAGAAGTACGGGCCCGGCGACTACCGCCCCAACATCCCGGTCGCGTTCTGGAGCTTCCGGTGGATGATCGGCTTCGGCATGTTCTCCTTCGGCCTCGGGCTGCTGGGGCTCTGGCTGACCCGGAAGAAGTTCCTACTGCCACCGGCGCTGCGGACCGGTGAGGACGAGGTGCCGCATCTGGTCCTCTTCCGGAACAAGGCGCTGAGCCCGAGGCTCACCAAGCTCTACTGGGTCGCCGCGCTCTGGACGCTGCTCTTCCCCCTGATCGCCAACTCCTGGGGGTGGATCTTCACCGAGATGGGCCGCCAGCCGTGGGTGGTCTACGGGGTGCTGGAGACCAGGTCCGGGGTCTCCCCCGGCGTCTCGCAGGGCGAGGTACTCACCTCGATGATCGTCTTCACCCTGCTCTACGCGGCGCTCGCCGTGGTCGAGGTGAAGCTTCTCGTGAAGTACGTCAAGGCCGGTCCTCCGGAACTCACCGAGGACGACCTCAATCCGCCCAAGAAGATCGGCGGGCACGACGAAGACGCCGACCGGCCGATGGCCTTCTCGTACTGAGCACAGGAGCTGAGAGATGGAACTCCACGACGTCTGGTTCGTGCTCATCGCCGTCCTCTGGATCGGCTACTTCTTCCTGGAGGGATTCGACTTCGGCATCGGGATCCTCACCAGACTGCTGGCCCGTGACCGCAAGGAGCGCCGGGTCCTGATCAACACGATCGGACCCGTCTGGGACGGCAACGAGGTCTGGCTGATCTCCGCGGGCGGTGCGACCTTCGCCGCCTTCCCCGAGTGGTACGCCACGCTGTTCTCCGGCTTCTACCTGCCGTTGCTGATCATCCTGTTCTGCCTGATCCTGCGCGGCGTCGCCTTCGAGTACCGCGCCAAACGGACCGGGGAGCGGTGGCAGACGAACTGGGAGGCCGCGATCTTCTGGACCTCCCTGATCCTCGCGGTGCTGTGGGGCGTCGTGTTCGGGAACATCGTGCGGGGCGTGAAGATCGACGGGGACATGGAGTACGTCGGCAACTTCTGGGATCTCTTCAACCCGTACGCCATCCTCGGCGGCCTGGTCACGCTGACCCTCTTCACCTTCCACGGAGCGGTGTTCGCGGGGCTGAAGACGGCGGGCGACATCCGGGTCCGGGCCCGTTCCCTGGCGCTCAAACTGGGTCCGGTCGTCGCGGTGTTCGCGCTGGGTTTCCTGCTCTGGACCCAGGCCGACAACGGGGACGCCTGGAGTCTGGGGGCCCTGATCGTGGCGGTGGTGGCGCTGCTGGCAGCGATTGCGGCCATCGCCAAGGGGCGTGAGGGCTGGTCGTTCGCCTTCTCGGGCGTGACGATCGCGGCGGCGGTCGCGATGCTCTTCCTGACGCTGTTCCCGAACGTCATGCCGTCCTCGCTGAACGACGCCTGGAACCTCACGGTCACCAACGCCTCGTCCAGTCCGTACACGCTCACGATCATGACCTGGTGCGCGGGCATCGCCACCCCGGTCGTGCTGCTCTACCAGAGCTGGACCTACTGGGTCTTCCGTAAGCGCATCGGCACCCAGCACATCGCCGACGCGCACTGAGTCCGGCGAACCGCCGCGGGCCCGAGACCTCCGAGAGGCCCGCGGCGGACGCCGATCCCGCAGAACTCACCGACCCCGCCGGGGGGATGTTTCACGTGAAACCGATCGATCCGCGTCTCCTCCACCATGCACGGGCCACCCGTCTCTTCCTGGCGGCCGTGGTCGCCCTCGGTCTGGTCGGCGCGCTGCTGGTGATCGGCCAGGCCATGCTCATCGCCGAGATCGTGGTGGGTGGTTTCCAGGACGGGCTCACGGTCACCGAGCTGCGCACCCCTCTGCTGCTGCTCGCCGCGGTCGCGGCCGGCCGGGCCCTGGTCGCCTGGCTCACCGAGCTGGCGGCCCATCGCGCCAGCGCGGCCGTCAAGTCCGAACTGCGTGGTCGGCTCATGGAGCGGGCCACGCGGCTGGGCCCCGACTGGCTGAGCGGCCGGCGCACCGGTTCGCTGGTCGCCCTGGCGACCCGCGGGATCGACGCGCTCGACGACTACTTCGCGCGCTACCTCCCGCAGCTCGGCCTCGCGGTCGTCGTGCCCCTCGCGGTGCTCGCGCGGATCGTCACCGAGGACTGGGTCTCGGCGGCGATCATCGTGGTCACCCTGCCGCTCATCCCCCTCTTCATGATCCTGATCGGCTGGGCCACCCAGTCCCGGATGGACCGCCAGTGGCAGCTGCTGTCCCAGCTCTCCGGGCACTTCCTGGACGTGGTCGCCGGTCTGCCGACCCTCAAGGTGTTCGGGCGGGCCAAGGCCCAGGCCGCCTCGATCCGCACGATCACCTCCGACTACCGCCGGGCCACCCTGCGCACCCTGCGGATCGCCTTCCTCTCCTCGTTCGCCCTGGAACTGCTGGCCACCCTGTCGGTGGCCCTGGTCGCCGTGACGATCGGCATGCGGCTCGTCCACGGCGAACTCGACCTCTACACCGGTCTGGTCGTCCTGATCCTGGCCCCGGAGGCGTATCTGCCGATCCGCCAGGTCGGAGCGCAGTATCACGCGGCGGCCGAAGGGCTCTCGGCCGCCGAGGAGATCTTCACGGTCCTGGAGACCGAACCCCGGACCCCGGGCGGCGAGGACGTCCCGGACCCGCTGCGGCTGGAGCTGGCGGGCGTGACCGTACGCCACGAAGGCCGCGCCGAACCGTCGCTGAACGCCGCTTCACTCACCGTGGAGCCGGGGGAGACCGTCGCCCTGGTCGGCCCGAGCGGCGTCGGCAAGTCCACCCTGCTGAACGTGGTCCTCGGATTCGCCGTACCCGACGAGGGCCGCGTCCGGGTGGGCGGCCGGGACCTCGCGGAGCTGGACCTCGAACGCTGGCGGAGCCGTATCGCCTGGGTCCCCCAGCGCCCCCACCTCTTCGCAGGCACCATCGCCGAGAACGTCCGGCTCGCCCGGCCCGGAGCCGACGACGAGGCGGTCCTCGCGGCGCTGCGGGACGCGGGCGCGTACGACTTCGTCGACGCGTTGCCCGACGGGATGCTCACCGCGCTCGGCGAGGACGGCGCAGGGCTCTCCGCGGGCCAGCGCCAGCGCCTCGCGCTCGCCCGCGCCTTCCTCGCCGACCGGCCGGTCCTCCTGCTGGACGAGCCGACCGCGAGCCTGGACGGCGAGAGCGAGGCGGGCATCGTCGACGCGGTACGGAGGCTGGCCGCCGGGCGGACCGTCCTGCTGGTCGTCCACCGCCCGGCCCTGCTGGCGGTCGCCGACCGTGTGGTGACGCTGGAGGCGGGCGGCGACACCGTCCCCCGGACCGTGACGGTGGGCCATGCCACCGGACCGGCCGTACCGCAGCCGCTCGCAGGGGGCGAACTTCTCGATACCCGCCGGACGGAGGAACTGCGCAGGGCCGACAGCGGTCCGAGGGGGGCCGGGGCCCGCTCGGGACGGGTGCTCGCCCGCGTCCGGAGGTCCGCCGGGGCGCAGCGAGGCCAACTGGCCCTGGCGCTGCTGCTGGGCAGCCTGGCGGTCGGATCGGCCGTGGGGCTG
Source organism: Streptomyces sp. V2I9 (assembly GCF_030817475.1). Classification (NCBI taxonomy): domain Bacteria; kingdom Bacillati; phylum Actinomycetota; class Actinomycetes; order Kitasatosporales; family Streptomycetaceae; genus Streptomyces; species Streptomyces sp. V2I9. Next base: position 3,281,215 of record NZ_JAUSZJ010000002.1, on the reverse strand, counting down.
ATGGCCGTCTCCGGCTGGCTGATCTCCCGCGCCTCGGAGGAACCGCCGGTCATGTACTTGATGATGGCGGTCACCGCGACCCGCGCCTTCGGTATCGGGCGGGCGGTCTTCCGCTACGCCGAGCGGCTCGTCTCGCACGACGCGGTCCTGAAGCTCCTCGCCGACCTGCGCGTATCCGTCTACCGGGGGCTCGAACGCATCGCCCCCGCCGGTCTGCGCACCACACGCCGCGGCGATCTCCTGACCCGGCTCGTCGCCGACGTGGACGCGCTCCAGGACTACTGGCTGCGCTGGCTCCTGCCCGCCGGAACCGCCGCCGTGGTGGGGACCGCGGCCGCCGGGTTCACCGGCTGGCTGCTCCCGGAGGCCGGTGTGATCCTCGCGGTCGGACTCCTGCTCGCCGGGGCCGGCGTCCCACTCGTCAGCGGCGCCTGCGCCCGCCGCACGGAGCGACGGCTCGCACCGGCCCGCGCCGCCCTGACCACCCGCGTCACCGATCTCCTCGGCGGCACCGCGGAGCTGACCGTCGCCGGCGCGCTGCCGGAGCGGCGCGCACAGCTGCGCACGGCCGACACCCTGCTCACCGGCATCGCCTCGCGCGCCGCCGCCGCGACCGCGCTCGGTGGCGGACTGTCCGCCCTGGTCTGCGGGTTCACCGTGGTGGCGGCCGCCCTCGTCGCCGTTCCCGCCGTGAACGACGGCCGGCTCTCCGGGGTCGCGCTCGCCGTGGTGGTGCTGACCCCGCTCGCCGCCTTCGAAGCCGTGGCCGGGCTGCCGCTCGCCGTGCAGTACCGCCAACGCGTCGCCCGGAGCGCGGAGCGGGTCTTCGAGGTGCTGGACGCTCCGGTGCCCGTACACGAGCCCGAGACCCCCGCGAAGGAGCCGCCCTCCCCGTTCCCGCTGGAGGTACGGGCGCTGAGCGCCCGCTATCCGGGGGCCGGGCACGACGCGCTGACCTCGCTCGACCTGACGCTGACGCCCGGACGGCGCATCGCGGTCGTGGGACCCTCCGGATCGGGCAAGACGACGCTCGCCCAGGTGCTCCTGCGCTTTCTGGACGCCTCGTCGGGGACGTACCGGCACGGCGGGGTCGATGCGTCGGCGCTGGACTCGGACACCGTCCGGCGCTCGGTCGGGCTCTGCGCCCAGGACGCGCACGTCTTCGACAGCACGATCCGCGAGAACCTGCTCCTCGCCCGCCCCGGAGCCACCGACCCCGAACTGCGCGACGCGCTCTCCCGCGCCCGACTCCTGGACTGGGTACTGGCCCTTCCGCACGGTCTCGACACCCCGGTGGGCGAGCACGGGGCGCGGATCTCCGGCGGTCAGCGCCAACGCCTCGCCCTCGCCCGTGCGCTGCTCGCCGACTTTCCCGTACTCGTCCTGGACGAGCCGGCCGAACACCTCGACCTGCCGACCGCGGACGCCCTCACCGCCGATCTGCTGGACGCGACCCCGGGCTGTGCGACGGTCCTGATCACGCACCGGCTGACCGGGCTGGAGACGGTCGACGAGGTGCTCGTGCTGAACGAGGGGCGGGTCGTGCAGCGCGGGCCGTACGCCGAGCTCGCGGCCGAGGACGGGCCGCTGCGCCGCATGCTGGAACGCGAGAGGGAGACGGTCGCGGCGGGGGTGTGATCCGTCGTCCGCGCGGGGCGGAGGCGGCGGTCAGCGGCCGCCCCAGACATCACTGGCATTCTCGACTTTCGTCCCCTACCGGCACTAACTACGCTCGGTCCATGGCAGAGCCCGACCCGAAGGACTCCCTCGACGCCGCCACGCGGGCCGCTCGCAGTCTCCAAGGTCTGTCCACGGAGCTGACCGCCCGGGTGCCCCAGCTGCTGGAGGCGATGCGGTCGGTCGGTTCGGGTCTCGAACTGCACTCCACCCTGGACCGGATCTGCGAGACGGCCGCCGAACTCGCCCACGCCGAGTACGCCGCGATCGGTGTCATCGACGAATCGGGCGAGGGGCTGTCGGACTTCGTCACGTACGGCGTTCCGCAGGAGGTGGCCGAGGAGATCGGTCGGCGCCCCGACGGGCATCGGGGGCTGCTCGGCGCGCTGGTCCACGACCCCGGCCCGGTCCACCTGGCAGACCTGACCACCGACCCCCGGTCCGCGGGCTTCCCGGCGGGACACCCTCGGATGCGGACCTTCCTGGGGGTGCCCATCCAGGTCCAGGGGGAGATCTTCGGCAACCTCTACCTCACCGAGAAGCAGAACGGCGCGGAGTTCACCGACTACGACCTCCACATGGTCCGGGTGCTCGCCACACAGGCGGGGATCGCCATCGGCAACGCCCGGTTGTACGAGGCGGCGCGGCAGCGGGAGTACTGGATCGACGGTTCGGTCGCGGTCACCACCGCGCTCCTGTCGGGCGGGGACGCGGACGAGGCGCTGTCCGTGGTCGCCGAACAGGCCCGGCGGCTCGCCGACTCCGCCGCCGGGATCGTGCTCCTGCCGGCCGAGGAGGGCGGGCTGGAGATCGTCGCCGTCTCGTCCGACGACCCCTCGTCCTCGCTCGGGGTGATCGTCCCTCCCCGGAGCGCGGTGGTGGCGAAGCTGCTCGCGGGCGAGGCGGTCTTCATCGACGACTCGGCCACCGACAGCCGGATGGTGACCAGGCTGGCGGGCCGGTTCGGCCCGAGCATGATGCTGCCGCTCCACAGCGGTGGCCGGGTGCTCGGTGCCCTGGCCACCCCCCGGTCCCGCGGCGCGCGGCCGTTCACGGAGTCCGAACGGACGCTCGCCACCCAGTTCGCCTCCCAGGCGGCGCTCGCGCTGATGATGGCCGAGGCGCAGCGGGACCGGGAGCGGCTGGCGGTGTACGAGGACCGCGACCGGATCGCCCGCGACCTCCACGACCTGGTCATCCAGCGGCTGTTCGCCACCGGGATGATGCTGGAGAGCGCCCAGCGCAGAGCGGTCGTGCCGGAGGTGCGGACCGGTGTCGGCCGGGCGGTGGACGAGTTGGACGTGACGATCCAGGAGATCCGCACGGCCATCTTCGCGCTTCAGCAGGAACCGGCCGAGGCCCCGTCCGGGCTCCGTACCCGCGTGCTGCGGGAGATCAACATGGCCGCCGTCCCGCTCGGCTTCAAGCCCTCGCACCGCTTCCTGGGCCCGGTGGACGCGCTCGTCGGCGAGCTGACCGGCAAGAACCTGGTCGCCGCGTTGCGCGAGGCCCTGTCCAACGCGTTCCGGCACGCGGGGGCGTCGCTGATCGATGTGGTCGTCGACGCGACGGTGACCCTGCCGGACGGGAGGGGGGCGGTGCGACTCTCGGTGGCCGACGACGGCGTGGGAATCCCGGAGGACGGCCGCCGCAGCGGACTGCGCAATCTGGCCCGCCGCGCCGAGTCCCTGGGCGGGTCGAGCCGGATCGAGCCGGGCCTCGGGGAGGGCGGCGGCGGTACGACGGTGGTGTGGGAGGCGCCTCTGTGAGGGAGCGGTGGGGAAGCGCCGCTATGGGGGAGGGCCTGTGGCTGGCGGCAGGTCTGCACAGGCGGGCCGCAGGTCTTCGGCAGGGTCGCAGCAGTGCCTGCCGCGACCCTGCCGAAAGGTTTCAGCGGTTGACTGTGCGGGCGGCGAGGATCCGCTCGATGACGGCCGCCACCCCGTCCTCCTCGTTGCTCGCGGTCCGGCCCGTGGCGGCGGCCACCGCGGCCGGGTGGGCGTTGCCCATGGCGAAGGAGGCGCCGGCCCAGCTGAGCATCTCGACGTCGTTGGGCATGTCGCCGAAGGCGACCACCTCGGACGGTGCGATGCCGCGCTCCGCACAGCAGGCGGCGAGGGTGGTGGCCTTGGAGACGCCGGGACCGCTGACCTCCAGGAGCGCGGAGGGACTGGAGCGGGTGAAGGCGGCCCGGTCTCCGGCCGTCGTACGGGCCAGCGCGAGGAAGGCGTCGGGCGCCAGCTCCGTGTGGTGGGCCAGCAGTTTGACGACCGGTGCTCCGGCCCCCGGCGCGTCCTCGTGCAGCAGCTTCTCGGCGACCGCCACCGCGGCGCCCGGATCCAGGTGGAAGGGCGGGTAGGACGGTTCGTAGTTGATGCCGGTGGTCAGCTCGACGGCGAAGGAGGTGCCGGGGGCCGCCTCGCGCAGGGTGCGCACGACGTGCAGGGCGGCTTCGCGCTCCAGCGGCCGTACGGAGATCAGCTCGCCGTCCGTCCGCAGATCGGTGACCACGGCTCCGTTGGCGCAGATCGCCGTGCCGTGGCTCTGGACGTGGGCCCGTACGACGTCCATCCAGCGGGCCGGCCTGCCGGTCACGAAGAAGACCTCGATGCCGGCCTCCTCGGCCGCGGCGAGAGCCGCGACCGTGCGGGCGGACAGCGTCTTGTCGTCGCGCAGCAGGGTGCCGTCGAGGTCGGTGGCGATCAGCCGGGTCACGGCGGGAAGAGGCGTCTCGGTCACTGAGGTCACCGGCCCATTCTCGCCCACGGGGGTGCACGTGCGTGCGGAGGTGCGCACATCTGAGTGAATAAGCCGCTGACCAGCGAAAATGTTTCTGGCATATGCCAAAGCCCTCCGATGGTCGCAAGAGCTGTGCGCGGCCGTAGGCTCAGGGGCATGAGTCCCCGCTTGAGCACCGTGATTCTGCCCGTCCACCGCTGGCATGAGGGAGGCCGCGACCGGTGGCGGCGGGCGGAGGAGCTGGGTTTCCATACCGCCTACACCTACGACCACCTCTCCTGGCGGACCTTCCGGGACGGTCCGTGGTTCGGGGCGCTCCCCACGCTGACCGCCGCGGCTACGGCGACCGAACGGCTGCGGCTGGGCACCCTCGTGACCTCGCCGAACTTCCGCCACCCGGTCACTCTGGCCAAGGAGCTCATCTCGCTGGACGACGTCTCGGGCGGCCGGATCACCCTCGGCATCGGCGCGGGCGGCAGCGGCTTCGACGCCACCGCCCTGGGCCAGGACGCCTGGACCCCGCGCGAGCGCGCCGACCGGTTCGCCGAGTTCGTACCGCTTCTGGACCGGCTGCTCACCGAGGACGCGGTGACCGAGCGTGGGGCCTTCTACACCGCGGAGGAGGCCCGCAACATCCCCGGATGCGTCCAGCGGCCCCGGCTGCCCTTCGCGGTGGCGGCGACCGGGCCACGCGGTCTGAAGCTCGCGGCCCGCCACGGTCAGGCGTGGGTCACCACCGGTGACCCGAAGCTGTACGAGAACGGCACCCCGGAGGAGTCACGGGCCGCGCTGCGGGCGCAGAACGAGAAGTTCACGGCGGCCTGCGCGGAGATCGGCCGGGACGCCGCCGAGCCCGACCGGATCCTGCTGACCGGCTTCACCCCCGACCGGACCGCCCCGCTGGAGTCGGTGGACGCCTTCGTGGACTTCGCGGGACGCCATGCGGAGCTGGGCTTCACCGAGATCGTCATCCACGCCCCGATCCCGGAATCGGTCTTCGACGTCGACGAGAAGGTCTTCGAACGCATCGCGACCGAAGCGCCGGTACAGCTGGCGTAGGCATCTGCCCGCGCGTCCGGGCGAAGGCGTCCGGGATCGGCCGGAGAGGTCTCCTCACAGGCCGCGGTCGCTCAGCCGTGCGGAGACCCGGGCCGCGCAGCCGCAGGACGCGTGACGCGCCCGCCCGGTCGCGCAGGAACTCCGGCGGTGGCGCGCCCGCTCAGTCGCGCAGGCGCAGGAACTCCGGCGGTACGGCGTCGGCGAGCCAGACCCCGTTGGCGCTGACCCGGAAGACGTGGCCGGCGCGGTGCATCGCGGCCGCGTCCACGGCGAGGACGAGGGGACGACCACGGCGCGCGCCGACCCGGATGGCCGTCTCCCGGTCGGACGACAGGTGGACGTGGTGGCGGGCCATGGGACGCAGCCCCTCGGCCCGGATCGCCTCCAGTGCCGGGGCGACCGTGCCGTGGTAGAGGTACGCGGGCGGCTCGACGGGCGGCAGATCCAGCTCGACGGCGATGGTGTGGCCTTGGTTGGCGCGGATGCGATCACCGTCGACGCCCTTCTCGACGGCGAAGCGCCGCTTGTCGTTGACGGCGACGGCGTGGTCGAGTTCGGCGCGGGAGAGCGCGAAGCCGTTCCGGGCAGCGGCGGCGAGCAACTCGTCCACCGCCACCCAGCCGTTCCGGTCGAGGGTGAGGCCGATGCGTTCGGGCTGGTGCCGCAGATGTTTCGAGAGGTATTTGGACACCTTGACGGTGCGACGTTCGTCCATGACGTCAGCGTGCCGGGAGCAAGCCGGTCGGTGCATCCGCATTTCCCACCGAAGCCCCGCCCCCGCCCTCGTCGTCCTCGTCGCCGTCCGGACGCTCGTGCGGCCGACCTGCTCTGCGGAGCGCCCGCTCTCCGCCTCTCCATCACGCGATTTCGCCGCGTCGTCGCCCTGCCATCGTCTATCGCTTCTTCGTATGGTCAGCCCATCGTTCTTCTGCGATTCTTCGGCTGTTTCCCGCCGTCAGGTTTGATCCACAGCCAACTCGGTTTATCCACAGGCTATTTGATGGATCTGTGGACAAGCGCCCTCTGCTTTAGGGCATTTCATCAATTTTGCCCCCTCTCGCATGATTTGCTGCGAGGTCGTCCAAAGTGCGTGCCTGTAGTTCGCGTTCGGTCGCCGCCGCGACGAACGTGGCGATGTGCTCTCGGCCAACCAGACGCTCTACCGCCTGTGTTGTACGCAGCGGCAACAGCACGGGACGTGGAGCGTCGCCGTCCAGCACATCGCCCCGCGGGTGCAGGTGATGGTGCAGGTACCGGGGTGCGAACGTCCGCATGGCGCGCGCCAGTTCGGCCTCGACCGTCTGCTGCGCGAGAGGGCGCAGCCGCCGGACCAGGGAGGCTGCCTCGGCCGCGTCGGAGTCCGTGGGCGGGCGGGGCCCCAGATAGCGAGCGAAGACGTGCTCGGTGGTGAACTCCAGGAGCCGGGAAGCTATGTGCTCGACCTGGCCGCGAAGTTCCCTGAGGTGACCGGAAATAGCGAGGAGTGGAACGCCTGCCGCGTGCAACTCGACTGCAACAGCGAGCTCTTGTGGACTCGGCACGAGAAACTCGTCGTCGTTTCCCGGCACGCGTTCCAGAACCCCGAGCTCCACCGCCTCCTCGATGGCCCCCTCGTTCCGCCGGCCGCCGAACTTCGTCTCCAGCTCGGAGCGGCTGATCCGGCCGGCCTCCTCGTCCGTCCACGGACCGTGCACCTCCGCGACCAGACCGAGCACCCCGCCGAGCCCCCGCCCCGCGTCCCACGCCTCCAGCAACTCCTTGATGCTGGCCAGGGTGTAGCCCCGGTCGAGCAGGTCCGCGATCTGCCGCAACCGGGTCAGATGGGCCTCTCGGTACACATTGGCCCGTCCGCGCCGCTCGGGGGTCGGCAGGAGCCCCCGGTCCTGGTAGGCGCGGATCGTACGCACGGTGGCCCCACTGGCGTGGGCCAGGTCCTCGATGCGGTACTCGGCGGTCTCCCCGCCCCCGGCCGCCGACGTCCCGCACCCCGCCCCCGCCCCGGTCACAGCGGCGGCTTCAGGCGGGCGACGGAGCGCAGCGCCCCCGGGCTCAGCCGGGAGAGCAACCGGGCGCCGCGGGCCTCCGGGGTCACCGGCACCACGGCCTGGTTGCGCACGACCGCGCGCAGGATCGCGTCGGCGACCTTCTCCGGCGGGTAGTTCCGCCGCCCGTAGAGCTTGCTCGTCCGCTTGCGCAGCCGGTCCTGTTCCGCCTCGTCGACTCCCGTGAATCGCGTGGTGCGGGTGATGTTGGTGTTCACGATGCCGGGGCATATCGCGCTCACCCCGATCGACTTCTCCGCCAGCTCGGCCCGCAGGCATTCACTGAGCATCAGCACGGCCGCTTTCGACGTGCTGTACGCCGGCAACGCGCGCGAGGGCTGGAAGGCGGCGGCCGAAGCCGTGTTGACGATGTGGCCGCCCTGGCCGCGGTCCGCCATCTGCTTGCCGAAGAATCGGCAGCCGTGGATGACCCCCCACAGATTGACGTCGAGGACCTTCTTCCACTCCTCGCTCGTCGTCTCCAGGAAGGAGCCGGAGAGCCCGATCCCGGCGTTGTTGACCAGCACGTCGACGATGCCGTACTCGGCGGCCACCAGAGCGGCGAGCTTCTCCATCGCGGCCTCGTCACCGACGTCGACCGCCTCTCCCCAGGCGGCCGGCGACCCGATCAGCCGTGCCATCTCCGCGGTTCGGGCGGCCCCCTCCGCGTCGCGGTCCACGGCCACGATCCGGGCCCCCGCCTCGGCGAACGCGAACGCCGTGGCCCGCCCGATTCCGGAGGCCGCCCCCGTCACCAGGACCAGCCGACCGCCGAAGTGCTGCGCGTAGGGACCCTGCGGCGCCGGCTGCCGCGGAGCGCCGTCACCTCCGACGGACTCGTTCGCCTCGACGAACTCATGGATCCACGTGGTCAGTTGGTCCGGGCGGGTGCGCGGCACCCAGTGCTTGGCGGGAAGCGATCGCCGTACCAGCGTCGGAACCCAGCTCTCCAGGTCGTCGTAGAGCCGCTCGGAGAGGAAGGAGTCCCCGGTCGGTGTGATCAGCTGGACCGGAGCGTGGGCGTAGGCGTCCGCGCGGGGCCTGCTCAGCCGGGCGCGGACGTTGTCGCGGTAGAGCCAGGCCCCGTGCGCCGCGTCATCCGGCAGAGAGGCGGTCGGATAGTCGCCCGCGGGGACCTTCTCCAACCGCTCCAGGATGCGCGGCCACCGCTTGCCGAGCGGCCCGCGCCAGGCGAGCTCCGGCAGGGCCGGCGTGTGGAGCATGTACACGTACCAGGATTTCGCGCCCTGGCCCAGCAGTTGGCCGACCCGGCGCGGGGTGGGACGGATCATCCGCTGCTTGATCCAGTGCCCGAAGTGGTCCAGGGACGGCCCGGACATCGAGGTGAAGGAGGCGATCCTGCCCTCGGTCCGGCCGACCGTGACGAACTCCCAGGACTGGACGGACCCCCAGTCGTGGCCGACGACGTGCACCGGACGGTCCGGGCTGACCGCGTCGATCACGGCCAGGAAGTCGTCGGTCAGCTTCTCCAGGGTGAAGCCGCCGCGCAGCGGTTTCGGAGCGGTGGACCTGCCGTGCCCCCGTACGTCGTACAGCACCACGTGCCACTGCTCGGCCAGCCGGGCGGCCACCTCCGTCCAGACCTCCTTGCTGTCCGGATAGCCGTGGACCAGCACCACGGTCGGCCGGTCCGCGTCGCCCAGCTCCGCGACGCACAGGTCGACCCCGCCCGTGCGCACGTACCGCTCACGTGCCTGAGACAGATTCACGCCGCCACCTTCTCCTGGTTCCAGCGCCGCACATGCGGCAGATCGTCGTCCAGCCAGAAAGCGCTCTGCTCGGGGTCCTTGGAGTCGGTGACGACCAGGATCTCCTCGAACTTCGCGCCCGTACCCCGGAATCCGAGGTGCGGTTCGACCGCCCACAGCCCCGGCTGTGGCGGGTGGTCGGAGAAGTGGTAGGGGCTCCACAGCGGCGACCAGCCGTCCCGGTGGCCGTGCACGGCGTCGCTGATCAGACCCTTGAGGGACTGAGTGCCGAAGCCGAACACATGCGGTGACCATCGGCGTTCGGAGACCCGGTCGATCTTGTGGGCGATCACGCCGAAGGGATAGGCCCGGTGCCTGTTCGCGTATCCCTGGGAGGTCATGAGGTGTTCGACGTCCTCATATATCTCGCGCAGCGACCGGCGCTCGCGCACCTCCCGCAGGATCAGCTCGCGGTGGGCCTCCAGATCGGCCAGCAGCTTGTCGTGCAGAGGGTTGGGGCCGAGGCATCCCGCATAACCGATGTCGGCGGTGAACCCCTTGTGGACCGGGGCCATGTCGAGGATGAACGGCATGCCCGGCTCCAGCTTCCGGTCGGTCGGGAAGAACTGGAGCGGCACCTTGAACCCGGCGAACGCCGTCCGGTCCCCGAACCAGGCGAACGGGAGGTGGAACCAGTCGCGCACACCGCGCTCGCGCAGCCACACCCGCTGCATCCGGGCCGCCTCGCGCTCGGTCACTCCAGGCCGCAGCCGGCCCGCGACCGCCTCCGCGCAGGCATAGGCCAGCCGCTGGACTTCTCTGAACCCCCGCAACTCCGGGGTGTCCTGCTGCACTGCCGAGGCCATGCCGGTCATGCCACCGTCCGTTCCCTGCCGTATGCGATACGCGTCCGTAACGTGACACTGATGAATGTGACAATGCCCAGCGGCTGCGTCAAGGGGCCTGCATCGCCTGTGGACAACATGGGGAATCCAGGACGGCGGCCTGTGGACAACCCGACCCGTCCGGCCGGGACGTCTTCGTCCGCAGCAGCTGACGCCCTCCCGTGCACCGTCCGGCCGAGGGCTCCGTCCTCGGTTTCCGCACGGTCCCCCTACGGGCGCGTACGCCTGGAGTCTGACCCGCATCCAGCCGTCAGGGCTGACGACCGGTGTGGCCCGCACCACTAACGTCGTTGATGTGACAGCCGTAATCGCTACCGAAGCCCTGAGCATGCGGTTCCCTCGGGTGACCGCGCTTGACCGGCTCACGTTGGACATCGGACCGGGTGTGACCGGTCTGGTGGGGTCCAACGGAGCCGGCAAGTCCACACTGATCAAGATCCTGCTGGGTCTCTCCCCCGCCACCGAAGGCCGGGCCGCGGTGCTCGGGCTCGACGTCTCGACCAGCGGCGCCGCCATCCGGGAACGGGTGGGGTACATGCCCGAGCACGACTGCCTGCCGCCGGACGTCTCGGCGACCGAGTTCGTCGTGCACATGGCCCGTATGTCGGGGCTGCCGCCCACAGCGGCCCGTGAGCGCACGGCGGATACCCTGCGCCATGTCGGCCTCTACGAGGAGCGCTACCGCCCCATCGGCGGCTATTCGACCGGCATGAAGCAGCGGGTGAAGCTGGCCCAGGCCCTCGTCCACGACCCCCAGTTGGTCCTGCTCGACGAGCCGACCAACGGCCTGGACCCGGTCGGCCGCGACGAGATGCTCGGCCTCATCCGCCGCATCCACACCGACTTCGGCATCTCCGTCCTGGTGACCTCGCACCTCCTGGGCGAGCTGGAACGCACCTGCGACCACGTCGTGGTCATCGATGGCGGAACCCTCCTGCGTTCCAGCTCCACCAGCGACTTCACCCAGACCACCGCGACCCTCGCCGTCGAGGTGACCGACAGCGACACCCACCCCGACGGCACCGGCACCCTGCGCAAGGTCCTCACCGACGCCGGGGTCACGCTCGTCGGCCACGACGGGATCGATACGGAGGGGCTGCCGGGCGCGGGCCACATCCTGTTGATCGAGGCGGCCGGCGAGGAGACCTACGACCTGGTCCGCGACAGCGTCGCCGGGCTCGGACTCGGCCTGGTCCGCATGGAACAGCGCCGCCACCACATCGCCGAGGTCTTCCGCACCGAACAGGGCGGGGCGCACGCAGCCGCCGTCCCGGCCGCCGCCGGAGCCGTCCACCCGGCCGCGCAGCAGGTCGTCCAGCAGAAGGGAAGCGGCCGCGATGAGCGCTGAGACCAAGACCGCGGCCGGGCGCGACGCGTCCCGGATCCACAACATCGGCTACCGCTCCTACGACGGACCGCGGCTCGGCCGGGCCTACGCCCGCCGCTCCCTGTTCTCGCAGACCCTGCGGGGCTCCTACGGACTGGGCCGTTCCGCCAAGTCCAAGGTGCTGCCCATGCTGCTGTTCGGTGTGATGGCGCTGGTCGCGGCGATCCTGGTGGCGGTCTCCATGGCCGCACCGGATGCCAGCAAGCTGGTGGTCAAGTACACGTCGTACGCGATCTACCTCCAGGCCGTCATCGGCCTCTTCATCGCCGCGCAGGCACCGCAGGCGGTCTCCAGGGATCTCCGCTTCAAGACCGTCCCCCTGTATTTCTCGCGGCCGATCGAACGCACCGACTACGTGCTGGCGAAGTTCGCCGCCACCGCAGCCGCGCTCTTCATCCTCACCGGCGCGCCCCTGCTCATCCTCTATGTGGGTTCTCTGCTGGCGAAGTTCGACTTCGCCGATCAGACCACCTGGTTCGCCCAGGGACTGGTGTCGGTGGCGCTGCTCTCCGTGCTGTTCGCCGGGCTCGGCCTCGTGATGGCCGCCCTCACCCCGCGGCGTGGCTTCGGCGTCGCCGCGGTGATCGCGCTGCTGACCATCACCTACGGCGCCGTCTCCACGGTCCAGGCCATCGCCTGGGAGACCGGGTCGACCGGGGCCGTGCAGTGGCTCGGACTCTTCTCGCCGATCACGCTGGTCGACGGCGTGCAGACCGCGTTCCTCGGCGCCACCTCCGCCTTCCCCGGAGGGGAAGGCCCGGGGGCAGGCACCGGAGTGGTCTACCTGATCGTTGTTCTCGCGCTCGTCGCCGGCTCGTACGCCGTCCTGATGCGCCGCTATCGGAGGGCCGGGCTGTGACCACCATCGAGATCGACCACACCTCGCGCTGGTTCGGCAACGTGGTCGCCGTCAACGACGTCTCCATGACCGTGGGGCCCGGCGTCACCGGCCTGCTCGGCCCGAACGGAGCCGGGAAGTCCACCCTCATCAACATGATGGGCGGATTCCTCGCCCCCTCGACGGGGAAGGTCACGCTCGACGGGCGGCCGATCTGGCGCAACGAGGCCGTCTACAAAGAGATCGGCATCGTTCCCGAGCGGGAGGCGATGTACGACTTCCTCACCGGCAAGGAGTTCGTCGTCGCCAACGCCGAACTCCAGGGTCTGGGCGGGGCGGAGGCGCGTAAGGCGCTCGCCACGGTTCAGATGGAGTACGCGCAGGACCGCAAGATCTCCACGTACAGCAAGGGCATGCGCCAGCGCGTGAAGATGGCGTCCGCGCTGGTCCACGAGCCCTCGGTGCTGCTTCTGGACGAGCCGTTCAACGGGATGGACCCGCGCCAGCGGATGCAGCTCATGGAACTCCTGCGACGGATGGGGGGCGAGGGGCGGACGGTTCTGTTCTCCTCCCACATCCTCGAAGAGGTCGAGCAGTTGGCCTCGCACATCGAGGTGATCGTGGCGGGCCGGCACGCCGCTTCCGGCGACTTCCGCAAGATCCGCCGGCTGATGACGGACCGGCCGCACCGCTATCTGGTGCGTTCCAGCGACGACCGGGCGCTCGCGGCCGCGCTCATCGCCGACCCGTCCACCGCGGGCATCGAGGTCGATCTGTCCGATAAGGCGTTGCGCATCCAGGCCGTCGACTTCGGGCGGTTCACCGAACTGCTGCCGAGGGTGGCCCGCGAGCAGGGCATCCGCCTGCTCACCGTCTCGCCGTCCGACGAGTCCCTCGAATCGGTCTTTTCCTATCTCGTAGCGGCCTGAGTAGTGGCCTGAAAGGAGCTGTGCACCGTCATGTACGACCCCACAGTCGCCCGGCTCACCTACCGGGCCCTGCTCGGCCGGCGCCGGGCCGCCATCCTGTTCGTCCTGCCCGCGCTGCTGCTGGTCATCGCCGCGGCCGTGCGGATGTTCGCCGGAGCCGATGACCAGATCGCCTCGAACGTCCTCGGCGGGTTCGCCATCGCCACCATGGTGCCGCTGATCGGCGTGATCGCGGGCACCGGGGCGATCGGCCCCGAGATCGACGACGGCTCGATCGTCTACCTGCTCGCCAAGCCGGTGAAGCGGCCCACGATCATCTTCACCAAGCTGATCGTGGCCATCGCGGTGACCATGGTGTTCTCCGCCCTGCCGACGCTTCTGGCGGGCCTGATCCTCAACGGCAACGGCCAGCAGATCGCCGTCGCCTACACGATCGCGGCGCTGGTCGCCTCGATCGCGTACAGCGCCCTGTTCCTGCTGCTCGGCACCGTCAGCCGGCACGCGGTCGTCCTCGGCCTGGTCTACGCGCTGGTCTGGGAGGCCCTCTTCGGCAGCCTGGTGGCCGGGGCGCGGACGCTCAGTGTCCAGCAGTGGTCCCTGGCGGTCGCCCAGAAGGTCGCGGGCGACGGCGCGGTGACCTCGGACGTCGGCCTGCCGCTCGCCACGGTCCTGCTGGCCGTGGTGACGGTCGCAGCCACCTGGTACGCGGGCCAGAAGCTGCGGGCGCTGAAGCTCGCGGGCGAGGAGTGAGGGCCGCGGAGCGGGATTGAGGCCCGCGCCCTGAGACTCGCGCATACGCTCGCGTACACGACGGCTCCCGCCCCGGCCAGGGCGGGAGCCGTCGGTCGTACGCCCGGTCAACCTCGCGTGACGTTGTGTTTATCGGGTCGTTGGGCAGGGTGCGTGGAGGCAACTGGAATCCGTGGCGTCGTAGCGATCGTGAAATCGGGGAATGCCGGCACCGGGTGAGGCCCAGCCCACCGGACCGGTCATCGAGTGAGTGGCAACCGTGAGCGTCCTCCACCCCTGAAGCCCGGGGTGTGGGCCGTCCTCGTCATTCCCTCGTACGAAAGGCACACCCATGCCCACGGAAGTCGCCCTGCTCGAATCGCGCGCACTGCGCGGGGAGCGGATGGGGCGCGTCGACGTCCTCGACAAGGTGAAGAGCCTGGTCATGCTCCCGGACGGGATGCACGTTCGCACAGAGGACGTGGCTCGTTACTTCGAAGTATCCACAGAGGTCGTGAAGAAGGTGACCCAGCGGCACCGGGCAGAAGTCGTCGAGAACGGTCTCGTCCTCCTGCGCGGCGCTGAGCTGCGACTTTTCCATAGGGACATGGTGTCCCTATGGGAGGGGGAGGGGCGGGGAAGTTATCCACAGGCGGCTACGCGGCTGACCCTCTACACCCGCCGCACCGTCCTCAACATCGCCATGCTTCTTCGTGACAGCGACATCGCCCGCTGCGTGCGGACGTACCTTCTCGACGCCGAAGAACCGCTGCGTACCCAGTACGCGTCCCTCGACCAGCGCGTCACGCGCATCGAGAGCTGCCTCTCCGGGGTCGGCAGTGCGCTGCAGGAGCTGGGGCCGGTGCTGGTGCGGATGTCGGAGCGGCTCGACAGCCTGGACCGGAAGGTGGAGATGACGCACCAGGTGGTCGGGGCGATGAGCCTGCGGCTGACGGACGTGCAGCAGGACGTCGTACGGCTCGACGGACGGCTGGACTGTTTCGCCCGTCAGCTGAAGGACCTGCGCCGCCGTGGCGGACCGCGCGGGCGGCACGGAGAGCGCTAGAGAACGGCGGCCCGGCACCGTCTTCCACGGTGCCGGGCCGCCGTCGCGCTGTGCGGATGGGTGCTACCGCGCCGGCTGCACGGACGCCGAGCGGAGCAGCTCCTCCAGAACCACCGCGATGCCGTCGTCCTCGTTGGACGCGGTGACCTCGTGGGCGACGGCCTTCAGCTCGTCGTGGGCGTTGGCCATGGCCACGCCGTGGCGTGCCCAGCCGAACATCGGGATGTCGTTCGGCATGTCGCCGAAGGCGATCGTGTCGCCCGCCTTCACCCCCAGCCGCCGGGCGGCCAGCGAGAGGCCGGTCGCCTTGCTGAGGCCCAGCGGCAGGATCTCCACCACGCCGGGCCCGGCCATGACCACGTCGACCAGACTGCCGACGGCCGCCCTCGCGGCGAAGGCCAGCGCGTCGTCGTCCAGCTCCGCGTGCTGGATGTAGACCTTGTTGAGCGGGGCGGTCCACATCTCGGCCGCGTCCTCCACGAAGACGTACGGCAGCGGCCCCTCCTGCACCCGGTAGCCGGGGCCCACGAGCACTTCGCCGTCCAGGCCGTCGCGGCCGGCCGCCAGGTGCAGCGGGCCGACCTCCGCCTCGATCTTCGCCAGCGCGAGTCCGGCGAGCCGGCGGTCCAGCGTCAGCGAGGTCAGCAGCTTGTGCTCGCCCGCGTGGTAGACCTGCGCGCCCTGACCGCAGACGGCGAGTCCCTCGTACCCGAGGTCGTCCAGGATGTGCCGGGTCCAGGGGACCGCCCGTCCGGTGACGACGATGTGCGCGGCGCCGGCCGCCGTGGCGGCGGCCAGGGCCTCGCGGGTGCGCTCGGAGACCGTGTCGTCCCCGCGCAGCAGTGTGCCGTCGAGGTCGGTCGCTACGAGCTTGTAGGGAAAGGTCACGTGGCGACCGGTTCCAGGACCTCGCGTCCGCCCAGATAGGGGCGGAGCATCTCGGGCACCCGGACCGAGCCGTCGGGGAGCTGGTGGTTCTCCAGGATCGCCACGATCGTGCGCGGTACGGCACAGAGCGTGCCGTTCAGCGTGGCCAGCGGCTGGACCTTCTTGCCCTCACGCATCCGGACGGACAGGCGGCGGGCCTGGAAGCCGTCGCAGTTCGACGCGGAGGTCAGCTCGCGGTACTTGCCCTGGGTCGGGATCCACGCCTCGCAGTCGAACTTCCGCGAGGCGGAGGCGCCGAGGTCACCGGTGGCGACATCGATGACCTGGAAGGGCAGTTCGAGGCCGGTGAGCCACTGCTTCTCCCACTCCAGGAGCCTGCGGTGCTCGGCCTCGGCGTCCGCCGGGTCGACGTACGAGAACATCTCGACCTTGTCGAACTGGTGGACGCGGAAGATGCCGCGGGTGTCCTTGCCGTACGTGCCGGCCTCGCGGCGGAAGCACGGGGAGAACCCGGCGTACCGCAGGGGCAGCTTGCCGGCGTCGATGATCTCGTCCATGTGGTACGCGGCGAGCGGGACCTCGGAGGTGCCGACCAGGTAGTAGTCGTCCTTCTCGAGGTGGTACACGTTCTCCGCGGCCTGACCGAGGAAGCCGGTGCCCTCCATGGCGCGCGGGCGGACCAGCGCCGGGGTCAGCATCGGGATGAAGCCGGCCTCGGTGGCCTGCGCGATCGCCGCGTTGACGAGGGCCAGCTCCAGGAGCGCGCCGACGCCGGTGAGGTAGTAGAACCGCGAACCGGAGACCTTCGCGCCGCGCTCCATGTCGATGGCGCCGAGCGCCTCGCCGAGCTCCAGGTGGTCCTTGGGCTCGAATCCCTCGGCGCCGAAGTCGCGGATGGTGCCGTGCGTCTCCAGGACGACGAAGTCCTCCTCGCCGCCGACCGGCACGTCCTCGTGGACGATGTTGCCGAGCTGGAGCAGCAGCCGCTTGGCCTCCGCGTCGGCCTCGTCCTGGGCGGCGTCGGCCGCCTTGACGTCGGCCTTGAGCTGCTCGGCCTTCTTGAGGAGTTCGGCGCGCTCCTCGGGGGTGGCCTGGGGAATCAGCTTGCCGAGCGACTTCTGCTCGGCGCGGAGTTCGTCGAAGCGGACGCCGGACGACCTGCGCAGCTCGTCGGCGGAGAGCAGGGCGTCGACGAGGTCGACGTCCTCTCCACGGGCGCGCTGGGAGGCGCGAACACGGTCGGGGTCCTCACGGAGCAGGCGAAGGTCAATCACCCCACCAGGCTACCGGTGCGCGGTTCTCGCACTCGAACCGATAGGGCCGAGCGTGTCCCTATGGGTGAATTGCCGGAATTGATATGTATGAGGGGGATCGCGGATATCGCCTGCAGGGGATCTCGATGGCGGAGTCGGGGCGGGGGCGGGAGAGGGGCCGGTCAATAACGGCCGTTAACTCCCCTGAACAGGGCAGAAGGTGCGGTCCGCCTTGACGTACCGGCCGTGAAGAGGGCGGGAGTTGGGGGAGCGGCCGATGCTGTTGTCCACAGGGGCGGCAGTATCCGAATAGTTATCCACAGGCTGTGTGGAAGTTCTGTGGATGCCGGAGCGCTTAGCTCCGGAACTCGGGTGAAGCGCTCCGGAAACCTCGCCAAACCTGCTTTGTGCGCTCTTTCGGGTGGGAATTCATTGCCTCAAAGGGGCGATTGGGCGAATGGGGGCGAGACGAGAGGCTCGCACCGCCTTGTTTCGCCTCGTGCCACTGTGGGTCGCTCCGAGGATGCTGGGTTGATTTGTCGATGATGTCGCTTGAGGGTGTCGACTTGTCCCCAGGCCGAGAGGCCTTCCTGTGGATAACTCCCTCGCATGCGTGACTATCCGTAGATAGCACCGCTGCGGAGCGCGCAAGGAGGCCGCCCCGGAGGCGCGCCGGGGCTCCCTGCCCTGCCGTCAGATCCGGCCGTCCTGGCAGCGCGCCAGCCAGTCGGAGGCTTCCGTGAACGCCGCGTCCGAGGTGCCCGCCCGCAGCGGCCGCACCTCGGACGGGGAGATGTCCGCCCGCGGGTACGAACCGAGGAACCGCACGTTCGGGCTGATCCGTTTCAGCCCCATCAGGGCCTCCCCGACCCTCCGGTCCGCGATGTGACCCTCCGCGTCCACGGCGAAGCAGTAGTTGCCGATGCCCTCGCCGGTCGGGCGGGACTGGATCAGCATCAGGTTGACGCCCCGTACCGCGAATTCCTGGAGCAGTTCCAACAGGGCGCCGGGGTGGTCGTCCTCCATGCAGATCACCACGGAGGTCTTGTCCGCGCCGGTCGGCGAGGAGGGCCGGGCCGGGCGGCCCACCAGGACGAAGCGGGTCTGGGCGTTCTCCGCGTCGTGGATCTCCGTCACCAGCGGCTCCAGGCCGTAGGTGGCGGCGGCGAACTCCCCGGCGAACGCGGCGTCGTACCGCCCTTCCTGGACCAGCCGGGCACCGTCCGCGTTGGACGCGGCCGACTCCCACACGACTCCCGGCAGGTGGGTCGCCAGCCAGTTGCGCACCTGCGGCTGGGCGGCCGGGTGGGCGGTGACCGTCTTGATGTCCGACAGCTTGGTGCCGGGCCGCACCAGCAGCGCGAAGGTGATGGAGAGCAACACCTCGCGGTAGATCATCAGCGGTTCCCCGCCGGCCAGCTCGTCCAGCGTCGCGGTGATGCCGCCCTCGACGGAGTTCTCGATCGGCACGAGCGCCGCCGCCGCCTCGCCGCCGCGTACGGCGTCCAGGGCGGCCGGCACGGACACCATCGGGACGAGTTCGCGGGTGGCGGCCTCCGGGAGCGTACGGAGAGCGACTTCGGTGAAGGTGCCTTCGGGGCCGAGATAGGCGTAGCGCGTGGCTGACATGCGTTCAGCCTAATGTGCCCCGCGAGGCCCGCCGCGCTGTCTCGGAATGCGGTCACGATCGTGCGCGCCGGGGGCAAGGGAGCGCCTCCCGCCCAGGGGCGTACGCGCCTCCGCTGCACGCCCCGGACTTGCGCGCGGGTACGCCCCCGTCTTGCACGCGCCCCCCGGCACAAGCTGTCCCGCCCTGTGCCCGCCCGCCGTCAGGCGACCCGCTACGGGTCCGCGCGCCGCATCAGCCGCCCCCTACGACTCCAGAAGCCGCTGCCCCACGTACTCCCCCTCCGCCGCCCCGCCGGGCACCGCGAACACCGCGCTCGCCTCGTGCCGGAGGAACGGTGAGAGCGCGTCGCCCCGGTCGAGCTTGCGCTGCACCGGCACGAAGCCCCGGAACGGGTCCGCCTGCCAGCAGATGAAGAGGAGTCCGGCGTCCGGAGTGCCGTCCTCCGCGATGCCGTCGTGGTACGAGAACGGGCGGCGCAGCATGGCGGCCCCACCGTTCTTCTCGGGCGAGGAGATCCGGGCGTGCGCGTTGTCGGGGATCACCAGCCTGCCGTCCGGGCCCGCCTTGTCGAGGTCCATCCCGGTGGTCTCGGTCCCCCCGCTCAGGGGCGCTCCGTCCGCCTTGCGCCGCCCGATGACCCGCTCCTGGCGCTCCACCGGAAGCTTCTCCCAGTCGTCCAGCAGCATCCTGATCCGGCGGACGACGGCGTACGAACCGCCTTCCATCCACTCCTGCGGCCTTCCGGGCGAGGCGGGGACGAAGACGCGCCGGTCGAAGTCCTCGTCGGAGGGCTTCGGGTTGCCGGTGCCGTCGATCTGGCCCATCAGGTTGCGGGCGGTCATCGGCCGGGCGGTGGCGCCGGGGGTGCGGTTGAAGCCGTTCATCTGCCACCGCACCCGCGCGGTTCCCGCGGCCTCCTTCTGGATCGCCCGCAGGGCGTGGAAGGCGACGAGGGCGTCGTTCGCGCCGATCTGCACCCACAGGTCGCCGCCCGAACGCCTGGCGTCGAGGATGTCGGCGGAGAACACCGGCAGCGGGTCGAGCGCGGCGGGCAGGCGGTCGGTCAGCCCGGTGCGCGCGAAGAACGTACGGCCGAAGCCGAAGGTGACGGTCAGGGACGAGGGGCCCGCGTCCAGAGCGATCCCGGTGTCGTGGCCGGGGCCGTCCGCCGCACCCGCGGCGGCGCGTCCCGCCATGAGCTCCTTCGCCAGCGCGGACCAGCGCCGCAGCAACGCCGCCGCCTCCCTGCGCCCCGTGCCCGCCACGAGATCGAAGGCGACGAGGTGGCCCCGCGCCTGAAGCGGAGTGGTGATCCCCGGTTGATGTTTCCCGTGAAACATCGCCTCGGTCGCCCCGACCGTCGTCAGCGCGGCCGGCTCCTCGGGACGGGTGGCGGCGTACCCGGCGGCCCCGGCTCCGGTCCCCAGGACCAGCCCCGTGGCGCCGGCCGCGCCTGCCGTCCCCAGCAGCCGTCGCCGGGACACGCCGGTGCCGCCACCGTCCGTGCGGGCGGCGTCCGGGGAGCCGGTGTCGCCTTCAGCGCCCCCGGCGTTCGCCGCGTTCTCCGTGATGAGGGTCGTGGCGGGCCGGTCCGTCGCCCGCTTCCTGGTCTTGCCCATCGTGCTCAGCCGATCTTCGTCTTGGTCATGCGCATCGTGCTTGGCCGATCCTCGTCCCGGCGGTGCCCCATCGCGCTCAGCCGATCTTCACGTTCTTGTCGACAGTGACCTGGTCGATGTCCGAGGTCCGTACCGTCACGTCGATCCTCCAGTCCCCGGCCATCGGGATCTGCACCCCGCTCGCCGACCAGTGCCCCTCCGCCAGCCGGTCCGGGACGACCGGCAGCGGGCCGATGTCCTTGGACTCCAGGGTGAGGGCCAGCTTCAGCTCGGGAACGTCCATCGGCTTGCCGCCGCTGCCGTCGATCCACACGTGCAGATCGTTGGAGCCGGTGCGGCCGGGCTCGAGATCGATGCGGACGGTGCCCTTGCCGTTCCGGACGCCGGTGTCGAACGGCAGGCTCAGGTTGACCGGGCCGCCCGCGGCCGGAGCCGAGGCGGCGGGGGAGCCGGCGGCCTCCTCCTCCGTACGGCCCGGTTCGGTGGACGTCAGCACGGTGGTGACGGCCAGCAGGACGACGGCGACGGCGGCCTCGGCCAGGACCGAGCGGCGCAGCCCGGAGCGCTCAGGGTCGGCGTCCCGTATCCGCTTCTTCTTCGTCGCGGTCAGGACGGCTTGCTGACGGGCCAGCTGCGCGGCCCGCTCGGGGTCGATGTCCGGCTCGTCCACCGCACCCGCCCGCTCCTCGTCCTCGGCCTCCGTTTCGCTGGGCGCGGAGGCGGCCCCCGCCGTATCCGTCAGCAGCCCCGTCCAGCGCCGGGAGAACCGGGCGGCCACGAGCATCAGCACGATCAGCGCCACCTTGATGATCAGCAGCTGCCCGTACCGCGTCCCGGTCAGCGCCGACCAGGAACCGACCTGCCGCCAGGACTGGTAGATCCCGGTCGCCGCCAGCACCACGACACTGCCGAACGCGACCGCCGAGAAGCGCCGGACCGCGGCGCTCCCGATGTCCGGAGTCCGGTACAGCGACACCAGGAGCGAGACCAGCCCGCCGAGCCAGGCGGCGACGGCCAGCAGGTGCAGGACGTCCACCGGCATGGCGATGCCCGCCTGGATGCCGGTCGAGGCGTGCTCGGACATCGCCCAGGTGGCGGCGATGCCCGCCGCGACCACTCCGCCGCCGACGGCGAGACCGAAGGTGAGGTCCTTCTTCTCCCGCTCGTCCTCACGCCGCGCGTACGTGCCGAACAGCACGGCGATGAACAGCGCGGCGGCCCCGAGCAGCAGCAGCCGGGAGACGAGGGCCGCACCGGGCTTGGTCTCCAGGACGGCCTGGAGGGCGGTGAGGTCGAAGGCGTCGGCGAACTTCCCGCTGCCGGTGTACGGGGCGCGCAGCAGCAGCATGGCCAGCGTCGCCGCGGTCAGCGTGAGCCAGCTGCGGACCACGAGCCGCTGCATCGGCAGGGCGGACGCACCGCCCCGCCAGCAGACCAGGACGAACGCGCTGCCGCCGGCGAGCAGGACGAATCCGCCGTACGCCGCGTAGCGCGCGATGCCGTAGACGACGCCGACCGGCCCGCCGCCCGCCTCCTGCGAGGGCAGGGCGACGGTGGTGTCGGACGGGGCGCCGATGGAGAACGTGAACGCGCCGGAGATCGGGTGGCTGTCGGCGGAGATCGCCTGCCAGGCCACCGTGTAGGTGCCATCCGGCAGGCCGGAGTGCAGGGAGACGCCGTAGCGGACGGTGGAGCCCTCGGACAGGTCCTTCGGCGCCGCCTCGGTGTCGGCGCGCCTGCCGCTGGGGTCGAGGACCCGGATGGAGTCGTCGCCCACGGCGATCGCCTCCGAGAAGCTGAGGGTGACCTCCTTGGGCGCGGTGCCGACCACCGCCCCGTCCTGCGGGTCGCTCCCGGTGAGGGCGGCGTGCGCGGACGCCGGGCCCGCGCCGGCCAGCAGCAGCCCGAGGACCAGGCCGGCCAGCGCGGCGAGGAACGCGGTGACGGCGGCGGGCCGTCGTACCGGGGGCGGTCCGGGGTACGGGGCGGTGGCAGACATCGGCTCAGTCCCTCACTGCTTCTTCGGGTTGTGGGTGGTTTCCTTCACCGGCAGGTCGACCGTGATGCGGCCGGCCTTCTCGAAGTGCAGCTCGACGGAGACCTTCTCGCCCTGCTTGGGCTTCTGCTTGAGCTTCATGAACATGATGTGGTTGCCACCGCGTTCGAGGTCCAGCTCGCCCTTGGCGGGCACCTCGAACGAGGAGACCTTCCGCATCTTCCGGTTCTTCGTCTCGTGGATCGTGACGTCGTCGGAGAGCGGACTGGTCACCGAGGTGAGCCGGTCCCCGGCATCGCCCTTGTTCTGGACGACGAGGAACCCGGCGGCCATGTCGCTGACGGGCTGCGGCAGATACGCGCCGACGATCTCCAGATCCGGCTCGCCCGCCGACGAGCACCCGGCCAGGGTCAGCCCCGTGGCGAGGGCGAGGACGGCGGCGAGGACCGGGCGAAGGTTCACGGCGCCTCCCCCTTGATCAGCTTGGGGAGGTCCTTCGTGTACTCCTCGGCGCTGGTGTCCTCGCCGTAGAGCACGTACCCCTCGTCGGTCTTCGGGGAGAAGGCGATGACCTGGGCGCCGTGCATCGAGACGACGGTGCCGTCCTTCTCCTTCTTCGGCGCGTCGATGCCGATGCCGATCTGCCGCGCCCCGGCCTGGATGGTCGGGAAGTCGCCGGTGAGACCGGTGAAGGAGGGGTCCTGGGCGGACAGCCACTTGCCGAGCGAGGCAGGGGTGTCGCGCTCGGGATCGGTGGTGACGAAGACGACCTGGAGCTTGTCCTGGTCGGCCTTGGGCAGCTCCCGCTTGGCGAGGGAGATGTTGCTCATGGTCAGCGGGCAGACGTCGGGGCAGTTGGTGTAGCCGAAGTAGATGAGCGTCGGCTTGCCCTTGGTCGCCTCGCGGAGGTCGTACTCCTTGCCGTGGGTGTCGGTGAGGACGAGGTTCGGCTTGGTGAACGGCTGGTCGAGAACGGTCGCGGCCTTGTCCTTCGGCGCGGCGCTGACGTCGGCGACGGACGAGGAGTCCGCCGTGTCGTCACCGGTGCCGCAGGAGGAGAGGGCCAGGGCGGCCGCGGCGGCGAACGCCACGGCCGTCACTGCTTTTCTGGTGCGCATGGAAGAGATGTCCTGAACGTGGTGCGGGTGAGGGAACCGGCCGGTCAGGCCGAGCGGCGACGTCCCGCGAGGACGCCGAACGCGACGCCCGCGATGCCGATGACGATGCCGATGATGCCCAGGGTGCGGGCGGTGGTGTCGCTGGAGGAGGAGGACGCGGCGGTGCTGCTCTCCTTGGCCGACGCGTCGGAGCCGGCGGCCTTGTGGTCGTCGGTCTCCTCGGTGTCGTCGGCCGCGGCGCCGTGGTGGTCCTCGGCGGCGGCGGTCAGCTTCAGGACCGGGGCGGGGCTGTCGGGCTCCTCGCCGCCGGCCTTGGGCTCCTCGATCCAGCGGACGACTTCCTTGTTGTCGTAGGTCTGGATCGCCTTGAAGACGAGCTGGTCGGCGTCCTCGGGCAGCGCGCCGACGGAGACCGGGAACTGCTGGAAGTAGCCGGGGGCGATCTCGCTGTCGTCCGCGGTCCAGGTCACCTTGGAGACGGCCTCGGTGATCTTCTTGCCGTGGACTTCCAGCGGCTTGTCGAGCTTGCTCTTGTCGATCGTGATCTTCCAGCCGGGCACGGCCTGCGGGCTGACGGAGGAGAGCGGGTGGTCGGCCGGGAAGTTCACCTCGAGCTTCACGGTCGAGGCCTGGTCGCGCTCGTTGGGCACCTTGAAGTTGAGCGTGGCGTATCCGCCCTTGGCGGCCTCGCCCACCGGCTGGACGCTGACGTGGGCGGCGGCCGGGCCGGCGACCAGCAGGACGGTGGACGCGGCGACGCCGGCGGCGAGGGCGATACGGGAAAGCTTCATGGCAGGAATCTCCACAGGGGAACGGAACACGGTGGTCCGGCGCGCGGCTGCGCGACGGCATCACGACACCTCGCGGTGCGGTTCCGAACGGGAGCACGTGCACAGGGATGTGCAGGGGCGGCCCGCGGGGCCCGGTGGAGGCGTCGCGTCAGGCTGCGAGGGTGTACGGGGCCGGAGGCCCGCGCCTGATCACCAGGTGCTGCAGAGGGTCCCCGGGGGCAGGCAGGGGCACGTCGTCGCAGGGGCGCGGCGCGCGCGGTCCTGCGGTGCGCTGCTCCCGGTCCCCGGCCCGCAGCGCGCGCACGAGGGCGAGCGCGGCCCGCAGGGACCGCAGCCGGGCGCCGGCCGCCAGGGCCTGGGCGCCGTGGGCGGAGAGCCGGGCCAGTCCGAAGAGGGCGATCTCGCCGCGCCGCAGCAGCCAGCCGAGGGCGAGCGCGACGAGGACGTGGGCCAGGAACATCGGCAGGCTCGGCAGCATCGCGGTGACCGCGGCGCACACCTGTGCGAAACCGGAGGCGCCGTCAGCTCCCGCCGACGCGGCGGCGCGCGCCGCTTCGGCACCGCCGTCGGCCCCGAGATGGCCGTGGGCCCCCGCGAGCGTCGACGGGTCGATGCCCGCGGAGGAGACGATGCGGTGGGCGTCGGCCGCGTTCAGCCCCGCCGGGCCTTCGCCGCACACGAGCCCGGAGGCGAACCGGATGAGCGGGCTGTCGCCGCCCGTGCTCGTGGGCGCGGCCGGGGCGCCGCTGTGGCCGCCGTACGCGAAGAGGCCGTGCAGGAGGATCTGCCCGCCGGCCAGCGCGCCCACGATCGCCGGGAGGGACCGTTCCCTTCCGGCGAGGACCGCGGCGGCCCCGAAGACGCCGAGGAACGCGGCGAGCAGGGTCCACGCGGGAACCGCCGTGCGGGCCGCGAACGCGTGCCCCGCGGCGGACAGCACGACGCAGACCGCGGTGAACACCGCGGCCCTCATGAGCCGCAGACCGGCTCCGGCGTGTGCGAGAGGCGTGGACATGGCGGGGACATCATCGCACTGCGCCCGCCCCGGCCGTACGGCAGGTCCGGAAGATCGTCCTCCGTCCCCGATCGCGCTTGTTGCCCCTGTTCGCGGGGGATGTACGGGCCGGGGGCGCGTTCCGGTCACCGGGTACGCGCCCCCGGTGACCTGCGACGGGTCGGTGCATACACCGGGCGGCCGCATATCGGCATCCGCCGAACGAGGGCTCTCCCGCCCGATCCGTGCTTACGAAGTGCCGAGTGCGGCAATACGTATCGATACGTCGAGCCGCAGCCAGGAGGCTGGAAGATGAGCATCTGGTGGTCTCTCCATTTGCGGCGCGAAGCTGCGAGTGTTCCGCTCGCCCGTCGTTTTCTGCTCGGCACCATGGAAACCGCAGGGGTGGATCCGGACATCTCCTTCGACCTGTCGGTCGCGCTCAGCGAGGCCTGTGCGAACGCCGTCGAGCACGGTGGCTACCGCACGGTTCTCGGGGAGCAGGGGGAATCCGGGTACGGACGCCCTGCCGCGGACTCCGGGCAGTACCGGGTCACGGCCTATCTGGACGGCGAGAAGTGCCGTATCGAGGTCAGCGACTCGGGGCCGGGCTTCCCCGCCCGGCGCGCGCTTCGCCCCACCGCGCACCACGAACAGCCCGCGCACCACGAGCGTCCCGAAGATCCGCAGGGCCCGCTGGACGCGGAGGACGCGGAGGACGCGGCGCGCTGTGACCAGCAGTCCCCGTGGTCCTCGTTCCCCGCGTGGGACCCGGAGGCCGAGAGCGGCCGGGGCCTCGATCTGATCGAGCGGCTCTCGGACCACGTCCAGTTCGGCAACCGGCCGGGCCGGGGCGCGGTGGTCAGCTTCGACAAGGTCCTGAAATGGCGCGAGGGCGCGCTGCTCACGGCGTAGTGAGCGGCACGCCCCGGCGCGTGCCGTGCGCGAGGGGCCGGCCCCTCGCGCACGTACGGGAAGGTCAGCCCTTCAGCCGTGCCATCCACGCCTCGACCTCGTCGGCCTGGCGGGGCAGCGCGGCGGAGAGGTTCCGGTTGCCGTCCTCGGTGACGAGGATGTCGTCCTCGATCCGGACGCCGATGCCCCGGTACTCCTCCGGCACGGTCAGATCGTCGGCCTGGAAGTAGAGACCGGGCTCGACCGTGAGGCAGACACCCGGCTCCAGCGTGCCGTTGACGTACGCCTCGGTGCGCGCGGCGGCGCAGTCGTGGACGTCCATGCCGAGCATGTGACCGGTGCCGTGGAGGGTCCAGCGGCGCTGGAGGCCGAGCTCCAGCACCTTGTCCACGGACAGGTCGCCGAGCAGGCCCCACTCGACGAGCTTCTCGGCGAGCACGCGCTGTGCCGCGTCGTGGAAGTCGCGGTAGTCGGCGCCCGGCTTCACGGCGGCGATGCCCGCCTCCTGGGCCTCGTACACCGCGTCGTAGATCTTGCGCTGGAGCGGCGAGAACGTGCCGTTGATCGGCAGCGTGCGCGTCACGTCGGCGGTGTAGAGGTCGTTGGTCTCCACCCCGGCGTCCAGGAGCAGCAGCTCGCCCGCGCGGACGGCGCCGTCGTTGCGCACCCAGTGCAGGGTGGTGGCGTGCGGGCCGGCGGCGCAGATCGAGCCGTAGCCGATGTCGTTGCCCTCGATGCGGGCGCGCAGGAAGAACGTGCCCTCGATGAAGCGCTCGCTGGTGGCCTCGGCCTTGTCCAGGCTCTTGACGACGTCCTCGAAGCCGCGCGCGGTGGCGTCGCACGCCTTCTGCAGCTCGGCGATCTCGAAGGCGTCCTTCACCAGACGGGCCTCGGAGAGGTGGACGCGCAGTTCCTCGTCCCGCTCCGCGGTGACCTTGTCGGTGAGGGCGGCCTCGATGGCGGCGTCGTGGCCGCGCACGACGCGGACCGGGCCGGTGGCCTCGGTCAGCGCGGCGGGCAGCTCGCGGACGTCCTTCGCGGGGATGCCCAGCAGCTGCTCGGCCTCGGCGAGGGAGTTGCGGCGGCCGACCCACAGCTCGCCCTGGCCGTCGAGCCAGAACTCGCCGTTCTCCCGGTCGGAGCGCGGCAGCAGGTAGATCGTCGCCTCGTGACCGCGCTCACCCGTCGGCTCCAGGACGAGCACGCCGTCGTGGGTCTGGTCGCCGGTGAGGTACGCGTACTCGGTGGAGGCGCGGAAGGCGTACTCGGTGTCGTTGGAGCGGGTCTTCAGGTTGCCCGCGGGGATGACCAGGCGCTCGCCGGGGAAGCGGTCGGAGAGCGCGGCGCGCCGGTCGGCGGTGTGCCCGGCCTGGGCGATCGGCTGGAGGTCGTGCAGTTCCGTGTCGGCCCAGCCCGACTTCATGTTCGCGGCGAGCTCGTCGGAGACGGCCGGGTACAGGCCGTTCTTCCGCTGCTTGACCTTCTCCGCCTCGTTTCCTTCGGTCTCCTGCTCCGGGTTCTCCGGGATGAGCTCCTCAGACACGATTTGTCTCTCCTTGATACGACACTGGACCATCACCCATCGTACGGGCGTACGGAAGGGGGCCCGGGGCCGAAGGGCCTGTTACCGGGGAGGGCGTCGCCGGAGCGGCCCGCGGGTCACTCGAAGTGGGCGGCGAGGAGCACGACGTCCTCGGTGGAGTCGCTCCGGTCGAGGCCGTCGGGAAGCATCGTGCGCAGGACGTGGTCGGCGACGGCCGCCGGATCGTTCCGCTCGCTCTTCGGTACGGAGGCGGCGGCGGAGTGCAGCCGGGCGAAGGCGCGGTCCATCGGGTCGCCGGTGCGGCGCAGCAGCCCGTCCGTGCAGAGAAGCACCGTTTCGCCCGGGGCGGGGCTGAACTCCACGCTCGGCGCCTCCCAGCAGGAGAGCATCCCCAGCGGGGCGGAGAGCGCCGTCTCGACGAACTCGCACCGCCGGTCCCCGAGCACCAGCGGCGGGGTGTGCCCGGCCCCCGCCAGCACGACCTTGCGGGTGGCGGGCTCGCAGTAGGCGAAGAGGGCGGTCGCGGTCCGCGCGGGTTCGGTGAGCCGCAGCAGCAGTTCCAGGTCGGAGAGTACGGCGACGGGGTCCTCGCCCTCCATCACGGCGTACGCGCGCAGGCTGGCGCGCAGCCGGCCCATGGCGGCCACGGCGCCGGGACCGGACCCGCCCACGGAACCGACGGCCAGGCCGAGCGCCCGGTCGGGCAGCGTCAGCGCGTCGTACCAGTCGCCACCGCCGCGGGGACCGGTGCGGTGGCGGACTGCGAGCCGCACGCCGGGGACCCGCGGCAGCCGGCTGGGCAGCAGCTCCTCGGCGACGGCGGCGATGTCCGCGCGGGCGCGCTCCAGCTCGATCAGGCGGGCCAGGTGCTCGGTGGCGTAGCGGGCGTAAAGACCGACGAGGTGGCGCTGCTTCTGCGCGGGTTCGGCCGGTTCGTCGTAGAGCCAGAGCGCCGCACCGAGGCGGCCGGCCGTATCGGAGGTGAGGGGGAGGGCGTAGCTCGCGGCGTAGCCGAGCCGGACGGCGACCTCGCGGTGGCGCGGGTCCAGGTCCTGCTCGGCGAGGAGGTCGGGGCTGGCGATCCCGTCGGCGGAGCCCGGCAGCCCGTCGAGGGCCCGGCCGAGCGCGGTGGCCGCGCGCGGCACGGTTTCGATGTGCCCGAGATCGGCGTGGCTCAGCCCGAGGGTCCGGGTGGTGGCGGGGCCGTCGGCGTTCGCCGGTTCCAGAACGAGAAGACCGCGGCGGGCGCCGACGAGGGCGGCTCCGGCGTGCAGCAGTTCGTTCAGGGCGTCGTCGAGGGTGCTCGTTCCGGCCAGCCGCTCGGTGAGTTCGTGCAGCGTCGTGAGGTCCGAGACCCAGCCCGCCAGCCGGTCCTGGAGGAACGCTCCGGGCGGGCTCGGAACCTCGGCCAGAGGAGCGGTAGTGTGCGCTGAAACCGCAACTTCTGGATCGATTCCAGCCACTTTCGGCAGGTGTGGGGCGCTCATGGCAGCCAGCTTTCCGACCAGCTTGATTCGTCGAATAGCATCGCAAACCCCCATGTGATTCTGCGCCACTATCAATGTATCCACATGTACACGCACAAGTAACCCGATGTCCAGCATTGTCCGTTCAGGGAACCGGGCGATTCGCGCCCTCCCAGTGTCGGTCAACTTGGCTGAAAAGTGCACCCTGTGAACGCCAATTACGATCGACTGGGGCTGTTCAACCGGGTACCTCCGGGGCGCACCTCGCCGGAGGAGCGTCATTCCGGGGATGCTGGGTACGTAAACGGTGTCGCTCGGGTGCGGTGGTGTTCGACCAGGAACCCGGCGGCGGGTTCAGGCGTCCTCACCCGTGACGGCGATGCCCCGCGCCGGACGGCGGGGTTCGCACCAGGGACGGCAGGCGAGGCCCGGACCACCCTCGCCCGGTGATCGTCGGCCCGGCTCGACCCGCACGTTCGACCCGCACGACGTCGCCCGAGCAGCACGACTCCGCTCGGCCGGTTCGGCCCTGCCCGGTTCGGCTCCGCTCAGCCCGTCCGTCCTCGTCCGGTTCGACTCCGCACTCGATTCGTCCCGTGCGGTGGCTCTGCCCCCGCTCCACCCGGCTCGGCTCACCCCCGGTAAGACGGCACACCTGTACCGCGGAACTGATGAGCACATACGCACAGCGAAGAGATACGCACATGGTGTCACCGGCGCGTGGTGCCATGTGGACTCGGCGTTCAACGGAAAGGAACGAGCGCTCATGCGCGAGATCCTCGGAAGGCGGCGCAGGCTCCGGCGCAAGGAGGGGGCCGCCCGGCTCGACGCGGCCCTGACCTGCGCCACCGTATGGCAATGGCCCGTCCTGCCCGGAGTGGGAACGGCCCGCGCCGTTCCACGCGGCGGGAGCGACGGCCTCGGCTGTGCCTGCCCCGAACCCGACTGCGCCGTACCGGGCGCACACCCCTTCGACCCCGGCCTGCTGGCGGCCACCACGGACGAGCGCATGGTGCGCTGGTGGTGGACCAACCGCCCCACCGCCCCCGTCCTGCTGGCTACCGGCGGTCGCGCGCCCTGCGCGGTGAGCCTGCCCGCCGTGGCCGGAGCCGGAGCGCTGAGCGTCCTCGACGCCCTCGGCATGCGCCTCGGCCCGATCGTGGCGACGCCCACGCGATGGTCGCTGCTGGTGGCCCCGTACACCCTGGAACGGCTCGGCGAACTGCTGTACGCGAAGGACTGGGTGCCCAGTTCGCTCCGGTTCCACGGCGAAGGCGGCTATCTCGTCCTGCCGCCGTCCCGGACCGGCGCGGGCCAGGTCCGCTGGGAACGGCCCCCCGCACCGCCCACGGCCTCCGCCGCCGTAGGTCCGGTGCGCCGGAGCCGGACGAAGAGTGCGGTGCCCGCGGCCCCCTGGCTGCCGGACGTGGAAGCGGTGCTGGACGCCCTGGTCGAGGCGAGTACAGGCGCTCCGGGCGGGGGCAGCCGGCTCGCGTACTGACGCGACCGGCTGATCGGGAACCGGCGGGCCGCCAGAAAGCTTTCGGGCAAAGGTTTCTGAGGGGGCGTCCGGAGGTCGCGGCCTCCGCGCCCGGAGATGTCACGGGGGCGGTTCGCAGCCGGAGAAGGAAGACGCCCGATCGCTGGCGACGGGGGATGCACCAGCGACCGGGCTTTTAGAACCGTAACAAGAGATCTGCTGTTCGCAAATTCGATCTCGCTTGTAAGGACGCCGATTTACTTGCGGGTACGGCGAGTTGTGACGCGGGTCACCGCCTGCGGTGTCCGGTCGGCCTCCTCAGCTGAGGGTCACCTGGCGGTTGGTGAGGCCGCCGCGGGCGCGGCGCTCCTCGGCGGTGAGCGGGGCGTCGGACGCGAGGGCGGTCGCCAGTCGCTCGGCGAACTCGACGGCGGGCTTCTCGCACGCCTCGGCCCCCATCGAGCTCGGCAGGTCCCAGACGGGGACCACGAGCCCGTGCGCCCGGAACGACCCGACCAGGCGGGTGTCGTCGCCGAGCGAGGAGGTGCCCGCGGCGTGCAGCCGGGCGAGCGCGTCGAGGAGCTGCTCCTCGGGGTGCGGCATGACCCAGCGCAGGTGGTTCTTCTCCGGGGTCTCGCACCAGTACGCGGCGTCGACGCCGGACAGCCGCGTCGTCGGGATCGCGGCGGCGTTCGCGCGCTCCAGGGAGGCTGCCACCTCCGGCGCGGCGTTCTCCGCGTCCGGTACCCAGAACTCGAACCCGGTGTGCACGTCCGGCTCGAAGGCGGCGTCCGGCGCGAGGAGGTCCTGGAGACGCGGACCGTCGGCGGGAACGCGGCGGGCGGCGACCGGGGATCCGGGCTCGGCCTCCAGGGCGCGCTGCAGGGTGTCCGCGAGGTCGCGGCTGAGGTCGCCGGAGGAGGTGTCGTTCTGCAGGGCGAGCAGGACGGAGCCGTCGTCGCGGCGCAGCGCGGGCCAGGCCATCGGCAGGACCGTCGCGAGCGTCACCGACGGAACCCCCTCGGGCAGCCCGTCCTTGAGCGTCAGCCCGACCGTGGCGGCGGGCACCAGCTCGCGCAGCGCGACCCAGTCGCACTCACCCGCGAGACCCTCGAACGGGCGGTGGACGAGCTCGGTCACGGCCTGGGCGGCGGCGCGCCCGTGACACGCCTTGTAACGGCGGCCCGATCCGCACGGGCAGGGCTCGCGGGCCCCGACGACCGGGATCTCACCGTCCTTGAGCTGCGGCTTCCCGGCCTTGGACTGAGGGCGCTTCTTGGCCATGGTGGGCGTTCTCCCGATTGCGACAGTGCGGACTCGGCGCGAGCCTAGCCGCCCGGCGAGCCTCGCTCCGCCCCCGTACGCCTTCGGGCCGCGCCGTCCGGCCGTCAACACGCGGGCGACCGTGCCGTCGAAGCGGTCGGTACGGGGGTGGCTCGGGCCCGGCGCCACCGTCCGATCGTGCGGGACAGCGCACGACGGGTGACACCGCGCGATCGTGCGGGGCGGCCCAGGCCGGTGGCGCGCCGTCCGGTCGTGCGGGGCCGTGCGGGCTGGTGGCGCGCCGTCCGGTCGGTGCGGGGCGGCGCAGGCTCAACTCGCGTCGTCGAAGGCGTCGGAGAAGTCCAGGCCCTCGAAACCGGTGAGCCCCCCGGTGCGGTGCTCGCCGACGCCGCGCCTACCGGTGCCGTTGGCGCGGAGCCCCTTCGCGCCGGTGTCGGTGCCGGTGGCGACGGAGCTCCCGCAGCCGTCCCCGGGCGGTTTCTCCGAGGCGACCAGGGCCCAGACGGTGACCTCGCCCGGCGCGTCGTCCCGCACGCCCCACTCCTGGGCCAGGGCGCTGATGATGTTGAGTCCCCGGCCGCCGCGCGCCGTCACCGACGGGGTGGACGGAGCCGGGCGGGTCGGGCCGCCGCCGTCCGTGACCTCCACGGTGAGCGCGCCGGCGGGGTCCATCCGCCAGGCGGCGCGGATGTCCCCGTCACCGACCTCGGCGTGCCGCCCCAGAGGTCTGCCGTGCCGGCAGGCGTTGCTGAGAAGTTCGGAAAGGATCAGAACAGCGTCGTCGACGACCGTGTCCGACACCCCGTTGCCGCGCAACTGTTCACGCATCCGGTGTCGTGCCTGCCCCACGCCGGCAGGACCATGAGGAATGGCCATGCTCGACGACGCGGGCACCTCTTGTGCCACCACCAACGCCACCCCCGAGACCTCCTTTTCCCCACGCCACGGGTTGGATGCCCCACTGAGCTGGATCGGAAACCGGCCAATCCGTTGACGGTGACGCACTCGTGACGGATGAGCGCACGGTGAATGCGCCGGGGCACAACCCGTAACGGCCGGGGTCGGGCGTGTGAGGGGCGATTCGGGTACCGGGACGCGTACTAAACACGACCCAGTTGGGACAGAACCTGCTTAGGGCGGTTGGTGATGATCGCCTCGACACCGAGGTCGGCGCACAGGTCGACGTCGGCCGGTTCGTTCACGGTCCACACGTGCACCCGGTGGCCCGCACGGTGCAGCCGCTCGATGTAGCCGGGGTGGCTGCGCACGATGCGCATGCCCGGCCCCGCGATCCGCGATCCGGCGGGCAGCCGCCCGTCGCGCATCCGGGGCGAGACGAACTGCATCAGGTAGACCGTGGGCAGGGTGGGAGCGGCCGCCTGGACGCGGTGGAGGGAGCGGGCGGAGAAGCTCATGACGCGGATGGGCGAGGGCTCGTCGGCTGCCGGGGCGTCCAGCCCGAACCGCTTCAGCAGCCGCAGGAGCCGCTCCTCGACCTGCCCGGCCCAGCGGGTGGGGTGCTTCGTCTCGATGGCCAGCTGCAGGGGCCGCCCGGTCGCCCGTACCTCGGTGACCAGCTCCAGGAGCCGTTCCAGGGTGAGTACGGAGGTGAGCTCGCCCGGTACGGGATCCCAGTCGGGCGACTCCTCCCGGTCCTTCCAGGAACCGAAGTCGAGGGCGGCGAGGTCGGCGAGCTCCAAGGCCGAGACGGCGCCGCGCCCGTTGGACGTACGGTTCACCCGTCGGTCGTGGACGCAGACGAGATGGCCGTCGGCGGTGAGCCGGACATCGCATTCCAGCGCGTCGGCACCGTCCTCGATCGCCTTCCTGTAGGCGGCCAGGGTGTGCTCGGGGGCGTCGTCGGAGGCACCGCGGTGGGCGATGACCTGGATGGAGGTGCGCGCGCTGCGCTGCCGTGCGTGGGTCACCCGCGTCATGGTGTCACCGCTGCGGAACCTGCTGAGCACATGTCACCCTGGAGGTCTGTTTTGTCTGATGTAAAGATTGGTGTGCGGATGCACAGGTCCTGCTTACAGTGGCCCGACGTGTTGTGGGAAAAGCTGACCGCAGACACGTGCACAGCGGATTTCTTGCCGAACGCCGACTGGATGCCGAGTGGAACCGAGGAGTAGAGAGCTGTGAGCACCGAGAACGAGGGCAACGAGGGCAACGCGGCACCGAACGTGCCGTCCGTTCCGTCCGCACCTCCCGTGCCGGCCGACGCTCCCGTGCGGGCCGACTCCTCCGGACCGGCCGACTCCGCCGGGCGGGCCGATGCTTCCGGCCCGGCGGCCGATGGGCCCACGCCGCCGACAGACCCGGTCCGGGACGCCGCACCCGAACCTCCCGCGACGGCGCACGACACCGCGCGCCTTCCCGTGCACGACACCGGCGCACCGGACTCCGCCCCGCCCGCCCCCGGCGCGGGAACTCCGGCACCGGCGGCCCCGGCGTACGCCGAAGCGCCGCGCCACGACCCCACGCACCAGGGCGCTCCGGCGCAAGGCCCTTCGGCCCCCACGCCCGCGTACGCCCAGGGCGCCCACCCGACGCCGCCCCAGCCGTCCCACGGCTCCCCGTACGGAGCGGCGCCCGACCTCCCCGCGGGCGCCGCCTCCTGGCCTCCGCCGCCGCCCGCCGTGCCGTCGTACGCCGGCGGGAACGCGGCGCACGCGTCCGGTGGCGTCGGCAACGGCGGTGGCCACGGCCCGGTCTGGGGCGCTCCGGTGCCGCCCGGCCTCGAATCCCCGGACCACAGGAGCGGCAGGAGCCGCGCGGGCGGTCTCGTGGCGGCCGTCGCCGTGGCGGCGCTCGTCGCGGGCGGTATCGGCGGAGCCCTCGGCTTCTGGGCGGCCGACCGCAACGGCAGCGGCTCGTCCGGCAGCTCGACCACGGTCGCGGCGTCGGACACCCCGAAGGACCTGAAGCGACCGGCGGGCACGGTGGCCGGAGTCGCGGCGAAGGCGCTCCCCAGCGTGGTCACCATCGACGCGCAGGGCGGCGACGGCGAGGGCGGCACGGGCACCGGCTTCGTGTACGACAAGGAAGGCCACATCCTCACCAACAACCACGTGGTGGCCTCCGCCGCGGAGTCCGGCGAACTGTCGGCGACCTTCTCGGACGGCAAGAAGTACGCGGCCGAGGTGGTGGGCCGGGCCCAGGGCTACGACGTGGCCGTCCTGAAGCTCAAGAGCCCGCCGGCGGGCCTGACGCCCCTTCCGCTGGGCAACTCGGAGGGTGTCGCGGTCGGCGACTCCACCATTGCGATCGGCGCGCCCTTCGGCCTCTCCAACACGGTCACCACGGGCATCATCAGCGCGAAGAACCGCCCGGTGGCGTCCGGGGACGGTTCCAGCAACAAGAACTCGTACATGAGCGCCCTGCAGACCGACGCCTCGATCAACCCGGGCAACTCCGGCGGCCCGCTGCTGGACGCGACGGGCGCGGTCATCGGCATCAACTCCGCGATCCAGTCGACCGGCGGCGGCCTCGGCCAGTCCCAGGCGGGTTCGATCGGCCTCGGCTTCGCCATCCCGGTCAACCAGGCGAAGAACGTCGCCGAGCAGCTGATCAAGACCGGCAAGCCGGTCTACCCGGTGATCGGCGCGACGGTCTCGATGGAGGAGAAGACGGGCGGCGCTGCCATCTCCACCGAGGGCGCGGGTGGCACCCCCGCCGTCACCCCGAACGGCCCGGCGGCCAAGGCGGGGCTCAAGGGGGGAGACGTGATCACCAAGTTCAACGACACGGTGATCGACAGCGGCCCGACCCTGATCGGCGAGATCTGGACCCGCA
The DNA here is from genome assembly GCF_030817475.1 of Streptomyces sp. V2I9. NCBI lineage: Bacteria > Bacillati > Actinomycetota > Actinomycetes > Kitasatosporales > Streptomycetaceae > Streptomyces > Streptomyces sp. V2I9. The sequence goes on along the minus strand of NZ_JAUSZJ010000002.1, from coordinate 3,245,363 downwards.
AGCCGGGCGAGAAGGTGACCCTGACGTACGAGCGCGACGGCAAGGAGGCCACGGCCGAAGTCACCCTGGGCCAGCGCGAGGGCGACAGCTGACCGGCTAGGCTGTCCCACGCGTCGAACCGGCCCCACACGGGCCTGACGGCCCATCGGCTTGCACAGCGACGGACCCGCCGACGCGGGGTGGGTTGCCCGAGCGGCCTAAGGGAACGGTCTTGAAAACCGTCGTGGCAGCGATGTCACCGTGGGTTCAAATCCCACACCCACCGCCATAAGACGGCCCCCGACCAGCAGTTTTGGTCGGGGGCCGCCTTCGTTGCACGCCGCCCGCCCGCGCTACCAGGCCGGACGCGGGTCCCGGCGTTCCGGTGCGAGGCCCGTGGGGACGTCGGTGCCCGTGTCCGTTCGCCACAGGTACCCCGGACTCGGGGCGAACTCCTCGTCGGGGGGCGACTGGGCGTGGTAGCGCTGCGTGCGGGGGAGCGGTATCTCGACCAGGCTGCCGTCGTGGATCATCCACAGCCCGAAGCAGTCGTCCTCCTCGTCGTGGATCAGCACCTGCACCCGCTCCGGGTTCGGCCAGGGAAGCGATGCGAGGTGGTCGAGGAGTCCGGAGCGCGGGCCCACCCGGTCGAACTCGATGACCCAGCCGCCGACGAACAGGTCCAGGGGCCGGAAGTGGCCTTGCCAGCTGCGCGAAGCGTCCGGGCGGGTCAGGGGTTCCATGACCTCGTCCGCGTACGTCGCCAGGACGATGACCTGCGCGATTCTGCTCATGCCGGAGTATCGCCGCAGGGTGGGGGTCGGCCGCACCTCATTTCTTCCGGGTGCTGGCCCCCCGGCTCCCGGTCTCGGGTCGTCAGGCCGCGCCGTTCGCTTCCCCGTCCCGTCCCGAGGTCAGCCTCGCCGCCGAGGCGATCGCGGCGCGCGCCTCGTCTTCCGGGAGGCCGGTGCGGACGGCCGCGGCGGTGAGGGCGTCCGCCAGGGCGTCGCCGAAGCCGTGCTCGTACGCACGGCAGGCCGCCCAGAACAGGCGGGTGTTGCGCTGGCCCTTGTGGGCGGCCAGGACGAACTGGACCAGGCCCTCGCCCCTGCGGCCCGGAGCGTGGGGGGTGCCCGCGGTGGCCGAGGGTGCGGCCGTGCGCCGGGGCTGGGTGAGGAGGCGGAGCAGGGCGCGGGGGCAGGGGGCCGGGGTGAGGTGGGCGGTGCCCGGTGCCAGGCGGTAGTGGCCGTGGGCGGTGACCGAGCCGGGGCCGACCAGGTAGCCGCCGCTGCCGCGGATGTCGATGCCAGGGGCGAGGCGGCCGGCGGAGTTAGGGACCGTCGCGTCGGCGGGGCCGGTCAGCCAGAGGTGGCGGCCGCCGCTCGGGGTGAGCACCGTGACCGTCGGCGGGATGGTGAACAGGTGCTGGAGGGCCAGCTGTCGGAGCGAGCCGGCCGCGTCGCTTCCGTACGCCGGGTCGACGTCCAGGTCGATGCCGATGAGACGGTGCGGGGCGCGTCCGCAGGCGATGCCGTAGCCGGTGGCCCGCGGGGCGGCGGCGAAGAGGGCGCGTACGGCCGAGGGATCGGTGGTGGCGTCGTGCACCCCGTGCCCCGGCAGGCCGCATTCGCCCCGGCAGTGCGCCGGGCGCTGCCCGTCGCGGTGGGGGGAGCGCAGGGCGGGGACCTTGGTGGCGGAGAGGGGGAAGACGGGGAGGCCGCGCTCGGCAGCGGCCAGGGCGTGGGCGAGGGCCAGGGTCGGGGTCTGCCGGTCGATGATGGCCATGCGGCTATTTTCGTACACACGTTCGAAGAAGGGAAGGGGTGGAGCTGAGAGCGAGAGCTGATGGGCCGCTCGGAAAGATGCGCGTGCGGGGGCGGTTGCCGGGACGGTCGGGGGCGGCCGTGCTCGGGCTCGCCCCGCATCCTCGGGGGGTGTGAGGCCCCGCTCGCCGCAGGTCCGGGCGTACCGAGGTCGGGACAGGGGATCGGCGCGGCCGGCCGGGCGGTGGCGGCTCCGTCCCGGAGCGGTCTCGGGGGCGGACCCTGACGGCGGTGCGCGGCCTCGTCCACCTGGAGGAGGTGAGGGGTGTCCCTCTCCTACAACCTGAGGCGGACGGAGCTTCGGGACCTGGGGGCGATCCCCTCGGCGGCCCCCGCTCCTAGCGTGGAGTGCATGACCACGCCAGTCTGCACGGGCGCCTCCAGGGCAGCCTCTGCCACCGCCGCCGGCCACGCCCCGTACGCGTCGTTCTCCTCGTACGTACGGGAGCGGGGACCGGTCCTGCTGCGCACCGCGCGCTCGCTCACCGCGAACCCGTGCGACGCGGAGGACCTGCTGCAGACCGCGCTCGCCAAGACGTACGTGGCGTGGGAGCGGATCGAGGACCACCGGGCGCTGGACGGCTATGTCCGCCGGGCCCTGCTGAACACCCGCACCTCGCAGTGGCGCAAGCGCAAGGTCGACGAGTTCGCCTGCGAGGAACTGCCCGAGCGGGAGGTCGTCCCCGCGCCCGACCCGGCCGAGCGGCAGACGCTGCACGACGCGATGTGGCGGGCGGTGCTGAAGCTTCCGGACCGCCAGCGCGCGATGGTCGTCCTGCGCTACTACGAGGATCTGAGCGAGGCCCAGACGGCGGAGGTGCTCGGGGTGTCGATCGGTACGGTCAAGAGCGCCGTCTCCCGCGCCCTCGGCAAGCTCCGTGAGGACCCGGAGCTGACACCGGTCCGCTGACCGCGACCCGTCGGCCCCGCCCCGCCCCAGAAGGCGCCACACGGACCCGGACAGGAATTTTTTCCCGCGAGTAGTGACATACCGCGTGGTATGTGCGCAGAATCAGCGCAACCTTACTGCCGCGTAGCGCCCCCGGGAGGACGCCGTGCTGAGCACCATGCAGGACGTACCGCTGACTGTCACCCGCATCCTGCGCCACGGGATGACGATCCATGGGAAGTCGCAGGTCACGACCTGGACCGGCGAACCCGAGCCGCACCGCATCACCTTCGCCGAGATCGGGCAGCGCGCCACCCGGCTGGCCAACGCCCTCCGCGACGAGCTGGGCGTCGACGGCGACCAGCGGGTGGCGACCCTCATGTGGAACAACTCGGTCCACGTCGAGGCCTACCTCGCCATCCCCTCCATGGGAGCCGTCCTCCACACCCTCAACCTCCGGCTGCCCGCAGAACAGCTCGCATGGATCGTCAACCACGCCGACGACAAGGTCGTCATCGTCGACGGTTCGCTGCTTCCGCTCCTCGTTCCGCTGCTGCCCCACCTGCCGGGCATCGAGCACATCGTCGTCTCCGGCCCCGGCGACCGCTCGGCCCTCGCCGACGTCACGCCGCGCGTGCACGAGTACGAGGAATTGATCGCGGACCGCCCCACCACGTTCGACTGGCCGGAGCTGGACGAGCGCCAGGCCGCGGCCATGTGCTACACCTCCGGCACCACGGGCGACCCCAAGGGCGTCGTCTACTCGCACCGCTCGATCTACCTGCACTCGATGCAGGTCAACATGACCGAGTCGATGGGGCTCACCGACAAGGACACGACCCTGGTGGTCGTCCCGCAATTCCACGTGAACGCGTGGGGGCTGCCGCACGCCACGTTCATGACCGGCGTCAACATGCTCATGCCGGACCGTTTCCTCCAGCCAGGCCCGCTCGCCGAGATGATCGAGCGCGAGCGCCCGACGCACGCGGCCGCGGTCCCCACCATCTGGCAGGGCCTCCTCGCCGAGGTCACCGCCAACCCGCGCGACCTCTCCTCCATGGCCAACGTGACCATCGGCGGCGCGGCCTGTCCGCCCTCGCTGATGGAGGCGTACGACAAGCTCGGCGTCCGGCTCTGCCACGCCTGGGGCATGACGGAGACCTCGCCGCTCGGCACGATGGCCCACCCGCCCGCGGGGCTGGGCGTCGAGGAGCAGTGGCCCTACCGGGTTACCCAGGGCCGCTTCCCCGCCGGTGTCGAAGGGCGGCTGGTCGGCCCGGCCGGCGAGCACCTGCCGTGGGACGGCGCGTCGGCCGGTGAGCTGGAGGTCCGGGGCCCCTGGATCGCCGCCGCCTACTACGGCGGAGCGGACGGCGAGCACCTGCGGCCCGAGGACAAGTTCAGCGAGGACGGCTGGCTGAAGACCGGCGACGTCGGCGTGATCAGCGCCGATGGCTACCTGACGCTCACCGACCGGGCCAAGGACGTCATCAAGTCGGGCGGCGAATGGATCTCCAGCGTCGAACTGGAGAACGCGCTGATGGCCCACCCGGAGGTCGCGGAGGCGGCCGTCGTCGCCGTGCCGGACGAGAAGTGGGGCGAGCGGCCCCTGGCGACCGTCGTCCTCAAGGAGGACGCCACCGGCGTCGACTACGAGGCGCTGAAGGCGTTCCTCGCCGATCAGGGCATCGCCAAGTGGCAGCTGCCGGAGCGCTGGTCGGTGATCCCCGCCGTGCCGAAGACGAGCGTGGGCAAGTTCGACAAGAAGGTGATCCGCAAGCAGTACGCCGAGGGCGAGTTGGACGTCACCCAGCTCTGACCGTCCGAGCCGCCCTGTTTCACGTGAAACAGGGCGGGCGGAGTGGAAGAGGGCAGCGCGGTGTGAAACGGGGCGGGGGCGGTACGGAATTCCGTACCGCCCCCGCCCCGTTGCGTGTGCTCAGTTGGTGCCGATCTTCGCCAACAGGTCGACGATCCGCGACTGGACCTCGTCGCTGGTGGACCGCTCCGCGAGGAAGAGGACGGTTTCCCCCGATTCGAGCCGTGGCAGCTCCGCCGGGTCCATCCCGGCGGAGGTGTAGACGACCAGCGGGGTGCGGTTCAACTGCCCGTTGGCCCGCAGCCAGTCGATGATCCCGGCGCGCCGACGACGTACCTGCATCAGGTCCATGACCACCAGGTTCGGCCGCATCCGGCCGGCGAGGTCCACGGCTTCGCTGTCCGTCGCGGCGCGGGCCACCTGCATCCCGCGCCGCTCCAGGGTCTGCGTCAGGGCCACCGCGATCTCCTCGTGCTCCTCGATCAGGAGCACGCGTGGAGGGTGCTGTTCGCTGTCGCGCGGGGCCAGCGCCTTGAGGAGGACGGCCGGGTCGGCCCCGTAGGCGGCTTCTCGGGACGCCTGCCCCAGACCGGCGGTGACCAGCACCGGGACCTCGGCCGCCACGGCCGCCTGGCGCAGCGACTGCAACGCGGTACGGGTGATGGGGCCGGTCAGCGGATCGACGAAGAGCGCGGCGGGGAACGCGGCGATCTGGGCGTCGACCTCCTCACGGGAGTTCACGATCACCGGACGGTAGCCGCGGTCGCTGAGCGCCTGCTGCGTCGGTACGTCGGGGGCGGGCCAGACCAGCAAGCGGCGCGGGTTGTCCAGCGGCTCGGGCGGCAGCTCGTCGTCCATCGGGCGCGGGTGCGGCCGGTTGGCGACCTCGACCGCCCCTCCGGGCCCGTCCAGCGGCTCGGGTCCCTCGGCCCCCTCGTCGGGCGCCCCGATGGCGTACGCGCGCCCCTCGGCGACGGGAGCCGCGATGAGCTGCCCCTCCCCGTAGGCGATGCCGGGGCCGGAGCCCTGGGCCGGCTGGCCCTGACCCGCTCGCGGGTGCCCTGACGGGTCCGGCTGGACGGTCTCCTGCGCCGGGAACGGGGCCTGCCCGTGACTCTGCCCCTGGGACAGACCGTGGTTCTGACTCGGAGCCGGAGACGCGGATGGGGCCCGGGGCGGGGTCTGCTGAGGTGCGGACGGCGCAGTGGGCGCGGCAGAACCACCCGGCTGTTCCTGCGGCGATCCGGGCTGCTGCGGCGGGAGCTGCCGGCCGCCCGGCCGTTCCGGGGTGCGGTCGCCCTCCGGCGGGGCGGCGAGCTTGCGCCGCCGGCCGGCCCCACCGACGCCCTGATACGGCTGGTTCTGCTGATGCGCGAGGTGCTGGGCGAACGGCACGCCCTGGCCCAGCGTCCGCACGCTGAACGCCCGTCCCTGCGTCGAGTCGGGGTGGACGCCCTCCGGCATCGGCTCCTCGGCCGGCAGTGGCTGCCGCCGCGCGTCCGCGCCCGGCACGCCCGCCTCACCGTCGGCCGGGTGCCCCGACGGAACGGCGACGGACGCGGTGCCGGTGGTGTGCGCGGTCGGGCCGACGCCGGTACCGGGGGTGCGCTCGGCGCCGGTGCGGGCGTTCTGCTCGGTGTCGCCCCACGGCGCGGGGTCCGGAGCCGCGCCCGGAACCGGCGGTACACCGGTGTCGGGTCGGCCGGGGGCGGGCGCCGTCGCCCCGGCGGCGCGCGGCTCTGCGGGTGGGCCCTCCGCGGACCCGAGTCCGGCGGTCCCGTGGGCGGGGGTGCCCTGTCCCGGTGCTCCGTCCGTCTGCGGACCGGCGGGCGACGGGACGACGGGGTGCGCCGGGGGAGGTGTGTAGCCGGTCTCCGGTGCGGTACGCGCGTGGTGCGCGCTCGTCCCCCGGGCGGGGTCCATCGGGGCATCGGGTGCGGCCGGAGCCCGGTCGGCGTCGGCCGGGGGGAGGGCGAAGGCGGTCCGCGGGCCGGCATCGGCGGCCGTGCGCTCCTGGGCGGCGGCCAGCGCGCGCCGGGCCCGCCGGCCTCCGGGCTGGGACGGTTCCGGGTCGGACCCGCTCTCGGGGCCGCCGCTGCCGGATGCCAAGGCGGGGAGGGCGAGGTTCTCGCCCTCCCGGCGGGCCCGCCGCCCGGTGGGCGGAACCGGCTGCTGCGGGTCCACCGGGACGCCCTGGGGCGGCACGGTCTGCCCGAGCTGAGGACGGCCACCGCCCTGGGCGTTCTCGGCAGCGGTGACGACCGCCCCCTCGGACGGCCCGGAAGGGGCGGCGGGGGCCAGGGCCAGCGCGCTCCGGTGCGGCTGCGGTTCCTGACGCTCCTGCGCGGCGGCCTCTCCCGGAGCGGTTCCGGGGGCAGCCTCGGCCGGGCTGGGCCGGCCGCGCCGACGCCCGGAGCCCTCGCCCTGCTGGGCCGGGATCAGCTCGGGAGCCTGCTCCTCGGGCGCGGCCGGCCCACGGCGGGCCCGCCGCCGTCCGGTCGGCTCGGCGTTCGGACGGTCGTCGGGGGCGGGAGACACGGCCCCGGTCGCGTGGTCCCCGCCGCCCTCCGGCGTACCGCCGGGGGCGTCCAGGAACGCGTCGGTGGAGGACCGGCGCGCCCGGCGCCGGCCGCCGCTGGTCACCCCCGGTGCGCCAAGGCCCTCGGGCGACGAGGAGGGGGCCGACGCGACGGCTGACCCCGGAGCCCGGCCGTCGCCGTCCGACTCCGGGGGCGCGATCGTGCCGGACGCCGCGCCGATGGGCACGTCGAGGATGTACGCGCTGCCGCTCATCCCCGGCATCTCGTGTGTCTGGAGCACCCCGCCGTGCGCCTGGACGATGCCGCGCACGATCGGCTCGTGCACCGGGTCGCCCCCGGCGTACGGGCCGCGCACCTCGATCCGTACGGCGTCCCCGCGCTGGGCGGCGGCCACGACGACGGTGGAGTCGACATAGCCGCCGCCGGGGACGGCCCGCGTCTTGCCGGTCGAGTCGACCCCGCAGACGTCCGCGACGAGGTGGGCGATGGCGGTGGCCAGCTGACGCGCGTCGACCTCGGCCTCGATCGGCGGGGCGTGCACGGCGAACTGGGCGCGACCGGGGCCGATCAACTCGACCGCCCCGTCGATCCCGCCCTTCACGATCCCCTCGACCAGGGCGGGGGCCTTGTGCAGACCCTCCGTGCCGGCGTCCAGGCGCTGGAAGCCGAGGACGTTGTCGACGAGCGTGGTCATCCGGGCGTACCCGGCGGCGAGGTGGTGCAGGATCTGGTTGGCCTCGGGCCACAGCTGCCCGGCCGGGTCGGAGGCGAGCGTGGACAGCTCGCCGCGCAGCTCCTCCAGGGGCCCGCGCAGCGAACCGCCGAGGACGGCGGTGAGCTGGGCGTGCCGGGCGCCCAGGGACGCGAGCAGCTCGGCCTGTCCCTCGATCTCGGCGGCGTACCGCTCGCTCCGGTCGGCGATCTCGGCGGCGTGCGCCTCCTCCAACGCCTCCAGTTCGGCGGCGTGCGCCTCCTTGAGCGCGGTGACCTCGGCGGAGTGACTCGTGGTCAGCTCGGCGACGACACTCTTGTGCTGCGCCGACAACTCCTCGTACGGGCGGCGGTCGGTGAACGTCATCACCGCGCCGACGAGCTGGTCCCCGTCCCGTACCGGCGCGGTCGTCAGGTCCACCGGCACCTGCGCGCCGCTCTTGGACCACAGCACCTGCCCGCGCACCCGGTGCTTGCGCCCCGACCTGAGCGTGTCGGCGAGCGGGGAGTCCTCGTACGGGAACGGCTCGCCCTCCGCCCGCGAGTGCAGGACCAGCGGGTGCAGCTCCTGGCCGCCGAGATCGCTGGCCCGGAAGCCGAGGATCTGCGCGGCGGCGGGGTTGACGAGGACGACGCGCCCTTCGGTGTCCGTACCGACGACGCCCTCGGACGCGGCCCGCAGGATCATCTCGGTCTGCCGCTGCGAACGGGCCAGCTCCGCCTCGGTGTCGACGGTGCCGGAGAGATCCCGTACGACGATCATGAGGAGCTCGTCGCCGGTGTAGCTGGAGTGGATGTCGTTGTACGCGGCCTGGCCGCTGTCGAGGCTCGCGCTGGTGACCTCGACCGGGTACTCGTGGCCGTCCGTACGCCGCGCGGTCATCCGCGTCGGCTTGGTCCTGCCCTGCTCGTCCGTGTTCTCGGGCCGGCGCATCGACCCCGGAATCAGCCGGGAGTCGAACTCCGGCAGCAGATCGAGCAGTCCGCGACCGACGAGCGCCGTGCCCGGAGTCTCGAACATGTCGAGGGCGATGGAGTTGGCGTTGACGACGGTGCCGTTGCAGTTGACGAGCAGCAGCCCGTCAGGAAGGGCATCGAGTATGGCTGCGAGGCGAGCAGTGCCTCGGGACGGCCTGCTGCTCACGACGACGCTTCCTCCCTGATTACCGCACCTTGCCGACAGCGGGCCCCATCTTGCCCCTCGGGCCGCAGACTGTCACGGGAGGAGTCTAAGGCCAGGGGAGCCCCCGGCGGCGGCGGATGAGGGGGAGCTCTCACCGAGGTTATGTGCGCGCCGTGTACGCCGCGAGCCCCTGAGGTGAGCGTCCGCGCACCTGTGACGTGCGCGGACACGGGGCGCGGCCCCTGTCGTCCAGGGGGCGCTCGGGGGTTGCCGAAGCGTCTTGTGCTGCTCGGGGGGCGCGCGTCTTCACTCCGGAGCCACCGGACCGTCCGGCACGGCTCAGCGAACGTCCGGGAGCACCGGCACGAGGCTGTTCCAGCGGGCGATCTCGCAACCGTCGCGGCGGGTCGCGGTCGTGTCCACGGCCCGGCCCTCCCAGGTGCCCACGATGCGCGCGAAGGCGTCGCCGCCGTGGATCATCGTGCACATGGTGCCCTCGGGGGTCTCCCGGAACAGCTCCTGCCGCCCGGACCGGGTGGCCCCGGCCTCCGCCAGCCGCTCACAGGCGGCCTGCCCCTTCGGATGGGTGCCTCCGGTGGGCCCGCACTCCAGCTCGAACGTTCCGTCGGCACCGGGGACGCCGGTGTTCTCCACGCTCACGGTGAGCCGGGTCCGTGTCTCGTCCACCACGCCGGGCGCGTCCCCCGTCCCGTCGTCCAGGAATCCGGGCAGCGGGAGCGGCATGGGCAGCGGCCCCGGAGCGGGCTTGGAGGCGGCGAACGGTCCGGAGGTCGGTACGGCGGCGGGCACCGGCCCGGCGGAGACGGGCCCGGAGGCGGTGGCCGTGGACGCCGGCACGGCGGTGGCGAGCGCGGCGAGCGAGACGACGGCGGTGAGGGCGAGACGGCGCAACATACGGAAGCTCCAGGATCTCTGCGACGAGGCCGGTCGCGGGCGGCGGTCGCGGCGATCATGGCGATCACGGACCCGTTCCACCGCCACGGCTGACGGACGACGGCTGATGACGGACGGGCGACGGCGACGCGCGGAGACGGCGACGCCGCACGGAGGCGACGGCGGACGGAGATCCGGGCCCCCACCCCTCTCTAACGCGCGTCGCGCCCGGACGTTGCGCCACCACGCCGAACTGCTTTGCCCTGGCCCCCGGAGGACTAGTAACGTGGGCGGCGATTGGTGGCACGGCGTTCGCCTGTGTCATCATCTGCACGCACCACTCGCGTTCGCGCGAGGCGTGCGGAGGAGGCGTCGCCTAGTCCGGTCTATGGCGCCGCACTGCTAATGCGGTTTGGGTCTTAAAGCCCATCGAGGGTTCAAATCCCTCCGCCTCCGCTCCACCCTGAAGCCCCGTGCCCCTGGCACGGGGCTTCGGCCGTTCCGGGCGCGGAGGCCCTCACCGGGCAGGCGGGCGGGGCCGAAGCAGCCGGAGGAGGTCCGGAGAGGCCGGCGCGAGTCGGAGGAGGCCGGGGACGCATGGCCGAGATGAGCCCAGACAAGCTGTTTCCGCAGGTCAGGCACGGTAGGGCTAATGGATTTCGCGTCACGGCGCAGGTCATGTAATGTTGTTCTCGCAACGCCGACCGGGAAGAAAAAAGCCCGGAACGCCAAGCACTCGTAGCTTAACGGATAGAGCATCTGACTACGGATCAGAAGGTTGCAGGTTCGAATCCTGCCGAGTGCACAGCAGGCCAGAGGCCCCCGGAGATGATCCGGGGGCCTCTCGCGTGTTCGGGCTGGTGTCAGAGGTCTTTGTCAGAACTCCGTCATGACATACAGGTTCACTGCGCGGATCGCCTGGGGCGTCGACGACCCGGAACGGTAGCCGTGCGTGCTGGCGGGAGTCGCCGAGTCGGACGACGACGAGGGCTTCTCCCTGCACTTCATGTGCGATCGGGCGGAGCCGGGCCCGCAGGAGGTGTCCCTGGGCATGGATGCGTACTGCCTCGTCACCCCGGACCGGAACGCCGCCTACGGGTGCGTGCGCGCGGTGGAGTTCGAAGGGGATCTCCTGCGCGTGACCCTGGACCCCGCGTCGGTGGATGGACTCGGGCTGGAGGACGACGTCGTCGAGGTCGCCCTCCGAGCGCCTGCGGACGATGTGGCGCGTCTGCGCGAGGTGCTGCCCCGGATCCTGGAGTACGGGCGGCCGGACGTCCGTCCGAGGCTGAGCATGGCATAGGGGAGTGAGGTGTCCGGCGGATCCCGACCGGGTCCGCGGCGTCTGGCGCGGGGCGAGTACGTCGTGTTCCGCGACGTACTCGCCCGGTGGGAGCGGCGTCTCAGGCGGCCTTCGCGGACGCCCGTGCCGGGGTCGCCGTCACCACCCGGCGGCGGCGGGTCGGCAGGTTCAGCGTCGGGTGGGCCACGGCCCAGGCGGCGCCCTTGCAGATCATTTCCTTGTAGAGGGCGGCCGGACGGCCCGTCAGGGCGGCGCTGACGGAGCGGTCGTCGGCGGTGACGTACTGGATCAGGCCCTCCTTGCGGCCCAGGGAAACGCACTGGTTGTAGTAGCGCGGGGCCAGGGTCGGGAGCTTGGCACCGGTGAGGCGGGCGGCGATGGCGTCGGCTGCCTGCCAGGCGGTGGGGATACCCGAGGCGCACGACATGCGCAGCGGCTTGCCGCCGGGGCCGGGCGCCCATGCCGCGTCGCCGATGGCGTACACGTCCGGGTGCGAGGTCGAACGCATCGTGGCGTCCACCGTGATCCGGCCGTCCTCGGCCGTCTCCAGCGTCGTGCCGCGGGCGATCGGGTGGACCGCGAAGCCCGTGGTCCAGAGGGTGGCCTCGGCCGGGATGTCGCCCCCGGTGGTGGAGACCCGGTCGGCGTGCACGGCGGTGACGTCGGTGTTCTCGTGGACGGTGATCCGCAGGCCGGCGCAGACCTTCCGCAGGTGACGGGCGCCCTTGGGGGAGAGCCAGTCGCCCAGTGTGCCGCGGGCGATCAGTGACACGTCGAGGTCCGGGCGGGCCTCGGCCAGTTCCGTCGCGCCCTCCACGCCGGTCAGTCCGCCGCCGACGACCGTGACGGGGCTGCCGGGGGCGAGGGCCGCCAGGCGGTCGCGCAGGCGCAGCGCTCCGGGGCGGCCGGCGATGTCGTGGGCGTGTTCGGTCACTCCGGGGACGGCGTGGGTGTTCCAGGCACTGCCGAGGGCGTAGACCAGGGTGTCGTACGGCACGGTCTCCGAACCGTCGGCACCGGCCGGGGTGTCCGGCGCCACCGTCACGGTCCGGCCGTCGACGTCGATGCCGGTGACCCTGGCGAGCTTCAGCCGCACCCCGGTGCCCGCGAACATTTCGCCGAGCGGGCGGGGGCGCAGGGTCTGGCCCACCGCCAGCTGGTGGATCCGGACGCGTTCGACGAAGTCAGGTTCGGCGTTGACGAGGGTGATGGAGACGTCCTCGCGGTGCAGCCGTGCGGCGAGGCGCCCGGCTGCGCTCGCTCCGGTGTAGCCGGCTCCGATGACGACGATGCGGTGCTGGTGGGCGTGGTGTCGCGGGTTCTCCTGCATGTCCTGCCACTCCTGTCTCGCGCGGTGTCGCTCCTTGAACCGGGCAGCCCCGCGTTTCCTGACAGGTGGCATGTGTGAGGTGGGTCACCGGGTGGGCGTCCCCGGGTCAGCCGATGCGGAGCACCGGTTCCCCGTGGTCCGTCGCCGCCCACTGCCGCGTCGCCCGCTCCAGCTTGTCGGGGTTGGCCTGGTTGCGGAATGCCGCGATGCCGTCCTCGGTGATCTCCAGGCACATCACGCCGATGACCCGGCCCCGGACCAGGACCACCAGGGCGGGCAGCCCGTTGGCGGAGGAGACGTACACCTCCGCCGAGCCGCCGAGGAGCCGGCGGGCGGCCTGGTTGGGGACGAACAGGCTGCGCATGAACGTGGCGACGGCCGCCGCGCCCGCGAACGGCTTCGTGCGGGCCGGTACCTTTCCGCCGCCGTCGCCGATCGCGACGGCGTCCGCGGTGAGCAGCCGGACGAGGGGCTCGGTCCGGCCGCTGGTGGCGGCGGTCAGGAACTCCTCGACGATCCGCCGCGCCGCCGACTCGTCCACCTCCGTACGGGTGCGGCCCGCCGCGATGTGCTTCTTCGCGCGGTGGAACAGCTGCTGGCTCGCGGACTCCGTGATGTCGAGAATCTCGGCGATCTTCCGGTGCGGGTACGCGAACGCCTCCCGCAGCACGTACACCACCCGCTCGTCGGGGGAGAGCCGCTCCATCAGGGTGAGCACGGCGAACGAGACCGACTCGCGCTGCTCGGCCGTGTCGGCGGGGCCGAGCAGCGGGTCGCCCGCGAGCAGCGGTTCCGGCAGCCACTGGCCCACGTACGTCTCGCGCCGGGCGCGCGCCGAGGTGAGTTCGTTGAGGCAGAGGTTGGTGAGCACCTTGGTGAGCCATGCCTCGGGGACCTCGATGCGCCCGACGTCGGCGGCCTGCCACCGCAGGAACGTCTCCTGCACGGCGTCCTCCGCGTCGCTCGCCGAGCCGAGGAGACGGTACGCGATGGCCTTCAGCCGGGGCATGCACGCCTCGAACAGGTCCACCTGAGTCCCGGTCAGCGCCATGGTCCGGATCCTAACGGGACGGGGCGCACCGGCTCCGGCCGCTCCGGAAATTCCTCGGCACGGGGAGCCGGAACCCTTCCGCAGGTCTCGTCGGCGGGACGACCCCGCGCCGGCCGGGTGCGCTTCACGCCCATGCCGCCGGGCCGCCCGTTTGGACCGGGTCCCGCGAGCCCGGCATGATCCGAGGGAGAGGCCCTGACGCGGCCGGACCGGTTCGACCGGTGGTCCGGTGGTCGGGCGCCGGTGAGGAGAGCGGGGTTCCGGGTGGCCGGTGGATGGTGGTGCGCCGGGCTGCGCTGGCCCGGTGAGGCGCCCGAGCTGGGGTGGCGCAGGGGCGGCGACCGGCGGGTGAGCGTGCTCGCGTACGGGGCGGCCCTCGGGTTCCGGGCTCTCGGGGAGCGGCACTGCGTGGGGGCTCGGGGCAACGCCTGCCCGCTGAACGCCGTGGTGCCGGGGCGCTCGACCGGCGGGCGGTGCGCCGAGTGCGCGCGGCTGGACCGGGCGCACTCCGTGGCCGCCGACAGGCTGGCGGACGACCCCCGTACGTACCGCGTGTACCTCGCCTGGTTCGGGCCCGGTCTGGTCAAGGTCGGGATCACGGGGGAGGAGCGCGGGGCCGCCCGGTTGCGGGAGCAGGGGGCCGTCGCGTTCACCTGGCTCGGGCGCGGTCCCCTCATGGCGGCCCGGCGGACCGAGGAGGTGCTGCGGGCGGCGCTCGGGGTGCCCGACCGCATCCCGTACGCCGGGAAGCGGGCCGTACGCGGGCGGTTGCCCGGCATCGAGGAACGGGCGCGGGCGGTGGCGGAGCTGTACGCGCGGGCCGCGGCGCTCGATGGGCGCGGCCGGCCCGAGTCGTTGGAGCGGCTCCCTCTCGAAGTCGTCGACCAGGCCGGGGTGTTCGGGCTGGACGGCACCCGCGCGCCCACGCGGTCGGTGCGGGAGCTGGTGGACGGGGGCGTCGTCGCGGGGCGGCTCGTCGCCGCCGCCGGGCCCGATCTGCACCTCGACGCGGCCGGCGGAGGCGTGGTCGTCCTGGACACGCGGCTGATCACCGGGTGGGAGCTGACGGCGGTCACCGACGGCGATGTCCGTGTCCCTCTCATCGACATCGGCAACGGCGGTGTGCAAGGTGGGTTGTTCTGAACGACCCGCCCCCGGGGGTGAGTCGTTCACCACGACCTGCGGCCGACGACCCCGGAAGAGGACCTGCGCATGGAGACACCCGGGACGACGGAGCCGACGGACCCGGCCGGGACGACGACCGGCACGGCGGCCGGGGCGGCGGAGACGTCCGAGAGCGACGACGTGGCGCGGTTCCGGCGGCGGATCGGGCTGGCCGGGATCATCGACGTGCACACCCACTTCATGCCGGAGCGGGTCCTGCGCAAGGTGTGGGCCTACTTCGACGCCGTCGGTCCGCTCACCGGGCTGGAGTGGCCGATCGCCTACCGGTACGAGGAGGAGCGGCGGCTGCACCTGCTGCGCTCCTTCGGGGTGCAGCGCTTCACCTCCCTGCTCTACCCGCACAAGCCCGGCATGGCCCGCTGGCTGAACGGCTGGGCCGCCGACTTCGCCGCCCGGACGCCCGACTGCCTGCACACCGCGACCCTCTTCCCGGAGGAGGGCGTGGAGGCGTACGTGAAGGAGGCCGTCGAGAACGGGGCGCGGGTGTTCAAGTCCCATCTCCAGGTGGGTGCGTACGACGCCAACGATCCGCTGCTCGACCCGGTGTGGGGGCTGCTCGCGGAGGCCGGGGTCCCGGTCGTGATGCACTGCGGGTCGGGGCCCGCGCCGGGGAGGTTCACCGGGCCCGAGCCGGTCGGGCGGCTCCTGGCACGCCATCCCCGGCTGCGGCTGATCGTCGCGCACCTGGGGATGCCGGAGTACGCGGAGTTCCTGGCGCTGGCGGAGGCGTACCCGGAGGTCCGGCTCGACACGACGATGGCGTTCACCGACTTCAGCGAGGGGCTCAGCCCGTTCCCGGCGGCGCAGCGGGGGCGGCTGGCGGACCTCGGGGACCGGATCCTGCTCGGGACCGACTTCCCGAACATCCCGTACCCGTACGTGCACCAGCTCCGGGCGCTGGAACGGCTCGGGCTGGGCGACGAGTGGTTGCGGGCGGTCTGTCACGGGAACGCCGCCGCGTTGTTCCCGTGACTCCGCCATGGTGTCCCCGTGAGGACGGCGGCCGCTTTCTCAGGCAATTCACAGAAACGCGTCAGGCTTCTCTCACGGGTGGCTCACAGAGTGGGGTCCATGACGACGACGATCTCGCCCCAGGGGCGCGCCGAACTGCTCGGGCCGGACCGTACCCCTGTGCGGGTGCTGGTCGTGGACGACGAGGCTCCGCTCACCGAACTGCTCTCGATGGCCCTGCGCTACGAGGGGTGGGAGGTGCGCAGCGCCGGGGACGGGGCCGGGGCGGTGCGGGCCGCCCGCGACTTCCGTCCGGACGCCGTGGTGCTCGGCGTGGCCCTGCCGGACATGGACGGGCTGTCCGTGCTGAGTCGGCTGCGGCGTGAGCACGCCGATGTGCCGGTCCTCTTCCTGACCGCTCGGGACGCCGGGGAGGGCCGGATCGCCGGGCTCACGGCGGGCGGCGACGACTACGTGACCAAACCGTTCGGCCTGGAGGAGGTCGTGGCCCGGCTGCGCGGGCTCATCCGCCGCTCGGGTTCGGTCGCCGCCGCCGGGCGCGGCGGGTCCACGCTCGTCGTCGGGGACCTGGTGCTGGACGAGGACAGCCACGAGGTGAGCCGCGGCGGCGAGTCGATCCACGTCACGGCCACCGAGTTCGAGCTGCTGCGCTTCCTGATGCGCAACCCGCGCCGGGTCCTCAGCAAGGCACAGATCCTCGACCGGGTCTGGAACTACGACTTCGGCGGCCAGGCCAACATCGTCGAGCTCTACATCTCCTACCTCCGCAAGAAGATCGACGCGGGCCGCACGCCGATGATCCACACCCGGCGCGGCGCGGGGTATCTGATCAAGCCCGGTGCGTAGGCGTACGGCGGCGGGGGCCTGCGGCGGCCGTCGTCGGGTCCGTCACGGGCGATCGTTCGCCTTCTCCGGCTCCGGGGACACCGCGTCGGCCGGCCCGCCCCCCCCGCCGCCGTACCGGCGGAGCGACCGTGCTCGTCGTTCCTGCGGCCGCACCAACACCCGTCGTTCCCGCCGCCGTACCAGGACTCATCGTCCCCGCGGCCGCACCACCAGGTCCGCCACCACCGGCCGGTGATCGGACGCGACGCTCTCCGGCACCCACGCCTTCCGCACGGTGATCGTCCCGCGCACCGGTGCTTCACGGCCGCCGTACGGGCTGCCACCGTGGTCGCCCTGATCGGTCCGGTCCCCCCGATCGCCCTTCGACACCGCCACGAAGTCGATCCGCTTGACCGGATCCTGCGCGGGGAACGTGGGCGCAGCCGGGTCCGCGTCCGTCAGCTCCCGCCACAGCGGCGCCAGTTCGGGGGCGGCGGGCTCCGCGTTGAGGTCGCCGAGCAGGATCTTCGGGCCCCGGTCCTCGGCCATGATCCGCCGGGTGTCGGCGACCTGGGCCACGCGGACGGCGGGGTTCGGGCGGTAGTCGAGGTGGGTCACGTAGACGTGCACGGGCAGCCCGCGCACGCGTACGACGACCTCCCCGAAACCCGGCGCGGGGGCCGGGACCGGGTTCGGGTGCTGGGTCGAGAGACGGGTGATCTCGTGGTTCTCGGCGCTCACGATCCGGTGCCGCGACAGCACGGCCACCCCGTACTCCGCGCGGGGGGCGCCCGGTCGTGCCGGGTCCAGGCTGTAGATCGGCGCGAAGGAGACGTGCATCCGCAGCCGACGGGCCAGCTCGCCCGCGAGGTCGCGCCACGCGCTACGGGCGCCCCAGTGCCGGTCGACCTCCTGAAGTCCGATCACATCCGCGTCGAGAGACCGTAGTTCGGCCGTCTGGCGGTCCAGATCGAACACGCCGTCCGAGCCGGCCCCGGCGTGGATGTTGTACGTGGCGACGCGCAGCGGCACGCCCCCGCCGGAAGAGGGCCGGTACGGCGTGACGGCGGCGGCCGGCGGCGCGAGGAGTGCCCCCAGGAGGGCGGCGGCGAGCAGGAGTTGGGGGGTGTGAGGGGGACGGCGACGCGGCGACATGGCTCTCCCAACGGCCGAAGATCGCGCTCTTGTCAGGTCAGCGTCGAGAACCGTACCGTCCGGCACCCCTCCGGGTCCCCCGACGCGACGATTCCGGCGTCCCTGAAATCGACTTGTACACCGTACAGCGCTGCTCTACGGTGTACGGTGTATGGTCCTGTACGCCGTATGGGCAACGTCTCGGCGTTTCTCGTTCCCGCCACCCCCGCCGCCGCCCGCCAGGCGTCCGGCGTCCGGCCGCCGGTCCATCGACCCATCGACCAGTTCTCCCCCGACCCATGGATCCCAAGGAGCCCGTATGACGGCGCCCGCCGCACCGCGATCCGACCTCGCCCCCCAGGGGCATCCGCAGCGCTGGCTGATCCTCGGCGTCATCTGCCTGGCCCAGCTGACGGTGCTCCTCGACAACACCGTTCTCAACGTCGCAATCCCCTCCCTCACCACGGAACTGGACGCCTCCACCGCCGACG
Source organism: Streptomyces sp. V2I9 (assembly GCF_030817475.1). NCBI lineage: Bacteria > Bacillati > Actinomycetota > Actinomycetes > Kitasatosporales > Streptomycetaceae > Streptomyces > Streptomyces sp. V2I9. The sequence goes on along the minus strand of NZ_JAUSZJ010000002.1, from coordinate 3,227,294 downwards.
TGCAGTGGATGATCAACGCGTACTCGCTCGTCCAGGCGGGTCTGCTGCTCACCGCCGGCAGCTCCGCCGACCGCTACGGACGCAAGAAGATGCTGATCGTGGGCCTCGCCCTGTTCGGCGTCGGCTCGCTCGTGGCCGGACTCGCACAGTCTTCGGCCCAGCTCATCGCCGCCCGTGCCGGGATGGGCGTCGGCGGGGCGCTGCTGCTCACCACCACGCTCGCCGTGGTGGTGCAGATCTTCGACGACACCGAACGCGTCAAGGCGATCGGCATCTGGTCGACCGTCGCCTCCCTCGGTTTCGCGGCGGGCCCGCTCTTCGGCGGGTTCGTCCTCGACCACTTCTGGTGGGGCGCGATCTTCCTCATCAACATCCCGGTCGCCCTGATCGGCCTGGTCGCCGTCGCCCGGCTCGTACCGGAGTCGAAGACCGCGCAGGGGCAGCGCCCCGACCTGGTGGGCGCGCTGCTCTCCACGGTGGGCATGACCGCCGTCGTCTTCGCGATCATCTCCGGGCCCGAACACGGCTGGTCGTCCGGCCGGGTGCTGCTGACGGCGTTCGTCGGCGTCGCCGTGCTGACCGGCTTCGTGCTGTGGGAGCTGCGCATTCCGCACCCGATGCTCGACATGCACTTCTTCCGGAACCAGAAGTTCGTCGGTGCGGTGGCGGGTGCCCTCCTGGTCGCCTTCGGGATGACCGGATCGCTCTTCCTGCTCACCCAGCACCTGCAGTTCGTCCTCGGGTACGGGCCGTTGGAGGCGGGGCTGCGGACCGCCCCGATGGCACTCACCGTGGTCGCCCTCAACCTCACGGGCGTCGGCGCGCGCCTGGTCCAGAAGCTCGGCACGCCCGTCGTCATCGCGGCGGGGATGAGCTGTCTCGCGGCCGGTCTCGCCGCCATCGCGGTGCTCGGACGGCACGGGTACGGGGGCATGCTGTTCGGCCTGGCCGTGATGGGCGCGGGGATCGCGCTCGCCATGCCCGCGATGGCCAACGCCATCATGAGCGCGATCCCGCCGGAGAAGGCCGGGGTCGGTGCGGGGGTGAACGGCACGCTCGCGGAGTTCGGCAACGGCCTCGGGGTCGCGGTGCTCGGCGCGGTGCTGAACGCCCGGTTCGCCGCCCTCGTCCCGGCGGCGGTCGGGGCCTCGTCGCTGCCGGCCGCGCTCGCCGCCGCCGGGACGCCGGGAGCCCGCGCGGAGATCAAGGACGCCTTCGCGTCGAGCCTGGAGGTCAGCCAGCTGGCCGGAGCGGTCGCGGTGCTGGCGGGCGGCCTGCTCGCCGCGTTCCTGCTGCGCCGGGCCGAGCGGGCGGAAGCACGGGCGTCCGGGGCCGGGGTGGCCGGGCAGTCTCCGGTGGAGAAGGCCGGGGACCGGGCAGACTCCGCGGGACCGGCGGCATAGCATCGGAGCGGACGCCCGTACCGGACCGCCAGCGTCCGGTACGCCGTCCCTTCCAGCAGGACGGACGGCCCGGCGAGGCGGTCCGAGCGAGACGAGGAGAGTGCGCCATGGTGTCCGAGCCCGGGTCCGACCGCGCGAACGCCCCCGGAGACGGGACCGTGCCCCCGGCAGGGAACGGCTCCGCGGCCGAGCCGGCGCACGGCGACGCGTCCGGGGCCGCGAACAGCGCTCCGCGGACCAGCGTGTGGCTGGACCGGCGTGCCCCTTCACGATCCCGCCGCACGGAGTCCCCGGCCGGCCTGGACCGCGACCGGATCACCGAGGCGTCGGTGCGGCTGCTGGACGCCGACGGGCTCGCCAAGTTCTCGATGCGCCGGCTCGCCGCCGAGCTGGACGTCACCGCGATGTCCCTCTACTGGTACGTCGACACCAAGGACGACCTCCTGGAGCTGGCGCTCGACGCGGTGTACGCCGAGATCACCCCGCCCCGCGAGGGCGCCGCCTGGCAGGACCGGCTGCGCGAACTGGCCCGCAGCTACCGCGAACTGCTCGTCCGGCACATCTGGATCTCCCCGCTGGCCGGGACCTTCCTCAACATCGGCCCCAACTCCATGCTGTTCGCGTACGCCGTCCAGGACATCGTCCGGGCCACCGGCCTGCCCCTGGAGCGGCAGACGGGCGCGCTCTCGGCGGTTTTCCAGTTCGTGTACGGATTCGGCACCGTCGAGGGCCACTTCAAGGCGCGGTGCGACGCGACCGGGCTCACCCAGGACGAGTACCACCAGCAGGCGATGGGCACGATCCGGTCGCAGCCCCACCTGCGGAAGATCGTCGAGTCCTCCGAGGACCTGATGGCGGCACGGGGCGGGAAGACGGTGGAGGAGATGCGCGAACGGGACTTCGGCTACGCGCTGGACATCGTGATCGCGGGCATCGAAGCGGTACGCGACCGGACCGGCGCACCGGCCCGCTGAGACCACGCGTGCGTGCGGATCATGCCGGGCTCGCGGGACCCGGCCCGATCCGCACGACGGGTCCCAGGGGCCGGCGGCCACCCCGACCCGGCCGGCCGCTCCAGGGCCACCGGCCACCGCGGCCCGGTCGCCCGACCGCTCAGGCCACCGGCCCTGACGGCCCGGCCCGGCCGGCCCGTCAGTAGCCGCGCCCCACATCCACGGTCAGCTCCGGCCACCGGCCCGCCGTCACGGCCTCCCAGGCGGCGGTGAAGTCCACGACGACGTCCTCGTCGGCGGTGATCCCCGAGGAGTGCGAGGTGATGACCGTACGGGGCAGCCGCCACACCGGGTCCTCCGGCGCGGCCGGTTCCTTCGGCAGGACGTCCAGCACGGCCCGCCGTACGCGGCCGTCGCGCAGGGCGTTCTCCAGCGCCGCCATGTCCACGGTCGCGCCGCGCCCCACGTTGACGAACGTCGCTCCGCGTACGGCCGCGAACCGGTCGGCCCCGAAGAAGCCCGCCGTGGCACCGGTCAACGGCAGCGTGGACACCACCCAGCGGGCCTCTCCCAGCGCCTCGGCGTCCTCGGCGGCCCCGATCACCCGGTCGAAGCCGGGCACGACCCGGACGGACCCCGGCTGCGGTCCGGTCCGTGTGGTGCGGGCGACGCCCACGGTCCGTACCCCGCAGGCTCCCAGGAGCCGCCCGACAGCCGCACCGGTGCGGCCGGTCCCGTAGACCAGGGCGGCCTGGCCGGCGATCAGCTCGGTGGGGAGCTGTTCCCAGTGCGCGCGGGCGTGCTGGGCGGTGAACGCGGGTACGGCCTGGCACTCGGCGAGCACCCACCCCAGCACGTACTGGGCCATCCGCTCGCCCATCCGCCCCACGGTCCGGGTCAGGAGCGCCGAGGCGGGCCAGGCGCCCGCGCCGAGCAGCCGGTCCGTCCCGGCGGTGACGCTGTGGAACCAGAGCAGCCGGTCCGTCCGCAGCGCTCCGGGCAGCGAGCCGCCCACGCACAGGTAGGGCTCGTCGGACGGCGGTGGGGCGTCCGCCAGCGGCTCCGCCCCGCGCCCGGCGATCCGCTCCACCTCCCGTACGAGACCGGCGTCCAGGGAGGGCGAGACCAGCAGCCGGGCCCGCGCGAGGGCGTCGGGCGCGGGCAGCGGGGGCGGGGGTACGGGCAGCCCGCAGCCGAGGAGGGAGTGGGGCTGACCGGCGGAAGGCGGCGGCAGGACCTGACCGGCGGCCCTGTCGGCGGTGCCCCCGGTGGTCGCGGTGCCGTCGGCCGTCCCCCCTGTGGTCGCGCTCACGGCAGCCGTGCCGCCCGGCTCGGTGTGTGCGGTCATCGCGCGGTCAGCTCCTCGGGGCCAGGTGGGCGGGGAAGCCACCGGTGGCGACGGGACCCCGGCGCTCCGGGGTGACCCGGATGATCGACGTGCCCTGCCTCACCATCGCCGCCCGGTACTCGTCCCCGCCCGGATGCTCGCCCGAGACAGAGCTCCACGGCGGTGTCGGTCGCGATGTTCGGTGCCATGCCCACCACCCTACGACCGCCCCCGGCCACCGTCCGGGCAACGGTTCACACGCCCGACGGGGCCTGGCCGCCGCACGGCGGCCCCGGCCCGCGCGACCGGCCGGACCGGTCACGGCATCGGCAGCGCCTCGCCCTGGACCGCCTGGATGTCCAGCTCCACGCGCAGGGTCGTGCCGATCGCCGAGATGCCCGCCTGGACGACCTGGTTGTAGTTCATCGCGAAGTCGTCGCGGCGCAGTTCGGCGGTGGCGTGGAAGGCCGCACGAGTGCCGCCCCACGGGTCGGGCCCGGTGCCGAGGTAGGTGAGGTCGAGGTCGACGGGCCGGGAGACGCCGTGCATGGTCAGCTCGCCGTGCACGGTCCAGCGGTCCGGCCCGGCCGGGGCCAGGGCGGTGGAGGTGTAGGCGATCTCCGGGTACCGGTCCACGTCCAGGAAGTCCGGCGAGCGCAGGTGTTTGTCCCGCATGCCGTTGCCGGTGTCGATGCTGGCCGCCCTGATCACCGCGCCGACGCGGGAGCGCCCGATCTCCGGGGCGATCTCGATCCGGCCGCCGAAGTCGGTGAACCGGCCGTGCACGCTGGAGATCCCCAGGTGCTGGGCGACCGCGCCGACCGAGGAGTGCGCCGGGTCCAGCGACCAGGCGCCGGGCGGGGGCAGTTGAACCCCGCCCTGCCGGGCCAGCACGATCTGGCCGCTCTCGATCCGGCCGCTCGCGGTGACGAGGGCGGTGGAGGCGGCGGGGGCGTACCCCACCGCCGTGACGATCACCGTGTACGCGCCCGCCGGCAGGGAACCGTCCGTGCGGACGGTCCCGTCCTCGTCGGCCGCGGCGCGCAGCACCTGGGCGCCGGTCATGTCGGTGACGGTGACGACGGCATGCTGGACCGCCCAGCCGTCCCGCGTCCGTACCTGTGCGCGAAGTCCCATCCCGTATCTCTCTCCTAGCTCGATGACCCCCGTCGCCCGGCCGGGCCCGTAAGGCACATGAGTCGGGCCCCGGAGCGGGCACGGCAGGCCGTCCCCTGCTCGCCGTGCCCGCCGCCGGGGCCCGTTTCCACCCGGCCGCGACAGCCTCTCCGCTGGAAGTGCCGTCCGACCAGGGGCCTCCGCGATCCCTTCACCTGTTCACATGAAGATCACGTGCACCCGCATGTCGCTTCCCCCGCGTGCACGCGCTCACGCACCGGAAGGATCTATTCCTTGCCCGGTGCGGGACCGGTCTCACTCGCCGGGGTGGGCGAGTTCGATGTCGTGCCCGTCGACTCCGGGGCCGCTCACGGTCAGCGATCCGGCCACCGGCGGGTAGCCGGTCGCGATGACCGCGTACTCGCCCGCGTCCAGGTCGGTGAAGGCGTACGCACCGTCCTCGCCGGTCGTCGCGGTGGCGACCACGTTGCCGGCCGCGTCGAACAGCGTGACCCGCGCGTCGGTCAGCGGGCTGCGGGCGGACCCGGCCCGCACGACGCCCCGGACCAGCGCACCGGACCGCAGCGAGGCCTCGACGCGGGTGACGCCCTGGCCGCCGATCTCCACCGGCAGCGCCAGCGGACGGAAGCCGGCCGCGGTGACCGCGACGGTCACGGAGCCCGGAATCAGCTCGCCGAAGGCGAACTCACCGGCCGCCCCGGACGTTCCGGTGGCCAGGACATCGCCCCGGACATCGGTGACGACGACCATCGCGCCCTCGACCGCCGCCCCGGAGCCCTCGGCCCTGACCGCTCCGGCCAGCCCGCTCGTCCCGGACAGCAGGATGTCGAAGGCCAGCGGCTCCTCGCCGACGACCACCGTGGACGCCTGCGGCTGGAAGCCGTCGGCGGAGGCGATCAGCACGTAGCTGCCCGCGCCGGGCGCGTCCAGGAGGTAGCCGCCGTCCGGCCGGGCGACGGAACGCCCGAGCTGCCGGCCGCCCAGCGAGATCAGGGTGACGGCCGCGCGGGAGACCGGAACGCCCTCCGCGCCGCGCACCACACCGTGGACCGGGATGCCCTGGACGCTCTCGTACGCGGTGGGGGCGTCGGCCTCGTGCGTGTCGACCGTGGTGACCCCGGCCGCGCCCTCGGAGACGAGCCCGGCCGCGCCGACCGCGGCGGGCACCGGGGCCTCCGCCGTCTCGACGGCGGCCGGAGCCGGGGCGGGGGCGTCCTGCGAGGACTCTGCGGGGGCGTCGTTCGCCGCGCCGGTCTTCAGGGCGACCTCCTTGATGAAGATCGTCACGATGAAGGCGACGAGCGCGGCCGGAGCGGCGTACAGGAAGACGTCGCCGACGCCGTGCCCGTACGCGGCCTCCATGACCAGCCGGAACGGCTCGGGCAGCTTGTCCAGGTCGGGGATGCCCCCGCCGCCGGTGCCGCCGTGGCCGAACTTCGCGCCCTCGGGGCCGAGCGCGGCGAGGCCGTCCTTGACGTAGTGGGTGACCCGGTTGCCGAGGACCGCGCCGAGCGCGGAGACACCGATCGCACCACCGAGGGAACGGAAGAAGGTGACGACGGAGCTGGCGGAGCCGAGGTCCTCGGGCGCGACCTGGTTCTGCGTGGCGAGGACCAGGTTCTGCATCATCATGCCGATGCCGAGGCCCATGACGAACATGAAGACCGCGACGTGCCAGTACGGGGTGTCGTACCGGATCGTGCCCAGCAGCCCGAGCCCGGCCGTGACCAGGAAGCCACCGGTGACCAGCCACGCCTTCCAGCGTCCGGTCTTGGTGATGACCTGACCGGAGACGGTCGAGGACAGGAAGAGCCCCGCGATCATCGGGATGGTCATGACACCGGACATGGTCGGCGACTTGCCGCGCGCCAGCTGGAAGTACTGGCTGAAGAAGACGGTGCCCGCGAACATCGCGATGCCGACGAACAGCGAGGCGATCGAGGCCAGCGTGATGGTGCGGTTGCGGAAGAGGCGCAGCGGGATGATCGGCTCGGCCGCCCGCGACTCGATGAACACGAAGATCAGGCCGAGCAGGACCGAGCCCGCGACCATCACGTACGTCTGCCACGACAGCCAGTCGTACTTGTCACCCGCGAAGGTCACCCAGATCAGCAGCAGGGAGACGGCGGCGCTGATGAAGAACGCGCCCGACCAGTCGACCTTCACGCCTTCCCGCTTGACGACCGGGAGCTTCAGGGTCTTCTGGAGCACGATCAGGGCGATGACCGCGAACGGCACACCGACGTAGAAGCACCAGCGCCAGCCCATCCAGCTGGTGTCGGTGATGACGCCGCCGAGCAGCGGGCCGCCGACGGTGGCGACGGCGAAGACCGCGCCGAGGTAGCCGCTGTAACGGCCGCGCTCACGCGGGGCGATCATCGCGGCCATGACGATCTGCGCCAGGGCGGAGAGACCGCCGACGCCGATGCCCTGGACGACCCGGCAGGCGATGAGCATGCCGCTGCTGGTCGACAGACCGGCGACGACCGAGCCCAGGACATAGATGATCAGGGCTATCTGGACCAGCAGCTTCTTGCTGAAGAGGTCCGACAGCTTGCCCCAGAGCGGGGTGGTGGCGGTCATGGACAGCAGCGAGGCCGTCACGACCCAGGTGTAGGCGCTCTGACCGCCGCCGAGGTCGGAGATGATCTCGGGCAGGGCGTTGGAGACGACCGTCGACGACAGGATCGCGACGAACATCCCGAGCAGCAGCCCGGTCAGCGCCTCCATGATCTGCCGGTGTGTCATCGGCGTGCCGTCGGAGGCGCCGGGACCGGTGTGGCCCGCGTGCCCTCCGTGCTTGGCGTGGCCGCCCCGCACACCGGTGGGTGTGGTCGTAGCCATTGAGTTCCTATCCGTGCGTATTTGCTTCTGTTACACAGGTGTACGGGTGTGAGCCTCGTCGCCGAGGCGGTTCCTGCACTCCCCGGTATGGCTTCCGGGGGCGCAGCCACCCGCTCCGCGACAGGCGAAGCTGTCGCGGAGCCGGGACAGCAGCGCGTTGAGCCGGCCGACGTCCTCGTCGGACCAGTCCTGGAGGTTGTGGGCGAACACCTCGGTGGTCCGCCGGGTCAGCTCGTCGAGCTGGGCGTGTCCGCCGGCGGTCAGCCGCAGGATGCGGGACCGCTTGTCCGCCGGGTCCGGGCACCGCTCGATCCAGCCGCGATCGGCTACATGGGCCACGTGGCGACTGGTCACCGACATGTCCACGGACAGCAGTTCGGCGAGCCGGCTGATACGCATCTCGCCGTGCCGTTCCAGCAGGGTCAGCACGGCGGCGGACCCCGCCGGACATGCGGCGGGCAGGGCGCGGGCCAGCCCTCTCTTGACGGCTCCGACGGCGCTGAGCTGCCGGGCCAGCTCCTCGTACCTACTCCTTGCCGCCACGGGGACCCCCAGCACACTCACGACTATGTTGTTGCTTAGGGCAACGATAGAAGCCGTTGGTTGCTACAGGCAAACGAAAACGGCCTTGCAGAAGTAAAGGAACGCCAAAGCCTCCGTAGGGTCCGGGTCAAGCCCGGTACGGGGCCGCGTCGCCGCAGGTCGGACGGGGTGACGGGCCGCGCCGCCGCAGGTCGGACGGGGTGCCGGGCGCCCCCGGGGGTTGGGCCGGAGGCCCGAGTTCGCTAGGGTCCTGCCCCATGGCACACAACCCCCACGCCCCCCAGCCGGGCCCCGAGGGCAACCACGACCCGGCGGGCAGCACGCAGATGTTCCGCGCCTTCGTCGACGAGGGCGAGCCGCAGCGGCGGCAGCAGCCCGCGGCGACCTCGTCCGGGCCGAAGGTCGGGGTGATCGCGGCGGTGGTCGCGATCGTCGTCGTCCTCGGCGCGGTGGCCTGGCTCGCCCTGGGCTGACGAGGGCGACGAGACGTACGGAAGCGCGTGCCGGTGCGACAGCGTGACCGCACTGCTGCACGCGTGACCGCACTTCGCTCCAGGTACCGCACGTACTGCTGCACGGCAGCGACTGCACGACCCGGCCGCACGGGGACGGACGGCGGAGCCGCACAACGACGGCCACCGCCCCGCCTCGGGCGGCCCTCGTGCGTTCCGGACCGTTTCGCCGGGTCACTCCCCCGCAGCGGAGACGCTCTGCGTCTCGATGCGCATGCCCCGGCCGTGTACGGGTTCCGTCGGCTGAGCCGGGTTCCCCTTGCCCCGCTGTCCTGCTGTCCTGCGGCTCTGTCCCGTGACGGCCGGCCGTCCGCTCACGTACCCGCCAGGGCCGTCCTCGGGCGCCCGCTGAGCCCGCGCGCACCGGGGATGGGGACGTGGAAAGGGAGGCGTACCGGTCCCATGCCCTCCGGGCGGCGTTCACCGTCAGCACTGTGGCCCTGCCGCGTGGTTGACGGGCCGTCGTGTGGGCCTGGCGTAACCGGATCGCGGAACGAAGGTCCGGGAGCGGCCAGGGCGATGGACCGGGGGCCGGGCAGGGAGGCCGACCGGGAGGCCGGGCCCGCACCAAAAATCGTGCCGGGGATCGCACCCGGGGAGACGGGCCCGGACCAGGGGCCGGCCCCGGAGCCCGGAGGCCCGGGCCCCGCCCGGACCCCGGACCGGAGCGGATCAGTCCGCGATGAGCCCTTCCCGGAGCTGGGCGAGCGTACGGGTCAGCAGCCGGGAGACGTGCATCTGGGAGATGCCGACCTCCTCGCCGATCTGCGACTGCGTCATGTTCGCGAAGAACCGCAGCATGATGATCTGGCGCTCACGCGGGGCGAGCTTGGCCAGCAGCGGCTTGAGGGACTCGCGGTACTCGACGCCCTCCAGCGCCGTGTCCTCGTACCCGAGGCGGTCCGCGAGCGAGCCCTCGCCGCCGTCGTCCTCGGGGGAGGGGGAGTCGAGCGAGGAGGCGGTGTAGGCGTTGCCGACGGCGAGACCGTCGACCACGTCCTCCTCGGAGACCCCGAGCGCGCGGGCCAGCTCCGGCACGGTGGGGGAGCGGTCCAGCTTCTGCGCGAGCTCGTCGCTTGCCTTGGTCAGGGCGAGCCGCAGTTCCTGGAGCCGGCGGGGGACCCGCACGGACCAGGAGGTGTCGCGGAAGAAGCGTTTGATCTCACCGACGACGGTCGGCATCGCGAACGTCGGGAACTCGACGCCCCGTTCGCAGTCGAACCGGTCGATCGCCTTGATCAGGCCGATCGTGCCGACCTGGACGATGTCCTCCATCGGCTCGTTGCGACTGCGGAACCGCGCCGCGGCGTACCGCACCAGCGGGAGGTTCAGTTCGATCAGTGTGTCCCGCACATAGGTCCGCTCCGGACTGTCCGTTCCCTCGGGGCCCGAGGCGGGGCCGAGCGCGGCGAGCCGCAGGAACAGGGAGCGGGACAGCGTGCGGGTGTCGATGGCTTCCGGTGAGCTGGTGAGCACGGCGGGTGCCGGCACGCTCTTCGTGAGCGTGAGCACCTTCGAGCTGCCCTGTTCTTCGGACATGCCACCCCCTTGAGGTCGCGGACGGTCGCGGCGGCCGCGACCATCGGAGGAACGCAGCCTCCACCTGAATACCGGAGGTGGGGCTGCGGCAAACGCGCTTCGAGCAGAATGTCACATGTCGGCAACGCGCTGTAGTGACATGTCGACAAGTCGGCGCCGAATCCGCCCTGGAAACAGGGGGTGTGGCCCTTATATGCCGTCAGAACTGCTCTCTGGACGGTCTACCCGTTCCGGTTACGCCTCGATCCTGTTTGCGGATCTCAGTCGGGCGAAACTTCTGGCCAGAAGTCTTGACACATGCATCTGGGAGACACCCAGCTCCGCGCTGATCTGAGACTGGGTCAAGTTGCTGTAGTAGCGCAGGAGAAGGATGCGCTGCTCGCGTTCGGGAAGCTGGACGAGGAGGTGGCGTACGAGGTCGCGGTGTTCGACGCCGGCGAGCGCGGGGTCCTCGTAGCCGAGCCGGTCGAGCAGCCCCGGCAGTCCGTCACCCTCCTGGGCCGCTTCCAGGGAGGTCGCGTGGTACGAGCGCCCGGCCTCGATGCAGGCCAGCACCTCGTCCTCGGGGATCTTCAACCGCTCGGCGATCTCGGCGGTGGTGGGGGAGCGGCCGTGAGCGGTCGTCAGGTCCTCGGTGGCGCCGGTGACCTGGACCCAGAGTTCGTGCAGCCGGCGGGGGACGTGGACGGTGCGCACGTTGTCGCGGAAGTAGCGTTTGATCTCGCCGACGACGGTGGGCATGGCGAAGGTGGGGAACTGGACCCCGCGCTCCGGGTCGAACCGGTCGATGGCGTTGATCAGGCCGATCGTGCCGACCTGGACGACGTCCTCCATCGGCTCGTTGCGGCTGCGGAAGCGGGCTGCGGCGTACCGGACGAGGGGGAGGTTCGCCTCGATGAGTGCGGCCCGGACCCGGCGGTGCTCCGGAGTGCCCCGTTCCAGGTTCTTCAGCTGGCCGAAGAGGACCTGGGTGAGTGCTCGGGTGTCGGCGCCGCGGGCCCTGGCGGGCCGGGCGGAGGGGTCCGGGGTCTCGGTCCGGACGTCCTCGGCCAGGACGGTCGGGTCGGCCTGGACGGCCTGGGGAGGCACTTGAGGCGCTGTACTGGCCGGCACGGTGTCGCCACCCCTTTGCGGTCAACTACGGTCAACTCATCCGTCAAAAGCGGTCATAGCATCACAAGACATGTGCACTATGTGCAAGCACCGCATAGTGCCGTGTTGTGGGCATATGGGTTTAAAGCTCATGAAGGAACCCCCCGCCCGAGGGGCGAGGGGTTGATGGAACCAGTCCGGGAAGCAGGCAGGGGGAACGCACCGCCCGTGCCGCCGAGAGTGGTCAGAAGGGGTAATCGGCGATCACCCAAGTGGCGAATTCCCGCCACTGTGCGGCGGCGGCCTGGTGGGCCGGGTGCTCGATGTACCGCTTCAGCGCGTCCTCGTCCGCGACGGCGGAGTTGATGGCGTAGTCGTACGCGATCGGCCGGTCGGTGATGTTCCAGGCGCACTCCCAGAACTCCAGCTCCGGAATCCGCCCCTCCAGCTCCCGGAAGGTCCGGTCCCCGGCGACGACCCGCGGGTCGTCGCGCTCGACGCCCTCGTTCAGCTTGAAGAGGACCAGGTGGCGGATCATCGGAGGTCTCCTACTTCACGAGTTCTGACATGAAGTCACCGACGCTCTGCGCGGCGGTGGAAATGCCCTCGAACCCTATCTGGACCAGCTCGGCGGCCCGCCGCGGAGACACGATGATCGTGTACAGCACGAAGACCACCAGTATGTAGATGATGATCGTCTTTGCCTTGGCCACAATCCTGCCTCCCCGTCGGCCCCACGTGCGATCGGGCGATTGTATCCGCACGGATGGTCGTATCCGGTGGCCGTTTTTGATCACTGATGGGCACTTTAAGGACCTATGGCCCCGCCATCGAGGTCTTTCGCCGGACCTCGCGCCCTCCCCGACCCGGCAGCATGGATACCGAGCCCGACGGGACCTGGCAGGACCCGTCCGGCCGGAACGGGGCCTCACTGTGGGGCCGGCCGCCGCGTGACTCCCCCTGACCGCGACGGCCGGCCGTAGGCCCTGTTCTCTTCGGGGGAAGCGGCTTGTCCCCCCGATGCCGCTTCCCCCGACCTGATCCGTGGACCGGAACGCCCGGCCGCCGTACACCTTCTGTACGGCGGCCGGGCGTTCCGCTGTCCGGCCTGCGGAAGGCGCACGACTGGTCCGGACGGGGGGAGCCCCGCGTGCGCGGGGGCGAGAGTTCGTGGCCTGCGGGTTTGGGCGGCGGGTTGGGGAAGTGGGGAGAGACTTCCCCAACCCGCCTTCTTTCCCTATCGGTTGAAGAAATCGAAGCTCGGGGCCCGAAGTCGGAGGTTCGAGTCCCGAGCTTCGGGAGACTCACGGGCTTGCCTTCGCGCAGGGCGGTGCGTAGCCAGTCGTGGCTGTCCTGGGCCGGCAGCTTGTCTGCCAGAGGTCGGCCGTTGCGATGGCGAGCGGGCGGCGGTTGTTCTCGTGACCGTCCAGACCGGCATCCTCCGGCAGATACGCCGCGCGATCAGCCACCGTCTCGGTCGCGGGAATGAAGGTGAGCCGGGAGCGGAGTCAGCGCGGATGGTCCGTGGCCTTTCCGATGCTGCGGACATCGGCGATGCTGACCGTCGAGATCGCGGCCGCGTGCCCCTCGGCCTGAGCGACCTTGGGCATCAGCGTGATCCTGCGGTCCTCGCAGGCCAGGAGCGACAGGGGCGGTGCATCAAGGATGAGAGGACGCGGGGGAACGCCGGGGCTGCTCGCCCGTGCCATGCTCGACGGGCCTCTTCGATCTCCTCGGGGGTGAAGGGGCCGTGTTCGTCCTCGTGGGCCTCGACGCTCTCCCTGGTCCTGGTCGGGGCGAGGGCGTGCTCGGCGGCTTCGGAGACGAAACGGGAGAAGCCCCGGGAGCCTGTGCGGGCTTCGACCTCGCTCGCAGGTGACCGCAAGCGACCAGGGAATGGTGGCGCTCTTCTTTGCGGTGGTCTCGTCCGGAGGCGCGTACTCGGCAGCCCCACCGCACGCTCCCACCAGGAGTGGGATTTCGGTCCAGCCGTGTTCCGTCTCGTGCCGCACGCAAACACCCCCTCGATCGCGTTTCCGCATGATCGAGGGGGTGTTCAGAAGCGGTAGCGGTGGGATTTGAACCCACGGTGACGGGTTACGCCACACTCGCTTTCGAGGCGAGCTCCTTCGGCCGCTCGGACACGCTACCGAGAGAGAGCTTAGACCATTCCGGGGCGTGGACAGAAATCGGTTCCCGGCGGCGGGGGCGTGCCTGGTCAGGCGGCGGTGTCCTGTCTGGTCAGAGGGTGTGGAAGAAGGCTGTCAGCTGGGCGGCGCACTCCGGCTCCAGGACGCCGCCGATCACCTCGGGGCGGTGGTTCAGGCGGCGGTCGCGGACGACGTCCCAGAGGGAGCCGGCCGCGCCCGCCTTCTCGTCGCGGGCGCCGTAGACGACGCGGTCCACCCGTGACTGGACCAGGGCGCCCGCGCACATCGTGCAGGGCTCCAGGGTGACCACCAGGGTGCAGCCGGTCAGCCGCCATGCGCCGTGGGCCTCGGCCGCCCGGCGCAGGGCCAGGACCTCGGCGTGGGCGGTGGGGTCGCCGGTGGCCTCGCGTTCGTTGTGGGCGGTGGCCAGTTCGGCGCCGTCGGGGCCGAGCACGACGGCGCCGACCGGCACATCGCCGGCCGACGCCGCCCGCGCCGCCTCCGCCAGGGCGCGGCGCATCGGGCCCTGCCAGGGGTCGCGTACGGGGTCGGGCTCCGGCACGGGTCCCCGTACGGGGTCGGGCACCGGTGCGCGTACGGGTTCCCGGCCGGGGTCGGGTGAGGGGAGCGGCGGTCGTGCGGTCACCCGCGGACCCTAACGGACGGGAGGGAGCGCGAGTGGGGTGGCGGCTGCCCGCCGGGAGGGGTGAGGGAGGGGAGGGAGTAGTGACTGACGTCGGTGAGTGGTGAGTGGTGAGTGGTGGGTGAGTGTGGTGGGGGGACGGGGGCGTGGTGGTGGTCCGGTCGGTCAGCGGACCGTCTCCAGGACCTCCGTCGCTCCCACGGCCTCCGCGATCTCCCCGAGCGCGTCGGTCTGCAGGGTCAGCAGTTCCTTCTCGGACATCCCGAGGTCGGCCAGGAGGCCGAGTTCCCCGATCGGGCCCGCCGGAACCGCGTCCGGGTCGGAGGCTTCGTCCTGGTCGGCTGCCGCGGTGGCGGAACGGTTCGGTTCGCCGTCCTCCGTGCCGTCGAGGTCGACGAGCTCCTCCAGGGCGGCGATCTCGTCCTCGGCCCCTGGTTCGCGGCCGAGCATTTCGTCGGTGAGCAGGATCTCCCCGTACGAGGAACGGGCGGCGGCGGAGGCGTCCGAGACGTAGATCCGGGGGTCCTCCTCACCGTCCACGCGGACGACGCCGAACCAGGCGTCCTCCTGCTCGATGTAGACCAGGACCGTGTCCTCGTCCACCGAGGCCTCCCTGGCCAGATCCGTCAGATCGGACAGGGTCTCCACATCGTCGAGCTCTGTATCGCTCGCTTCCCACCCGTCTTCGGTGCGCGCGAGCAGTGCGGCGAAGTACACCGTGACTCTCCCACTGGTCATAGGCGAATCGGTCCGACGGGAGGGCGAACGGTGATCCGTCCGTCCTGGGCCCCGCCCAATCGGCATCGTGGCAGAAACAAGCGCCGCGCGAGACCTCTTCGGCCGTTGCGTCGGCCATCAGTTCCAGGAGTGCCCGGTCGGACGTCGCCCTGACGCGCCGATCGGCGGGGGAGTGCGCCGGTGGTACGTGCCGGGTTCACCTGCGGGGCACGCTCGGCCGAGCCGGCGGAGCACGCTCGTTCACCAGCGGAACGTGCGCATCCGCATCTGCTGCCGCATCCGTGCGGCGCGGGCCCGGCGCGGCTGCACCCGGTCGCGCAGCTGCTTGGCCTCGTGGAGCTCACGGAGGAACTGGGCCCGTCGGCGCCGGCGGGCCGCGTCACTCTCCTGCGCGTCCTCGGCGCCGCCCGCCGCGCCGGCCGTGTCCGCTGCGCCGACCGCGCGCGCCGTGCCTGTCGTACCCGCCGTGCCCTCGGCACCGCGCTCCTCGCGCGGCGCGCGCGAGGCCGGGTTGCGGCGCAGTTCCCCGTCAGCCATCGACACACCACCCCAGTGCTGGGTCCGTATGCCCCCACCTTCCCCCCGAACAGGTGGTTGATGCCAGCGCAGAGTCACGGGCGGCGCGGTTACTGTTGACGTATGCGGATCCACGTTGTCGACCACCCCTTGGTGGCGCACAAACTCACCACGCTGCGCGACAAGCGCACCGACTCCCCGACTTTCCGGCGGCTCGCCGACGAGCTGGTCACCCTGCTCGCGTACGAGGCCACCAGGGACGTGCGCACCGAGCAGGTCGACATCGAGACCCCGGTGACGGCCACGACCGGGGTGAAGCTCTCGCACCCCCGGCCCCTCGTCGTTCCGATCCTGCGGGCCGGGCTGGGCATGCTGGACGGCATGGTGCGGCTGCTGCCGACCGCCGAAGTGGGCTTCCTCGGCATGATCCGCAACGAGGAGACCCTCCAGGCGGAGACGTACGCCACCCGGATGCCCGAGGACCTCTCCGGCCGCCAGGTCTACGTCCTCGACCCGATGCTGGCCACCGGCGGCACCCTCGTCGCGGCCATCCGGGAGCTGATCAAGCGCGGTGCCGACGATGTCACCGCCGTCGTCCTCCTCGCCGCGCCCGAGGGCGTCGAGGTGATGGAGCGCGAGCTGGCCGGGACCCCGGTCACCGTCGTCACCGCCTCCGTCGACGAGCGGCTCAACGAGCACGGCTACATCGTGCCGGGCCTCGGCGACGCGGGCGACCGGATGTACGGCACGGCCGAGTAGGTCCTCCACGCACGTTTTCGCGCCCCGTCCCGGCACCGTACGGTCGTCTCGTACGGCGCCGGGACGGGGCGCCCTCGTGTGTCCGGGGTCAGCAGGAGGAGGACGGGGCCGGGGCCGGCTTCGTCAGGTCCGCCATCGCCGCCGTGGCCTGCTGCGGGGTGCTGAACGCCGTGAACTTCCTCCCGAGGATCAGGTCGACCTCGCCCGTCCTGCGGGTGTCGGTCTTCTGCACCGCGCCCGCCAGCTGCGTGCCGAGCACCGTGAAGCTGCCGTTCTTCGCGGTCGGAGCGCCGAGCAGCACGCCCGTGCCCGGCACCTTCTTGTCGTACTCCTTCGACGCGTTCCCCACCTCGCCGATGACGAAGCCACGCTTCTTGAGCTCCTCGGCGGCGTCCTTGGCCAGTCCGCTGCGCGTCGTCGCGTTGTAGACGTTGACCTTGATCGCGGCCGGCTTCGGCAGCGCTTTGGCGGGGGCCGCAGACGGCTTCGCGGTGGGGCAGTCCCGCTTGTGGTCGGCCGCGGCAGCGCTCTTGTCGCCGCCGGTGAAGACGTCGATGAGCTGCAGGGTGCCCCAGCCGGCCAGGCCGAGGGCGACGACGGCGCCGATGCCCGCGAGGACCAGCCTGCGGCGGTTCCGGGGGCGGCGCATCCGGGGGTAGGCGTCGCCCGTGATGCGGTACTTTCCGCCCATGCCGGGGGGAGTGAGCATGCTCATGGAAGCAGCGTAATGCGGCCGGTGATGATGCGTACTAAATGATCAACACAGGGCACCCGGATGAGTGGGAAAGCACCCGAAAGGCCCGAAGCATCCGGATCGGGCGGGTGCTGGGGCCCGAGCGGAGCCGGAGGGGCGTGGGCGGTGACTCGTGGCAGGCGCGCGGCCTGTTCGGTCGCGCGGGGCCTGGGCGCGTAGTCCCGTGGCGCGTGGTGCGGGGTGCGCGGCGGGGTGGGGCGCGGGGTGCCGGTCCGGGTGGGTGTCAGCCCGGGTGGGCGGGTGTCAGCCCAGGTCGAGGACGCGGGCGTGCAGCACCTGGCGCTGCTGGAGCGCGGCGCGGACCGCCCGGTGCAGCCCGTCCTCCAGATAGAGGTCGCCCTGCCACTTCACGACATGGGCGAACAGGTCACCGTAGAACGTGGAGTCCTCGGCGAGGAGGGTCTCCAGGTCCAGCTGGCCCTTGGTGGTCACGAGCTGGTCCAGGCGAACCGGACGCGGCGCGACGTCCGCCCACTGCCGGGTGCTTTCCCTGCCGTGGTCGGGGTATGGCTTCCCATTTCCGATGCGCTTGAAGATCACACGGAAAGCCTACCGGGCAAGGGCCACCCGGCACAGCCGGGGAAGCCCGCCGTGATGCCGGTGCAAAGGGTGCATAGCACCGAATCCGGGCGTGATGCCGGGTCGTGCGGTGCCGTGAGGGCGGTGCCGAGGGGGCGGTGCCGGGAGGGTGCCGGGATGGCTGTGCTTCCGCGAGTGCTGTGCCTCGGCCGGGCGGGGAGGCCGCGCCCCTCGCGCGGGGAGTGCTGTGCCCGTCGCGCCGGGAGGGCCGTTCCCGCTCCCGGCGGAGGCGTGCGGGTGAGGCCGGTACGGAGTCCGGCGGGCTGCGACGGACTCCGTACCGGCCTCACGATCGGCCGCTACTCCGTGTCGCGTCCGTGGCCTTCACGCAGGCCGCCGCCGCTGCCACCGCTGCCGGGCGTGCCCGAGCCGGTGTCGGGGGTGACCGGACGGGTGAGGGAGCGCAGGTCGTGCGCGTACGTCCCGACGGCGTTGGCGATCACGTCGATGTTGGTGTCGAAGTGACCCATGTCGATGTTGTCCAGGTCGTCGCAGGCCGCGTGGTAGCAGGGGTCGTACGCGATCCCCGCCTCGCCGCCGAACACCTTCGCCTGGGCCGCCGTCTTGATGCCCTCGGCACCCGTGTCCGTACCGCCGGAGGGGATGCCGACCTCGATGAAGGGGCCGTAGTCCGAGCGGCCGGTGAAGTCCGTGCCCTCGTGCGGCTTGCCCTTGCCGTCGAGGAACTCGTTGATGTCCCGCTCCAGTTGGGCCGAGCCCTCCGGTCCTTCACCCTCGCCGACCTGGTCGGAGTTGTCGCCGTCGAAGACGAACTGGACGCCGTTGGGCGAGGCGATCATGTCGAAGTTGAGGTAGAGCGCGATCTGCTCGCGCTGCTTCTCGGAGAGCGCCGCGACGTACTTCTCCGAGCCGATCAGGCCGTTCTCCTCGGCCGACCACCAGGCGAACCGCACCTTGTTGGCCGGGTTGCTCTTCGTCTTCGCCAGCTTCAGGGCGACATCGAGCAGACCGGCCGAACCGGAGCCGTTGTCGTTGATGCCGGGGCCCTCGGTCACGGAGTCGAGGTGCGCGCCGAGCATCACGGTCCGCGCCGGGTCGCCGCCGGGCGTCTCCGCGATGACGTTGCGGGTCGGGCGGTCCTGCTGGAGTTCGCGGATCTCGAAGGAGACCGTGACCTCGCCGGCCGCGAGGTCCTGGACGAGCTTCTCGCCCTCCTCCTGGGTGAGCCCGCCGGTCGGGATCTTCCCGGCGGCGACCTCGCCGAGCGTGCCGGAGAGCACGCCCTCGACGTTGTTGTAGACGATCGCGCCGGCGGCACCCGCCCCGGCGGCGGCCGCCTGCTTGTCGGCGAAGGAGCAGCCGCCGCGCTTGATCAGCGCGACCTTCCCGGTGAAGTCGGCGGCGGTGTAGTCGGACGCCTCGCAGCCGGTCGTGCCGTCGACGGGCACGGCGACGAGCGCCGCCGTCAGGCCGCCCTCCTTCGTCGACGGCGTGTACGTCATGGCCTTGATCGTCACGTCGCGGGGCGTCGGCGTCACCACGGAGAGCTTTTCGGCCAGCGTCTCCGTGTAGGTGAAGCGGAAGTTCTCGTACGAGACCTTGTAGCCGGCCCGCTGGAGCTGGCGGTAGACGTACGCGGCCGACGCGTCGTGGCCCAGCGAACCGGCGGCGCGGTGGCCGTCGGCGGAGTCGGCTATCGCCTGGAACTGCTGGAGGTGGCGGTACGCGTCATCGGCCGACGCGCTCTTCACCAGCTTCCGCGACAGCTTGGCCGCTTCCTTGCCGGGGTCGTGCGGGGCGGGGCGTCCGGGGTTCGGGGACGCGGCCAGCAGGAGCGGCGTGGCCAGGGCGGTGGCGGCCACGACAGCCATAGCTCTGCGACGTATGGCGTGCACAGGAGTCCTTCCGGTCTGAACGGCTGGCATCCCGAGTCGCCCGCGCTCCGATGGTGCGCCGGGCGGCTCGGTGAGGGAACGGCTGAACGAATGTGCTCGAAAGCTAGCGAGTGGCGTGACGCCTGGGAACAGGTGTGGCCGAAACTTTTCGGTGGGGTGGTGGTGTCGTCCTGATTCGGCCCTTGTCACATCACTTTTCGGCCGATGAACCGCCGGTCCTCTTCGCCGCTCCGGACCCTTTCGCCGCCTTGGCAGCCGCTTTGGCCGCCGCCTTGGCATCCTGTTTGTACGCCCGTACCTCGGCGAGCGACTCCGGGCCGGTGATGTCGGCGACCGAACGATGCGATCCGGCCTCCCCGTACGCACCCGCCGCCTCCCGCCACCCCGTCGGCCGTACGCCGAACCGCTTGCCGAGCAGCGCCAGGAAGATCTGCGCCTTCTGCTTGCCGAAACCGGGCAGCGCGTTGAGGCGTTTCAGCAACTCGCCGCCGGTCGCGGCGTCCCGCCACACCGCGCTCGCGTCGCCGCCGTACTCCGCCACCAGGAACTGGCACAACTGCTGCACCCGCTGGGCCATGGAGGCGGGGTAGCGGTGCAGCGCCGGTTTGGCGGTGAACAGTTCGGTGAAGGCGTCCGGGTCGTAGGCGGCGATCCGTCCCGCGTCCAGATCGTCCGAGCCCATCCGTTCCGCGAGGGTGTACGGGCCGGTGAACGCCCATTCCATCGGTACCTGCTGGTCCAGGAGCATGCCGACGAGGGCGGCCAGCGGGCTGCGGCCGAGAAGCGCGTCCGCTTCCGGACTCTGGGCGATCCGCAAGGTGGTGACCCCGCCCGTGTCCTCGTGCCTGCCCGTGTCCGTGCCGCCGTCGCTCGTGGTCATGGTGCCGATCATCGCGAGCCCGGCGGGCGACGGCGACCGGTACTGCGCCGATGGCCTCTCCCTGTCGGCCGTAGGAAGTACGGAGGGTGGGGGATCACGGGGCGGTGGCCGGGGGTGAACCGGGGCGCAGGCTGCGCCGCTACCCGCCCAGCCGGTCCGCACGCATCCGCAGGTAGCGGGCCTCGGGCTCGCTGAGGGTGGCGTCGGCGGCCGCACGGTAGGCGGTGCGGGCGGCGGCCGGGTCCCCGGCCCGCTCCAGGAGATGGGCGCGTACGGCGTCGAGCCGGTAGTGCGGCCCGGCGGCCTCCGCCAGTGCCTCGACCTCCGCCAGTCCGGCGCGTGGTCCGTGCACCATGGCCACGGCGACCGCCCGGCCGAGGGCGGCGGCCGGATCGGGGGTGCACCGCACGAGGAGGTCGTACAGGGCGAGGATCTGCGGCCAGTCGGTGTCCTCGGCCCGTTCCGCCTCGTCGTGCAGCGCGGCGATGGCGGCCTGGAGCTGGTAGTCCCCGGCCGGGCCCCGGGAAAGCGCCTCCTCGGCCAGAGCGGTGCCCTCCGCGACCGCCGTACGGTCCCAGAGGGCGCGGTCCTGTTCGTCGAGCGGGATCAGCGTGCCGTCCGCCCCGGTACGCGCCGGGGTGCGCGCTTCGGTGAGGACCATCAGCGCCAGCAGCCCGGTCACCCGCCCGTCGTGGGGCAGCAGTCGGCGCACGGCGCGGGTCAGCCGGATCGCCTCGCGCGCCAGGTCGGGGCGGTGGAGGTCGGGGCCGGCGGAGGCGGTGTAGCCCTCGTTGAAGATCAGGTAGAGGACCTGGAGCACGGCGCCGAGCCGCTGGTCGAGGTCCCGGGTGTCCGGCAGCAGGAATCGCATCCCGCGCACCGTGCGCTTGGCCCGGCTGATCCGCTGCGCCATCGTCGCCTCCGGCACCAGGTGGGCGCGGGCGATCTCCGCCGTGGTGAGGCCGCCGACGGCGCGGAGGGTGAGCGCGATCTGGGCGGCGGGGGAGAGCGCGGGGTGGCAGCAGAGGAAGAGCAGGGTGAGCGTGTCGGCTTCGGAGGGGGCCCGGTCCTGCCCGGCGGGAGCCTCGTCGGGCGGCGGGGTGACGAACGCGTCCGCCGGGGTGAGGGCGGCTGCCGCCTCCTCGCGCCTGCGGCGGGCCTCGTCGCTGCGGAGCCGGTCGGTCAGCCGGCGGGAGGCGACCCGGATCAGCCAGCCGCGCGGGTTGTCGGGGA
This sequence comes from Streptomyces sp. V2I9, assembly GCF_030817475.1. Taxonomy (NCBI): domain Bacteria; kingdom Bacillati; phylum Actinomycetota; class Actinomycetes; order Kitasatosporales; family Streptomycetaceae; genus Streptomyces; species Streptomyces sp. V2I9. The sequence goes on along the minus strand of NZ_JAUSZJ010000002.1, from coordinate 3,205,836 downwards.
CCCCGTCGCGGGGCCACTGCTCGGCGGCCGCGATCAGGGCCTCCTGGACGGCGTCCTCGGCCGGGTCGAAGTGCCCGTACCGGCGGACGAGCGCGCCGAGGACCTGGGGCGCGTGGCGGCGCACCAGATCCTCGTTGACGTCGTCCGCCAGGTGATCCATGCGTCTCCGCGTCTCTCCGCAACCGGCCGTCGTCCGCCGCTGCCTGTCGATCCGGGGTCGGGCTGCCGGGCAACCCGGAGTCCGTAACCCTTCTGCCCGTCGGCCTGTCCGGCCGTCGGCCCGGAGCCCGGCTGCCCGGCGATCCGGAATCCTGCTGGGCGCCCCGCAGTCCGTCGCCCGTGCGGGACCACGCACCAGTCGATCACCCGGTACGGCCGAGCGCCACACGCCGAAAGGGGGCATCTTCCGTCCGGCCGGACAGAGGGCCGCCGCGATGGGCCATGCATACCCCTGCCGACAGGAGTTTCCAGGACCAGGGCCAGGGCCAGGGCCAGGACCAGAAGGAGGGCTTCATCTATGGATCGCACCGACGCCGATCGCACTGACGTCGACCGCGCCGACGTCGACCGCGCCGACGCCGACCGCACCGACGCCGACCGTGCCGTGGTCGACCGTGCCGTGGTCGTGGGAGGCGGGCACATGGGCTCGGTCATCGCCGGACGGCTCTCCGACGAGTTGCGTGGCGCGGAGGTCACGGTGGTGGAGCCCTCGGCCGACCGCGCGGCGGCCCTGCGCGAGGCCGAGCCGCGCCTGCGGGTCGAGGAGTCCTACCGTCCGGTGCCGGGAGCCGCCGTGGTGGTTCTCGCCCTTCCTCCGGCCGCTCTGGACTCCTTCGCGTCGGGGCTGCCCGCCGACGCGTTCCACGACGCCACCGTGGTGTCGATCATGGCCGGGGTCCGGTTGGAGACGCTGGTCGCGCGGCTCGGTACGGCGCACGTGCTCCGGGCGATGCCGAATCTGGCCGCCGAGGTCGGACAGAGCATGACGATGCTGTGCCCCGGACCTGGAGCGGATGACGACGACCTGGCCAGGGCGGAGAAGGCGCTGTCCGCGATCGGTGAGGTTCTCGTACCGCCGGACGAGTCCTTCCTGGACGCGGGGACCGCGCTCGTCGGCAGTGGCCCGGCGCTGGTGGCCTTTGTGATGAAGGGCTTCACGGACTACGCGCGGCGGGCGGGGTTCGACGCGGCCGGCAGCCTGCGGCTGACCTGCCAGGTTCTGCGGGGCACGGCCGACCTCCTGGAGGCCGACGGCACCAGCCCCGAGGAGCTCTACGGACGGGCGAGCACGCCGGGAGGAACCACCGAACGGGGCATCACCTGCCTGGGCGAGCACCGGGTCCAGGAAGCCGTCCGCGACGCGTTGGAGAAGACGGCTGCCCGCTCGCGGGAACTGGCCGGCTGAGCCGCCGGAGCCGCCGACGCGCGCCGGGTCTCACCCCGGCGCGCTTCGGCGTCTCCGCGCTCCGCCTCCGGCACGCGCCTAATCGTCGATCCCGCCGCCGATGGGCCGGATGAGCACCGGGTACTCGGGCGCCCCGGCCGGCTGCGGGCAGCGGGCCACGCGGGCCGCGATCTCGGTGACCCGCTCCAGGCTCTCGCAGTCGAGCACCCAGAACCCGGCGAGCAGCTCCTTCGTCTCGCTGTACGGCCCGTCCGAGACGACCGGGCGGCCCTCGCCGTCCAGGCTGACGGCTCGGCCCGCCGCGGGCTCGGACAGCCCGTAGCCGGTGATCAGCTCGCCCGACTCGGCGAGGTCGTCGTTGATGCCGCCCATGTGGGCGAACATCGCCTGCGTCGCCTTCTCGTCCCAGACCGGGCTGCCGGCGCTCCCCTTGCCGGCCTGCGCGTCGTAGTCCGCCTGGCTGCCCTGGACCATCACCAGATACCTCATGACTGTCGCCTCCGTGGTCGCTCGCTCGTTCTTCGGTCTTCTTCTTCCTACACAGGGGACGTCGGAGCCGATGCGGAGTTCTCGACACCACGCGCGGGGTCCTTTCGGATTCACCCGGCGGAGGGCGTGGAACAGGGCGTTCAGTAAAGTTCGGCAGCGTCGCGCTCGCGTGGCGCGCCCCTTCCGTCCATCCGCCGCACCGCTCCTACGCCGCTCCGCCGATCGAGGTCCCGACGTGTCGCCCGTTCCGCCCCAGGCCGCCGCCTTCCCGCACCCGGTCTCCGTCGTGGGGATCGGCGCGGACGGCTGGTCCGGCCTGTCGGGCGCGGCCCGTGGGGCGCTGGGCGCGGCGGAGGTGCTGATCGGCGGGGCGCGCCAGCTGGACCTGCTCCCCCCGGAGTGCGCCGGAGCGCGGGTGGCCTGGCCGTCGCCGCTGCGGCCGGCGGTGCCCCGGTTGCTGGCCGAACACGCGGAGCGCCGGATCGCGGTGCTGGCCAGCGGGGACCCGATGTTCTACGGGATAGGTCGCGCGCTCGCCGAGGAGCTGGGGCCCGAGAGGCTGCGCGTCTTCCCGCACCCGTCCTCCGTCTCGTACGCCTGCGCGCGCCTGGGCTGGCCGCTGGAGGACACGGAGGTCGTGACGCTGGTGGGCCGTCCGGCGGCCCGGCTCGCCGCGTCCCTGCACGCGGGCCGCCGGCTGCTGGTGCTGAGCGCGGACGCGTCCACCCCCGCCACGGTCGCCGCCCTGCTCACGGCCCACGGCTTCGGGCCGAGCCGGCTGCGGGTCCTGGAACAGCTGGGCGGCGAGGACGAGGGGTACGCCGAGGGGATCGCGGCGGAGTGGGCGCACCCGCCGGGCGACCGCCTGAACGTCATCGCCATCGAGTGCCGGCCGTCCGCCGGCGCGCTGCGGCTCGGCACGGTGCCGGGTCTGCCGGACGAGGCGTACGAGCACGACGGCCAGCTCACCAAGCGCCACATCCGGGCGGCCACGCTGGGCACCCTGGCGCCCGCGCCGGGGGAGCTGCTGTGGGACGTGGGCGGCGGCTCGGGCTCCGTGGCGATCGAGTGGCTGCGGGCCCATCCGTCCTGCCGTGCGGTGAGCGTGGAGCGGGACCCGGTGCGGGCCGAGCGGATCGCCCGTAACGCGGAACGCCTGGGCGTCCCCGGCCTGACGGTCGTCACCGGTCCCGCCCCCGCGTCCCTGGCCGGGCTGCCCGTGCCCGACGCGGTGTTCATCGGCGGCGGCCTGACCGCGCCGGGCCTGCTCGACGCGTGTTGGGAGGCGCTGCGGCCGGGGGGCCGGCTGGTCGTGAACACGGTGACGCTGGAGTCGGAGGCGCTGCTGGCCGAACGGCACAAGGCGTACGGCGGCGACCTGGTGCGGATCGCGGTCGCCCACGCGGTCCCGGTCGGCGGCTTCACCGGCTGGCGGCAGGCGATGCCGGTGACGCAGTGGTCGGTGACCAAGTCCCCGGATTCCGGGGCGCATTCGGACAAGGGAGATCGATCATGACGGTGTACTTCATCGGCGCGGGCCCCGGCGCGGCCGACCTGATCACGGTGCGCGGTGCGCGGATCCTCGCCGCCAGCCCGGTCTGCCTGTACGCGGGCAGCCTGGTCCCGGTGGAGCTGCTGGCCGAGTGCCCGCAGGACGCCCGCCTGATCGACACGGCGAACCTGGACATCGAGCAGATCACCGCCGAGCTGGTCCGGGCCCACGCGGAAGGCTACGACGTGGCGCGGCTGCACTCGGGCGACCCGTCGGTGTTCAGCGCGGTGAACGAGCAGATGAAGCGCCTGGACGAGGCGGAGATCCCGTACGAAGTGGTGCCCGGCGTCCCCGCGTTCGCGGCGGCGGCGGCGGCGCTGAAGCGCGAGCTGACCGTTCCGACGGTCGGCCAGACGGTGATCCTGACCCGGATCGCCCAGCGTGCCACGGCGATGCCCGAGGGCGAGGACCTGGCGACGCTGGGCCGCAGCGGCGCGCTGATCGTGCTGCACCTGGCGGCGCGGTACGTGGACCGGGTGGTGGCGGAACTGCTCCCGCACTACGGGGCGGACTGCCCGACCGCGGTGGTGGCGATGGCGTCCCGCCCCGACGAGATCATTCTGCGGGGCCCCCTGAACTCGATCGCCGCCCGGGTGAAGGAGGCCGGGGTGACCCGGACGGCGGTCATCATGGTCGGCCGGACGCTGGGAGCCGAGCAGTTCCGCGACAGCCACCTGTACGCGGTGGGGCGGGACCGGGACGTCTGCTGACCGCCCGGCCGGGGCGGCAACGGGCTCGGCACGAGCCCCGACGGAGCGTGCCGCGAGTCCCCGTGTCAGCGAGTCCGCCCCACCGCGCGTTCGTGCGTACCGCGAGCCCGTGCGTGCCTCACGTACCGCCACCGTGGTGTCCGGCCGCCCGCGACGCGCGGAACCGGGGGCGGCACCCCCACATCCTGGCTACCCTGCGCGGATGCATGCGATCGAATTCCGGCGGACTTCCCACCCGGCTGTCCGGCCGGAGGGCGGCGCCGCACCGGTGGTGGGCATCCTCGTGGACGGCGTCCCTCTGGTGGAACTGGTGCGGGCGGTCGAACTGCCGTATGCGCAGGCGGAGCAACGGAGAAGGGCTGACGAGGGCCTTCCCGGGACCGCACCGCTGCTCGCCGGCGACTACACGACGTTGGGACCGGCCTACGACTGGCCCAGTCGGCATTTCCTCGGTGAGCCGAGGAATCTGCCCTGGGGCGGCGAGGAGGGCGAGACCATGGTGCTGGGGTGCCCCTGCGGCATCGACGAGTGCTGGGCGCTGATGGCCAGGATCACGGTGACACCCCGGACGGTGACCTGGTCGGCGTTCCGGAACAACTGCTGCGACTGGGATCTGAGCGCTCTGGGGAGCTTCGTCTTCTCGCGGCGGCAGTACGAGGACTCCCTCCGAGGCGGAGCGCCCCGGCCCTGACCGGCACGGACGCCGAGGACGAGCCGACGGTCGCCCGCCGCGCCGGCCAGGGCCGTGACGTCCGCTGACCGCCCGCCGGGTCCGCTACCCCCGCCCCACCACCGCCCCCGCCCGGTCGATGCAGATCACGTCCACCGCGACCGGGGCACCCCGCAGGACGGCCAGGGCCTCCTCGCGGGCGCGGGAGGCCACCAGATCGCCCAGGGGGACGCCCGCCGCCTCGCACAGGCGCAGGGCCTCCAGGCCCGTGTTGGCGGTGGCGATGCGGGAGGCCAGGCCGTCGTCCGCGCCGCCCCGGCGGGCCAGGCCGGCGAGGAAGGGCTTGTCCACCTGGGAGCGGGCCGAGTGGAGGTCCAGGTGGCCCGCCGCCAGCTTGGAGAGCTTGGCGAAGCCGCCGCAGATCGTCAGGCGGTCGACCGGGTGGCGGCGCACGTACTTCAGGACCGCCCCCGCGAAGTCGCCCATGTCCAGCAGCGCGATGTCCGGCAGGCCGTACTCCGCGACCACCGTCCGCTCCGACGTGGAGCCCGTGCAGCCCGCCACATGGGTCAGGCCCGCCGCCCTCGCCACGTCCACGCCCCGCCGGATCGAGTCGATCCACGCCGAGCAGGAGTAGGGGACGACCACCCCCGTCGTGCCGAGGATCGACAGGCCGCCCAGGATGCCGAGGCGGCCGTTCCACGTGGAGCGGGCGATCTCCTCGCCGTGGTCCACCGAGACCGTGATCTCCACGTCGCCCGGCGCACCGTGCTCCGCCGCGACCCGCCCCACGTGCTCCCGCATCAGCCGGCGCGGCACCGGGTTGACCGCGGGCTCCCCGACGTCCAGCGGCAGGCCGGGCAGGGTGACCGTGCCCACGCCGGGGCCCGCCCGGAAGACCACGCCGGAGCCGGGCGGCAGCCTCCGTACCGTCGCGCGCACCAGCGCCCCGTGCGTCACGTCCGGGTCGTCGCCCGCGTCCTTCACCACCCCGGCGGTCGCGCTCTCCCGCCCGGCCGCCAGCTCCTCCACCGCCAACGCGAACGCCGGGGTCTGGCCCTTCGGCAGCGTGATGGTCACCGGGTCCGGGAAGTCGCCGGTCAGCAGCGCCGTGTACGCGGCCGTCGTCGCCGCCGTCGCACAGGCCCCGGTCGTCCAGCCGGGGCGCAGGCCGGTGTGCTTGAGTTGGGCGGCGCGACCGCCGCGGGCCCCGCCGTCCGACGCGGCCGCCCCGCCGCCCGCGCCCCGTGCCTCAGCGTTCATGAGTGGAGTCCGTTCCGATGCCTGTGCTGCCCGTGCATGTGCTGGTCCTGGGGGGTACGACCGAGGCGCGTCGGCTCGCCGAGATCCTTGCCGGTGACCGGAGCGTACGGGTCACCACCTCGCTCGCCGGTCGCGTCGCCGCCCCCCGCCTGGCGCCCGGCGACGTACGGGTCGGAGGGTTCGGGGGGCCCGAGGGGCTCGCCGCCTGGATGCGTGAGCATGACGTGGACGTGCTCATCGATGCCACCCACCCCTTCGCCGCGACCATGAGCCGGAACGCGGCCGAGGCCGCCGCGCACACCCATGTTCCCCTCCTCGCCCTCCGCCGGCCCGGCTGGGCAGCCCGGGACGGCGACCGCTGGCACTCCGCCGGATCGCTCGCCGAGGCCGCCGGGCTGCTGCCCGCGCTCGGCGAGCGGGTCTTCCTCACCACCGGACGGATGGGGCTCGCCGCGTTCGCGGGGGCGGACCTGGACCCCCTGTGGTTCCTCGTGCGGTCCGTCGACGCCCCCGAACCGCCGTGCCCGGCCCGGACGGAGGTCCTGCTCGACCGGGGGCCGTTCACCCTGGACGGCGAGCGGGACATCCTCCGCCGTCATCGGATCGACGTCCTCGTCACCAAGGACAGCGGCGGGGACGCCACCGCCCCCAAGCTCACCGCCGCCCGCGAAGCCGGGATTCCCGTCGTCGTGGTCCGGCGGCCACCGGTACCGGAAGGGGTGCCGGTGGCCCGTACGCCCGACGAGGCCGCCCGATGGGTGCGCCGGCGCTACGCCTCCGGGTAACGGCGCGGCGTCCACACGACGGTCTCGCCGTCCTCGCCCCGCCGCACCCACCGGGTCTGCGACGACCCCACGATCAGCAGCGTCCGCATGTCCACCTCCGCCGGGTCCAGACCGGCCAGCCGCACCGTCCGCACGGACTCCGTCGGGCCGCCCACATCGCGCGCCAGCACCACCGGGGTGTCCGGCGAGCGGTGCTCCAGGAGCAGGTCGCGGGCCTGGCCGACCTGCCGCGTACGGGACTTGGAGCCCGGGTTGTACAGCGCCAGCACCAGGTCCGCCGAGGCCGCCGCGCGCAGCCGCTCGGCGATGACCTCCCACGGCTTGAGCCGGTCCGAGAGCGAGATCGTGGCGTAGTCGTGGCCCAGCGGCGCGCCCGCGCGGGCCGCCGCCGCGTTGGCCGCGGTGACGCCGGGCAGGACGCGCACGGGGACATCCGCGTACGCCTCCTGCGAGGCCACCTCCAGGACCGCCGTCGCCATGGCGAAGACTCCGGGGTCGCCGCCCGAGACCACCGCGACCCGGTGGCCGCGCCGGGCCAGGTCCAGGGCGAACTCGGCGCGCTCCGACTCCACCTTGTTGTCCGAACCGTGCCGTGCCTGGCCCGGCCGGACCGGCACCCGGTCCAGATAGGTGGTGTAGCCGACCACGTCGTCGGCGGCGGCGAGTGCCCCGCGCGTCTCGGGCGTCAGCCACAGCGGGCCCGCCGGACCGGTGCCGACGACCACCACCTCACCGCCCGAGGAGGGCGACGGGCGCGGCGCGTCCACCCGGCTGGGCAGGACCGCCACCGAGAAGTACGGGACCGACGCCGGGTCGATGTCCGCCAGTTCGCCCGTGCGCTCCCCGGCCATCGTCGCCCGCTCCACGTACCGGGCCTCGGCCAGCCGCCCCGACGCCTCGAACGCCCCGCGCACCGCCGGGAACGTCCGCCCCAGCTTCATCACCACCGCCGTGTCCGTGGCGGCGAGACGGGCCGTCAGCTCCTCCTCGGGCAGCGTGCCGGGCAGGATCGTGAGGATCTCCTCGCCCTCCACGAGCGGCGTCCCGAGCCGGGCCGCCGCCGCGCTGACGGACGTCACGCCCGGAATGACCTCGGTGGCGTACCGGTCGGCCAGCCGCTTGTGCATGTGCATGTACGAGCCGTAGAACATCGGGTCGCCCTCGGCGAGGACCGCGACGGTCCGCCCGGCGTCCAGGTGCGCCGCGAGCCGGGCCGCGGCCTTCTCGTAGAACTCCTCCAACGCGCCCCGGTAGCCGCCCGGATGGTCCGTGGTCTCCGTCGTGACGGGGTAGACCAGGGCCTCCTCGATGTGGTCGGGCCGCAGGTGCGCCGCCGCGATGGACCGGGCGATGGAGCGGCCGTGCCGGGCGCTGTGGTACGCGACGACGTCCGCCTCGCCGATGGCCTGGACGGCCCGCAGCGTCATCAGGTTCGGGTCGCCGGGGCCGAGTCCGACCCCGTAGAGCCGGCCGGTGCCGGTGTCGTTCACCGGAGAAGTCACTACTCCTCCTCGCTGGCGATGGCGTTGAGCGCCGCCGCCGCTATCGCGCTGCCGCCGCGGCGGCCGCGCACGATCAGGTGCTCCAGGCCCGAGGCGTGCTCGGCCAGGGCCTCCTTGGACTCCATCGCGCCGACGAAGCCGACCGGGACGCCGATGACGGCGGCCGGGCGGGGGGCGCCCTCCTCGATCATCTCCAGCAGCCGGAACAGGGCGGTCGGCGCGTTGCCCACCGCCACGACCGCACCTTCCATGCGGTCGCGCCACAGCTCCAGGGCCGCCGCGCTGCGGGTCGTGCCCATCTTCGCGGCCAGCTCCGGCACGGACGGGTCGGAGAGGGTGCACACCACGTCGTTGTCCGCGGGCAGCCGCTTGCGGGTGACCCCGCTGGCCACCATCGCCACGTCGCAGAGGATCGGTGCGCCCGCACGCAGGGCGGCGCGCGCGTCGGCCACGGCGTTCGGCGAGAACGCCAGGTCGCGTACGAGATCGACCATGCCGCAGGCGTGGATCATCCGGACGGCGACCTGGCTGACGTCGGCGGGCAGCCCGGCCAGATCCGCCTCCGCGCGGATGGTGGCGAAGGACTGGCGGTAGATCGCCGGTCCGTCCTTCTCGTACTGGTGCACAGTGCTGTCGCTTTCTTCTGCCGATGGGGACGGGGGAATGGTCTACGGGTGGTCGCGTCTGCGTCTGCTTCCGCTTCCGCTTCTGCTCAGGCGCGGGCCGCGGCCACCGCTGCCGCGCGTGCTTCCGGATCGTCGCGCACCGTGTGCGGCGGGTCCCGCCGCTCTCCCCGTACGTGGGAGATCCGGTGCCCGTCCGGTGTGACGACCACGTCGATCCACTCCCCGTGGGGGTGGCCGCAGCGGCGTTCGCAGCCGGACCAGTACACAGGGAGCCGCCCGACCGGTCCGACGGCGGCCCCCGCCTGGGCGCGCACGTCGGCCAGGGACTTCGCGCAGCCGGGGCTGCCGATGCAGGCGCCGACACCGGTCCACGGGGAGCCGGGTGAGGTGATCAGCCCGGCCGCCGCCAGGCCGCGGAGCGCGTCGGCCGCCTCGGCACGGGGAAACGCGCCGGGGACGACGATCCCGCGCCAGGGGGTGAGCCGCAGCTCGCCGCCGTACCGCCGGGCGGTCGAGGTGAGCAGCCGCCACTGCGCGGGGGTGAGCCGCCCCAGGGGTACGTGGACGCTGATCGCGGTGACGTCGCCTCCCGGTACGGGGGGCGTTGCCGAGACCGGGGCCGGGGGGCTGTTCGGGGCTGCCGGGGTCGCGGTGACGGGATCCTCCGCGGCCGCGCCCTCGACCGGGAGGCTGTACGGGGATTGGCCTCCGGGACCGTACGGACCCGCGGCAGGGGGTGTCGCCGTGCGCGGGCGGGGCCGGTGCACGGCCGGGCCCGCCGTCGCGGCGACGCTCCGGACCAGCTCCGCCCGTACGGCGTCGGGCAGATCCGAGACCCGCCAGGCGCCGGAGCCGTGGGCGGCGCGGAGGAACGCCTCGGCCGCCAGCAGGGCGGCGCGCGGGCCCGCGTCGGCCGGGACCCGGAACGCCTCGTCGCCGGGCCCGACCCGCAGCAGGACGTCGTCGCCGTCCGCGATCAGGGTCACGTCCGCCCCGAGCGCGTCCACGTCGCCGTGTCCCGCGTCCAGGGCGAAGAGGAAGCGGCCGGAGAGCCGCGCCGCGTCCGGACTCGCGCACACCAGCCGGTCCAGCTCGGCCAGGCGCTCCCCGAGCGCGGGCGAACCGTCGAGCCCGGCGAGCGGGGAGGCCACGATGTTGCGGGCCCGTTCGTGCGCGGCGGACGGCAGCAGCCCGGCGGCGGCCAGCAGTTCGGCGAGCGCGCCGCCGCATCCCGTGTCGAGGCCGCGCAGTTGGACGTTGCCGCGGGAGGTGAGATGCAGCTCACCGTCCCCGAACCGGCCGGCGGCCGTGAGCAGCGCGTCCGCCCCGTCCGCGCTCAGCACCCCGCCGGGCACCCGCACCCGGGCCAGCGCACCGTCGTCGGCGCGGTGCAGCCGCAGCGTCCCCGGGCAGGCGTCGCCGCCGTCGCGGAGGGCTGGGCCGCCCGCGGAAAGGGGCGAGGGGGCGGAATCGGGCATGGCGGCGAGCATACCGACCGTGCCGATCCGATCGGCGGGCTCACTCCTGTGACCTGGGGGACAGTGGCCCGACCCCGGACCGGACGGGCCCCACCGGACGGGCTCCACCGGACGGGCTCCACCGGGCGGGCTCCACCGGGCGGCCTCTGCTCGGGTCCGCCCCGGTCCGGCCGGGCTTCACCGGGCGGCCTCTGCTCGGGTCCGCCCCGGTCCGGCCGGGCTTCACCAGCCAGGCCCCACCGGCCGGGCCCCGGTCCGGCCGGTCAGAACCAGGCCGCCTCCGCGCGGGTCACCACCCCCGCCCCCTGCCCCGCCCGCACCCCGCCGCTTAGGATGCAGGCGGTGGTCCGTTCAGGCCGCCATCGCCAGACGGCGACAGGGGAGGAAGCCCGGTGCGATTCCGGCGCGGTCCCGCCACTGTGAGTCCGGCCGCCGCCACCACCGGCAGCCGGACGAGTCAGGAACTCCCTTCCCCGAGTGCGCGGCAGCCGCCGTGCCGACGGGGAGACCCTCCGACACCGCCCGGGGCGTGGACACCCCGAGGAAGGCCTGACGCAGCATGATCCTGCTCCTGTCGACGTCCGACACCGACCTCCTGAGCGCCCGCGCATCCGAGGGGCCCGTCAGCTACCGGTACGCCAACCCCTCCCGTCTCGACCTCGACGGCCTGCCGGAACTGCTGGACGGCGTCGAACTCGTCGTCGTCCGCCTCCTCGGGGGCGTACGCGCCTGGCAGGAGGGCCTGGACGCGGTGCTGGCCACCGGCCGCCCCGTCGTCGTGCTGACCGGTGAACAGGCCCCCGACGCCCAGCTGATGGCCGCCTCCACCGTGCCGATCGGGATCGCCGCCGAGGCGCACGCCTACCTCGCGCACGGCGGGCCCGCCAACCTGGAGCAGCTGGCCCGGTTCCTCTCCGACACCGTGCTGCTGACCGGCCACGGCTTCGAGCCGCCCGCCCCGGCCCCCGCGTGGGGCCCGCTGGAGCGGGAGGCCCGCCCGGTGCCCGAGGGGGCGCCGACCGTGGCCGTCCTCTACTACCGCGCCCACCACATGAGCGGGAACACCGCGTTCGTGGACGCCCTGTGCACGGCGGTCGAGGAGGCCGGGGGCCGCCCGCTCCCGCTGTACGTCGCCTCCCTCCGCACGCCGGAGGACGAGCTGATCGAGACGCTGCGCGCCGCCGACGCCATCGTCACCACCGTCCTCGCGGCGGGCGGCACCAAGCCCGCCGAGGCGTCGGCGGGCGGCGACGACGAGTCGTGGGACGCGGGCGCGCTGACCCGGCTCGACGTGCCGATCCTCCAGGCGCTCTGCCTGACCGGCCCGCGCAGCGCCTGGGAGGAGAACGACGAGGGCGTCTCCCCGCTCGACGCGGCCACCCAGATCGCGGTGCCGGAGTTCGACGGCCGGCTGATCACCGTCCCGTTCTCCTTCAAGGAGATCGACGAGGACGGTCTCCCCGCGTACGTCCCCGACACCGAGCGGGCCGCCCGCGTCGCCGGGATCGCCGTACGCCACGCGAAGCTCCGCCACCTCCCCAACGCCGAGAAGAAGATCGCGCTCGTGCTGTCGGCGTACCCGACCAAGCACTCCCGCATCGGCAACGCGGTCGGCCTCGACACCCCCGCCAGCGCCGTCGCCCTGCTGCGCCGGCTGCGCGCCGAGGGGTACGACTTCGGGCCCGAGGAGGACATCCCGGGCCTGGTCTCCGGCGACGGCGACGAGCTGATCTACGCCCTCATCGAGGCGGGCGGCCACGACCAGGAGTGGCTGACCGAGGAGCAGTTGGCGAAGAACCCGGTCCGCATCCCGGCCGCCGACTACCGCCGCTGGTTCGCCCAGCTCCCCGAGGAGCTGCGCACCGCCGTGGAGGAGCACTGGGGCCCCGCCCCCGGCGAGATGTTCGTGGACCGCTCCGCCAACCCGGAGGGTGACATCGTCCTCGCGGCCCTGCGGCGCGGCAACCTCCTCATCCTCATCCAGCCGCCGCGCGGCTTCGGCCAGAACCCGATCGCGATCTACCACGACCCCGATCTGCCGCCCTCCCACCACTACCTGGCCGCCTACCGCTGGATCGCCGCCTCCGCCGAGGACAACGGCTTCGGCGCGGACGCCATGATCCACCTGGGCAAGCACGGCAACCTGGAGTGGCTGCCCGGCAAGAACGCGGGCCTCTCCGCCGCCTGCGGCCCCGACGCCGCCCTCGGGGACCTGCCTCTCGTCTACCCGTTCCTGGTGAACGACCCGGGCGAGGGCACGCAGGCCAAGCGCCGCGTCCACGCCACGCTGGTCGACCACCTGGTGCCGCCGATGGCCCGCGCCGACAGCTACGGCGACATCGCGCGCCTGGAGCAACTGCTCGACGAGCACGCGCAGATCGCCGCCATGGACCCGGCGAAGCTGCCCGCGATCCGCGCCCAGATCTGGACGCTGATCCAGGCCGCGAAGCTCGACCACGACCTCGGGGTGGAGGACCGCCCGGAGGACGAGGGCTTCGACGACTTCATCATGCATCTCGACGGCTGGCTCTGCGAGATCAAGGACGTCCAGATCCGCGACGGCCTGCACGTCCTGGGCAACCCGCCCGCCGGGAACGACCGCGTCAACCTGGTCCTGGCCGTGCTCCGCGCCCGCCAGATCTGGGGCGGTACGGCCTCCCTCCCCGGCCTGCGCGAGGCGCTCGGCCTCGACGAGTCGGCGGCCGTCCGCACGGACGCCGACGCGGTCGAGGAGCAGGCCCGCGCGCTGGTCCAGGCGATGGACGACGCGGACTGGGACCCGGCGGCCGTGGCGGGGGTCGCCGCGGGCCTCCCCGACGCCGTGGCGGACATCCTGACCTTCGCGGCCACCGAGGTCGTCCCGCGCATGGCGGCCACGACCGACGAACTCACGCACGCCGTCCACGCGTTGAACGGCGGCTTCGTGCCGGCGGGCCCGTCCGGCTCCCCGCTCCGCGGCCTGGTCAACGTGCTCCCCACCGGCCGCAACTTCTACTCGGTGGACCCGAAGGCGGTCCCCTCCAAGCTGGCCTGGGAAACGGGCCAGGCGCTGGCGGAATCCTTGTTGACCCGCTACCACACCGACAACGGCGACTGGCCCACCTCGGTCGGCCTGTCCCTCTGGGGCACCAGCGCGATGCGCACGGCGGGCGACGACATCGCGGAGGCGTTCGCGCTGCTCGGCATCCGCCCCGTCTGGGACGACGCCTCGCGCCGGGTGACGGGCCTGGAGCCCATTCCGTACGAGGAGTTGGGCCGCCCCCGCATCGACGTGACGCTGCGCATCTCGGGCTTCTTCCGGGACGCGTTCCCGCACACGGTGGGGCTGCTCGACGACGCCGTACGCCTGGCCGCCTCGCTGGACGAGCCGGCCGAGCGGAACTACGTACGGGCGCACACCCAGGCCGACCTGGCCGAGCACGGCGACGAACGGCGGGCGACCACCCGCATCTTCGGCTCCCGCCCCGGCACGTACGGCGCGGGCCTCCTCCAGCTCATCGACTCCCGCGACTGGCGCACCGACGCCGACCTCGCGGAGGTCTACACGGTCTGGGGCGGCTACGCCTACGGCCGCGAGCTCGACGGCCGCCCGGCCCGCGAGGAGATGGAGAGCGCCTACAAGCGCATCGAGGTCGCCGCCAAGAACACCGACACCCGCGAGCACGACATCGCGGACTCCGACGACTACTTCCAGTACCACGGCGGCATGGTGGCCACGGTGCGCGCGCTCAAGGGCACGGCTCCGGAGGCGTACATCGGGGACTCCACCCGCCCCGAGACCGTGCGCACCCGCACCCTGGTCGAGGAGACGTCCCGCGTCTTCCGCGCCCGCGTCGTCAACCCCAAGTGGATCGCGGCCATGCGCCGCCACGGCTACAAGGGCGCGTTCGAGCTGGCGGCCACGGTGGACTACCTGTTCGGGTACGACGCCACGACCGGAGTCGTCGCCGACTGGATGTACGACAAGCTCACCGAGACGTACGTGCTCGACCCGGAGAACAAGCAGTTCCTCCAGGAGGCCAACCCCTGGGCCCTGCACGGCATCGCGGAACGCCTGCTGGAGGCCGAGTCGCGCGGCATGTGGGCCAAGCCGGACCCGGCGGTGCTGGAGGCGCTGCGCCAGGTCTACCTGGAGACGGAAGGCAACCTGGAGGGCGAGGACTGACGCGCCCGGCCCACCGCGCTGACCCTGCGGTGCTGATCCCACCGCGCTGATCCCGCGGTGCTGATCCCGCGACGCTGATCCCGGCGGGCGGCGCGGGGAAGCCCGTTCCGCCCGCACCGCATTTCTTCCTCCGGCCCCTGCCCCGGATCGCCCCCGCCCGGCACAATCACGGACATGGGGACAACGGGGCGGGCGCAGGGGCAGGGGCAGGGAGAGGCCGCACAGGACTCGTCCGAGGCCAACGGGCCGTCTGTGCACGGGCGTTCGTTCGTACGCCGGGCGTTCGCGGGGTTACGTCTGACCTTCACGTCGGGAGCGGCCGGGGCGGCGGTCGCGGCCCTCGTGGTCGGCGTGATCCTGGAGCGGGTCCCGGTCTTCCTCTCCGGGGGCGGGGTCCTGATCCTCCTGGTCCTGATCGGCTTCGTCGCCGGGCGCCGGCCCTCCGGACCGGCCGAGGCGCCGGTCACCCGGACCGCCCTCGCCCGGATCGAGGACCTGCGGGCGACGAGCGGCGAATCGGCCGACGTACCGGTGACGTTCCGGCTGACGGTCGCACCGGAACCGGAGGACGGCCGGCCGGCGTACCGCGTGAAGATCGACGAGCACATCAACCTGGTCGACATCCCCGCCTACCGGCCGCGTGGCATCGCGGTGGTGGAGTACCGCCCGGACGAGCCCTGGGAGGTGCGGATCGTCACCCGCCCGACGCCGGAGTGGAGCCGCCGGGCGGAGGAGGCGGAGATCGACTCCGCGCCCGAGTCCACGCTGGTGGAGAATCCGGGGCCGAGCGAGGGCACCTGGTGCGTGCTGGTGCTCGTCACGTTCCTGGCGGGCGCGGCGCTGGTGGTGCTGCTCTTCCGGGGCGAACTGTTCACGCGGGAGGACGATGCGGCACCCTCCCCGAAGCAGCCCTCCGTCACGTCGTCGGCCTCCGCGTCCGTCTCCGTCTCCCGGACGTTCACCACGTCCACCACGATTTCCGGCCACTCCTCCTCGCTGCTGGTCCTGGGCCGGATGCGGGAGACGGTCACGGAGCTGGCGGAGCGGGCGGGCACCTCGGACGTCACCGCGATCACCGTCCAGGAGCGCCGCATGGAGATCCGCGGCGACTCCGCCCGCCCGCCCGGCGAGACGTTCCACGTCCAGATGCTCCCGTACGAACTGTTCCCCGCCCTGGTCCGCGAGGCCCGCACGACGCTCGGCGTCCGCACCCCGAAGGGCTGGCGCATCGACGTGACCCCGGACCCCGGCACGGGCCCGGGCACGGGCCCCCGTATCCGTGTCACGGTGACCGGCGAGGAGGGCACCGCCCACCTGGACGCGGACGCCACGGCCCGGATCGTGGACCGGCGGCCGGTGGAGAAGAGATAGGGGGAGGCGGGCCGGCGGCCGGTGGGGAGAGGGCGGCGCGGGGACAGACGCCTGCGCCTGTCCTGATCACCGTCGTTTGGTACGTTGCGTCGCGTGGTCACGGGACGAGGGGGAGACGCTTGTGGCATGGGAGGAATGGGAGCGGCTGAAGCAGGACGCTTCCGAGCATCAGGGCACGCGCATGCAGCTCAACCAGTACGAGGCGGGTGACGGCCCCGGCCCGGGTACCAGCAGCGTCACCGGTGGGGTGAAGTCCACCAAGAAGGCATGGAACGACGCCGGAGCAGGCGTCGGAGCCCTTCGGGAAGCCATCGACAAGGCGGTAGGCCGGCTGCAAGAAGGGCAGACAGGCCTGGGCGCGGCGGACGACTGTCTGACTGCGGGAGCGCAGAAGGCCGTGCACACGTCCTGGGATCGCTACGTCAAAGCCGTCGGTAAACGGTGTGGAAGCCTCAAGGAGATCCTGGAGAAGACCGGGCACGACCTGCTCGTGACCGACGAGGCTGTGACGGCGGAGTTGAACAGGATCAAGGTGGAGTACGCCGACACGCCCGCCGTCGGCGGCCAGGGCACGGGGCGGTGACGGATCGTGAACCTCACGACGCTCAAGCAGTTCAAGCCGTCCGAGTGGGAGGAGGCGGCTGACGGTTACCGGCACACCGGTGACATGGCGGCAAAGGCCAAGGACCAGGTGGAGAACGCCGTCGCCGCCGGGATGCGCAAGTCCCTGCGGGGTGCTGCCGCCGACGCTGCGCTCGCGGAGCTGAAGCGGCTCGCGGCAAACTTCCACTACACGCAGGTCCAGTGCGGCCTGGTGAGCACCGCCCTGAACGGCTTCGCGCACGACATGGAAGCGGCCCGCAGGAAGTTGCTGGCGGCGCTCGACGACGCGGAGGCCAAGAAGTTCACGGTCGGCCCGGACGGCAGTGTCAGCTACCCGGCGGCCCAGCCGAAGAACGGCGTCGAACTGCCCCCCGAGGCCGGTTCCGTGACCGGACTGTCCGACCCCACCGCCCGGGCGGTCGGCCGTCAGGCGGCGAACCTCAACCCCAACCCGCACGCCGTGGCGGCACAGGAGATCGCCGATCGGATCGCCGGGGCGGTCACGGCCGCCACGGAAGCCGACGAGAAGTGGGCGCCGAAGGTCCGGGCGCTGACGGCGGACGACGACCTCACGGTCTCGGACGAGGACTGGAAGGACGCCCAGTCGGACATGCAGGGCGTTCGGGACGCGGGCAAGGCGTACCTGGACTCGATCGGCGGACCGCCCAAGGACGGCACCGCGAAGACGAACGCCGACTGGTGGGCGGGCCTCACCCCCGAGGAGCGCGAGGCCTTCGTCGCTCTCGACCCCGCTCTGGTGGGGCGGCTCGACGGCCTTCCCTCCGACATCAGGGACGAGGCGAACCGGGTCGTCCTCGATGAGAAGCAGGCCGAGTACCAGCTGAAGCTGAACAGCATCCCCAAGCCGCCTGCCAACGAGTGGACCTGGATCACCGCAGGCGGGTACCCGTCCAAGGTTCACACCGACGAGTGGATGGACTGGAACAGGAAGCACGGCGACCAGTACCGGCATCTGGACGCTTCCCTGAAGGGGATGAGCGCCATCCGGAGCCGGTTCGACCAGACCGGGGAGCGTGGGTTGCCGGAGGCGTATCTGCTGGGGTTCAGTGCTGAGGGCAACGGCCGGGCCATTGTGGCCACCGGCAACCCGGACACCGCCGAGCATCAGGCGGTGTACGTCCCGGGGACAACGGCGAACCTGGGGAAGGTGGAGGGGGACATCAACAGGATGACCCAGCTATGGCGCCAGACCCAGGAAGCGACGCCGGGCGCAAACGTCTCCACGATCACCTGGCTCGGTTACGACGCGCCGCAGGACGTCGTGAAGGACGCGCCGTTCGAGCACTACGCGTACGACGGGGCCCCCGCGTACCGCCAGTTCATGGACGGCCTGGAAGCTTCCCACAACGGCCCCGGCGAACCGCACCGCACGGCCGTCGGACATTCGTACGGCACCACTCTGATCGGCGCGGCCGCGGAGAAGGGTGACCTCAACGCGGACGACGTGATCTTCGCGGGAAGCCCCGGCGTCAAGGTCGGGTCCGCAGAGGAGATGGACGTACCGAAGGGCCATGTGTGGAACCAGGAGGCGGACGGCGACGCGGTTCCGGACATCGGCCGCTGGGGCCATGGCGGGAGCCAGTGGAGACTGGGCGGGGGAGTGGCCCTCATCCCCAGCGACGAGGTGTTCGGCGCCAATCAGATGAACACCGGCGCCGAGGGTTCCGGCCCCGGCGCCACCAAGGGGGTGGAAGGGCACAGCGGCTACTGGGACGAGTCGTCGACGGCCCTGAAGAACCAGGCACTCGTCGTGGTCGGTGAGTACGGCGACGTCACGAGACCTGAGTGACAGCCCTCCGCACCCGCGACAACCACCGCGTATCGCGTGCCGACCGCACCCGACAGAGGATCTCCGTTGTTCCACTATCCGAGTACCACCGGGCGCCGCTCTTCCCGCGGCGGCCGGATTCCCACCACTCTCGCCCTGACAGCTCTTCTTCTCAGTGGATGTGGCATGAACGACACCGAAAACTCCCGTTCGTCCAGCGACGGATCCACGGATTCCGGTGACGCGACCTCGGGTGTGCCGTACGCCGGTGTGGCCACGACCGACGAGGCCGCCGACGCTCTCGAAGCGATCTCCAGCCAGATCTATGAGTACGCAGGGGTGCCTGGCAAGGCGTCCGAGCCCGGCCCCGGCGTCAAGGAGTGCGAGGGCAAGGACCCGGATCGGTTCTTCCGGGTCTTCCATCCCTGGAACTTCCAGCCGGGCTCCGCCGCCGACTCCGACCTGGCGATGGAGAACCTCAAGAAGAAGCTGAACTCCGGTGACTGGGTGCTCAAGAAGGAGTACCGGGACAACAGCCGGAACGAGAATCTCAACCTGGTCGCGGACAACGACGCCAAGAAGGTCAGCGTCTGGATCGTTCAGTACCGCGACCGGGCGAAGCCCAGCCTGGGCATCACGGCGACATCCGGGTGCTATGAAGTGCCCGAGGGGGCGAAGGTGGAGAAGTTCTGAGGCAGCCGCCCGCGCCTGCGGCATGCCGTCGCCCCCGGGGACGAACACCCGGGGGCGACGGCAGACATACGCGGAATCACGTCAACACTGCGCGGTGCGCGCTCAGTTGCTCTTCACCAGGTCATGAGCGGGCACCTTCACGGTGCGGGCACCCTTCTTCCCGCCGAGGACGACCTTGCGCAGCGCGCTGTTGTTCTTGTGGTTGGTCTCCTTGAGCCGGTTCTCCGGGTTGGCGAGCACCTGGATGTAGTACGTGCCGTTCGGCAGGTTCGTGATGTCGAAGGACTGGCCGGGCAGGTCCTGGGTGTAGGTGTCGCCGGAGCCCACGTCGAGCACCTCGCGGACGGAGATCGAGTTCTCCTGGCCGCACGCGGTGGAGAGGTCGGTGTTGCCGGGGTGCCAGTTGGCGTTCTTCACCGTGTAGTCGACCGCGTCGGTGTTGGCCAGGCAGAACGCCTCCTTGCCGCTGCGGACCGTCTCCTTCTTGTCGGCCTTCAGCAGCCGGTAGCTGGCGAAGTCCGTGAAGTGCCAGTGCTCGTGGCCGGGGCGCGGGTCCCACTCCATGGTGCCGGTCGGGGTGTAGCCGACCTGCTTGCCCTTGGCGTCGTAGAAGTACTGGTACGCGTCCATCAGCTTCTTGCCCGGGGAGCGGAAGCCGTCCACGACGAGCTTGGCCGGACCCGCGTTCCACACGTTGGCGCTGAAGGCGAGGTAGTCCTTGCCGGGAACCTCCTCGTAACCGTCGCTGACGGTGATGCCGTACGCCGGCAGCGAGCGCAGGTCCGGCTTGGGCACGGCGGGCACGGACGCCTTGCCGGTGGGCCGCTTCGCGTTGGGCGCGACGCCCGGAGCCCGGCGCGAGCCGTCGGTCTGCCCGGCCCGGTCGCCGACGGTGGCGGCGGCGAAGGACTGCCGCTGGAGCGACTCCTTCTTCAGCGCCCACGGCAGGGCGGGCGGTGCGGGCGGGTAGGGCCCGTGACCGACGTTGAACGTGGCGCCCGCGCCGGTCGTCCGGCCGGCGGGCGCCTCGGTGCGCGCGGGAGCGCCGTGCGCCGCGTGGGCGCCGTGCCCGGAGGCCGCGGCCGGTCCGCCGTGCCCTTCGTGCCCTTGGCTCGCCGTGTGCCCCTGGTGGCCTGCGTGCCCCTGATGTGCGCCGCGCTCGGCGGCGGCCGGGGCCGGCTCCTCCCAACTGCGCTCGCGCACCACGACCTTGACCGTCTGCGGCTTGCTCGCGATGCCGAAGAGGTCGCGGTACTTCTTGGTGACGTCGATCTTGGCGGTATACGTCCCGGCGGCGAGCTGGACCGGCTTGGAGTAGTACCCGGCGTAGGTGTTGGACGCCCAGCCGTTCTCCACGCCCCACACCGAACCGAGGGTGAACGGGTTCACCGGGCAGCTCTGCGGATACTTCGAGTTGGCGGGGGCGTCCGGCCGGACCCGCCCGGACGCGTTGTTGGGGCAGAACGCCTCGGTCTGCTTGAGCACGGTCTTGCCGGCCGCGTCGGTGAGCTGGACCTGCGCGAAGTCCGGCAGCCCGGAGAAGTCCTTCACAAGCCCGGCGGGGAGCGCCTTGGTCGTGGTCTTCTTCCCGTTCCGGAAGACCTGCGAGACGGTGACCGGGTCCTTGTACGACTTCCGGGTCACCTTGAGCTCGAAGGCGCCGTTCTCCGAGGTCAGGTAGGTTCCGAGATCCAGGTAGACGCCGGGGTCCTCCTTCCACGAGTCGAGCGTCACCGAGGTGGAGGCCGCGATCAGGCTGAGCTTCGGCTTCGGCTGCGCCGTCCTGGCGCCGGGCGCGGCGGCGACGACACCCGCGGTCACGGCGACGGCCGCGGCGACGGCGATCGAGGGGCGGATGAAGCGGTTGGTACGTCCCTGCGGGGATCTGGTCATCATTCCTCGTACTTCCGGCTTTCCGAGTGCGTGACGGAACGTGGACGCCAGCACGGCCCCAACTCGCTTGTGACGACGCTGTGTCCGGCCTGTGAGAGGAGGGGTTGGGGCTCCGGGTTGTCTCCCATCCCTCGAATGGCCCAGGGTTGTCCGAAAATCACCCGACCGTGTGTGTCCATCACCGACACCGGATCGTCTGCGCTCCCGTCCTGCACCGGGGCCGGGAGACCGGCTGGGAAGGGAGTGGCTGATTCGTCGCGGTCGCGGCGTTCGGCACCGGTGACGCCCGCAGGCACGACCGACGTTCCGCCGCTCGCCACCTGAGAGGAAGCCCGTGAGTTTGGCCGGACGACGCCACGCTTCGTCGTTGACAGCGTTGGTAAAGCGTGAACGAAAGATTTTCTGACGCACCTGCGTTGAGCGGCGGCCCGAGCATCCTGGTGCGCCCTCTGAGCGTGTCGCGGTACTCGCGGTCATTCCAACTCGAGGTTCTGGCGACCGATCTGGTTCAGCTCGTGACCGGACCGGATGCCGCCGACCGTCTGCGTACCGGCCGCGGGTACTTGCACGACACCCCGCAGACGCTCGCGCTGGAACGGCTGCTCCGTGAGAGCCCTGAGGAATTCGGTCTGGTCGGCTCGATCGTCCTCGGTGCGGACGTGGTTGTTCCCGCCCGGTCCGGAGGAGGCTTCTCGGACCACCTCTGGCTCCACGGCGTCGAACTCTTCGACGGCCTCCAGAGGCTCAGGACGGTGGCCCTGGTGTGGGACGAACTCGGGCCCACCCACCTGGCGCGTACGTTGTTGAAGGTCGAGGTCTTCTGTGGTGCTGAGCGGGAGCGGGCCCGTCGGCTGCATGGGTGTGCGGACCAGTTGCGGAACGTTCGGGACGCTCAGGACCGCCTCCACTTGTGTCCCCACATCCGCCGGCTGATGAACGCGGACTGGGAACGGTGGACCTTCTCCGTACGACGGGGCATGGCTCAGGGACCAGGCGGCAGAACCTACTCACTGCCGGAGGTGACCAGGGCTCTTGCCTGCCTTTCGGGTCCGGGGCCCGAGATCGCCCACCAGGTTGTGGGGGCCGAGGGACTGCTGGCGCTCTGGGAAGACATCCGGTCGCCGTCCTATCTGGCCCTCTTCCACCCTCACATGACTCCGCTGGGCGTCATGCGTGCCGTCGAGACGCTGCGCGCGGCGCAGGAGGCGCTGGATGCGATCCCGAAGAGCCGTCAGCAGGGGCACGGCAAGCTCATCCGCTATGCCCCGGAGCTGATCCATTGGGCGAGCTGTCGGTTCCTGCCTCTGTCGCGGTTGCACGATGAGTCGTTCGACTTCGATTGGCATGGGGCACTTCGACGAGATATGCGCAAGCACACCGAGACCGCCGTGGCGGAGCTGGTCCGGCGCTACGAGCAGCTCGTCCCGCCCAAGAAGGGAGGGGCCACCTACTGGAGAACCGCTCCTGAGCTGTGGTTGTGGAAAGCACTGACGGAAAGGATCTGAGCGGTGTCGGGTCAGCCGAGGCTCCAGTCGAGCGTTCCGGGGATCTCGCTCTGTGCCGTCGACTCATTCCGGCCCGGCAGCCCGAGGATGGTTTCGACGTCGGACCCGGTAATGGTGGTCAGGTTCTGACCTGATGCCGCCACCAACACGGTGTGCGCCTTGCGCAGGACGTCCCGTGGTTTGCGGGCCGAGCGTTCGAAGAGACTGACGATGGCGTCGCTGGTGAAGGGATAGAGCTCGTCGCGTTGCACTCCCTCCTTCACGGCCGCGGCGAGATAGCGTTTGAGCAGTTGTGCGGCCTGGGCAGCGTCGTGGAGAGGCGGTAGTTCCACTGTGCTGAAGCGGTTGCCGGGGGTGAGGTCGAAGCTGGGCAGATCGGCGAGGGCCCACGCCTGCTTCATGGTCAGGGACGCACGCGGATGCATGGTGGCCACGAGCGTCACCATGTCCGCCATGGGAAGCGTCTCCACGATGACATCACGGAACCGCTCGACTTCGAGGTCTCGTTTGGACTTCGCCGTGGTTGTGCTGGCCAGGTCCTCCAGCTGGTCGCAGCAGAGCAGTACGTGTTTGATGCCGGCCGCTGCGGCGAAGACGAGGAAGGTGGCCATGTGCACAGCCCCATTGCGCGAGCGCGAAATCGGAGTGATCTTCGCCAGGTAATCCGCTGCGGCATTGGGGTCCTCGTCGCACAGGGCGACGATCAATTTGTCGTCCGGGGGGCCCAGAGTCCTGCCTCGTAGAGCACGGTGGCTGTCTGCGACCTCTTTCGTGAGCGCCTTCACGTCATGGTCGCCGATGCGCTCGGCGATGCGCAGCCGCAATTGTCCGGCCAAGGGCGGCGCATGGTCCGCACGGAATTTCACCGCGTACTCGACGGCAGCGAACAGCGCCGCGCCCAGCGAGCGGACGTGAACGGTGTCGAAGCTGGTGAAGAGGGAGCAGATGGGCACTTCATCCGCGTCGGATCCGTCGAGGCCGGCCTCTTGGTAGACGGAACGGCCGAAGTCCTCGTTGATCCTCCTCGACAAGTGCTGCATCAGGACCGACTTGCCGAAACCTCGGGCGTCGGAATCATTGGGAATCACACCTGCCGACCAGAGATACCCAAATTTCAGTCCAGAGAAAGACATTCCCAGGACAAACTTCTCAATGGTTTCGCGCAGTTGGTCGGCGTGTACGCCGGGTTCGTACAGGAGTCCGTTCTCACGATCGTCCACCCCTCCCATCCGGGCCATCCCGGTTGCGGGGAAGGGGTTGTTGTGGAATTTCCACTCGCGCTTGATCCAGACGATTCCGGGGAGGAGATTTTCGGAGTTCATCGTGTCAGAGCCTCCTCGTCGGCGCGGGCGCCGAGAAGACTCATCACGTGGAAAACCCGGCGCTGGCCGTCGCCTTGGGACAGTACGAGAGGGCGGACCGACCCTGGTGCTCTGAGCTGGATCGCTTCGTCCAGATGAACTCTGAACCCGAGGCCGGGAAAATCGCCGCGATAGGCAGCACCGATAGCCGCATCGAATTCGTCGTCGCTGATTCTGAGCTTCCAGCAGACAGCCGCGCGGACGCGCCATACCGGGTGGTAGGAGGCGTCGTCCAGATGTCCGTCCGGAGTGCTCCAGATCTGGGGCAGTGCCGTGAGAGCGGCCGCCCGGACCTCCCGCCCGACGAAGCGCTGGAAGTCCGGTTGCCTTCCTGCTCCCATGACACGGCCCGTGGCCCACAGGCGCAGGGCGGGCGGCCCGGGAGCGTAGTAGCTGAAATTGGCCAGCCCGAGGAACCGGGTCCAGCGTCGGAGCAGCTCATGGCTGATGTAGTCCATCGGACAGCCGGCGGAACTGAACGCGAGGCGCACGGTCGCCTCCTCGCACAGCAGGCTGAACCGCTTGCGGGTGATCAACGGCGCGGCCGAAGCCGCGCCGTCCACCGGGCGCTGCTTGGATTCGCGCTGTTTCGCCCGCGCCTCGGATCGGTGCACGGCCCGAGTGACGTAGGCACGCAGGTCCTTCTCGATGGCTTCGGGGGAGGCGGACCAGCCGAGGTCTCCGGCGCGTGATGCGTCGGTGACATGGTTGATGAATGCCGTCAGGTAGCGTTCGCGCCCACCGTCCGCCGGAGCGTCGGCGCGTAGCAACGGGACAGTGAGGTGGTCGGTCGTGCTGTGCGGCCGAGCCCCCACCACGCGCAGGTAGCCCTCGAACTGGGGATGCGCGTCGATCAGCGCACCCACCAGCGCGTTGTAACCGCTGAGCCGGTCCTGCTGGACCAGTTCGGTCCAGGCGAGACCCGCGGGCGTTGCCTCGTAGGTCACATCCGCGTGCGCGTATGCGGAACGCGGTGTCGAGGGCAGTACGTGCCGTTCAACCCAGCCGAGCCGCATCAACTCCTTCAGCACGTCCACGGTGTTGTGTACGTAGCTCATGGTGTCGACGCGCCGGCGGCGCCATTTCTCCGGATCGAAGGAACCGTCATGGTCGGTTCCACGCGCCGACTTTTCCGCGCGATCAAGAATCGCCAGGCGGATCTTCTCGAACGGTTCCCCCCGCGCCACGGCGAGCGCGGCGGATTCGACGTATGTCAGTTCTTGCAGGCGCGGGATGCCTGCTCCTCCCACGCTCATCAGGCGGCATCCCCACTCAGCGCATCAGAAGTATTAATAGCTTCTTCGTACGATGTCATGTATTCCCTTATCTGGGCGCCTTGCCGGACTCATTGGCCATGAGGCCAGTATGCGGTGCGCCCGAGGCGGCTCGGTGACGGGGGCGGCTGCCGGGGCCTCCCAGGGAGGCGGGAAAAATATTTCTACCCAGGTCTCATGGGGCATGAGGTGCGCTGCCTGAAAATTATTCAGCCGGAGCCCTTTGGTCGCGGGGTGCGGGATTCCTGGTTGGCCTACAGTTCATCCCGATCACCACCGGGGCTCCCGAGTGAATAGGTGATCGATTCTTCACGATCAGGCGTTCGAGGCGAAGGTGCCTCGCTGCGCCCGGGGCATCCCTATGCCTGTATGCAAGAAAGGGATAAAAAATGATGAACGGTGTCGCTGTCGCAGGCAGTATCGAAGTCACCCTCCCGTCCGAGTTTCACCCCGGCTGGAACCGGCTTCCCGGAGTGCGGGTCGAGGGGCGAAACCTCACCATCGATTCGGCTGAGTACTTCTTCCGGCTGGAGTCCCACTCGTGGCTGGTGGCGGACTGGGAGAAGGTGCTGACGGAGCTCATTCCGGTCGATGAGACGACCGACAGTGCTGTGGAGCAGTTGGCCCTGAACTTCATCAGGGCACATGCGAAGCCCACCAGCGATCCCGCGTTGGTACTCCGTACCGCCTACGACGTCTACGGCTACCTCTTCCGGAGCGATCGCCTTGATTCCGCCGGCCTCCCGCATGTCACGACGGACCACCTCCGGATGCTGCACGAGGCGGCCACGCTCATGGCGCTGAACAAGGTGGAGCTGGACGGTCACATCTCCAACATCGGCCCGTGCTGGTTCTTTCCCGCAGCCACATCGGTGGTCTTCGGGCTGGATGACGAGGAAGGACGCATGCTCGACGAGCTCTACCACGGAGCCTGGTTCAACGAGCACCGTCGCATCGAGTCCATCAAGGCCCATGCCGCTCTGGGCGGCCGGCTGGTCCACGGTTGCCAGGCGGCAGCCGACCAGACCGGCGGCGTAGTGGCGCCGTACGGAGCGACCATGACGACCTTCCGGCAGGACCTGGAGGCGTTCAAGAAGGGATGGATCGCCCAGGTCTACGCGCATCGAGTCGAGTTCGTGGACTGATCTCCGGCCCGCTCGGGGCGTGCCGGCGCGCCCCGAGCGGCAGCACCTACCTCGGTCCGGTCGACTGCTCCCGACTCTCTGTGCATCGGAGATATGTGTGATCAACAAGTGTTCCCCGTGGTATGCCTACGCCCTGCAGACCCGACCGGTCTCGGGCGAACCGTCGACGCTGACCGCTCGGCTCGAGTGGGGAACGTATCCAGGCATCGGACCAGGAGCGGAAGTGCTGGGCCGCGCACTGCGTGGCCGCAGAATCCTGGAACTCGGCTGCGGACAGGGGCAGAATGCGGCATATCTCGCCGGTTCCCACCGAGCCCTGGTGACGGCCATCGACCTGATCGACCTGCAGATCCAGTACGCCCGCGACCGATACGGAGATGTTCCCGGTCTGACGCTCCTGGCGTGCGACGCGTTGCGATACCTGCGCCAGACGTCGACGACGTTCGACATCGTCTACTCGGTCTTCGGCGTCGTTGGCTTAGCCGAACCCGGACAACTCCTCGCCTGCGTTGCCCGCCGCCTCCGACCCCACGGGATCGTGGCCTTCTCGGTGCCGCACCCGCGCCGCACCGGTGTCGCGGCGAGCGACGGCCCCCAGCCGCGGCACAGTATGTTCCGTCTGCCTGACGGCAGGTGCCGTTCAGTGCCCCGGTGGGAGTTGGACATCCCTGGCTGGCGCCGAGTCCTTGCCCAGGCGGGTCTGCGCGTCACATCCGTCACGGAACTGGAGCATCCCGGACGGTCTCACCCCACTGCGCTCATGATCGTTGCCCGCAGGATCTGACGGCGGCGCCATGTCCCGAACGTCCTCATATGCAGAGAGGTACGGGCTATGAGGGCCGGGACAACGTCGAAGGGCCCCACCGCAAGCGGTGGGGCCCTTCGACGTATTGCCCGGTGAGAGCAATGGCGGAGGATACGAGATTCGAACTCGTGAGGGGTTGCCCCCAACACGCTTTCCAACTGTGCGAGTGGCCGTTCAGAGGTGTCCGCAAGGATTCAAGCGCCAGGTCAGAGGTGGTGCGCGTACGGGAGTGAACGATGGCGGCCAGTGGCGTACTGAACAAAGACCAGGACAACGAGCGCCCCCAATGCACCAGGTCATAGCGTGGCTGGGCAGCGCATCCATCCCTAAGTGTCTGTGCCTACCACTACCCTGACGCTGACTCAACTTGAGGGGGGCCAGTGTCGACTGTTCGTGCGAGCCGCAAGATCGAGAGGGCGGGCGTCAACGCTCTCCGCGCGCTGCTTGAAGATCATGAGCAAATCGTCCAGGAGATCGACGGTGGGAACGATCACGGCGAGGACATGATCGTAAACTTCACGCGCGGTGGCAAGAGAACGCCTTATTGGATCGCCATTCAGGTGAAGAGTGGCAAGAAATACAAGCGAGTGAATGGGTACGCCGTTCCCGTTGACGACCACTTCGACGAGTGGCGGCAAAGCCGTATTCCCATTCTTGGTGTCGTGTACGATATGAAAAAGCGGGAGTTATTTTGGGTTAACCTCACTGATCGGTTAAAGTCTGTAGAGGAAAGCCCAGGATGGGTGCAAGTGGCGAACTCCTCTCCTCTTAACCCGGAAACAATCGAGCAATTCTATACGGAAGTCGCAAACTATGCTGGCGAAGAAAGAATGCGCATTCGGGCGGCGACTGACGAAGAAGCCCTCAATGAGGCGATTCGTGCGAGACGTGGGCTGGACCCAGCAACCGCCCCGAATCCCCTATTTGAGGAGTTGGCGAACATTGCACTCAAGTATGAGGATCGACTTAAGGCTATAAGTAGAAACCTTGCTGCGGCTCTGCCGATGATGCTTCTAATCATGCTCATGATGTGGGTATGGCCCTATCAAATTCGCTTCGTCGAAGGCTCATCGGACATGCCTGCATGGTTGTGGGTATCCAACCTCTATCTTTTCATGTTCACCATGTCGATAGTCATCTTTTTCGAGCTTAGGGTAGGGAGATTCCCCATTGAGACTGGCAAGTGGTTGTGGATGATTGCAGCCAACTTTTTCTGGCTGCCCGTAATCGATGCCGACGGGGATAGTGGGTGGTGGGGGACATTCTGGATTACGGCCGGGGCGCTTGTTCCTTCCTTTGGTCATAAGGTATTGATTCTTACGTTTATTCGCTTTGCGATGGATCGCGTAAGGAAGAGGCGTGAAATGGAAATGGGATAGAAGTGCCTTGTATCTCGAAATCCCAGGCGGGCGCGGCCTCGCAATGAGGCCGCGCCCGTTTTCATTCTGTCGCTCAAGAAGGGAGGAAACCTGACTTGTTCTTCCCTGGGTCGGTCCGACCGCTAAAGCCGTGCTTGTGAACTGTCGTCTAAACCGCCCCGTCCAGCCGTTCCAATCCTGTCTCGGAAGCCTGAAACAGCCGCTGTAAGTCGATGTTGACGTCAGCGGTGGATGCCACGAGGGGCCAGCCGCTTTACGGCACGCCTCACATTCGCTAGCTCAAGTCTGCCTCCGGGAGGGGGCCAACGCATCAGCTACAGCCAGCATCGTGGTTACGACCACGTCCGCCCCCGCGACGGCTAGAGCACGTTCCTTACCTGCCTTGTTGGCGAAACCAACAGAGCGCCCGCCGGTCCCCCTCGCGGCCTCGATGTCGGTCACCGAATCCCCGATGAGCGTGCAGTCCCGCAGAGGAGTAGCCAGCTCCCTGGCAGCGCGTACCAATGAGTCGGGGGCGGGTTTCATCGCTTCCGGCTGATACGGGGCCCGGCCCACCACTGTGTCTACCAACGGCAGAAGACCATGGAGCAGCAGGAACGCATTTACACAAGCAGCCGAATTGTTGCTGACAATGGCGACCTTCCGGCCTGGCGTTCGGGCGGCTTCGAGCGCGGCCACAGCACCTGACACGGGCAGACCGGCCACGCGCACCGCGCTCACCTCCGCTTCGGTCAGCTCATCCTCGATCGCCCGCAAGGCTGCCTCCCCAGCCTGCGGAGCCAGACGAAGAACCTCCATCGGATCGTCTGTGCCGTGGGCCTTGTCCTCCAGAGAGCGATCGAAGTTCGCCAGAGTCGCAGCCAGGTGACGCGCGATGTCGGGGGCTGGCTGCCCCGCGAACACGTCGCAGATGGGTCCGTCGAAGTCAAACAGGACTGCCCTGGTGGCCCCGAACACGCCCCTGAGGTCATTACTTTCCATCCGGGTCAAAGTCCCTCCCGATGGTCTCCCACACGCTGTCAAACCACATACGGGCCTGGCTCACCTGCTGAGCACCACTGGACGACTCCCCCTCGTTCATCGAGTAGTGGAACAGCGTGGCATCCGCCCCGACGAGGTCATAGATCTCTATGGCCTCCCCTTGCGTGACGACCTTGTTCGGGCGGATCGGGTAGTACCCGAAAAAGGCGTCGTCCTGGTTGATCAGGTAGAGCTTGAAGAACTGCGTGCCGCTGTGGACGCGCACGCTGACCTTCGCTTCGCTGACCAGCCCGAGCACGCTGAGTTCATGCATCGTGTTGGCGATGCTCCGAGTGAAGCTCACCATCATGTCGTGCATCCGGGCCCGGAGCCGGGGGTCATCGCTACCGTCCTCTCGCCGAACAGGCGCGGCCTGGGGCACCGACATGTCTGGCACCAGGATGCGGATGTTGATGGTTGACGGAGTCAGACGCCCCACGCGGATCTTGTCGATCGGCTCCTGAAGTGCCCCGTGGAGCGTCTCGCTAGAGAAGCCTGCGAAGTCAATCGACACGTTCTGGCTGGCGAAAGCTTGCTCGACGTACGGCCGAAGACCCGCCGGCCGTTCGGTGCGGTTCCGCACGAACACGCCGCTGCCCTTACGAGAGACGATCAGCCCCTCGTCTTCCAGCTCTCGGAGAGCCCGTTGGATCGTGGCGCGGGCGAATCCATATGCCTCCGTCAGTTCCTTCTGAGACGGAATCTTCTCTCCGGGGCCCAGCTTCCGAGTCCTGATGGCGGCGCTCAGACTGCTCGCCACCTGCTCGTACGGCGGCCGGGCGTCGTCCGGGTCCAGTGCTTCGGGAGTGAAGGTCATGCCCTCGATGCTACGACCTCCTGAGCCGATTAGGACAGCCAACCTAGCCAGGTGTTGACGTGACTAGCCAGGATGGCTACGTTGTTCTCATCTGAACCGGGCTAGCCAGGTTGGTCAGGCCGAGTCGGACGGTTCTACTCAGTTCTGCGCCCATCAGCGCTTGGTGAGTCCCGTGTGAACGGGAGCCCTCGATCGAGGGTTACCGCACTCATCTCGGAGCTGCTGATCTTTGACAACTGAATGGGGATCACGCCGCCTCTCCTCGGCCAAGTAGGCGGCCACGCGGGTCTCCGCGTGATGTGCAGCGCAACCCCTTCCTGTTCGCAGCGCCTCTGCTGCGCCGGTTGCCTCCCCTGTCCGTCCGGCCGCTTCGGCTGTACGGGCGGGGCTGAGGGGAGCCGGAAGTTACGGGTTCCACCCCGGGGCGGGTCGTCTCTCACCACAGGACCACGACCCGCCCCGGCTTCTGTCCCTTCGCCTCGCATCAGGGAGTCCCGCATGGATGCTGCTACGTTCGCCGCTGTTTTCGTCGCCCTGTACGTCGCCCACAGTGTGGGTGATCACTGGGTGCAGACCTCGCACCAGTCGGCCACCAAGGGCAAGCCCGGATGGGTCGGCCGCCTGGCCGACGCCCGGCACGTCGCCTCGCTGACCGCCACCAAGCTCGCCGTTCTGCTGCCCGTGGCCTGGCTGCTGGGGCTGGACCTGTCTCTCCTCGGCCTCGTGCTGGGTTTGGGGCTGGACGCGGTCACGCACTGGTGGGCGGACCGCCGCACCACCCTTGCCCGCCTGGCCAAGGCCCTGGGGCAGTCCGAGTTCTACGGACTGGGTACACCCGCCCACTCCCTCGCACCGGTCACCGCCGAGGGCAAGCCCGCCGCGCACTTGGGCACCGGGGCCTACGCCCTGGATCAGTCCTTCCACCACCTGTGGCTTCTGGTCGCCTCGCTGATCATCGCCACCGTCTGAACCATCTCTCTCGCCCGGGGCGGTCGCCTCTCACCACAAGACCGCAACCGCCCCGGCTCCCCGTCCCTTCGCCTCTCAGGAGATCCACCATGCGTACGTACATCGGCACCCACCAGGTGCTCAGCCCCGCCGAGTTCGAGGAAATGGCCCTCGGATTCGATGAGTTGCCTCTCGGTCTGGACCGTGACCTGTTCCGGGGCCCGCTCACCCACGAGTCCCCCGAGGAGCGCGCCGCCCGTCTGGACGTGGCCCGCGAGGTCATCAAGGAGCTGGCCGCCGAGGGGGAGGGCGGCGACGAGATCGCCGCGTGGGACGCGCTCTACGCCGACGCGCTGACCCGCACCGTCCCCTTCCTGCGCGCCGCCCAGTCCGCCGGCCGTTTCACCGGGGCGGGGGAAGCGGCATGAGCCACGCCCTGACCGCGCTGTCCGCCGCTCTGCCGCTCGCCTCCGGGTGGGCCGTGCACGGCCTTCGGATGCACCGCCGGTTCGAAATCGCCCGCCGCGACCCGCTGTCGAACCTGTGGACGCGGGACGCGTTCGAGGAGCAGGCAACGCGCCTCCTCGCCCGACACCCGCACGTCGCCGTGGTCCTGGTGGACCTGGACGGCTTCAAGGCGGCCAACGACACCCACGGCCACGCGGCGGGAGACGCCGTGATCCGGGCCACCGGAGCGAGCTTCGCTGACGCGCTCAGCGGCCACCGTCGCTCGGTTGCGGGGCGGATCGGGGGCGATGAGTTCGCCGCCGCTGTCGCCCTGCCCGACCCGGCCGCCCTGCCGTGGCTGCTGGGAGGTCTCCACGGCGAGATCACTGCCCCCCTGCGCCACGACGGACACGACCTCATGGTCGGTGCCTCGATCGGTGCCGCGCTTTCCAGCGACGCCCCCGAGGGTCCTGCCCAGGAGCTGTCGGTGCTGCTGCGCCGGGCGGATGAGCGGATGTACCGGACCAAGCAGAATGGCGGGGGTTGGAGCATCGCTCCGGCGCCCGGTTCGGCCCCCGGGCTGCGGACGGTCAACGGTCGCCGCGAGGGCCGCCCCGGCACCACGAGCGGGACGGGGGCGGCAGCATGAACCGCTTCGCCAAGTCCCTGCTGGTCGCCGCTCTGGTCGCCGTGGTCGGTATGGCCTTCCGCGTCTCGTGGAACGCACAGCACGACGTGGCCCGCACGGTCGGAGCCGACGACACCGCAGCCTTCCTCTACCCGTTCGTGGTGGACGGCCTGATGGCCCTGGCCCTCGTCGCCACCCTCGTCCTCACCGGCAAGGACCGCACCTTCGCCCTGCGGGTCCTGGCGGGATACACCGCCGCGTCCCTCGTTCTCAACTACGTGCACGGCCTGGTGCCCGCACTGCGCGGCGGCGAGGCCCGGATGCAGTTGGCCGACTGGGCTCCCGCCAACTGGGCCCTCGTCCTCCTGGCAACCTCTCTTCCGGTCGGGGCCATCTTCTTCGGCTCCGACCTCGTCGCCAAGGTCCTGCACCACCGGACCACCCGCAGTGCAGATCGGGACGAAACCCAGCAATCACTAACAAATCGGTTGGGTTCTGACCTGCAAGAGTCGGCCCCCGAGGCCCCTCCCGCCGTGGCCGAGTCCCCGGCCCCCCAGTCGACCGACCCGGCCCCGGTGGTCGCCCCGGAGCCGGTGGGCGGACCGGTCGCGGAAGTCGAGCCGGTGAAGTCGGCTGAGCCGCCCGTGCTGCGGCCGGTGGCCTCTGCCGAGTCGGGTCCGCGCCGGGCGACCGGTCGGGTACCGCAGGCGGCCCGTACGCCCCGGCCGACCCGCACCCCGGATGAGCTGCTGGCCGAGGCGCGGTCGGCAACGGCCGACTGGCCCGACGAGAAGCTGACGGCCGAGGCGATCCGCAAGGCGGTCCGTACCTCGTCGGCCAACGGCCGCCTCCTGCGGGACGCGCTGAAGTCGGAGCGGGCCGCACGGGTGGTGGTTGAGGCGGAGGCCGCCTGATGGGCGGCCACCGCTTCTACGACCCGGCCGGTTCCCGCTACGGGCTGCCCACGTTCCCGTGGCGCATGGCCCCGGATGGCTATGCCACGCGCCGCCAGCTCAGGGCCGTGGGGCTCCGGCCCGGTGGGCAGGACATCGCCGCACAGGTCCTGTGGTACTCGCGCCGCTACTGGCGCAAGGGCACCAGCCCCGTCCGCGTCGCCTACCTCTACCGGATCGACCTGGCCAAGACGGTCCGGCCGATGACGCCGGCCAAATGGGCGGCCCTCGCCAAGGCGAACACCGCACGGCAGGTCTGCCCTGAGTGCCGCACCGATGCCGGATACCGCATCCCCACCTCGCTCGGCATGTGCGTGACCTGCGCGGATTCCCCGCAGCTCGCCGCCTGACCCGACGCGATCCCCGCCCCTCGGGCCCGGACGGCTCCCCGCCCCGTCGTCCGGGCCCACCCCCACCCTGGAGAACGGACTCACCGTGTCTGACACGCATGTCACCGGACAGGCCGAAGCGCCCGAGCGTCCCGACGCCGAAGTCTTCGACATCACCACCAAACGCCCCACCACCCCCGCCCCGGAACCGGCCGAAGCAGCCGTTCCCGCCCCGCCGGCCGAGGCGGACGACGACGAGGAGTCCCCGCGGCTTCGACCGGTCGACTCGCCCACCCTGCCCGACCCGGGTATCACCACCTTCAAGCGGCTGCCGATCCTGCCGAGTTGGCTGACCTCGAAGCCGGGGTTCGTCTCGACCACCCAGCGCGCCGCGTCGAACGCGTTCTACGCCACCGCCTTCCACGGCATCCGCACCCCCTGGTACGCACTCCAGCTCGGTCTGCGTGCCCCGCAGGGTGCGGCCCGGCTGCTGAAGGAGACCAACCGGTGGATGTGGGACGCCGAGGCCGCGCCCCTGCGGGCGTACGAGGTCTACAAGGAGAACACCGCCGAGTACCTGAAGCTGTCGCGGCAGCGGGACCGGCGGGTGAGGCTTCGGTCGTTCGTGACGCTGGTCTCCATCGTCTTCGGTACCGGCCTGGCCTTGACCCTGTATGTCATGGCCCCGGCGCTGCTGGTGGTGCTGGGGTCGGCTGCGGTGCTGGTCGCCGGGTACTGGGGCTCACCGCAGGATCAGCCGGTCATCGGCCCGGCCGTGCTGAAGACCGAGTTGCAGAAGCTCACCGGGCCGATCGTGCTGCGCGCCCTGGACAACATCGGCAACGTGAAGCTGTCGGCCGCCATCAAGAAGGGCGGCGACATGAACGGGATGCGCTTCACCTCCGAGATCACCCGTGACGGTCCCGGATACCGCGCTGACCTGGACCTTCCGTGGGGTGTCACCCCGGAGGACATCATGGAAGCTCGCAAGCCGCTCGCCTCCGGTCTGCGCCGCAAGGTCGGCTGTGTGTGGCCCTCCTCCGACCCCACGGAGCACGAGGGCAGGCTGATCCTGTGGGTGGGCGACAAGCCCATGAACGAGACCACCAAACCGGCCTGGCCACTGCTGAAGTCCGGCAGCGTGGACCTGTTCAAGCCGGTCGTGTTCGGCAACGACCAGCGCATGGGCGACGTGGCGGTGACCCTGATGTTCGCCTCGGTCATCGTCGGGTCCATCCCGCGCATGGGCAAGACGTTCCTGATGCGGCTGTTCCTGCTCATCGCCGCTCTGGACCCGCGTGCGGAGCTGTACGCGTTCGACTTCAAGGGCACCGGCGACTTCGGGGCCCTGGAACCGGTCTGCCACCGCTACCGGGCCGGTGACGAGGACGAGGACATCCTCTACGTCCTGGAGTCCCTACGGGAGCTGCGGGCGGAACTCCGGCGCAGGGCGAAGGTCATCAAGTCCCTGCCGCGCTCGCGCTGCCCGGAGTCCAAGGTCACCCCGGCCCTGGCGAACGACAAGACGTTGGGGCTGCACCCGATCGTGGCCGGGTTCGACGAGTGCCAAGTCC
This sequence comes from Streptomyces sp. V2I9, assembly GCF_030817475.1. Taxonomy (NCBI): domain Bacteria; kingdom Bacillati; phylum Actinomycetota; class Actinomycetes; order Kitasatosporales; family Streptomycetaceae; genus Streptomyces; species Streptomyces sp. V2I9. The sequence goes on along the minus strand of NZ_JAUSZJ010000002.1, from coordinate 3,170,657 downwards.
CCTTCGAGCACGACAAGTACGGGCCGGAGATCGAGGAGATCTGCACCGACCTGGGCAAGCGCGGCCCGGCGCTGGGGATGACGATGCTGTTCGGCACCCAGCGCCCCGACGCGAAGTCGCTGCCCACCGGCATCTCAGCGAACGCCGTGCTGCGGTTCTGCCTCAAGGTCATGGGTCAGCCCGCCAACGACATGGTGCTGGGAACCTCGATGTACAAGGCCGGATACCGGGCCACGATGTTCTCCCGCACCGACCGTGGCATCTGCTGGATGGCCGGTGAGGGCGACGACCCCCGCATCGTCGCGTCCGCGTTCGTGGACGCGGTCGGCGCGGAGAAGGTCGTGGCCAGGGCCCGGAAGATGCGCGAGGAGTACGGCAACCTCACCGGCCACGCCATCGGCCAGCAGCCGGAGAACGGGGAAGCCTCCTTCGACCTCCTCGCCGACATCCTCAAGGTTGTGCCGGCCGACGAGGACAAGGTGTGGAACGAGAAGATCGCCGCCCGCCTCACCGCCCTGCGCCCCGAGGTCTACACCGGGTGGAAGGCCGAGACGGTCACCTCGAACCTCAAGCCCCACGGCGTCACCGCACAGGACGTCTGGGGCACCAGCGACAAGGGCAAGGGCACCACCCGCCGAGGCATCGTCCGCGCCGACATCACCAAAGCAATCACGGTGCGTGACGGAAGTCGGTCCGGGAGCTGACCTGGGGCGCTGCTAGGCCTAGCAGCCACCGCTGCTAGGTCTAGCACCCCAGCTAGCACCCCGCACCCGCCCCCATCAGCGATCTCGCACCTAGCACCCCACCTGTGCAAACACCCGGAACCCCGGCTGGAAGGCACCCCATGACCCCCGTCCTCCTTGCTAGCGCCTGCCTGATCATAGTCACCCTCAGTTACGCCAGTCTGTGCGCGGCCAGCCCGTTCGGGGACTGCCGCAAGTGCAAGGGCTTCGGCTACGCCCTCAAGACCGACCGGCGCGGCAACCTCCGGCCCGGCAAGACCTGCCGCCGCTGCCGGGGCAAGCGCAAGCGCATCCGCTTCGGCCGCCACCTCTACAACGCGTGGTTGCGCCTCTACCGCGACGGCACCGACACCCCCAACAAGCCCGCCTTCAAGATCACCCAGAAGGGACAGTCCCGATGACCCTCACCGTCTCCCTCGTCGCCCTGTTCGGCCTCGTCCTGCTCTTCCTCCTGCGCTCCAAGACCCTCGGATGGGGCTCCGCCTTCATCGCCGCCATGTTCGGGTTCTTCCTCGCCTCCACCGGAGCCTCCGGCCCCATCAACGAACTCACCGCCGCAGTCGTCGCCGCCATCCCGGACCTGTAGGAGGCAACGTCATGAACGAACCCCTCACCCAGCACCACTGGCTCACCCACGCCGCCCCCAAGGTCGCCCCGGCCGTGGCCACCTCAACCGTGCTGATCTTCGGGCGCATCTGGAACGCCAACGGAGCCGAACACAGCTTCGGCAACGCCGCGTTGATGGTCGTTCTGACGGCCGGAGCGGCAACGGCCGGCGCTTTTGCCGCCACGGGTCGCGGGGGCGGTGACGGGGCCCTCGCGGGGACCGCGTTCGCCACCTCCGGAGCCCTCGCCCTCGCCGGGGTCTCCGGATACGCCGACGGGTGGTCGCTGCCGATCCTGCTCTGGGCCGTGGCCACCGCCGTGGCGTACGGGATCGCCACCCGGTACTGGCGCACCGACCGCCGCGACCGCACCACCCACGAACGGCACACCACCGTGCGGCGTGAGGAACACGCCCACGTCGAACGCGTCGAAGCCCTCCGTGCCGGAGCACAGATCGAAGCCGCACGCGCCGGGGCCGCGTATGCCGAACAGCTCGCCACCGCGCTCATCACCCGCGCCACCCTGCCCGGCTACGACCCCGCCGCACTCACCCGCGCCGGGCTGCCGGAGCTGCCCGCACCCACCAAGCATCAGTAGCTATGCCTGGGGCGGTCGCCTCTCACCACAAGACCGCGACCGCCCCGGCTCCCTTGTCCCTTCGCAGAAACAGGAGAACCCCCATCATGGCAGCACCCCACAACCCCGCGCTGCTGGGCGCGGCCCTGGCCGCTGCTGAGCGCGGCTGGCCCGTCTTCCCCATCCGCCCTGGCGACAAGCGGCCTGCCGGGCACCCGGAGCGGTCCTGCCCCGGCACCGGTCGGTGCGCGGACGGTCACCGCACCCCGGAGCAGCGGGCCACCCTGGACGCGGACAGCATCCGCGCGTGCTGGGAGTCGGCCCCGTACAACGTCGGGATCGCCACCGGTCCCGCTGGTCTCGTTGTGGTGGACCTGGACTTGCCCAAGGACGCCGAGGACACCGCACCGTCCGAGTGGGCGGGCATGGCCGATGGGCTGGACGTGTTCGCCGCCCTGTGCGAGCGGGCGGGGGTGAGGCTGCCGACCGAGACGTACACCGTGCGTACCCGCCGTGGCGGACAGCACCTGTACTTCACCGCCCCCGAGGGAAAGACGCTACGCAGCACGGGCGGCAGCTTGGGGTGGAAGGTCGATACCCGGGCTTGGGGCGGGTACGTGGTCGGCGCCGGAAGCCTGGTGGGCACCGGGGGGTATGAGGTCATTCACGAGGCCCCTGCCGCCCCCCTCCCTGCGTGGCTTAGTGACTTGCTCACCACCCGGCCCGCACCGGCCCCGATGCCCCTGTCGGAGCTGTCGTCCCGGATGCGCAACGCCACTGCCTACAGCACCACCGCCCTGCGCGGGGAGCTGGAAAAGGTGCTGTCCGCCCGTGAGGGCGGTCGTAATCGGTCGGTGTACTTCGCCGCATACGCCCTGGCCCGCCTCATCCGGACCGAGGACCTGACCGAGGTCACCGTCACCAGTGAGCTGATGAGCGCGGGACAGTCGGCCGGTCTGTCCGCGTCGGAGTGCCGTACCGCGATCCGCTCCGGTCTCGTCCGTGGCGGCGCACGGGAGGCGAGTGCGGCATGAGCACACAGCCTGTGGACAGTGCGGATCTGTGGGCCGGATTCGCCGCCCTGGACGCACAGCAGGAAGCCGCGGCTTCGTGGGACGACCCGATCCCGCTGACCGCCCGCCGCGAACTGCCGGCGTTCCCCACGGAGGTGTTCCCGGCCTGGCTCGGTGACTTCGTGCGCGGGGTCGCGGAGGAGACGCAAACGGCGGTGGATGCTGCGGGGTCGCTCGCTCTCGCGGTCCTGGCGACCGCTGCCGGAGGCCGCGCCACCGTCCATGTCCGGGGCCGGTGGCGGGAGCCGCTGAACCTGTTCGTCGTCATGGCGCTGCCCCCGGGCAGCCGCAAGAGCGCGGTGTTCGGTTTGATGACGGACCCGCTCTACACGTGCGAGAAGCTGATGGCGACCAAGGCGGCCGGGGCCATCATCGAGGCCGAACTCACCGCACGCCTCGCCAAGGAAGTCGCGGACAACGCGGCGACCAAGGCAGCCCGCGCGGATGCCGACAAGCGTGATCAGCTCATGGCCGAGGCCATCAGCCTCGGGCAAGCCGCCGAGGCGGTCACTGTGCCCACCAAGCCCCGGCTGTTGGCCGACGACGCCACCCCGGAGGTCATCTCTTCACTGCTCGCGGAGCAGGGCGGGCGGTTGTCGGTGATGTCGGCCGAGGGCGGGATCTTCGACATCATCGCCGGACGCTACTCCGGCACCCCCAACATGGAGCCCTTCCTCAAGGGCCATGCCGGGGACCGCTTGCGGGTGGACCGCCGTGGGCGTGAGGAGTTCATCGACTCCCCTGCCCTCACCATGGGCCAGACCGTTCAGCCCTCCGTGCTGGAGGACATCAGCCGTATCAAGGGGGCGGGGGACAGGGGCCTGTTGGGCAGGTTCCTGTATTCGCTGCCGGAGGACCTGGTGGGCTATCGGGAAGTCACCCCCGAGCCCCTGGCCGAGGACGTGGCTGACCTGTACGAGGAGCGCGTGACCTCCCTGGTGATGTCTCTGGCGGGCTGGACCGACCCGGCCGTACTCCAGCTCGCCCCCGAGGCCAACGAGACCCTGGCCGCCTATGAGCGTCGGCAGGAACCCCGGCTGCGCAAGCGGGGCGGGGACCTCGGGCACATCCGGAACTGGGCCGCGAAGCTGGGCGGCGCGACCGCCCGACTTGCCGGGCTGCTCCACCTGGCCGCGCACACGGAGAACGGGCACACCCAGCCCGTCACCGCCGACACCATGCGCGACGCCATCAAGCTCGCCGACTACTTCACCGGCCACGCCCTCGCGGTGTTCGACCTCATGGGAGCCGACCACACCGCCAACCGCGCCCGCACCGTCCTGGACCTGCTCCGGGCCAACCAGTGGGCCGAGGTCAGCAAACGCGAGGTCATGACCAAGCTCTCCCGCGCCGAGTTCCCCACCGTCGTGGACCTCGACCCCGCCCTGGACCTGTTGGAAGACCACGGCTACGTCCGGGCCCAACCCGTCGCCAAGACCGGAGGACGCGGCCGACCGCCCTCCCCGCGCTACCTCACCCACCCCCAGCTCAGCGAACCCACCGCCTGAACCCCGCCACAGAAACCACAGAATCACAGAAATAACCCGACACTACCCCTGACCTGCGACAACACCGCCCCGAGCGGTCCCGAGGCGGCTGCCACGGAAACCCGCAGAGGAACCACACAAATACCAGCCGCCCACCGGCCCCTTATTTCTGTGGAACTTCCCGCACTTTCTGTGGCAGTCCACCCCCACCACCAAACCCCCAGGTCAGACCACCCAAACAGGGTTTCTGTGTATTACGTGGTTTCTGTGGCGGCCCGCCAAGGAGCGAGCCCATGCAGAACAGTCCCGCACCCACGACGGCAGACGACCCCACCCTGATCCTGCTCACCGTCGAAGAGGCAGCCCGCCGACTCCGCGTCGGCCGCACCACCTGCTTCGCCCTCATCCGCGCCGGAGCCCTGGAGTCGCTGACGATCGGCAGCCTGCGCCGCGTACCCGCCGACGCCCCGGCTGCCTACCTCGCACGCCGCCGCGCCGAACAGTCCGCAGCCTGACCCACCCCGCATACACACGGGCCGCCACCCCACCGGGTGGCGGCCCGTGCTCACACCGATCACGAAGGAGTCCGCCAGTGGCGGAAGAGAAGAAGCGAGCGCGCCGGGCGAATGGCGAAACGGCCATCTACTTCGGCAAGGACGGCCGTTGGCACGCCCGGGTGCCGATGGGTTACAAGGACAACGGTGAGCCCTACCGCAGGCACATCACGCGCCCCGACGAAGACGCGTTGAAGGACGAAGTGCAACGACTGGAGAAGCAGCGCGACCAGGGAAAGGCGCAACAGCCCGGCAAGCTGTGGACTGTCGAGAAGTGGATGTGGCACTGGGTCGAGAACATCGCTAAGGACGTCGTCAGCGAGAACACCTACGACGGGTACGAGGTCGCGGTTCGCGTGCACCTCGTACCCGGCATCGGCAGGCACCGCATCGACCGCCTGGAGCCGGAACACCTGGAGAGCCTGTACCGCCGGATGCAGAAGAACGGCAGCGCCGCCGGCACCGCCCACCAGGTCCACCGCACTGCCCGCACCGCCCTCGGTGAGGCGGTCCGCCGTGGCCACGCCGCGAAGAACGCCGCCGCTCTAGCCAAGCCGCCGCGGGTGGAGGAGCCGGAGGAGGAGATCGAGCCCTACTCGGTAGAGGAGGTTCAGAGCCTGCTGATCGAGGTGAACAAGCGCCGCAACAGCGCCCGTTGGATGCTGGCGCTAGCCCTCGGTCTGCGACAGGGGGAGACGCTGGGGCTCCGCTGGGTCGACGTGGACCTGGACCACGAGTACCTGAAGCTGCGCCGGAACCGTCTGCGCCCCAAGTACGAGTACGGGTGCAAGGAGGCAGATCCCTGCGGCAGGAAGGCAGGGTACTGCCCGGACCGAAAGCAGGTGCGGCGCGAGACGAAGAACACCAAGTCACGTGCCGGCCGTCGAGCGGTTCCCCTGCCGGGCCCCTTGGTTGTGATGCTGCGCAAGCACAAGGAGGTTCAGGCTCGGGAGCGCAAGACCGGCGGCGACCTGTGGACCGAGTCCGATTACGTGTTCACGAAGCCGCTCGGTGGGCCGCTCAGCCCGAACACCGACTACCACGACTGGAAGAAGCTGCTGGAGGACGCCGGGGTACGTGACGCGCGGCTGCATGACGCCCGTCACCACCGCTGCCACCGTCCTCATGCTGCTCGGTATCCCGGACCGTGTGATCGACCAGATCATGGGCTGGGAGGCAGGCACCTCTTCGCGGATGCGCGCCCGGTACCTGCACGTGCCCGACGCCATGCTGAAGGAGGTGGCGCAGAAGCTCGCGGACGCCATCTGGGGGCCCGCACCAAACGCCCTTGTGGACAAAGACCAGAACAACGAGGGCTGAGACAACGTCGAAGGGCCCCACCGCGAACGGTGGGGCCCTTCGACGTATTGCCCGGTGAGAGCAATGGCGGAGGATACGAGATTCGAACTCGTGAGGGGTTGCCCCCAACACGCTTTCCAAGCGTGCGCCCTAGGCCACTAGGCGAATCCTCCGCCGCAAACAATACAAGACGTTGGAGGGTGCTAGCGAACACGATCCCCGGAGATCGTCCGGAGGCCGTCCGGAGACCCCCCGGCGAGCTCGTCCTGAGAGGTCCTGCCGAGGTCCCGTCGAGATCCCGCAGGGGTTGCGTCGTGGTCTCGCCGGGCGGGGTGGCGGTCGGCCGGTGGTGAGGGTGGGTGGACCGGAGGGGGTGGGGATCCGCTAAGGTGGGCGTCAGCCCCTCACGTGGCGCTATCTGACTGAACTCCCCCAGGGCCGGAAGGCAGCAAGGGTAGGTCGGCTCTGGCGGGTGCGTGGGGGGCCCTTGCGTTCCGGGGCGCGCCGTTCCTGCGGGTGCGTCGGGCTGACCGGCCGCCGCCGCCCGAGCTGTGCCGGGAGCCCTCGTGCCCCGGTGTTCCCGCGGTTCGCGTCGCACCAGGTGCCCCGTGTGAGCGGTGTGGGGTCGGTTGTCGGTCGGCCCCGATAACCTCGTAGGTGTGTCGTCCCTTGCGCTGTACCGCCGCTACCGCCCCGAGTCGTTCGCCGAGGTCATCGGTCAGGAGCATGTCACTGACCCGCTCCAGCAGGCCCTGCGGAACAACCGGGTCAATCACGCGTACCTGTTCAGCGGCCCGCGTGGCTGTGGAAAGACGACCAGCGCGCGCATCCTCGCCCGCTGCCTGAACTGTGAGCAGGGCCCCACCCCCACCCCGTGCGGGGAGTGCCAGTCCTGCCAGGACCTCGCGCGCAACGGGCCGGGGTCCATCGACGTGATCGAGATCGACGCCGCCTCGCACGGTGGCGTGGACGACGCCCGTGATCTGCGCGAGAAGGCGTTCTTCGGGCCCGCCTCCAGCCGTTACAAGATCTACATCATCGACGAGGCGCACATGGTCACCCCGGCGGGCTTCAACGCCCTGCTGAAGGTGGTCGAGGAGCCGCCGGAGCACCTCAAGTTCATCTTCGCGACGACCGAACCCGAGAAGGTCATCGGGACGATCCGGTCGCGTACGCACCACTATCCGTTCCGGCTCGTCCCGCCGGGCACCCTGCGCAGTTACCTCGCCGATGTGTGCGACCGGGAGAACAGCCCCGTCGAGGACGGCGTCCTCCCGCTCGTCGTGCGCGCCGGGGCCGGGTCCGTGCGTGACTCGATGTCCGTCATGGACCAGTTGCTGGCCGGCGCGGGCGACGACGGTGTGACGTACGCCATGGCCACCTCGCTCCTCGGGTACACCGATGGTTCCCTCCTCGACTCCGTCGTCGACGCCTTCGCCGCCGGCGACGGGGCCGCCGCCTTCGAGGTCGTGGACCGGGTCATCGAAGGCGGCAACGACCCCCGTCGGTTCGTGGCGGATCTCCTGGAGCGGCTGCGCGATCTGGTGATCCTCGCCGCCGTGCCGGACGCGGGGGAGAAGGGGCTCATCGACGCCCCCGCCGATGTCGTCGAGCGCATGCAGGCCCAGGCGTCCGTCTTCGGGGCCGCCGAGCTGAGCCGCGCCGCCGACCTGGTTAACGAAGGGCTCACCGAGATGCGCGGGGCCACCTCGCCGCGCCTCCAGGTGGAGCTGATCTGCGCGCGGGTCCTGCTGCCCGCCGCCTACGACGACGAGCGGTCGCTCCAGGCCCGGCTCGACCGGCTGGAGCGCGGGGCCTCGGCCGCCGCTGCCGGGTCGTTCGCCGCCCCGCCCGCCGCCGCTGCCCCGATGGGGTACGTGCCGGGCCCCGACGCCCATGCGCCGGCCGGGGCTCCCCCGGCCGCCCCCATGGGCCTCGCCGGTCCGGACGCCGCCCGTGCCGCCGTCCGGGGCGAGGCACCCCCGGCGCCCGCCCGGACGCAAGCCCCCGCCGCCTACGCAGCCCCCGCCCCCGCCGCACCACCGCCCGCCGCCCCGGCCCCCGATGCCTACGCCCCGCAGGCCCAGGCCCAGGCCCAGCCTCAGGCCCCCGCGGCCCCCGTGTCCGCCCAGCGGCCGGGGTCCTGGCCCACCCCCGCCGGGGCCGGGGAGCAGGCCCGTCGTCCGGGTGGCTGGCCCACCGCCTCCGCCCCCGGCAGCGGCCCGGCCCCCGCCGCCACCCCGCCCCCGGCCACGGCTCCGGCAGCCTCGCCGCAGGCCCCCGCCGCCCCGCAGGCCGGGCAGGCCGCACCCGACGGCGGCCAGAGCATGGCCCAGGGCGCGGCCCAGGTGCGGAACATGTGGCCCGACATCCTGGAAGCGGTCAAGAACCGCCGCCGCTTCACCTGGATCCTGCTCAGCCAGAACGCCCAGGTCGCCGGGTTCGACGGGACGACCCTCCAGCTCGGCTTCCTCAACGCGGGCGCCCGCGACAACTTCGCCAGCAGCGGCAGCGAGGAGGTCCTCAAGCAGGCCCTCGCCGAGCGCTTCAACGCCCAGTGGCGCATCGAGGCGGTCATCGACCCCTCCGGCGGCGGGGGCGCCCCCGGTCCCGGCGGAGGCGGTGGACGGCCCGCCCCGCAGTACCAGCCCGCCCCGGCGGCCCCCGCCCCCGTCGCGTACGAGCCCCGGCCCCAGCACGCGTCCCAGCAGCAGTCCCCGGCTCCGCAGCAGGGGCAGTACGCGCCCTCGGGCCCCGCGTCGCCCCCCTCCGCGCCGTCGCCGGGTGGCCGGGAGGCCCCGCCCGCCTCCGAATCCTCCTCCGGTTCGTACGCGGCGGAGCCGCCGCGGTCCGTGTCCATCGAGGACGACATCCCGGAGGCCGACGACCCGGACCTCGTCGACTCCGCCCTCTCCGGTCACGAGCTGATCGTCCGCGAGCTGGGCGCCACGGTCGTCGAGGAGTTCACCAACGAGCAGTGACGCGACGGCCGCCGGAGCGGGGGACGGTCGTCCCCCGCTCCGGCGGTTGTTTCAGCGCCGACGGCTGTCCAGGGCCGGCGTCCGTCCACCGGCCGGCGGCTGTCCGCGTGCCCACGGCCGTCCAGGCTCGGCGGCCGTCCATGTGCCGACGGCTGCCCCGAGGCGGCAGCCGTCATGCACGGACGGCGTCATGCACGGACGGCGTCATGCGCGGACGGCGTCACGGGCCGGTCGGGCCGTCCACGGACCGGCGGCCGTCGGGGCTCCTTCCGCCCGGCGGCTAGGCTGCACCCCGTGAAGGTCCTCGTCATCGGCGGCGGCGCCCGCGAACACGCCCTGTGCCGCTCTCTGTCCCTCGACCCCGATGTCACCGCTCTGTACTGCGCCCCCGGCAACGCCGGTATCGCAGAGGTGGCCGAACTGCACCCGGTCGACGCGCTCGACGGTGACGCCGTCGCGCGCCTCGCGGCCGAGCTGGGCGCCGGGCTGGTGGTCGTCGGCCCGGAGGCGCCGCTCGTCGCCGGGGTCGCCGACGCCGTGCGCGCGGCCGGCATCCCCTGCTTCGGCCCCTCCGGCGAAGCCGCGCGGCTGGAAGGCTCCAAGGCGTTCGCCAAGGACGTCATGGCCGGTGCCGGGGTCCCCACCGCCCGTAGCTACGTCTGCACCACCCCCGCCGAGATCGACAAGGCCCTCGACGCGTTCGGTGCCCCGTACGTCGTCAAGGACGACGGCCTCGCGGCCGGCAAGGGCGTCGTCGTCACCGAGGACGTGGATGTGGCCCGCGCCCACGCGCTGGCCTGCGACCGCGTGGTCATCGAGGAGTTCCTCGACGGCCCCGAGGTCAGCCTCTTCGCGATCACCGACGGCGTCACCGTGGTGCCGCTCCAGCCCGCCCAGGACTTCAAGCGCGCCCTGGACGGCGACGAGGGCCCGAACACCGGGGGCATGGGCGCCTACTCCCCGCTCCCCTGGGCCGACCCCGAGCTGGTGGACGAGGTCCTCGCAACCGTCCTCCAGCCCACCGTCGACGAACTGCGCCGCCGGGGCACGCCCTTCTCCGGGCTGCTCTACGCGGGCCTCGCGATCACCTCGCGCGGGGTGCGGGTCATCGAGTTCAACGCCCGCTTCGGCGACCCCGAGACCCAGGTCGTGCTGGCCCGGCTGAAGACCCCGCTGGCCGGCGTCCTGCTCGCCTCCGCCAACGGCACCCTCGACACCTTCCCGCCGCTGGCCTGGCGCGACGACGCCGCCGTCACCGTGGTCATCGCCTCGCACAACTACCCCGGTACCCCGCGCACCGGCGACCCGATCGAGGGGCTCGCCGACGTGGCGGCGCAGGACGGGCCCGACGCGTACGTCCTGCACGCCGGGACCCGCGCCGAGGACGGCGCGGTGGTCAGCGCGGGCGGCCGCGTGCTCTCGGTGACCGCGACCGGCAAGGACCTCACGGCCGCACGCGAACGCGCCTACACCGCGCTCGGCCGCATCCGCCTGGACGGCTCCCAGCACCGTACGGACATCGCCCTCAAGGCGTCCCGGAGCTGACGCGCCCGTACGACGCCCCACCCGGCCGCCCCGCATCCAGGCGCCCCGGCCCCTCCGCCCGCCCTCGCCGTACACCCCGGTGTACGCGGCGGGCGCGAGGGGCTGCCGCGTACAACCCCTCGGGACCCGGAGGACCGGCCGCCGCTTGCCCATCGGCGCGGACACGTCAGCAGCTTTGCCCAAAGCCATTCCATCGGGTGACGACTGGGCCATCCGGATGACGGTCGCCGGAGCCCCAACTAGGGTGCGGCGCAGGCGTTCCGGCACTTGGCCCACCGGCATTGCGATGTCGGTGACGGGTGCCACAGTGGGGGAGTGAGCAACACCGTCGCGGGGCAGAGGGGGGTGACGTCCGGCCGTGTCCGACATCGATGTGGGTGAGGAGCTGGGCGCGCGGGCCGCGCGGGCCCGAGCGCTCTCCCTGCTGCGGATCCGCGGCAGGGCACTGGCCGTGACGATCCTGCCCGCGGCCGTCGCCGTCGTCCTGTTCGCCGCAGACGCGCAGGGGCACCTGGCCGGACCGGCCTGGGACACCGCGCGCCGGGCGGTCCTCGCCGTCGCGGTCGTCGTGCTGCTGGTGACCGTCCTGGTCGCGGTCTCCGTGGCCCGCGCGCGCCCCGCCATGAGCCCGACCGTCCCCGTGTCCGAGGAAGGGGCCCCCGACCTCTACCGACTGGTCCGGGACCTGGCCGACCGGCTCGACGTGCCCGCGCCCTCGGCCATAGCGCTCACCCCCGACTGCGACAGCTGGCTGGAGGACCGCACCCACCGCGCGCTCCGGAAGGGCACGGGGGCCACCGCCGCCGGCACCGCCCCCGTCCTCGTCATCGGTTCGCCGTTCCTGTGGTGGATGCGGGTCGCCGAGCTGCGCGCGGTCCTCGCCCCGGTGGTGGCGGGCACCGGCCCGTCGGCCGACCCCGACATAGCCGCCGCCCGCCGCTTCGTCCGCGGTCTGGACGCCGCGATCGCGGACGCCGCAGCCCCCGGCCGGGGCGCGGTGCGCGGGGCGCCGCTCGCCTTCGCCGGCTGGGTCTCCCGGCTGCTGCTGCGGGCCTGCCGGGAGCACGCCGCCGAGATGGAGCGCTGTGTGGCGGCCGCCGCGTCCACGCGGGCCCGGACGGTCGACCAGGGGCTGCGCGTCACCGCTCAGGAACAGGTCGGCCTCGCCTACGCCGGCTGGGACCGGTTGCTGACGCGGGTGGCGCTGCCCGCCTGGCGGATGGGCCGCTGGCCCTCCCGGCTGGACGCGGGGGTGGTCTCGGCGCTCACCGAGCTGTCCCGCCGGGACCGGCTGGCCGACGGCTTCGCCCTGCGCCTCGGCGAGCGGCCCGCGTGCGACCTGCTGGAGGAGCCCGGTCCGGCGGACGAGGCCGCGTCCCTGCTCGCCGCCCGCCTCTTCCACGGAGGCCCCGCCGAGAGCGGCCCGGACTGGGCGCCGGTGGACTGGCAGCAGTATCCCGACGAGGTCGTCGACCGGAAGTGGCGCAGCGAGGCGGCCCGGCTGCACCGGGTCCTGGACACCCTGGGCGTCACGCGGGCCTCCGAGGCGGACCCGGCCGTCCCGACCCTGGCGCGGGTGATGGAGCATCTGTCCGGTCCCGGCGGGCCGGGCGAAGAGCTGGCGGCGGGCATCGGCGCCGCGGTCGCCCGCGAGGAGGCCGGTCCCGCGGGTACCGGTGGCACCGGCCCCGGCAGCGGCGGAAGCGAACCCTCCGGCGAGGGGTACGGCGGCCGGAGCGGGAGGAGCGCGGCCCCCGGCGGCCAGGGCCAGGGAAGCGGGGCCCCCGGCGGCCAGGGACACGGGGGCGGTGCGGCCGAGGACCCCCTCGACCTCTGGGGGCCGGGCCCGCTCCCCCTCTTCCCGCTCCAGCCCCCGCGTACGGGCACCGAGCTGCTCGCCGACCACGTCACGGCCATGGTCTGCTGCGCGGCCGTGGACACGGCGGGCGCGGCACCCGGCCTGGACTGGCTGGACGGTCCCGCGCTGCTCGTCGGCGGGGAGCGCCGGGCGGACTTCGCGGACCCGGTCCTCAGCCTGGTCGAGGACGGGGACCCGGACCCGCTGCTGTCCTGGCTGGCCGAGGTGGGCGTGCGCGCCGACAAGCCCGTCCGGCTGGTGTGAACACGTACGCCGGACCAGCCGTACGAACAGACGGGCGTATCCCAGGGCCGGGCCGGCGGACGCGCACACCGGAGGCGGACGGGCACGGAGGCCCACCGCGCGCCGGTCCGTCCGGCGTGAACGTGTACGCCGAACAGGTGCCGATCGGGCCCGCGTGAGCGCGTACGCCGGACAGATATGCGGGAACGGACCGGAAGAAACGGTTCCGTTCCCGCCAATTCACGACGAAGGGTGACGGACCGCGTGCGTTATGTGATGTGCTGGGACCGGCGCTGACATTCGGCGCACCAGAGTTGTCCGGGGGACCCCCCTGAGCCGTTCTCGCCGGGGGTCCGAGGGAGGGGCGCGGCATGGGGGCGGAGCAGATTCGCCGGTGGGAGTCGGGTGCCCTCGCGCACGCGGTGAGCGATCCCTTCGGGCAGGGCCCGCTGCCGTGGCTGCGCGGGAGCGAGAACTACTTCGACGACACCGGCCAGGTCGTCCCCTGGTACGCCGACCTCGCCCGCTCCACCGGTGGCGGCACCCGTACCGCCGACGACGTGCGCCGGCAGATCAAGGGCTTCGTCTCACCCGGTGCCGCCGCCCCCGGCGAGGCCATCGACTTCCACATCACGGTGGACCCGCCCCAGCAGTTCTCCGTGGACGTCTACCGGATCGGTCACTACGGCGGCGACGGCGCCTCCAAGATCACCACGAGCCCGCGGCTCTCCGGCATCGTCCAGCCCCCTCCGCTCGCCGCCGACCGGACCGTCTCCTGCCACCACTGGTGGATGTCCTGGCGGCTCCAGATCCCGAGTTACTGGTCGGTCGGCGCGTACGTGGCCGTGCTGACCACCGCCGACGGCCACCGCTCGCACATCCCCTTCACCGTGCGCGACGACCACCCCGCCGATCTGCTGCTCCTGCTCCCCGACATCACCTGGCAGGCGTACAACCTCTACCCGGAGGACGGCCGCACGGGCGCCAGCCTCTACCACGCGTGGGACGAGCGGGGGAGGCTGCTCGGCGAGGAGGACGCCGCCGTCACGATCTCCTTCGACCGCCCCTACGCCGGGGCCGGCCTGCCGCTGCACGTGGGCCACGCGTACGACTTCATCCGGTGGGCCGAGCGGTACGGCTACGACCTGGCCTACGCCGACGCCCGCGACCTGCACGCGGGCCGCGTCGACCCCAGCCGCTACCGGGGCCTGGTCTTCCCCGGCCACGACGAGTACTGGTCGCTGCCGATGCGCCGGGCCGCCGAGCGCGCCCGCGACACCGGCACCTCGCTCGTCTTCCTCTCCGCCAACACCATGTACTGGCAGGTGAGTCTGGCCCCCTCCGCCTCCGGCGAGCCGGACCGCCTGCTGACCTGCCGCAAACGCCGGGGGCCGGGGAAGTCCGCGCTGTGGCGCGAGGTGGACCGGCCCGAGCAGCAGCTCCTGGGCATCCAGTACGCGGGCCGGGTGCCCGATCCCCGCCCGCTGGTGGTGCGCAACGCCGAGCACTGGCTCTGGGAGGCGACGGGCGCGGCCGAGGGCGACGAGATTCCGGGACTGGTGGCCGGCGAGGCCGACCGCTACTTCCCGCGCACCAGCCTGCCCGAGCACGACAGCCGCATCCTGCTCGCCCACTCCCCGTACGAGGACTCCGAGGGCGCCCTCCGCCACCAGGAGACCTCGCTCTACCAGGCTCCCTCCGGCGCCCTCGTCTTCGCCTCCGGCACCTTCGCCTGGTCCCCGGCCCTGGACCGTCCGGGTCACACCGACCGCCGCATCCAGCAGGCCACGGCCAACCTCCTGGACCGGATCTGCAAGAGCGACTGACCGGGGCGCGCACACGGGAGCGGGGACCCGACCGCCGTGTTCCGCACACCCGGCCCGGCGCCCCGCGGGCCCGGCGCGCGCCACGGGCCCCCCGTGCGGGACAATCGGAACCGCTCCTGGATCAAGCTACGCGGAGGAACCGTGTCCGGTTTTGTAGAAAAGCCCGAGCCCGTACAGGTGCCGGGCCTCACCCACCTGCACACCGGCAAGGTGCGTGACCTGTACCGGAACGAGGCGGGCGACCTCGTGATGGTGGCCAGTGACCGCATCTCCGCGTACGACTGGGTCCTGCCCACCGAGATCCCCGACAAGGGCCGCGTCCTGACCCGGCTCTCGCTCTGGTGGTTCGACCAGCTCGCCGACCTGGTGCCCAACCACGTCCTGTCGACCGAGCTGCCCGCGGGCGCCCCGGCCGACTGGGAGGGCCGCACCCTCGTCTGCAAGAGCCTGCGCATGATCGAGGTCGAGTGCGTGGCCCGCGGCTATCTGACCGGCTCCGGGCTCGTCGAGTACGACGCCACCCGTACGGTCTGCGGCATCGGCCTCCCCGAGGGCCTGGTCAACGGGTCCGAGCTGCCCGGCGCGATCTTCACCCCGGCCACCAAGGCGGCCGTCGGCGAGCACGACGAGAACGTCAGCTACGAGGACGTGGCCCGCGAGGTCGGCGTGGAGACGGCCGCCCAGCTGCGGCAGACCACGCTCGACGTCTACCGCCGGGCACGGGACATCGCGCACCAGCGCGGGATCATCCTGGCCGACACCAAGTTCGAGTTCGGCTTCGAGACCGCCGCGGACGGGACCGAGCGGCTGATCATCGCCGACGAGGTGCTGACCCCGGACTCCTCGCGCTTCTGGCCCGCCGCCACCTGGGAGCCCGGTCGCGCGCAGCCCAGCTACGACAAGCAGTTCGTCCGCGACTGGCTGACCTCGCCGGCCTCCGGCTGGGACCGCGCGAGCGAGACGCCGCCGCCGGCGCTGCCGCAGGAGATCGTGGAGGCGACCCGCGCCAAGTACATCGAGGCGTTCGAGGTGCTCACCGGCAGCAACTGGGCGTAAGGACGGTCCCGTTGCCCCTGGCGGGCGCAGGGGTGACGGGACCGCGCTCAGGGCGGAGCGGACATGGAGAAGGCCCCGGACCGAAAGGTCCGGGGCCTTCTCTGCGTGGAGCGGATGACCAGGTTCGAACTGGCGACCTCAACCTTGGCAAGGTTGCGCTCTACCAACTGAGCTACATCCGCAGTGCGCCGCAGCGCGCTGCCCACTATACCCAACCCCGCTCGCGTGCGAGACGCACCGCCGTGTGCCGGTTCTCCGCCCCGATCTTGGAGGCGGCCGAGGAGAGGTAGTTGCGCACGGTGCCCTGGGAGAGCGAGGCGCGCTCCGCGATCTCCGCGACCGGCGCTCCGTCCGCCGCCAGTTCGAGCACCTCGGCTTCCCGCGCGGTCAGCGGCGAGTCCCCGGCGGCGATCGCGTCGGCGGCCAACTCCGGGTCCACGTAACGGTTTCCCGCGTGGATGGTACGGATGATCTCGGCGAGCCGGCGGGCGCTGACGGTCTTCGGGACGAACCCGCGTACGCCGGCGGCCAGGGCCCGCTTGAGATGTCCGGGGCGTCCGTGGCTGGTCACGATCATGGTGCGGCAGTCGGGCAGTCCGGTCCGCAGCGATGTGGCGACCTTCACACCGTCCGCGCCCGGCATCTGGAGGTCCAGGACGGCGACGTCGGGGCGGTGCGCGAGCGCCATCGCCAGCGCCTCGGGGCCGCTCGCGGCCTCCGCCACCACGACGAGGTCCTCCTCCAGGGCGAGCAGTGCGGCCAACGCGCCCCGGATGAGGTGTTCGTCGTCGGCCAGCAGGATCCGCAGGGGCCGGTCGGCGGTCATCGTTCCTCCGGAGAAGCGGGTACGGAAGCGACGGCGGAGGAGGGGGCGGCGCGGCCGTCCGGCCGCGCACGGGACGAGGCTGCCAGCGGCACGGTCGCCGTCACCCGGAAGAGATCGTCCCCGGCCGGTCCCGCGCCGAGCGTCCCGCCGAGCGCTCCGAGCCGTTCGCGCAGCCCGGCCAGGCCCGAACCGCCGCCGTCCGGGCCGCCGGACGAGGCGGCGGCACCGGCCCCGTCGTTCTCGACCTCCAGGACCACCGCGTCCCGTGTCCGCGTGAGCCGGATCCGGCAGTGGCGCGGGTCGCCGTGGCGCAGGACGTTCGTCGCCGTCTCGCGCACCACCCAGCCGAGCGCGGCCTGCACCGCCGCCGGGGCCCCGATCCCGGCCGGCCCGTCCGCGCCCTCGACGCCCACGGAGATCCCGGCCGC
Organism: Streptomyces sp. V2I9; assembly: GCF_030817475.1. Lineage (NCBI taxonomy): Bacteria > Bacillati > Actinomycetota > Actinomycetes > Kitasatosporales > Streptomycetaceae > Streptomyces > Streptomyces sp. V2I9. The sequence goes on along the minus strand of NZ_JAUSZJ010000002.1, from coordinate 3,153,556 downwards.
CTCCAGCACGCTGCGCGCGCCCATGAGTTCGGTGGGCAGGTCGGCCTCCCGGTAGCCCCGGACGACATCGCGGACCTCCTGCTGGGAGGCGCGGGCGATCCGCTGCACCTCGACCATCTGGTCCACCGCCGCCGGGTTCCCGCGCTGGGCCAGTTCCACGGCCAGCTCGCTCTTCAGCGCGATCACCGACAGGTTCCGGCCGAGCACGTCGTGCATGTCCCGGCCGAACCGCAGCCGCTCCTCCGCCACCGCCAGCCGGGCCTGCATGTCCCGCGCCTCCTCCGCCTGCCACATCGCGGTCAGGCTCCAGGCGCTCGGGCGCGCCGAGACGAGCACCAGCAGGGAGGCGACGAGCAGGGAGAAGGCGGACCCGAACAGCATGCGTCCCGGCGCCCCGACCGCCGCCATCAGTGCCACGGCCACCGCGGCGTAGAGCGCGCAGTGGAGCAGGTACCTGCGGACGGGGACGATGAGCGCGTACGGGGTCGTGAACGCCAGGGGCAGGTCGAGCACGAGCAGGCTCATCCCCGCGTCGTCGACGGCCCCCACCGCCGCGAGGGCCACCACCAGGCCGGTGAGCACCACCAGCGACACGGCGGGGAGCCGCAGCCGCTGCCGGGGGAAGGGCTCGGTGCCCCGGTAGTGGGCGAAGGCGGGGGCCACGTTGCGGTTGCTCAGCACGCACTGGGCGGCGTTCACCGCGAGGAACGCCGCTCCCAGGGACACCGCCGGCGCGCCGCGGCCGAGGGCCTTGCCGAGGGGCAGCAGCCCCCAGGTCACGAGGAAGATCCAGGGGAGTGTGCAGAGCGTGATCCGGGTGTAGAGGTCGATGCGCTGGAGCTTGCTGCGTTCGTGCCAGCCGCGCCGCCAGTCCCGTACCCGAGTGATCACACCCTTCAGCCCCTTCACGTCAGCCGCGCGGGTCCCAGCGGAACCACCGCTGCACAGCAAACACCGCGAACGCGGTCCAGGCCAACGCCACCGCGGCGGCCGTCAGCAGGTCACCGCCCTCCACCCCGCCGAGCCAGCCGTGCTGGACGAGGGTCACCACACCGGTCAGCGGCAGCAGTTCGAGTACCGAGGCGAGCCGGTCCGGGAAGACGTCCAGCGGGACGAAGATCCCGGAGCCGAAGAGCGAGACGAAGTACAGCGGCAACGTGGTGAGCTGCGAGGTCTGGACCGTCCGCGTCAGCGCCGAGGTCGCCGCGGCCAGCGCCGACATCATCACGAGGCCCACCACCAGGCCCGCCAGGAACACCTCGGGCCGCTCCGGGGCCGACAGGTCGAAGGCGATCGCGCCGGCCACGACGAGCAGCACGCACTGCACGAGCGCCAGGGCGATCGAGGGCACGGCGGTGGCGGTCAGGATCTCCCGGTCGGTGATCTCTCCGGTACGCAGCCGCTTGAGGACGAGTTCCTCGCGCCGGGTGACGTAGCCGGTGACCAGGTTCATGTAGACGACCTGGAGGAGGACGACGCCGATGCCGCCGGTGAGGGCCGCGCCCGCGATGGAGAGCCCGGTACCGGACAGGTCGATCTGCCGGAGCGACGCCCGGATCGAGAAGATCATGACGACGGGCAGCACCAGGGCCAGGAAGATCGCCGACCGGTTGCGCAGGAGCAGCACCAGCTCGGCGCGGGCGAGAGCGGTCAGCCGCCGTGCCGACGCGGCGGCCTTCGAGGGCGGTGCGGGGGAGCGGCCGGGGGCCGTGCGGTCGTCCGTGAGGACGGTGGGCGTGGTCATGCCGTCACCTTCTTCGGCTTCGTCTTCGCCGTCCCGTTCCGGACGCCGCCGTCCCCGGCCCCGCGCGGGTCGTCGGCGCGGGAACGCAGTCGGGTGTGGGCGATCCGGAGGAACGCCTCCTCCAGCGAGGCGGAGCGGGCGTCGAGGTCGAGCAGGCGCACGCCCGACTCCCGTGCCCAGCCGAGCAGTTCGTACAGCGCTTCCTGGAGCGCGGGGGTACGGATCTCGATCCGCTGCCCCTCCGCGCCCGCCCGCAGGGAGAGCGGAAGACGCCCGGCCGGTACGTCGTCGGGCAGCGTGAACCGGATGCGCGCGGGCTGCGAGGCGGTGACCTCGGCGGTCGTCCCGGCCGCCACGATCCGGCCCTGGTGCATGATCGCCAGCCGGTCCGCGAGCGCCTCGGCCTCCTCCAGGTAGTGGGTGGTCAGCAGGACGGTCGTGCCGCCGTCGCGGAGCGCCCGGATCAGGTCCCAGGTGTCCCGCCGGCCCTCCGCGTCGAGCCCCGTCGTCGGCTCGTCCAGGAAGAGCACCTCGGGACGCGAGGTCAGGGCGAGCGCCAGGTCCAGACGGCGCTTCTCCCCGCCGGACAGCTGCTTGACCCGCACCCCGGTACGGCTCGTGAGGCCGACCATCTCCAGGGCCTCGGCGGCGGGGCGCGCGCCGGTGGTGCACGCGGACCACATCCGCGCGGTCTCCAGGACGGTGAGGTCGGAGGGGAAGCCGCCCTCCTGGAGCATCACCCCGGTCCGGGGCCGGACGGCGGCGCGTTCGCGGTACGGGTCGTGGCCGAGGATCCGGACCGTCCCGGAGGTCGGGGGCGCCAGTCCCTCCAGGAGTTCCACGGTCGAGGTCTTGCCCGCGCCGTTCGTCCCGAGCAGGGCGAACAGTTCACCGCGGGCCACGGAGAAGGAGATCCCGGACACGGCCTCGAAGCCGTCCTGGTAGCTGCGGCGGAGCCCGTCCGCCGCGATCACCGTCTCCGCGCCGGTCGTGCCCCCGGTCGCGGCCGGTCGGTCGCTGAGCATGTCGTCGCTGGTCATGCCTCAAGGCTTCCGCCGGGCTCGGCCCGCGAGCAGTGCGCGCTGTCATCACTGCTCATGACAAACGTCATGGCGGCATCCGAGAACACGACAAAGGCCCTGATCAGAAGATCAGGGCCTTTGATGCTGAGCGGACGACCAGGTTCGAACTGGCGACCTCAACCTTGGCAAGGTTGCGCTCTACCAACTGAGCTACGTCCGCAGTGCGACCACTCGGCTTTCACCGGTGGAGCGAGCACTACTCTACCTGATCCGACGCGGTGGTCGGTCCGAAGAGTCGTGCAGAGCGGGTGACAGGAATTGCACACTGCGCCTTCCCCCTGGAAGGGGGATGTTCTACTACTGAACTACACCCGCACGCTGCGTGGGATTCGGCTTTGCGGCCTCGCCCCTCGGCGTGTTCCAGACTCTAGCCGACCTGCGGGGGTGTCGCGCAAGTCGGCTCCCGGCGGGGCGCACGCGGCGGGCCTCCGGGCCGGGCCGGCGGAGCGGCGGGCACCCGGCCCGCCGGGCGTCCGGGGCCGCCTGACGGTGCGTCCGACCGGTCGTTCCGCGCTCCGGCCCGCGCCCCCCGCCCGGCGGACGCCCGCCCTCCGCATCCGGCGGGATCTCCGTGCCCGGCACCCGCCCGTCGCCCCCGGCCCGTCGGGCGCGGGGTCACCCGGCCGCCTCGAACGCTTCGTAGACCTTCTTCGGGATGCGGCCGCGGGCCGGCACCTCCATCCGGTGCGAGCGGGCCCAGGCGCGGACGGCCGCCGGGTCCGGGGCGAGGGAGGTGTGCCGGTAGGACGTGGGCTTCCGGCCGTGCTTGCCGGCATGTGTCTGCTTCCGGGCGGCGGCCACGTAGGGCGCCAGGGTCTTCCGGAGTTTTCTGGCGTTGGCGGGATTGAGGTCGATCTCGTACGTCTTCCCGTCCAGGGCGAAGAGCACCGTTTCCGCCGCCTCTCCCCCGTCGATGTCGTCGGAGAGTGTCACCACTACGCGCTGAGCCACGGATATCGGTCCTTTCCTACGGCACCGGCGCGTGTCGCGTGCGCGGATGCCGGCCTTCCGGCTGCCAGGCGGGCGGATGCGGATCGACGCGGTGTCGACTGGTCCGTTGTTCCCGGTGTTCCGTTGTCGTAACGGGGCAATAATGCTTTCCCCGTAATCATTTGTACAGCGGTGGGTACCGCATGGTGAAGCCCGGTCAATTACCTCCGCGTGTCCGTGTGCAATCCGTGGACAAACGGCGCGAGTTTTTTCCGGACCTTTTCCCTGCGGTGTCGCGGCCGATATCCGGATGTGATCCGCGGAACGTGTCCGCCGGGTCGCCCCTGTCCGATATCTACCCGCGTAGAAATTTTGGGCAGGTACGCTGAGTGGACCCGCGGGGGTCTGGGGAACCCCCCGGAGAGACAGCCGCACCACACCACCACACCGGGAGTGCCAGTGGCACGCGTCGTAGTCGACGTCATGCTCAAGCCCGAGATCCTCGACCCGCAGGGACAGGCGGTGCAGCGCGCACTGCCCCGTCTCGGCTTCGAGGGAATCGCGGACGTTCGTCAGGGAAAGCGTTTCGAGCTGGAGGTCGAGGGGCCGGTCGACGACGCCGCCCTCGCCCGCATTAACGAGCTGGCCGAGACGTTCCTCGCCAACACCGTCATCGAGGACTTCGTCGTGAAGGTGGAGGAGGAGAAGTGACCACCCGTATCGGCGTCGTCACTTTTCCCGGCACCCTCGACGATCAGGACGCCCTGCGCGCCGTCCGGATCGCGGGCGCCGAGCCCGTATCCCTGTGGCACCGCGACAAGGATCTCCACCAGGTCGACGCGGTCGTGCTGGCCGGCGGTTTCTCGTACGGCGACTACCTCCGCGCCGGAGCGATTTCCCGCTTCTCGCCGGTCATGGAAACCCTCATCGAGCAGGCGAAGGCCGGGATGCCGGTCCTCGGCATCTGCAACGGGTTCCAGATCCTGACCGAGGCGCACCTGCTGCCCGGCGCCATGCTGCGCAACAACCACCTCCACTTCATCTGCCGCGACCAGAGCCTGCGGGTGGAGAACGCGGAGACCGCCTGGACCTCGGACTACAGCGCCGGCCAGGAGATCAGGGTCCCGCTCAAGAACATGGACGGCCGGTACACCGCCGACGAGCGCACGCTCGACGAGCTGGAGGCCGAGGGCCGCGTCGCCTTCCGCTACCTGGACGGCAACCCCAACGGCTCGCTCCGCGACATCGCGGGCATCACCAACGCCGCGGGCAACATCGTCGGCCTGATGCCGCACCCGGAGCACGCCGTGGAGCCGCTCATCGGCACCGGCCGCACCGACGGCCTCGGTTTCTTCACCTCGATCATCAAGAAGCTGGTCAACGCATGAGCCTGGATACGGTCAAGCACGCGGCCGAGACCCCGGACGCCGAGCAGCCCTGGAAGGAACTCGGCCTCAAGGAGGACGAGTACGCCCGGATCCGCGAGATCCTGGGCCGCCGTCCCACCGGCGCCGAGCTCGCCATGTACTCGGTGATGTGGTCGGAGCACTGCTCGTACAAGAGCAGCAAGGTCCACCTCAAGCAGTTCGGCGAGAAGGTCCCCGCCAACGACGCCATGCTCGTCGGCATCGGCGAGAACGCCGGCGTCGTCGACGTCGGCCAGGGGTACGCGGTCACCTTCAAGGTCGAGTCGCACAACCACCCGTCGTACATCGAGCCCTACCAGGGCGCGGCCACCGGCATCGGCGGCATCGTCCGCGACATCCTCGCGATGGGCGCACGCCCGGTCGCGGTCGTGGACCCGCTGCGCTTCGGCGCGGCCGACCACCCCGACACCAAGCGCGTCCTGCCGGGCGTCGTCGCGGGCATCGGCGGCTACGGCAACTGCCTGGGCCTGCCCAACATCGGCGGCGAGGTCGTCTTCGACTCCTGCTACCAGGGCAACCCGCTGGTCAACGCCGGCTGCATCGGCGTGATGAAGCACGAGGACATCCACCTCGCGCAGGCGTCGGGCCCCGGCAACAAGGTCATCCTTTACGGCGCCCGCACCGGCGGCGACGGCATCGGCGGCGTCTCCGTGCTGGCCTCGGAGACCTTCGAGTCCACCGGCCCGGCCAAGCGCCCCGCCGTCCAGGTCGGCGACCCGTTCCAGGAGAAGCTCCTCATCGAGTGCACCCTGGAGATCTTCCAGGAGAAGCTCGTCGCGGGCATCCAGGACCTCGGCGGCGCCGGGCTCTCCTGCGCCACCAGCGAGCTGGCCTCCGCCGGGTCCGGCGGCATGCGCGTCGAGCTGGACACCGTGCCGCTGCGCGACTCCTCGCTCTCGCCCGAGGAGATCCTCATGAGCGAGTCGCAGGAGCGCATGTGCGCGATCGTCGAGCCGCAGCACGTGGACCGCTTCCTGGAGATCTGCGAGAAGTGGGACGTCATCGCCACCGTCATCGGTGAGGTGACCGACGGCTCCCAGCTGGAGATCTTCTGGCACGGCGAGCAGATCGTGGACGTACCCCCGCGCTCGGTCGCCCACGACGGCCCGGTCTACCAGCGCCCGTTCGCCCGCCCGTCCTGGCAGGACGCGCTCCAGGCGGACGACGCGGGCAAGCTCGCCCGCCCGGCGAACGCCGCCGAGCTGCGCGAGCAGGTCCTCCAGCTGGTCGCCTCCCCGAACCAGGCGTCCAAGGCGTGGATCACCGACCAGTACGACCGCTTCGTCCAGGGCAACACCGTGCTCGCGATGGGCGAGGACGCGGGCATGGTCCGCATCGACGCCGAGACGAACCTGGGCGTGGCGCTGGCGACCGACGGCAACGGCCGGTACGCCAAGCTCGACCCGTACACCGGCGCGCAGCTCGCGCTGGCGGAGTCGTACCGCAACGTGGCCGCCTCCGGCGCCCGGCCGCTGGCCATCTCGGACTGCCTGAACTTCGGTTCGCCCGAGGACCCGGACGTCATGTGGCAGTTCGCGGAGGCCACGCGCGGCCTCGCGGACGGCTGCCTGGAGCTGGGCACCCCGGTCACCGGCGGCAACGTCTCGCTGTACAACCAGACCGGTGAGACGGCGATCCACCCCACGCCGGTCGTGGCCGTGCTCGGTGTGATCGACGACGTCAACCGGCGTACGCCGGTCGCGTTCGCGGAAGAGGGCCAGCTCCTCTACCTGCTGGGCGACACGGCTGAGGAGTTCGGCGGCTCGGCCTGGTCCGAGGTCGTCCACCAGCACCTCGGCGGCCTGCCGCCGAAGGTGGACCTGGCCCGTGAGAAGCTGCTCGCCGACATCCTCATCTCGGCCTCGCGCGACGGCATGATCGACGCCGCGCACGACCTGAGCGACGGCGGTCTGATCCAGGCCGTCACCGAGTCCTGCCTGCGCGGCGGGAACGGCGCCCGGCTGGTCGTGCCGGACGGCCTGGACGCGTTCACGTTCCTGTTCTCCGAGTCGGCGGGGCGCGCGGTCGTCGCGGTCCCGCGCAGCGAGGAGCTGCGCTTCACCGACATGTGCGGCGCGCGTGGTCTGCCCGTCGCCCGCATCGGTGTCGTGGACGGCGAGGAGATCGAGATCCAGGGCGAGTTCAGCATCCCGCTGAGCGAGCTGCGTACGGCGCACGAGGCGACGATCCCCGCGCTGCTCGCCTGAGCCGCGCGCCGGGCGGCGTCACCGATCGGCGTTCTCGAAACCCCCGTCCGGGGCCTCCGGGCGGGGGTTTCGCCTTTGCGCGCCGTGGCCCCGGTCGAGGCCGGCCCGCCGGTCACCGGACGGTGGACGGCCCGGGTCGCGACGACGCGCGGGGCGTCCCGTTCATCTGGCGGGGCGTCGGAGTGCCCGCGAGCGGCGGGACGTTCACCGCCGGGGAGCGGGCCGCAGGAGCCTGAGGATGCGTTGTCGGTGGGGCGGGCTACCCTCGGCCCCATGCCTCCGGCCAAGAAGCGCCCGCGCGCCTACGACTACCTCAGGACCCGCACCGCGGTCCTCGCCCAGTTCGGCCATGTGCGCGACGCCGTCGCCGTGTTGACGCCGGAGCAGCTCGCCGCGCCGACCCGGCTCGGCGACTGGACGGTGCGCGAGCTGGCCGCCCACGTCGCCATGGGCATGAGCAGCGTCGCCCGCTCCCTGGCGCTGCCGGAGCCGCCCGGCGCCAAGCCCGGCCTCGTCCTGGTGGAGTGGCCGGCGGCCACCGCCGCGTACGCCGCCCCGATCTCCGAGGACGTCGTGGAGCTGGCGGCCGGCAGCCCCGATCTCGTCGCCCTGTACGCGGAGGCGGAGGCGGGCTTCGCGGCGGCGGTCCCCGCCACCGGCACGGGGGAGCGGCTGCTGGCCACGCGGGTCGGGTCCATGCGGCTGGTCGACTACCTGGTCACCCGGACCGTCGAGCTGACCGTCCACACGGACGACCTGAACGCGGCCCTCGGGCTGGAGGTGCCGTACGACCGCCAGGCGCTGGCCGCCTGCACCCGGCTGCTGGCGGACGCCCTCGCGGACCGGGCCCCCGGCGGCTCGGTCGAGGTGCGCGTGCCGCCGTTCGCGGTGGTCCAGTGCATCGGCGGCCCCAAGCACACCCGCGGCACCCCGCCCAACGTGGTGGAGACCGCCCCGCTGACCTGGCTGCGGCTCGCCACCGGGCGTACGGAATGGGCGCGGGCCCTCGCGGACGCCGAGGTCGGCGCCAGCGGGGAGCGCGCCGATCTGGCCGCCCTGCTGCCCCTGATGGGGTGAGACACCCGCCCGGCGGCGGGGCGTACGGAACCGGATCGGGACCCCGCTCCGTCCCATCGCCATGCGCACACAACGGATGACCCTCAGCGTCAGTGTTCTGGCCCTCCTCACGCTCGCCGCCTGCGGCACGGTGTCGGATTCCGACTCCGGCGGCGGCGACACCGTGCAGAGCGACGTTCCCGTCACCGGCGTCGCGTGGAGCGTCGACTCGGTGACCGTCGACGGGAAGACGACCGAGGCCCCGGCGGGGGCCCGCATGGAGATCGACCCGAAGGGCCGCGCCACGGCCGACTTCGGCTGCAACGAGATCGGTGTGGACGCCCGCGTGGAGGGCGACCGGATCACCTTCGGCAAGCCCGTCACCACGCAGATGGCGTGCGGCGAGGACATCGAGAAGTTCGAGAAGGCCGCCATCGACGCGATGGGCGGCGAACTCACCGCGAAGCTCTCCGGCAAGAAGCTGACCCTCGCGCGGCAGGGCGGCGCGACCATGGAGCTCAGCGAGGAGAAGGCGGCCGATCCGGTCGGCACCCGGTGGACGGTGACCACCCTGCTCGACGGCGAGACGGCCACCACGGTGCCGGCGGACCTCCCCGAGGAGCGGGCGCCCCACCTGACCTTCGGCGAGGATGGCACCGTACGGGGCAACGCCGGCTGCAACTCCTTCAGCGGCAAGGCCACGGTGAAGGACTCCACGATCACCTTCGGCCGGATCATGAGCACCCGGAAGATGTGCCCGGAGGCCGAGATGGAGGTGGAGAACGCCGTGCTCACGGCCCTCGGCGGCCCGGCGACGTACACGGTCGAGGGCAGCACGCTCACCCTCCACGGAAAGGGCGGCCGGGGCATCGGCGCCACGGCCGCGCCCGCCGGGACCGGCTCCCGGCACGGATGACCCGCAGGACGCGGCCGGGGCGGGGCCCGCGGCGGATGCGGGGCGCGTGCCGCAGGACCTGCCGAGCCGGTGCGCGCCCGCGGCAGCCCCGGCGGTCAGGGGCTGACCGGCCGGGGCGGGCCGCCCGGCACCGCTGACGGCGGGTCAGGAGGCCGGGGGATAGGGGAGCAGGCCGGAGTCGGTCCTCTCCCAGGACGCCCGCAGCCCGGCCAGCCGCTCCGGGTCGGCCTTCGCGCGGTCGGCCTGCTCGCGCCGGTCCTCGGCCAGGTTGAACAGCTGGTCGGCCCCGCTCCTTCCCCGGTAGTACTTCCAGTCGCCGCGCCGCAGTGCCCGCTCGCCGCGCACCCGCCAGAACAGGTCGCGCTCCTTCGGCGTCTCACCCCGCAGCAGATACCCCGCGAGGCTGACGCCGTCCAGAGGGTGGGCGGGGTCCGGTCGTGCCCCGCCCAGCTCCAGCAGGGTGGCCGTCCAGTCGGGGGAGAACACCGGGAGGTCGCTGACCTGGTGTCCCTCGATGCGCGCGGGCCAGCGCAGGATCGAGGGGACGCGGATGCCGCCCTCCTGGAGCGAGCCCTTGCTGCCGGCGAGCGGCCAGGTGTAGGAGAACCGCTCGCCGCCGTTGTCGCTGGCGAAGAAGACCAGGGTGTCCTTCTCCTGCCCCGATCGCTTCAGCGCCTTCAGCACCTCGCCGACCGAGCGGTCCAGGTCCTCGACCATCTCCGTGTACTTCTCGACCGAGCCGCCGTCGGCGTGCCGGAGGGCGGACCGGTCGCCGGCCTTGATCCGGCGGACGATCGCGGCGCTCGCCCCGGTGTCGCCGTCGGCGATCCAGGGCCAGTGCGGGGTGGTGAAGTTCAGGTTGAGCAGCCACGGCCTGCCGTCGTGGTCACGCTGTACGTACTCGCTCGCGCGCTCCGTGAGGATCCGGGTGTAGTACCGCAGGTCCTTGTACTCGGCGTCGCCCTCGTACAGGTCGTACTCGCCCGCCAGGCCGAGCTTGGAGTAGTACTCCAGAGCCCCGCCGAAGTTGCCGAAGAACGCGTCGTACCCCGACTTCGTCGGGCTGTGGTCCGGCAGGTAGCCGCAGTGCCACTTGCCGATCAGCGCGGTCGCGTAGCCGACGCCGCGCAGCAGCGAGGCCAGCGTCGGATGGGTGGGCTCCAGCCCCACCGAACGGTCGGCGATGGGCTCGGCGAGCCCGCCCCTCGTACGCCCCGGATAGCGCCCCGTGTAGAGGCTGAACCGGGTCGGGGAGCAGGTCGCCGAGCCGGAGTACGCGTCGGTGAAGCGCACGCCCTGCCGTGCCAGCCTGTCCAGGTGGGGTGTGCGGATGTGCGGAGACCCGTAGGACGAGAGGTCCGCCCATCCGAGGTCGTCGCCGAGGATGAAGAGGATGTTGGGGCGGCGCGCGTGCTTGCCGCGGGCGGCACGGAACGGGCGTTCCCGTGGCACGGCGGCGGCCGTTCCGGCGGCGGATGCCGGGGCGGCCCCCGGTATCCCGGCCGCGGTGACGGCGCTCGCACCGACGGCGGTGGTGAAGGCGCGCCGGGTCAGCGGCGTACCGGATCGTGCGTACGCATCGTGAGAGGTCATGAGGGCTCCTGGGCGGGCCTCGGGCACCGGTCGGAGGGCGGGGCGCGAGGCGGTGGGCGCGACGTCCCGGCGGGCCGGGGGCCCGCGGACGGACGCACCCGTCCGCAGGGGACGGAAGAGGGAGAGGCGGAGGGAGGCACGCGTGCGCGCAGGCCGAAGCCTCGGGGCGGAGGCCCTGCGGGGGTCCGGGAGGTGCGGCTGCCTCAGGCGCGGCGACAGATGGCGCTCGCTACACGTCCCAGATCGACGTGCCGGCGCACCACGAGCGTGATCGAAAGATCACCGAGGGGCTGCATGGGGGAGGAGCCTGCCAACGGGGCATGGGCCTGTCAATGGCGGTCTCGGACTGCGGACGGTGGCCCTCGCCTCCACGGCCCGCGCCGCTCACCCGGAGCCCGGAGGTGTGAGGCTCACCACGCGACGAGCGTTCGGCCGGCAGCCGGGGCGGAGTCCGGGCAGGCTCACCGAGCGCCACGACCGCCCCTCCGCCCCAGCTATCCGCTACCGATCGGTAACCGACCCTCCGGCCCGGAAGTGAGCCCCGCGGCCGCCTCGCGCAGCCCGCGCCGCTCCTGCGACGGTAACGCAGTGTCACCGTCTGAAGTCCCGCGAACCACCCGTCCCGCGCGGTCCCCGGGCCCGCTGTCCCTGCCCCGCCCCGCGTTTGCCCACCGGTCTCCAATTCGGACCAGTGGTCGATCTCGCCTACACTCGGTGCCGTGCCCCGTGGTGATGGACGACTCAACCACGACCTGCTCCCCGGAGAGAAAGGCCCCCAGGACGCTTGTGGCGTCTTCGGTGTCTGGGCTCCGGGTGAAGAGGTCGCCAAGCTCACCTATTTCGGACTGTATGCCCTGCAGCACCGCGGACAGGAATCCGCGGGCATCGCAGTGAGCAACGGGTCCCAGATCCTGGTCTTCAAGGACATGGGACTGGTCTCGCAGGTCTTCGACGAAACGTCTCTGGGTTCCCTCCAGGGCCATATCGCGGTCGGCCATGCCCGCTACTCCACCACCGGCGCCTCGGTGTGGGAGAACGCGCAGCCGACGTTCCGTGCCACCGCGCACGGCTCGATCGCCCTCGGCCACAACGGGAACCTGGTCAACACCGCCCAGCTCGCGGAGATGGTCGCCGACCTTCCGCGCAAGGACGGCCGTGCCACCCAGGTCGCCGCGACCAACGACACCGACCTGGTGACCGCGCTGCTCGCCGGGCAGCGCGACGAGGACGACAAGCCGCTCACCATCGAGGAAGCCGCCGCCAAGGTGCTCCCCGAGGTGAAGGGCGCGTTCTCCCTGGTCTTCATGGACGAGCACACCCTCTACGCCGCCCGCGACCCGCAGGGCATCCGCCCGCTGGTCCTCGGCCGCCTGGAGCGCGGCTGGGTGGTCGCGTCCGAGTCGGCCGCGCTCGACATCTGCGGCGCCAGCTACGTACGCGAGATCGAGCCGGGCGAGCTCGTCGCCATCGACGAGAACGGTCTGCGCACCTCGCGATTCGCGGAAGCGAAGCCCAAGGGCTGCGTCTTCGAATACGTCTACCTGGCCCGCCCCGACACCGACATCGCCGGGCGGAACGTCTACCTCTCCCGCGTGGAGATGGGCCGCAAGCTGGCCGCCGAGGCCCCCGTCGAGGCGGACCTCGTCATAGCCACCCCGGAATCCGGCACCCCCGCCGCGATCGGGTACGCGGAGGCCAGCGGCATCCCGTTCGGCGCCGGACTGGTGAAGAACGCCTACGTCGGCCGGACCTTCATCCAGCCCTCGCAGACCATCCGCCAGCTCGGCATCCGGCTCAAGCTGAACCCGCTGAAGGAAGTCATCAAGGGCAAGCGCCTGGTGGTCGTCGACGACTCGATCGTCCGCGGCAACACCCAGCGCGCCCTGGTCCGGATGCTCCGCGAGGCGGGCGCCGCCGAGATCCACATCCGGATCTCCTCGCCGCCGGTGAAGTGGCCCTGCTTCTTCGGGATCGACTTCGCCACCCGCGCCGAGCTGATCGCCAACGGCATGACCGTCGATGAGATCTGCACCTCCATGGGAGCCGACTCGCTCTCGTACATCTCGATCGACTCGATGATCGAGGCGACGACGATCGACAAGCCGAACCTCTGCCGCGCCTGCTTCGACGGTGAATACCCGATGGAGCTCCCGGACCCGGAGCTGCTCGGCAAGCAGCTGCTGGAGACCGAGCTGGCGGCGGGCCCGGCGGCGACCGCCGCGGCCGACGCGCTGCGCCGTCCGTGACCCGGACGCGCCGCCGCATCCCCCACCAGCCCCGTATCTCCACACGAAAGATCCCACGCCATGTCTGAGACAACAGGTGCCTCCTACGCGGCGGCCGGCGTCGACATCGAAGCCGGTGACCGCGCCGTCGAGCTGATGAAGGAGTGGGTGAGGAAGACGCAGCGCCCCGAGGTCGCGGGCCTCGGCGGCCTGGGCGGCTTCGCCGGCCTCTTCGACGCCTCGGCGCTGAAGCGCTACGAGCGGCCCCTGCTGGCCTCCGCCACCGACGGCGTGGGCACCAAGGTGGATCTGGCGCGCCGGATGGGCGTGTACGACACCATCGGCCACGACCTCGTCGGCATGGTCGTGGACGACCTCGTCGTCTGCGGCGCCGAGCCGCTGTTCATGACCGACTACATCTGTGTCGGCAAGGTGCACCCCGAGCGTGTCGCGGCCATCGTCAAGGGCATCGCCGAGGGCTGCGTCCTGGCGGGCTGCGCCCTGGTCGGCGGCGAGACGGCCGAGCACCCCGGCCTGCTGGGCCCGGACGACTTCGACGTCGCGGGGGCCGGTACGGGCGTGGTCGAGGCCGACCGCCTGCTCGGTCCCGACCGCATCCGCAAGGGTGACGCGGTGATCGCCATGGCGTCCTCCGGTCTTCACTCCAACGGGTACTCGCTCGTCCGCCACGTGGTCTTCGACCGGGCCGGCTGGTCCCTGGACCGCGAGGTTGAGGAGTTCGGCCGGACCCTCGGCGAGGAGCTGCTGGAGCCCACCCGGATCTACTCCCTGGACTGCCTGGCGCTCACCCGGACGACCGATGTGCACGGCTTCAGCCACGTCACCGGCGGCGGTCTGGCGAACAACCTGGCGCGGGTGATCCCGGACGGCCTGCACGCCACCGTGGACCGCTCCACCTGGACGCCCGGCGCGGTCTTCGACCTGGTCGGCAAGGCCGGGAACGTGGAGCGGCTGGAGCTGGAGAAGACGCTGAACATGGGCGTCGGCATGATCGCGGTCGTCCCGGCGGACTCGGTGGACGTCGCGCTGACGACGCTGGCCGACCGCGGGGTCGACTCCTGGGTCGCCGGCGAGATCACCGACCGCGGCGACCACGCGACCGGCGCCGAGCTGACCGGCGACTACGCGCGCCAGTAGCCGTACGCGGGGGTGCGCCGGGTCACCGGCCCGGCGCACCCCGTACCGCAGGACAGGGGGTCGCGGCGAGCGGCGGCCGGACCGGGACACACAGAACCCGGTCCGGGACAGGCCCGGACCGGGTTGATGTGTCAGTCAGCGCGAGGTCAGGCGCCGCGGCGCTGTGATGACGACGGGCCGGACTGATCGTCCTGATCGTCGTCATCGTCCTGGTTGTAGCGATCCGCGTACTGTGCGTACGGGTCATCCTCCTCGTCATCCTCGAACGGCTCTGCGTTCGGTGGCTGACTCGAAGGCGATGCGCCCAGCTCATTGGCCAGACGCGACAGGTCAGTCCCGCCGGTGCTGTACTTCAGCTGGCGGGCGACCTTGGTCTGCTTGGCCTTTGCCCGGCCGCGCCCCATGGCTCGACCCCCTCGGTGACGGGGCTCGACGGCCCCAGAGTCTTGACACCCGTTCATGTTTCGGGACGGACTCTCCGAGGAGAGACCGTGCCCGTAGGGCTTTAACGGTACCTGCTTCCGTGGCCATACGGTACGCCGCCCGCATTCCGGTCCCGGCACAGGGCCACCGAGGAGCCCCGTCCTCGCTGGTCAACTGCGATTTTAACCTCTTGTGGAGGTACGACCCGCCGACCGGCGTGAGTCTTGTCCCGCCGGTCGGCGGGTCGCTCGCGCGCCCGTCAGCGGGTACGCGCCTCCGCCATGCGCTGCTCGGCGAGCCGGTCGGCCGCCGCGGCCGGCGGAATCCCGTCCGCCTTCGCACGTGCGAATATTTCCAGCGTGGTGTCGAAGATCTTCGTCGCCTTCGCCTTGCACCGGTCGAAGTCGAAGCCGTGCAGCTCGTCGGCCACCTGGATCACGCCACCGGCGTTGACCACGTAGTCGGGGGCGTACAGAACCGACCGGTCGGCCAGGTCCTTCTCCACGCCGGGGTGCGCGAGCTGGTTGTTGGCCGCGCCGCACACCACCTTCGCGGTGAGCACCGGCACGGTCGCGTCGTTCAGCGCGCCGCCGAGCGCGCACGGCGCGTAGACGTCCAGGCCCTCGGTGCGGATCAGGGCGTCGGTGTCGGCCGCCACGGTCACCTCGGGGTGCAGGTCGGTGATCCGGCGCAGCGACTCCTCGCGGACGTCGGTGATCACGACCTCGGCCCCGTCGGAGAGCAGGTGCTCGACGAGGTGGCGGCCCACCTTGCCGACACCGGCGACGCCGACCTTGCGGCCGCGCAGCGAGGGGTCGCCCCACAGGTGCTGGGCCGAGGCGCGCATGCCCTGGAAGACGCCGAACGCGGTGAGCACGGAGGAGTCGCCCGCGCCGCCGTTCTCGGGTGAGCGGCCGGTGGTCCAGCGGCACTCGCGGGCGACGACGTCCATGTCGGCGACGTAGGTGCCGACATCGCAGGCGGTGACGTACCGGCCGCCGAGCGAGGCGACGAACCGGCCGTAGGCGAGGAGGAGTTCCTCGCTCTTGATCTGCTCGGGGTCGCCGATGATGACGGCCTTGCCGCCACCGTGGTCGAGCCCGGCCAGGGCGTTCTTGTACGACATCCCGCGGGAGAGGTTCAGCGCGTCGGCGACGGCGTCGGCCTCGGAGTCGTAGGGGTAGAAGCGGGTGCCGCCGAGGGCGGGGCCCAGGGCGGTGGAGTGGAGCGCGATGACGGCCTTGAGACCGCTGGCGCGGTCCTGGCAGATCACGACCTGTTCGTGGCCTCCTTGGTCGGAGTGGAACAGGGTGTGCAGCACATCGACGGGCGCGCCGGTCACATCGGTCACTGTGGTGACTCCCAAACAACGAAGCGGCGGAAGACCCTCCTGAGGGTGGGGAGGGCCGCGGACCGGCCGGGCTCGGCGGGTCCGATGGGCAAGAGCGTAAGTCTTCCGGCGGCGCGGATCTGCCCCCCTGCGAAGGATCACCCCCCGCGGGTGATCCGCCGTGACACGATGCGCTGCATGTCGGTGGTGTCTTCGGTGCTCGTCCCTTACACGTCGTACCTCCGGGTCTATGAGCCGCTCGCGGCTTTCGCGGAACCCGAGCGGAGTCACTGGGCGCGGTACGCGCGGCGCGGGGACCTCCCCACGGCCCAGGACGAACTGCGCCGCTCGCTCGCCGACCTGGCGTCGACTCCGCCGGTCGGGGTGCCCGCCCACGAGAGCGGTGACGCGTTCGTGGCGGAGCTGGACGGGGTGGTGTGCGTCTGCCCGTGGCGGACCAGACTGCGGGGATGGCTGGCCCTGGAGGAGCTCGGGGGGATGTTTCCGGCCAACGTGCTCGACGCCGTGCTGCCCGCCGTGGTGCGCGGCCAGGCGGCGGCGGACCACCAGCGCTGGCAGCGGCGCCATCCGGACGCGCGGCCGTGGATCCGCACCACGGTGTGGCAGGTCCCGGTGCGCTGGTTCGTCCTCTTCGGCGACGAGGAGCGGGAGTACCGGCCGGTGGCCGGCGAGGGGGAGGAAGGGCCCGTCCTGCGCTACCGCACCCCGATGGTCGAGGCCCGCCGCCGACTGGCGCGGGCGCTGCGGACCCTGCGCGAGAACGCTCCCGAGGGCCCGCTGATCGAGGGGCTGGTGGATGTGGGGCGCTGGCTGGAGGAGTTCCATCCGCGCTCCCTGGTCGAGCTGGACTACGGAGGGCTGGTGCACGCCCTGCCGGCCGAGCAGTTGGCGGGGGACCGGTCGGCGGCGGACGTGGCGGAGGGGCTCACCGCGCTGCGGGACGGGGACGACGCGGGCGCGGAGGAGGCGTACGCCCGGCTCGCGGAGCGCTGGCGGGCGGTCCGGGACCGGCAGTTCACCAATTGACGTGAAAAGGCCCACAGGGGCATCAAGGTGACGGAACCGGGGCATCCTTCTTCCAGGACGGCCGAGAGGCCGGCGGGCGGCCACCGGGGCCGGGCCGTACGGAAGAGGGAGGACGTCGCGTCGCCCCTGGAGGAGGGTGACGGAGAGGGCTCGACGAACAGGTGACGGGCCGTGAACCTGCGTCCGATGTGACACGTGTGAAGGGTGAGGCGGAAGCGTACGCCGCCGACCCCAGGACCTACGTCCCGAACCGGGCCTAAGCCTCATGCGTGATGGACGGCACTAACAGGGCCCTTGCGCCTATCCCTACTCCTCATGCCAAAATAGGACAAGGAGTCCGGGGAGGGCTCCTTCTGTCCAAGTAAGGGCAGGATGCTCGACATTGCACGCTATGGGGGGTCTGGCGACTCCTGATCACCCCTGTGACTGATCGTCACTGAGGTGTGACTGTCCGCTATGGCATGGTCCATCGGCTTTCCGTCGCTGATGGACACCTGGGAGGGCAATTCCATCGGTTTGGCCGACGCGGCTGGACGGATGGTGTAGTTGTAGTGCCGAGGACAAGCCGTTCGTCCTATAACCGACTCGGCCCGCGTCCGCCATTCGGGCAACGCGGGTCAAGGTGCAGAATTTAGAGGAAAGAACCGAGAAGGTTCGGTTCTCCCGAGGAGGCCGCTCATGACCGCTCGCACCCCTGATGCCGAGCCGCTGCTGACCCCGGCTGAGGTTGCCACGATGTTCCGCGTGGACCCGAAGACGGTCACCCGTTGGGCCAAGGCTGGCAAGCTCACGTCCATCCGCACGCTCGGTGGACACCGCCGGTACCGCGAGGCGGAGGTCCGCGCACTGCTCGCGGGCATTCCGCAGCAGCGCAGCGAGGCCTGAACACCCCTGCCTCGCAGCAGAAACAGCAGTTCGGCAGTACCGCAGTAACGACGCATCACCGCACCACATCCGGGTAGCCACCGGGTCCCCCAACCCCGGCCGCCCGCCCATAGCTCCACTCGACGGACGCCTGCCCCAACGGGCGTCACACCTGTGTCTCATGGGTGTCGTCGCATCGATCGCGCTGGACTCCGCCGGGTCCAGCGCGATCTTTTTTATGCCCCGCGCGGCTCTGCGGGCCGCTCCCGCGCTCGCGGACCGGGATCCCGTTCAGAACCGGGCGGTCGGTCGGCTTCGGGGGGTTCAGGGGCTTCCTGGCGCTCTCCGGGCCGGCGAGGCGCCGGGGCCGGGGTCCGGGGGCCTTCGTGGGGCTGTGAGCGGGTCTGTGCGGGAGTGTGGGTGAGCGTCCCGGAGGGGGCGGGGACGCGGTGGGACAGCCCCGGACGGAACGGTCTCCGGAGGGCCGCCGTCCACTGATCCACCCCGTGCAATTGCACATATTAAATTCATCAGTTGTAGGGGAGGCGTAAAATCCCCCAGTCTGAAAACTCTTTCGGTGACTACCGTCACATCACCTGATGCTTGCCAACTCCCAGAATGCCACTGCGCGGACGAGGAATCATCCGGCCGATGGTCATGTCGGGGAGGGCCTTTCGGCCCCGGCCCGTTCCGCCGCGGACCGCTTCTCGGGGTGCCCGGTCCGTTTTCCGCCCGGCGCGCGGTCGTCGCGCGCGCCCCCGTCCGGCCGCCCGGCGGATCCCTCCGCCCGCCTCTCGGGGCCCTCCCCCCGCCCGTTGGCGCTCCGCGCGGCTCCGGAGGCCGCTGAGGGGGGTGCGGAGACCGTGCGCTCCCCGCCCCCGCCGGGCTCCATGGCGAGCCGCAGGAGGCGGTGGCAGACCGCGCAGTGGCGGGTGAAGTGGCGATAGGCGGAAGCGGCTGCCAGATGGGCGCGCAGCAGCGCGCGGATCTCATGTCGTGCCGTGGACGCGGACAAACGAGCCACCTCCCGATGGGCCCGGCAGCCCCCTCGCCGTGAGGAGCGCCGAGGGGCGCCGGGGAGTGCCGAGGAGCCGGGGGAACGTAGAGGAACAGCGGGGAACGATGAGGGATGCAGAGGGGCGCCGAGGGACAGGGACGACCTCTGCTCTCCGGGGTACCCGTGGCGGGGTGGAACCGTCAAGACGCGAGAAGGCCCGGATCGAAACGATCCGGGCCTTCTCCTACTGCGGTCCTGACGGGATTTGAACCCGCGGCCTCCACCTTGACAGGGTGGCGAGCACTCCAAACTGCTCCACAGGACCAGGTTTTCGCTGCTTGCCTTGCGGCTTGCTGCGAAACCAGACTGTACAGGAGGGAAGAGGTCCAGGTCGACTTCACTCCTGGTGGTGACTCCGTCACCGCTCCGCGCCCCCGGGAGGTCAGGGCGCCAGGGCGTCGATCGCCTTCACGATCCGCTTGTCCGAGACGGGGAACGCGGTGCCCAGCGCGTGGGCGAAGTAGCTGACGCGCAGCTCCTCGATCATCCAGCGGACGTCCCGCACCTCCTGCGGCACCGGCCGCCCCTGCGGGAACTGTTCGAGGAGCCAGGCGTACTCGTCCTGCATCTCGTGGACCTTCTCCATCCGCGTGGTGTCCCGCTGGGCGCCCGTCGGCATCTGCTGGAGCCGCCGGTCGGCCGCCACCAGGTACCGCATCAGGTCCGGCAGCCGGCGCAGCCCGGTGGCCGTGACGAAACCGGAGGGCACGAGACGGGCCAGCTGCTCGCGCACATCGGCGACGTTGGCCACCAGCGTCAGGCTGTTGGTCGCCTTCAGCCGCCGCTCGCACGCCTGCCAGGCGGCCAGGATCTGCTGCACCTGGTCGATCGTGCGGACGGTCAGGTCCACCAGGTCCGCCCGCACCTTGTCGTAGAGCGTCCGGAACGCCTTCTCGTCCCACGCGGGCCCGCCGTGCGCGGCGATCAGCCGGTCGGCCGCGGCGGTGGCGCAGTCCTCGAAGAGGGCCTGCACCGAGCCGTGCGGGTTGCGGGACAGCGCCAGCTTCTGCTGGTTGCTCAGCCGGTCCGAGGCGAACTTCGCCGGGTTCACCGGGATGTTCAGCATGATCAGCCGCCGGGTGCCGCGCCACATCGCCTGCTGCTGCTCGGCCTCGGTGTCGAAGAGGCGTACGGCCACGGTGGCGCCCTGGTCGACGAGGGCCGGGTACGCCTTCACCGGCTGTCCGGCGCGACGGGTCTCGAAGACCTTGTCCAGGGTGCCGATCGTCCAGTCCGTGAGCCCCGAGCGTTCGATGGACTCACCGGAGGGGCCCGCGGTCGCCGCGGCGGCCTGGGAGAGCGCCTGGCGGGCCTTCGGGCGCAGCGTGAGCTTCAGCGCCTCCAGGTCCTTGCCCTCCGCGACCCGGCGCCGCCGCTCGTCGACGATCCGGAACGTGATCTTGAGGTGGTCCGGGACGCGGGAGAGGTCGAAGTCGTCGGCCGTGACCGGTACGCCGACCATCCGCTGGAGCTCCCGCGCCAGCGTGACGGGCAGCGGCTCCTGGAGCGGGACCGCCCGGTCCAGGAACTTGTCGGCGTAGTTCGGCGCCGGGACGTAGTGCCGGCGGATCGGCTTCGGCAGCGAGCGGATCAGCTCGGTGACGACCTCCTCGCGCAGCCCCGGGATCTGCCAGTCGAAGCCCTCGGAGGTGACCTGGTTGAGCACCTGGAGCGGCACGTGGACGGTCACGCCGTCCGCGTCCGTACCGGGCTCGAACTGGTACGTCACCTTGAACTTGAGCTTCCCCTGCCGCCAGGAGTCCGGGTAGTCGTCCTTGGTGACGGCCCCCGCCTTCTCGTTGATGAGCATGGAGCGCTCGAAGTCGAGGGCGTCCGGCTCCTCGCGCTTCCTGGTCTTCCACCAGGAGTCGAAGTGCGCCCCCGAGACGATGTGCTCGGGAATCCGCTGATCGTAGAAGTCGAACAGCGTCTCGTCGTCCACGAGGATGTCGCGGCGGCGGGCCCGGTGCTCCAACTCCTCGACCTCGCCGAGGAGTTTGCGATTGTCATGGAAGAACTGGTGGTGGGTGCGCCAGTCGCCCTCGACCAGGGCGTTGCGGATGAACAGGTCCCGCGACGCCTCCTGGTCGATCCGGCCGAAATTGACCTTGCGCTGGGCGACGATCGGCACGCCGTAGAGGGTGACCCGCTCGTACGCCATCACCGCCGCCCGGTCCTTCTCCCAGTGCGGCTCGCTGTACGTCCGCTTCACCAGGTGCTGGGCCAGCGGTTCGATCCACTCGGGCTCGACCTTGGCGTTCACCCGCGCCCACAGCCGGGAGGTCTCCACCAGCTCCGCCGACATCACGAACCGGGGCTGCTTCTTGAACAGCGCCGAGCCGGGGAAGATCGCGAACTTGGCGCTGCGCGCGCCCAGGTACTCGTTCTTCTCGGTGTCCTTGAGCCCGATGTGCGACAGCAGACCGGCCAGCAGCGAGGTGTGCACCGCCTGCTCCGGAACGGGCGCGTCCGCCTTGGGCTCCTCGACGGTGATGCCCATCTGCTTGGCCACCGTACGCAGCTGCGCGTAGATGTCCTGCCACTCGCGGATGCGCAGGAAGTTCAGGTACTCCTGCTTGCACATCCGGCGGAACGAGGACGAGCCGCGCTCCTTCTGCTGCTCGCGGACGTACGCCCAGAGGTTCAGGTACGCCAGGAAGTCGGAGGTCTCGTCCTTGAACCGGGCGTGCTGCTGGTCCGCCTGCGTCTGCTTCTCGGCGGGCCGCTCGCGCGGGTCCTGGATGGAGAGCGCGGCGGCGATCACCATGACCTCGCGGGCGCAGCCGTTGCGGTCGGCCTCGATGACCATCCGGGCCAGGCGCGGGTCCACGGGCAGCTGGGAGAGTTTGCGGCCGAGGGGCGTCAGCCTCTTCTTCGGATCCTTCTCACCGGGATCGAGAGCGCCCAGCTCCTGGAGGAGCTGCACGCCGTCGCGGATGTTGCGGTGGTCCGGCGGGTCGATGAACGGGAACTTCTCGATGTCCCCGAGCCCGGCGGCGGTCATCTGGAGGATGACGGAGGCCAGGTTGGTCCGCAGGATCTCCGCGTCGGTGAACTCCGGCCGGGTGAGGAAGTCGTCCTCGGAGTAGAGCCGGATGCAGATGCCGTCCGACGTACGGCCGCAGCGGCCCTTGCGCTGGTTGGCGCTGGCCCGGGAGATCCGCTCGATCGGCAGCCGCTGGACCTTGGTGCGGTGGCTGTAGCGGGAGATACGGGCGGTGCCCGGATCGATCACGTACTTGATGCCGGGGACCGTCAGCGAGGTCTCGGCCACGTTGGTCGCCAGCACGATGCGGCGGCCCGTGTGGCGCTGGAAGACGCGGTGCTGCTCGGCGTGGGAGAGGCGGGCGTAGAGGGGGAGCACCTCGGTGTGCCGGAGGTTCCGCTTGTTGAGCGCGTCCGCCGTGTCCCGGATCTCGCGCTCACCGGAGAGGAAGACCAGGATGTCACCGGGGGCCTCGTGGCCCAGCTCGTCCACGGCGTCGCAGATCGCGGTGATCTGGTCGCGGTCGGCATCCTCGCTGTCCTCTTCGAGGAGGGGGCGGTACCTGACCTCCACCGGATACGTCCGCCCGCTGACCTCCACGATCGGGGCGTCCCCGAAGTGGCGCGCGAACCGCTCCGGGTCGATGGTCGCCGAGGTGATGACGACCTTCAGGTCGGGGCGGCGGGGCAGCAGCCGGGCCAGATAGCCGAGCAGGAAGTCGATGTTGAGCGACCGCTCGTGGGCCTCGTCGATGATGATCGTGTCGTACGCCAGCAGTTCGCGGTCCGTCTGGATCTCCGCGAGCAGGATGCCGTCCGTCATCACCTTCAGATACGTCGACTCCGGGTTCACCTGGTCGGTGAAGCGGACCTTCCAGCCGACGGTCTCGCCCAGCGGTGTCCTCAGCTCGTCCGCGACGCGCTCCGCGACCGTGCGGGCGGCGATCCGGCGGGGCTGGGTGTGCCCGATCATGCCCCGGACGCCGCGCCCCAGCTCCATACAGATCTTGGGGAGCTGCGTGGTCTTCCCGGACCCCGTCTCCCCGGCGACGATCACGACCTGGTGGTCGCGTATCGCCTCCAGGATCTCGTCCTTCTTCTGGCTGACGGGCAGCTCGTCCGGGTACGACAGGGCCGGCAGCCGGGCCGCGCGCGCCGCGAGCCGTTCGGCCGCCCTGCCCGCCTCGGCCGCGATCTCGTCCAGCACGGACTGGCGGGCCTCGGGCTTGCGGATGCGGCGCGCGCCTTCGAGGCGCCGGCCGAGCCGGTTCGCGTCGCGGAGCGAGAGCTGTCCGAACTGGGACTGGAGATCGGCGAAGGAAGTAGACATACGGATCCCAGGATCTCACCCGCCCGTGTTCGGTGGCGACCTCATTTCGCGCGGGCTGCGTCACGCGGCACGTACCATTTCGGGCAGTCGAACGCCCTGGCACCGCTCCCCGCGCGAGAAAGGCCCGGTCCCGTGTCCCGTACGCAGTGGTGGAGCCTGACGGCGCTGCTCGCGGTGGCGATCGGGCTGCTGTGCGGGCCGGCGGCCTTCGGCGGTTCCGGAGCCGCCGGCGTACGGGCGGCTTCCGCCGTACGGGCCCTGTCCCAGGGCGCGGCCTCCGCGACCGACGCGAGCGCTCCGGCCCCCGCGACCGGGGCCGTCCATGGGAGTGCCCCGGACCCCGCGACCGGGGCGGCCGACGCGAGCGCTCCGGGTTCCGCGTCCGGGGCCGTCTCCGTGAGCCGCCCGGCAGCGGTCGAGGCCGCCGATACGGACGCCGATGCCGGCGGCCCCGTCCCCGGCTGCGGGAAGCTCCGCGATCACGACGGCGAGCCCGCCGTGCCCTCCCGCGTCCGGGCCGGTCACGACCAGGCGCCGGGCCTCGCTCCGTGGGGGATGCCCGCCGCGACGGGCGCGTCCCCGGCCGAGCCCCCGCCGGGGATGCGGGCCCGCGCACCGGCCCCGTACACCCCGACGCCCGTCGAACTCTCCGTGCTGCGGGTGTAGGCGGGCCCGCCCGGCCCGCTCCACCTCCACTTCCTCCCTCCCCTTCCGCACCAGCACGGAGTGCCCCATGCCCACGCCCCAGAAGCCCGCGTCCACCCCGTCGAAGTCCTCCCGCAAGCCCCTCGTCTACGGCGCGGTGGTCGTGGTGGCCGCCGGCCTCCTCGGCTTCGCCTCGTACAAGGCCACCTCCCCCGACGACTCCTCGAAGGACACCGCCGCCACGGCACCCGCCGCCGAGGTCTCCGCCGACCCGAGCGAGGGCGTCTACCCGGAGCTGGCCGAGCTCGCCCGGCGGGACGCGGGCGACAAGCTGGCCATCGGCCGTGCCGACGCGCCCGTCGTCATGATCGAGTACGCCGACTTCAAGTGCGGCTACTGCGGCAAGTTCGCCCGCGACACCGAGCCGGAACTGATCGAGAAGTACGTGGAGGACGGCACGCTCCGCATCGAGTGGCGCAACTTCCCGATCTTCGGCGAGGAGTCCGAGAACGCCGCACGGGCCGCCTGGGCCGCCGGGCAGCAGAACCGCTTCTGGGAGTTCCACGCCGCCGCCTACGCCGAGGGGGCGAAGGAGAAGGGCTTCGGCAGGAACCGGATCAAGGGGCTCGCGCTGGAGGCCGGGGTGAAGGACCTGGACCGGTTCATGAAGGACCTCGACGGCGACGCGGCCCGTGCGGCGGTCAAGAAGGACCAGGAACAGGGGTACGGGATCGGCGCCACGTCCACCCCGTCGTTCCTGATCAACGGCCGCCCGATCGCGGGAGCCCAGCCGGACGAGACGTTCACCCGCGCCATCGAGGCCGCCGCCGAGCAGGCGAAGGCGACCGGCGCGGCGGGCCAGGCCGGGAAGCCCGCCAAGTGACGGCGGACATCGGCTACTTCGCCGCCTTCCTCGGCGGGCTGCTCGCCCTGGTCAGCCCGTGCAGCGCGCTGCTGCTGCCGGCGTTCTTCGCGTACTCCATCGACTCCGCCTCCCGGCTGCTGGCCCGTACCGGCATCTTCTACGCCGGGCTCGCCACCACCCTCGTCCCGCTCGGCGCGGCCGGTTCGTACGCGGGGCGGCTGTTCTACGGCCACCGCGACGCCCTCGTCACCGGCGCGGGATGGCTGATCATCGCGCTCGGCGTGGCGCAGATCGTCGGCCTCGGCTTCGCCTCGCGGCGGATGGCCGAGCTCAGCGGACGTATCCGCCCGACCACCGCGTTCTCCGTCTACGCCCTCGGCGCGGTCTACGGCCTGGCCGGCTTCTGCGCGGGCCCGATCCTCGGCAGCGTCCTGACCGTGGCGGCGGTCAGCGGCAGCCCGGTCTACGGCGGGCTGCTGCTGGCGGTGTACGCGCTCGGCATGGCGGTCCCGCTGTTCGTGCTCGCCCTGCTCTGGGAACGTTTCGACCTGGGCCGCCGGACCTGGCTGCGCGGCCGGACCGTCCGGCTCGGCCGGTTCGAGCTGCACACCACGTCGCTGCTGTCGGGCCTGTTCTTCATCGGGCTCGGCGCGCTGTTCCTCGTGTACGACGGGACGACCGCGCTGCCCGGTCTGCTGGGGGTCGACGACTCGTTCGCGGTCGAGCAGTGGGCGCAGCGGCTCGGCGAGCGGGTGCCGGACCTGGCGGCGCTGGCCGGGGCGGTGCTGCCGGCGCTGCTGGTCCTGGGCGTACGGGCCCGGCGGCGGCGGGGCGCGGACGTCGCACACGAAGCGCAGGCCGAGGGAACCGAGGAAACCGAGAAGGTGTGACACGGCGAAGGCCCCGTCCGGTGGACGGGGCCTTCGAGAAGTGGCTGGGGCCGGGATCGAACCGGCGACCTATCGCTTTTCAGGCGATCGCTCGTACCAACTGAGCTACCCAGCCACGCAGCCGCTGGGGCTGCAAGCGGTCCTGACGGGATTTGAACCCGCGGCCTCCACCTTGACAGGGTGGCGAGCACTCCAAACTGCTCCACAGGACCAAGCAATGTGCGAGACAAGTCTCGCACACGGTGAAACGTGCCCCCAACGGGATTCGAACCCGTGCTACCGCCTTGAAAGGGCGGCGTCCTGGGCCACTAGACGATGAGGGCTATTGGCCCGCCGGTTCGCTTTGCAGCGCGTCGGGGACGTGAGAAGCATATGGGATGGGTGGAGCTATCGCCAAAACGGTTTACGGCGACGGGGTGGGGCGCCCTGCGGGGCGGCCCGGCGAGGCTCCCGCGGAGGGGGAGGAGGACGGCGAAGGGGTGGGGGAGACGGGGCCGCCCTCCTTGAGGTTCTCCTCCGGGAGATGGCGGCTGACCTCGGCGGTCGTCAGTCCGAGACCGCCCAGGGTGATCTCGTCCCACGCCTGGAGGCGGCGGGTCGAGCGGTCCATGTAGAGCACCGACGCGTGCACCTTCTCGGGCTTCTCGTTCTGCACGGCGCGCAGGCCGCCGCCGCCCGTGGAGCCCTCGACCTTCAGCCGGGTGCCGAGCTTCAGCTGCTCGTTGATCCGGCGGTGGTAGTGGCCGGACAGCACCAGCGGGACCGTGCCGTCGGTCTCGCGGGCGGTGTTCGGGTCGTGCGCGACGGCGATGTCCACCGGGGTGCCCGCGTGCTGCTGGTCGCGCAGCGCGGAGGCCAGCCGCATGCCCTCCAGCCGGGCGGCCTCCTTGTTGCCGCCGGGGCCGGTCCGGTCCGGGGTGAACGAGGCGTCGCCGGTGCCCGCGATCCGCAGGCCGCCGATGTTCACCGCCGCGCCGCCGTCCAGGACGCGCACGTTCTCGAACTTCTCCAGATACGCCTGGGTGACGGGGGAGTCGTGGTTGCCGCGCACCCAGACGTAGGGCGCGCCGAGGTCGCGGACCGGATCGAGGAAGCTGTTCTCGGGGGCGGACCCGTGGTCCATGGTGTCGCCGGAATCGACGATGACGTCGATCTCGTACTGCTCGACGAGCGAGGCGATGATGTGCCAGGCGGCCGGGTTCAGATGGATGTCGGAGACGTGCAGGACCCGGATGGTGCCGGGGTCGGGCTGGTAGACGGGGAGCGTGGAGGTCGCGTCGTACAGCTTGGTGACGTTGGTGACCAGGCGGGCCAGCTCCCGCTGGTAGATGTCGAACTCGGTGACGATGGAGCGCGCGTCGCCGACCAGGGACGGGGCGCTGGAGAGCAGCCCGGAGAACTTCGGCTCCAGGACGGACTTCGGGTTCCAGGTGGCGTACGCGCTGACGCCCGACGCGGCCAGCAGGGTGAGGGCGATCCCGCCGGCGGCCAGGGCGCGGCGGGGGCGGCGGTAGACGACCAGGCCGAGCGCGGCGGCCCCGGAGACGACGGCGACGCAGGAGCGCACGGCCAGTTCGCGTGTGCCGGCGGCGACGTCACGGGTGACCTCGTCCTGCAGGTGGGAGAACCGTTCCGGCCAGTCGACCAGGGCCTGCGAGCGTTCGGGGTCGAGCCGGTCCACGTCCACGTCGAGCCGGAGCGGCGCGCTGTGGGAGTCCAGCTCCAGCGCCCCGAGCGGGGCCACGTTGATCTTGCTGCCGCCGGTGAGGGAGGGGCGCAGCGTCATGTTGGTGTCCATGGGGCCGACCGGCGTACGGATGCTGCCGACCGCGAGCAGTCCGAGCCAGGCCCCCAGCACGACGACGGCGAGCATGCCGAGGGCGCGGAGGAAGGGGCGGTGGCGGGCGGGGGCGGTCAGGTCGCCGGGGACCGCCGCCCCGGTCCGGGACGGGCGGGAGCCGGCCGGGGCGCGTCGCGGCGGGCGGCCGGGCGCGGGGCTGCCGGGGTTCGGGCCGCCGGGCTCCTGACTGCCGGAGTTCGAGCGTCCGGGCTTGGGGCGGGCGAGCTGGCTGAGGCGGTGCCGGACGCGGTCGGCTGCGGCACGGAACGGGACGCGGACCATTGGGCGCGTATGCCCCGGTACGGCCTCCGTCATGCCGGGCGGCGGGGGTGGGACGGGGGCGGGCCGGGGGCGGTCGCGGAGGCGGCGACGGGTCCGGCGCGGCCTCCGCCTGCCCGTATCCGCCCCCGTACGGGACAATGACCGGGTGCTGGAGATGACGCGCGAACAGTTCGAAGAGCTGGTGAGCCAGGCTCTGGACCGGATTCCGCCGGAGCTGACGCGGCTGATGGACAACGTGGCGGTGTTCGTCGAGGACGAACCGGACCCCGGCGACCCCGACCTGCTCGGTCTCTACGAGGGCACCCCGCTCACCGATCGCGGTGAGTGGTACGCCGGGGTGCTGCCGGACCGGATCACCATCTACCGGGGCCCCACGCTGCGGATGTGCGAGACCCACGAGGACGTCGTCGCGGAGACCGAGATCACCGTGGTCCACGAGATCGCCCACCACTTCGGCATCGACGACGAGCGGCTGCACGCCCTGGGCTACGGATGAGCGAGCGGGACCCGCAGGAGCCGCCGCGGTCGCGGGAGCCGCAGGGGGCGCGGGAGCCCCGCGAGTCGCAGCGGTTGCGGGAGCGCCAGGAGGCGTGTGGCCCGCAGGAGCCGCCGGACCGGCAGCAGCCGCCGGAGCCCGTCCCGCCCGCCGCCGTCCCGCAGGGCCGGGTGCTGGCGGCGGTCGCGGCCGGCGGCGCGCTGGGGGCGCTCGCCCGGTACGGGGCACTGGTGCTGTGGCCCGGCGCGGGCGGCTTCCCCTGGACCGTGTTCGCGGTCAACGTGAGCGGCTGCGCCCTGATCGGGGTGCTGATGGTGCTGACCGTCGAGCGGCGCCGGATCACGCATCCGCTGGTACGGCCCTTCCTCGGGGTCGGAGTGCTCGGCGGCTACACGACCTTCTCGACGTACGCGGCGGACGTCTCGGGCCTGCTGGCCCGTCAGGAGGTCGCGGTGGCGATGGCGTACGCGGCGGCGACGGCGGTGGCCGCGCTCGCCGCCGTGTGGGCGGCGGCAGCCGCGGCGCGGGCCGCGCTGGACCGGGGCGCGCGGACGGCCGCGCGGGATGCGGGGCGGACGGCGTGACCTGGCTGCTGGTGGCGATCGGCGGGGCGGTGGGCGCGCCCCTGCGCTATCTGACGGACCGTGCGGTGCGGGCGCGCCAGGGGCCGGGCGTGCCGTACGTCTTCCCGTGGGGCACCTTCGCGGCGAACACCGCGGGCAGCCTGCTGCTCGGCGTGCTGACCGGCGCGGCGGTCTCCTCCCCGGCGCACGCGCTGCTGGCGACGGGCCTGTGCGGGGCGCTGACGACGTACTCGACGTTCTCGTACGAGACCCTCCGCCTGGCCGAGACGGGCCGCGCCTTCCTGGCCGCGGCCAACGTGCTCGCCTCCCTGCTGGCGGGCCTGGGCGCGGTGTTCCTGGGGGTGGAACTGGCGGGCGGGGCCGGGGGGTAGGGGAGGCGTACGGGGGCGGCCGGGGCAGGAGACGCGGGGGCCGCCGCGGTTTCGGGCGTGTCTCCGGCGGGGTCGGGGGAGTTGGGCACGGTACGACGCCGGGCCGGTACGCCCCGGCTTCCGTTCCGGTCGCTCCGGTCGCCGTTCCGGCTTCCCTTCCGACGCTCCCGGTTCGGTGTCCCCGGTCCGGTCCGGGCGTCGCGCTCCACCCCTGCCACGCCCCCGCTCCCTTGCCCCGGAGGTGCCCCTCGTGCGCCAGTTGTCCGCCCCTCTCCGCTGGGCAGCCGTCACCGCGCTGACGATCGCCGCCTCCACCGGCTGCATGAGCGTCGGCGAGGACGACGCCGGGGCGCCGGGGCCCTCCCGGTCCGCCGGCCCGAAGGGGGCCGACGCCGACCCGGCCGGGGACACGGCCCCCGGCTCCGGACGGTCCGGGAGCGGCAGCGGGGACGCCCACCCCTACTCGGACCGGGCCGTCCCCAAGAGCGCCCGGCGCCCGGACAGGTCCGGCCCGGTGCCGTCGGCCACCCCCGAGGGCCCGCGCCCCGAACCGGCCGCCCCGGCGCCCACCCGCGGCCCCGGTGTGACGCAACCCACGCCGACGCCCTCCACTCCGGGGCCGGGCGAGCCGCCGCCGACCGTCCCGGAGGAGCCGGCCCCGTCGTCCCCCGCCCCGGACCCGGACCCCGAGCCGGAGCCCACCGATCCGCCGGAACCGTCCCCCTCGGAGTCGCCCGCCGCACAGCTGCGCGTACATGCGATGGGCGGAGAGGGGGCCTCCCGAACGCTGTGGACCCCGGAGGCATCACCGCAGGTCAGGGCGGTATAGCCCAAGGCTTTCGCGGCTGGGCTTGCGCAAGGTGGGGGAGGGTGCGTATGGTGGTAGATCGTTTGATCCCATTGCCCGGCGCCGACACAGAAGAGCGCCGTGTGGCGCGTACTCTCCCTTGCCGTGGCTGGACCGCATTGAGGCGGTCGAAATTGCGAATCACGGAGTTATGGGCGCGTGCCGAGACTCCGGAAGGTTTCGCATTTCGCATGTCAATTTCCAGTTCTGACCGCACCGTCATGCCCGAGAACGTCGACAGCGACCAGCTCGCCGAGCTGGTCGAGTCCGCCGTGACCGAGGCCCCCGCCGGTGCGACCGCCCCGGCCGCCGAGAAGTCCGTCGCGGACTTCGTCGCCGACCAGCAGTCCGCCGACGAGCCGTCCGCCGACCAGCAGGACACGGCGAAGGCCGACGACTCGTCCGCCGCCGCGCAGGCCGAGGAGCCCGCCGCCGAGGTCGAGGACGCCGCCGACGCCGAGCCGACCATCACCTTCAGCGACCTGGGCCTGCCCGAGGGCATCGTCCGCAAGCTCGCGCAGAACGGCGTGACGACCCCCTTCCCGATCCAGGCGGCGACCATCCCGGACGCCCTGGCCGGCAAGGACATCCTGGGCCGCGGCCGTACGGGCTCCGGCAAGACCCTCTCCTTCGGCCTGCCGACGCTGGCCGCGCTGTCCGGCGGCCGCACGGAGAAGAAGAAGCCCCGCGCGGTCATCCTCACCCCGACCCGCGAGCTGGCGATGCAGGTCGCGGACGCGCTGCAGCCGTACGGCGACGTCCTCGGCCTCAAGATGAAGGTCGTCTGCGGCGGTACGTCGATGGGCAACCAGATCTACGCCCTGGAGCGCGGCGTCGACGTCCTCGTCGCCACTCCGGGCCGCCTGCGCGACATCATCAACCGCGGCGCCTGCTCCCTGGAGGACGTCCAGGTCGCCGTCCTCGACGAGGCCGACCAGATGTCGGACCTGGGCTTCCTGCCCGAGGTCACCGAGCTGCTCGACCAGGTCCCCGCCGGCGGTCAGCGGATGCTCTTCTCCGCCACCATGGAGAACGAGATCGGCACGCTGGTCAAGCGCTACCTCTCGAACCCGGTCACGCACGAGGTCGACAGCGCCCAGGGCAACGTCACGACCATGTCGCACCACGTCCTCGTCGTGAAGCCGAAGGACAAGGCGCCCGTCACGGCCGCGATCGCCGCCCGCAAGGGCCGCACGATCATCTTCGTCCGCACCCAGCTGGGCGCCGACCGCATCGCCGAGCAGCTCATCGAGTCCGGTGTGAAGGCCGACGCGCTGCACGGCGGCATGACCCAGGGCGCCCGTACGCGGGTCCTGGAGGACTTCAAGAAGGGTTACGTCAACGCGCTCGTCGCCACCGACGTGGCCGCCCGAGGCATCCACGTCGACGGCATCGACCTGGTCCTGAACGTGGACCCGGCCGGCGACCACAAGGACTACCTGCACCGCTCGGGCCGTACCGCCCGTGCCGGCAAGTCCGGTGTCGTCGTCTCGCTGGCGCTCCCGCACCAGCGCCGCCAGATCTTCCGCCTGATGGAGGACGCGGGCGTCGACGCCTCGCGCCACATCGTCCAGGGCGCGGGCGTCTTCGAGCCGGAGGTCGCCGAGATCACCGGTGCCCGCTCGCTCACCGAGGTCCAGGCCGACTCCGCGAACAACGCCGCCAAGCAGGCCGAGCGCGAGGCCGCCGACCTGACGAAGCAGCTGGAGCGGGTCCAGCGCCGCGCCGTCGAGCTGCGCGAGGAGGCCGACCGCCTGGTCGCCCGCGCCGCGCGCGAGCGGGGTGACGACCCCGAGGCCGCGGTGGCCGAGGTGGCCGCCGAGGCCGAGGCCGCCCTCGTGGCAGCCGTCTCCGTCCCCGAGCAGCCGGCCGCCCGCGACGAGCAGCGCCGCGACGAGCGGGGCAACTACGAGCGCCGCGACAACCGCGGTGGCGACCGTGGCGGCTACCGGGGCGGCAACGACCGCTCGTCGGGTGGTTTCCGTTCCGGCGGCAGCGACCGTCGTGACGACCGTGGTGGCCGTTCCTTCGAGCGTCGGGACAACGACCGTCCGTCGTTCAACCGCGACCGCCGCGACGACCGCCCCTCCGGTGGTTTCCGTTCCGGCGGCAGCGACCGTCGTGACGACCGTGGTGGCCGTTCCTTCGAGCGTCGGGACAACGACCGTCCGTCGTTCAACCGCGACCGCCGCGACGACCGCCCCTCCGGTGGTTTCCGTTCCGGTGGCAACGACCGTCGTGACGACCGTGGTGGCCGTTCCTTCGAGCGTCGGGACAACGACCGTCCGTCGTTCAACCGCGACCGCCGCGACGACCGCCCCTCCGGTGGCTTCCGCTCCGGCGGCAGCGACCGCCCGTTCAACCGCGACCGCCGCGACGACCGCCCCTCGGGCGGCTTCCGCTCCGGCGGCAGCGACCGCCCCACCGGCCGTCGTGACGACCACCGCGGCGCCAACACCGGCACCAACACCGGCTCCTTCGGCCGCCGCGACGACAAGCCGCGCTGGAAGCGCAACGGCTGACCCCCGCCCGGCCCCTCCAGGCCGAGCAGGTCCGCCTGACAGACCGGCAGGGCCCGTACGCCACCGAACCGACTCGGTGCCGTACGGGCCCTGTTGCTGTCCCCGGCCCCCGCCGCACCTGCTCCGGGTTCCGCGCCGGCCGCCCGCACGGGCCCCCGGAGCGGGCGCGACGGGCCCAAGACCGATACCGGATCGGCTGCCGGGACCGGGCGGGCTATGCTCGGGGGGTGATGTCGCAGGGGCCGTTAGCTCAATTGGTCAGAGCAGCGGACTTTTAATCCGTTGGTTGTGGGTTCGAGTCCCACACGGCCTACTGACGTGAGACCAGGTGTACGCCTGTGACGTACGGCGAAGCGCCCCCACCCGGCTCGGGTGGGGGCGCTTCGCCGTCAGGTTCCTCGGCGGTCCAAACTCATGAGGAGGAGCCTCTGGTCGATCGATGACCTTCGGTCTCCGTTGCCCGCATGCGGGGAGGCGCCAGGGAACCCGGCCCCCGCAGACCCGAGGGACCGCTCCGCGTTGTCGATCAGCTCCTTGTAGGTCAGGACCTCGACCCGGCTCATGTGGCTGTTGAACGTCCTCAGGGCTTCGTTGATCTCCTGCTCGGGGACACCGGGCTGAACTCCCGGATGGCCGATCAGTACGACTGCACTCGCACGGCGGGTCTCGATGCCCAGCTCCCCCTGGATCTTCTGGCGGTTCTCGTCGAGGCCGACGAGGTAGTTGATCGCCTGGCCGACGGCGTCGTGCACTTCTGCGGCGGGCACCCAGGCGCCGCGGTGCCGCTTCACGAGTGGTTTGTGCAGACTCATCGCCCGCTTCAGCTCCACGATGTGCAGGCTGCCGTCGCCGCGGATGAGAGGGATGTCGATCTCGTCGCCCGGTACCAGCCGCCTCTGTGCGGCTTCCCCCACGAACCGACCACCGAAGATCCAGTGCTGCCCTTCGAGCGCGGTCTGGAGGTCGTGCTCGGTCGCGGTCCGATCCTCCGCCACCGCGCGGAGGCGGTCCAGGCCAGCCGCACGGCGCTGAAGCTCCGCCGCCCTGAAGACCATCTGGCCGTCGGAATCTGCGGCCAGGAGCGCCAGTGCCTCGGGAGAGGTGGCGATGCGGTGAGCCTCGACCCCGGCATCGTCGACATCGACGCGCTCCCGCCGGATCACTCTCTCGATCCAGAGGGCTGTCTCGGCGCGCCCTCGGGGGATTGAGTAACGTCCGGGCCGGTCCGGCGGTGCCTCCAGGAACAGGGCGTCCTGCCCGAGCGACGACAAGTGGTCGAGCAGCTCCGCGGTGCTGGAACCGGGATGGCCCTCGAGGAACTCCTTGGCCTTCCCGGTCACGAACCTGCTACCCGCCCACAGGACCATCGACATGTAGTCCCGAAGGATGTCGTTGCGCTGCTGTCCGTCCTGGAAGAGCCGGTACCTCTCTTCGAACTCCGGCTTGAGGATCCGGCCCTCCGCATAATCAAGCGAATCCTGGAGCAGCCGTACGACCTGCCAGTCCTCGGCCTGCGCAGCGGTCGACCGAGCCTCCTCCAGCAGCGATATGAGCTGTTTGCCCCCTCTTCGGTTCCGCGATCCGGATCCTCCTATGTGCGTGAGGGCCGAGTCGATGGCGCTCTCTGTTGCGGGGCTGGTGGCCTGGTCCTTCACAGCGTTCAGCTGTAGCTCCAAGGCCCAGTCTGATCTGGTAGCCATGGGGAGAGTCTCGCCGGTGGGACTGACAGAACCTACGAAGGCGCTCACCGTCGCCGAGGGGCAGCGCGGCAGACGCTCAGCCGTCGAAGGGGCCCAGCAACTGTTCTGCGCCTGGGCGGCCGACTCCCATATCGTCGCCCGGGTGATCGACGCGATGTGGCGGACAAGACGCGCCTTCCCGCATGCGCTCCGCTGCCGACCGATGTGGTCGCCGAAGTCGGCGGTAGCGGCTATTGCCTGTTCCCTGGTCGTACGCGGAGCACGTATGCGGCGTCACCCTGTCGCTGCCGCGGGTGGCCGAGCTTGGCGCGCACCTCGCACGACTTCATGCGTCGCTGAAACGTACTGCCGAAGTCGCGAACCCGCCCGCCGTGCCGACCTCGGTTGCCGCCGAGGTGACGGATGCCGGGCGAGCCGTGCGGAAGGGCGATCGGCTTGCTGGAGTGCCTGTCGGCCCAGGGCACCCACTATGCCTTCGACGTGGCTGCGGCCGCGGCCTTCGAACAGCGCAGGCTCCTTCTCAACAAGCACGCACACTTGCGCCCCGAAGGTGGCGTCCCCGCGGGGCCGATTGGCTGGATGCACGGGGACTCCCAGTGCCGGAACCTTCTTTAGGCGGGCGGTGAGCTGGTGGGAATCCTGGATTTGGACCGGCTGGGCGTTCGTCCGTACGCGGAAGAGGTCGTGTGCACGGCGCAGGGCAGTTCGGAGTGGAGGGCGTCTTCGACCTGGAGCGGGCTTCGGCATTCGTGGCCGGCTATCGGTCGGTGCACCCGCTGGAGCCGGACGTGCTGGTCGATGCAGTCCGTCGTCCGTGGTGGAAGTGGATGACTGACTTCTGGCAGCTCGAATTCCACTACGACCGGGACGACCACTCCTGCGACGACTTGTTCCTGGGCGGCGAGGCGCTCCTTCACTGGTGGACGGAGCGGCTGGATGTGGTGGAGCGTGTGTTTGCAGGGCACGCCCAACAAATCGCGGTCTCGCTACCCGAGCCCGAAGCCGTCATGGTCCGCTGGAAGCGGGCGGAGCGGAGGTCGCCGACCACCATGACGCGGAACACTGGTCCTTCGGCGGGGAGTACCGGTCCGGCCCGTGGGCCACATCGCCGGACAGGGCGATCGGGGCGTTGCCGATGATGAGGTAGGCGGCATCTACCGTGATCGTCCGTCGGCCGTCCTGGACCTTCGCTTCCGCCGGCACAGGGGCGTTCTCTGCGGGCCTTGGCGTCAGGTGCTCGATGCGGACGAGTATGCCGCGGGGGTCATCCCGGGCTTCTTCGAGCCGTCTTCGCTATGCAACGCAGTTTCAGGTCAGCACCCACGGAGTGTGCAACGGCATGCTGTGCAGTACACGGCGGTGGTGCTCCGTCAGCAGCCGTCCGGAGCATGGCCAGATAGCGGTCTGCGCCCCTCGTGCGCACTTGATTGCGCCCCCTGTCGTGCCCTACCTTCCTTCGGCTCACGCCGCACGACAACGACGGGAAGGGCAGCTGGTGAACAAGGACGAATCCCAAGCCGTCAGGGAGATTCTCGACGGGCTGAGCGCCACCTCACACGTCCAAGTCCGCTCGTCCACCGAACTGGCTGCCCGCGTCTCCGAGGCCGCGGAGGACGAAGACGAGAAGCGGATAGGCAACGGGCAGGGGCCGCTTCGCCGACGCACCGACTACAAAGCCGTCCGAAACGGGCCGCGATCGCTGACCCTCACGCCCTGGCAGATCATTCACGCCATCGGTCTTGGGGCTGCTGCGGCCCGCCAAGGCGCGGGACGAGGACTCGCCGAACACTGGGGAAGCCTGCGCTACAACCAGGCCCTGGAGGCCAACCAGGGTAATTACCTGCAGCTGTCATCCGAGGGGCGCGACCTCCTGCGGTTCTACAAGGCCACCCAGTCCGGGGAGATCGGCACCGGCTTCGCCTCGCTGCTGGCCGAAGAGCTGGTCAGGTCCCGGTACCCCGACCACTCAGTCTCGGTGATCCCGGCAGACGTCGCCCTGAAAGCCGGCTGGACCCTGCGCAGCACCTCCGGAACGGGCACCCGTCCGGAGCCACTTCAACGACGGCCCCACTTCTTCGTCGAAGCCTGGCAACCGGGGCAGCCGTCCAAGGTCCTGTTGCTTTCCTCGAAGGGCACCCACAGCAGCGTTCGCCAGGTGCACAAGCAGCTCAGCACGGCCAGTGCGCACGTGGAGTCAGTGCACATCGGGCCTTACGGCACGGTCCCGTACCTGCTCATCGGGACTGAGATCCCCAAGAGGGAAAGTCTCGCCCTGCACATCCTGGAGGCTGAGGGTACGACCATCCTCCGCCCGCCCGGGGCAGCGTCAGAAGCAGACCTGGATCTCGCCCTGGTCCAGGGGAACCGCATGGCCGACGCCGTGAGGCACACGGGCCAGAAAAGGACGACCATCCCCGGGTTCCAGGTATTGCCCGAATCATTCGCCTGGTTCAGCATCGTGCTGGCACGGGCAGAGGCGGCCACGCTGACGGCCTTCACGGGAGGAGGCAAACCCACTGCCCAGTACCTGACCAAGGAGCAGGGGAGACGTCACTTTCAGCACGACGTTCACGCCAACACGGGCAGGATGCGAGACGCTGAGCACCGCATCCACGGGATCGACTTCGTCGGAACCGACCACATATACCGTCTCAACGGCACCCGCGTGGAGGTATTCTCCGGGCTTCAGAGGAGTCTGTACACGTACCTTCACCATGGGCGCGTAAATGAGTACCGTCGCGAAGTACACGCTCAACGTGGGCAGTGGCCGGGCCGCAGCACATCGGGGGCCTGGAACGCGGTGTCCATCCGCGCCGACGGAACCGTGATGGCCATTCGGCTCCAAGACGAGTGATCAGAGATGCCGCTGTTACACGGGGCATGACCCGGATCACCGGTGCCGAAGCCTTCTTCGACGGCTTCGGCGCACCCAGGGGATGCCGCGCCCTTCGCGCTGAGGGGCCGTGCTGCGCACCACGCCCTGTGCCTTTCGCAACAGGGCCTGCTCTCCGCCACGGTCAAAAGAGGCAACACATTATTGTCAGCGGCGATCTGGGTTCCCCTCCCAGGCTCATCAGCCTGAGGACGCCGCTGAGAATCCATAGTGAGAAGCGACGCCTCACGAGCCACAGCGCATAGGCCCCGAGGACCAGCGTGACCAGCACGAACCAGTTACCGGGCCACCATTGAACGGGCGGCAGCAAGGGGTCCGTACGGGGGGAGCGGCCAGCGGGGGCCTTCTGCTGGAGCCGGACGCCGACGACTGCGCCGAAGACCACCAAGGTCCCCGCAAGCGCGGCGGTGACGCCGACGCGCAGCAGGGCCATGCCGCGCGTGGTGTGGCGGGCCACGGTGCCGGGATGCCTGCCCGTGAGCACAGCGGTCTCCTCCCGGGTGTAGCCCAGAGCCTGGGTCGCCCACACCGCCGTGCGCTGTGGCGCCGACAGCTCACTCATGGCTCGGACGACCGTCTGCCGGTTGTCCACCAGGGCGCTGAAGTCGGCGACGTAAGGAAGCGGGCAGCAGAGCGGATCGGTGCTTCGCTTCACGTCCAGGAGGCGGTGTTCCGCGCGACGCGTTACCAGGTGCAGGATTTCGGTGCGCATGAGCTTGTACACGTAGGCGCGTGGCTGCCGCACGGCGCCGGGGTTCTGCAACGCCGTCGCGAACGCGCTACTCACGATGTCATCGGCGTCCACCACCGACGCTGGCACGTCGGCCTCCAGGAGGAGCTGGCGAGCCTTGCCCGTCATCTCTGCCCGGTACTGCTCAAACACCTTGCCCAGTACTTCGGCGCCCTCTTCCACGTGCTCAGCCACGCGTCTTCCTCCTCTCCTGCTTCCGCCTGGCCGGCGGAAGCTCAGCGGAGCGCCTGGCGCGGATGACCTCGGCCTTGCCTTGGGCCCGATTCCGGTATGCCGCGCTCTCCAGCAGCTTGTTCAGCCCCGGGATCAGCAAGAGAACCATCATGATGAGCACGCCGAGAATCTCCACGGCCCTACCTCCTCGTCATCGTCATCCCTCGACCGTTGCCCGCCTCGTACGGGCAGTGGCTGGATCACTTCGGAAGAGCCGTGAGTCCGCCGTTCTGATGACATCGACCTCAGGATTCTTCTACGAACCGCTCACGGGACCGCGCTACGTGCCGCACCGATACGTCCCTGGGGGTGCCTTCGAAGGTCATATCCAGAGGAGGACGGGGCGATGGTGGCTCGGCAGGACTCGCGGGCCTTGTCGTAGCGGGTTGCCAGGCCGCGCATTGCTTGAGGCGGCTGAAACAGCGTTCGATGACGTTACGGTGGCGGGCGGTAAGCAGTTCGGTTGAAAGCCGATGGGTCTGCCACCTCGCGGACCGCACCGGTGGAGGTCAGCGCTCTGATCGGCGCGTTCGGGGATGGTGTGCGGGATGCCGCGTCTGCGCAGATAGGCGTGGATCTTGTGGGAGCCGTAGCCCTGTCGCCAGTCAAACCCGCCGACCGGCCGGCCCCGGCGGAGCCCGACGGGTCTAGCAGGTCCGGCCGCCTTGCCGAGAGGCTCCGACTTGCCGGCACGCGTGAGCAATGCGTGAGCGGACGTTTCGGCAGAGCCCGCCTCCGTTCGGACCGCGCGGCACCGACCACCCTGTCCGACTAGGCAGTCCGGGACGGCGCAACATGACCAGGCACCACCCACCCTCTCCCTGCCGGGACTTTTAATCCGTTGGTTGTGGGTTCGAGTCCCACACGCTACCCATGGGCCCCAGGTCAGAGCGTTCCTCTGGCCTGGAGTCACTGCTTGTTCGGGTTCATTTCGGACACTCGCTCCGCCGATGCTCCACCGAAGCACAAACGATCATGTTGGCGATGCGTTCACCGCTGCCGTACCGATAGCGGGTCGTTCTGTTCCAGCCTGTCGAGCCACTCCATGACCGCGGCGCGCGGGTAGAGGGTGCCTCTGCCCACCCTGCGGCCCCGCCTCGGTCCGGTACCGCGATGCCGTATCTGACGCACGGCGTGCGGCGTCTTACGGAGGTGTGTCCCCCGCTGCGTGCCACGCGCGGACTGCCGCGAGATCGAATCGTCTGCCCCAGAGACGGACGGGCTCAACCGGGCAACCCATTTGCACCCAGCGGTTCACGGTCCAGTCCGAGACGGAGTAGAACTTCATCAGCTGCTTGGTGGTGAGGAGCGGGGCGGGCTCATGGGGTGTGGTCCTCTGCATGAGCAGAGCCTTCCTCGCTGGTGCGGCCGGTGCTCCACCCGAAGGTGGGGATTGAGCGGCCGGCGGTACCCCGAATGCGTGTAGCCGTCGCGCGTCGGGCATGACGCCGGGCCCAGGCTGCCGACCAGAGGAGAGCGCCCATGGATCCGGAAGAACGTGCCCTGCGGGCCCGACTCGCGGCTCACCAGAGCTGGGGCAACACCGCCGACCGTGCCGCCCGAACAGAGGGAGCCCGACGCGCCGCCGAGTCCAGGTTCGAGCAGGACGCCAGGAAGAAGCACCCGGGAGCCACGGAGGCTCAGATCGCCGCAGCCGCGGCGTCGCTGCGGAAGGCGCACTTCGTGAGGATGGCGCTTCTCTCCGCGCAGGCGCGGCGCAAGAAGCGCGGGGCCTCGTGAGAGGGCGAGCGAAGCAGCCCCCGCCTCGCGGGAGAGGATAGGGGCTGCGGTCTATGCCCAGGCTATCCCTGGGCGTGGACGAGCAGGGTGCCGATCTTCCTCGGGCCGGGCGGGGCAGGGATCACGCGGGCAGCCGCGGCGGAGAAGCCGTGTTCCTCGAGGAGGCCTGCCCACCGGTCGGGCTCGTAGTCCCACCGCTTCACGACCAAGGGGTCCTCGTCCTCGGACCGGGTGATGTACGAGGCCTGGCACCCGTAGCAGCCCTCGACAGGCGGACGCTGCGAGAACGCGAACACCCCGCCAGGGCGCAGCCGGCGGCGCACGGCGGGGAGGAGAGCGGCCGGGTCGGTGAACCAGGCGGCACCGAACACGGAGAACACCGCATCGAACTGCTCCTCGCCCTCGGTGAGGAAGCGGGTGGCCTCCGCCTGGTGAAGCTCCAGCTTGATGTCGGGCCAGCGGGCCTCCGCACCCTTGATCTGCGCCATGGACATGTCTACGCCGACGGGGCGCGCGCCGAGCGTGGCGACGTGGGCGAGGTTGCCGCCCTTGCCGCAGCCCAGGTCGAGGACATTGGCTCCCGGGGTGATGCTCAGGACTTCGGCGCCGGGCCCGTGGTCGGGGTACTGCGTCCAGTTGAACCAGGTCGTCTCGCCCGCCGCGTTCACCGGGCGTCGCTCCGGCTTCTGCTTCGAGTACGTGTCCCACGCCGCGGTCTCGGTCACTCTCGCTCCGTTCCTGGGGCCAGCCGCCCGGGGGTTCCGGGCGGCTGGCTGAGGGGTTGCTACTTCTTGCCGCTGTTCGGGCTGTCGCTGCAGCCCGCGTGGCACTGGCTGCAGTCACCCATCTTGGCGGTGTCGGGCCACAGATCGTGGTCGATTCGGTATCCCGCCGCCATGATGGCGCCGAGGGTGCGCTGCCGGGCGGCGCCGCTTCCCTCGCCGGTCTCGGCGTCCGGGGTGGGGACGTGGTGGATGAACCGGCCGGCGACGCGCTCGCAGAACTCGGCGTAGTCCACGGTGTGGAGGATCCAGGTGTGCCAGCCGACGTCGACCGCCTTGCTCGGGGAGAGCTCGGCCCCGGGCAGGGCGGCGCTGGCGGCGAGGAACGCGGCGGCCTGGCCAATGATGCGGCGCGCGGTGGGCAGCTCGGTGTCGGGGTGGTCCTTAGTGATGCGGGTGGCGAGCCGCTCCATCACCTCGGGGGTGATGAGGGTTGCCGGGTCGGTGGTGCCCACGGGACGCTCTAACGCGATGGTCATGTGCTTCCTCCTGTGGTGGACGGGTGCCCTGTGTGAGGGCGGGCCCGCCCCGGTCGAACGGGGTCCGTGCCGGGGCGGGAGTCTGTGGTGCCGGGCAGGCAGTGGCCGTCGTCGTGGACGATGATCCGTATGTCGGGCCCCGTCATGCGGGGGATCCACTGGACGGGGCCGTCGTCGACGACGTGGGCGCACAGCGCGCAGAGCCCGGCGCCGCGCGTTGACTCGTCGTCCCACATTGGGCTCACCGGCACCGGGGGCAGGTGCACGGCGGGAAGATGTGCGTCTTCTCGATGACGTTGCTGGGCTTGGTCTCGTACCGCTTGACCAAAGTGCGGTCGCCGGTCTTGGAGTCAACGCGGTAGACGTTGACGGTGAGTCCGGGCCGTGGGGTGCCGCTGCCTGTGGTGGTCACGGATTCAAGATGGACCTTGCACGGAGAGTCGCGCGGCGCCCGTACAGGTGTCAAACCGGCGTCATACGGGGTGTCATTTCGGTGTCATCCAGAGCGGGTTGGGTCTACCGTGCAGATATGGCCACACCGAACAGCACACTTCGGGCCGTCCGACTCGGCCTGCTCATGTCCCTTGACGACTTCGCCCGCGCGATCCGCGACGCCGGAACCCGCGCCGGCCAGCCCAACGAAGCGAACAAGCGGCTCATCCAGCGGTGGGAGTCCGGCGAGACCGCCGCACCCCGCCCTGTGTACGCCCGCGCCCTGGAATCCGTGACCGGGCTGCCCATCGAATCGCTGGGCTTCAACTCGGTGCCCGTCGCCAGGATCTCCGGAGACGGGCACGGCGGGCACGACATGCAGCCCACCGCGTCCCTCATCCCCGCGGCCCCCCAGGGCGACCCGCAGCCCGGGCGCCGCAACCACTCCGGGGTGTGGCTGTCCCGCTACGAGTACTTCTCCAGCGGGCGCGACAGTGCGTTCGTCGGGCAGCACTACGTGGTGCTGCTCCAGCACGGCAACCGGCTCACCGCCCGCTCCTTGCCCGGGTCCTCGGACAGCCCGCTCACCATGGACCTGGAGATAGACGGTCACGTTGCGACGGGCACCTGGACCGAGCAGACCGCCACGGACGGCTACTACCGGGGCGCCCGTTACCACGGGGCGGTCCAGCTCCTTGTCGAGACGACCGGTCGGCGGATGACCGGCAAGTGGGTCGGGTTCGGGAAGGAGTTCGACGTGAACACCGGGCCTTGGCAGCTGGTGTTCCAGGACGCGTCGACGAACAAGGCGACCCTGGCCGCGTACAACAAGCGGCCCGAGGCATGACGAAAGGCCCCCACCGCCGAAGCAGTGGGGGCCGTGGTGCCGTCAGGCTGCGGGGCGCTGCTCCCACAGATCGACGACGAGATCGATACCGCGGGCGGTGGCATAGGCCGTCGGGAAGTTGAAGCCGTTCTTCGTCTCCTGCTTCACGACGAACTGCCCGGCGTCCTGGTACGACTTGCGCGGCATGTTGCGGCCGCCGCCGTACCGGGACGTCTGCTTTCGGTAGACGTCGATGTCAACGAGCCACCCGGTGAGCGTCCTGACGTTCGTGTGGAGCGGGTCGGCGAGCTCGGTCATCCCGCAGAGACCCTCGGCGTTGAGGAAGGCGTCCCACTTGCCGGCCTTCGGCGCCGCGATGGAGAGTTCCCGCTTCGTCGCGACCAGTTCCTTCGCGGCGGCGACGTACTGCTCGGCCAGCGCGAGGACGCCCTCGGGGCTTCCGACGTCCGGCTTCGCGGCGAGCTCGGCTTCCCTCGTCTTGAAGGCGAAGTACGTCTTCGCCGCAGCGATCTGCGGCTTCGAGGAGTCCCCGTTCAATGCCACCTGGTAGGCGCCGAAGCGTGTCAGTCGGTAGTCGTCTACCTCCTGGCGGCCCCACCGGCCCCCGCTGATCACTTTACGGGCGCCCGTAAAGTGATCAAGAGGCTCCATGCCGCTGTCGAGGATCGCCAGCTTGGCCTTGGCGATCACCTTCTCGAACTCCTGCCACTTGCTGTACCCGGCGAGCTGCTGGAGGTCGCGGGCGGACCAGCGCTCCTCGCCCCGGTGGTCGAGCAGCATGATTCGATCGAATGGACTAGACCCCGCACTGTTGCCATGGGGGCCTGACACTGTAGTGGGCAGGGGCCAGGTCAGTGGTGCCAGGAGGTGAGGGCCAGGTCGACCGGCGTCGAGCCGACAGGCGCACGTGCCCGATACGGGGGCTTCCGATGGGCGCGCGTGTGCGGCACGTAGCCGTTGCGGGTGGTCCTGCGGCGTTTCTCCGACCCGCGCCGGTCCGTCTCCCTCCGGTTGCCGACCATGAGGCCGCCCTGTATCAGCAAACCGCTTCGGGCGGACCCACCGGCCCGTCCCCGGCGGGCTCCCCAGCGCGCGGACGGTCCGGCGGGTCCGGGCGGATCAGTGGGACAGGTGGGCGGTGCGGGCAGCGGTGAGCAGGTGGCGCAGGCGCAGGCCGTCGGGGGCGAGGGCGGTGATGAGCGCGGCGGGGCCCGCGAGGGGGGCGAGGACCGCCAGTCCGTCCTGCGCGGTGTCGGTCAGGACGCGGGCGGCGGGGGGTGCCGCCTCGGCGTCGGGTTCGACGATGAGGAGGGTGCCGGTCGCCCGGTGATGGGCGAGGACGGCCGGGCCGTCCCAGCCGGGGGCCCCCGGCCCGTAGTCCGCCTCCTGGTCGAGAAGCACATGCCCGCCGCGACGGACGGTGAGCCGGGTGGTCACGCGGCCGGGTGGTTCACCTGTCCGTCCGAGAACCAGCTCCTCGCGCAGGACCAGCCGTGCGGTGGGGGCCAGGTCGACGGTCCAGCTCTGCCGCAGGTTGCTTCCG
This sequence comes from Streptomyces sp. V2I9, assembly GCF_030817475.1. Classification (NCBI taxonomy): domain Bacteria; kingdom Bacillati; phylum Actinomycetota; class Actinomycetes; order Kitasatosporales; family Streptomycetaceae; genus Streptomyces; species Streptomyces sp. V2I9. Next base: position 3,109,460 of record NZ_JAUSZJ010000002.1, on the reverse strand, counting down.
GCGGCGCTGATCAGGGGCTTGGGCAGCCAGCGGAGTTCCGCGCCGTCCGCCACGGACAGGTGGACGTCGTAGGTGGCGGGTGCGGTGGTGGGGCCTCTCAGGGCGAGGGTCGCGGCCGCGGAGGTGACGTGCAGGGCGGCCCCCCGCCGGGCGGCGGCCTCGATGCGCAGGCGGTCGCCGCCGAGGGGAGCGCTCATGGCCCCGACGACGCAGACCCGCGCCTCGGCGCCCCGCGAGCGCAGCCGCCGGAACTCGAAGGGGCCGTCGCCGTCGAGAACGGGCAGGACGGTACCGCCGCCCCGGACGGCGGCCGTGATGCGGGCCGTGGCCCGTACGCCCACGGCGGCCGTGCTCCGGGGCGGCGGAACGACGGGGGCGGTGGCGGAGACGGGCGTCATGCGGGACCCGCGGCCCAGGTGGTGAGACGTTCACGGACCCAGTCGGCGACGGGCTTCACGCCGCCCTCCTCCTTGAGGGAGGTGAAGGCGACCGGAAGGTCGCCGCGCTGGGCCTCGGCGTCGCGTGCCATCGCGTCCACGTCGGAGCCGACGTGGGGGGCGAGGTCGGTCTTGTTGACGACGAGGAGGTCGGCGGTGGTGACGCCGGGGCCGCCCTTGCGGGGGATGTCGTCGCCGCCGGCGACGTCGATGATGAAGATCTGGGCGTCGACCAGTCCTTTGGAGAAGGTGGCGGTGAGGTTGTCGCCGCCGGACTCGACGAGGATCAGGTCGAGGGGGCCGACGGCCTCCTCCAGGTCCTCGACCGCTTCGAGGTTGGCGGAGATGTCGTCGCGGATCGCGGTGTGCGGGCAGGCTCCGGTCTCGACGGCCTGGATCCGCTCGGGCGGCAGGACCGCCTGCCGGAGCAGGAAGTCGGCGTCCTCCCGGGTGTAGATGTCGTTGGTGACCACGGCGATGGACACCTCCGTGCGCAGGGTCCGGCACAGGGCCGCGACGGTGGCCGTCTTGCCGGAGCCGACCGGACCGCCGAGCCCGATCCGCAACGCGCGGCGGGTGCCGTCGGGGCGCTCGGGGGCGGAGGCGCCGTAGGTGTGGCGGTGCGGGAACTTCTCGTCGAGATCGTGGTCGAGGTGCATCCGGTTTCCTTGGGTGGGGTCTCGTCGTCGGTGTGGGGCGTCCCGGTGCCGGACCGGTGTGCCCCGGTGGCGGCGTCAGGAGGCGAAGAGGCGTGCGGGCCGGGCGGCGTGCTGCTGGGCACTGATGTCCAGCAGCGGCGCGGAGGCCGCGGGCAGGGCGCCGACCCCCTCTTCTGCGACGCGTCGGGCCGACGCGGCGGCGGCCGCGGCGACGTGGTCCAGCTCCGGCGCCAGGCGGGCGAGCACGGTGCTCGCGTCGAACGGGTCCAGGCTCAGCAGCCGGACCGTGGCGGTGGCCGGCCCGCTGACGGTTTCGTACACCGCCGCGTACGCGGCATCCAGCGGACCGAGTCCGGCCGAGCGGGCGGCCACGCCCAGCACCACCGGCTGGTGGGCGCCCCGTGGCAGCGCCGCCGCGAGCGCGTCGAGTTCGGCCGACGGCCACGTGGCGCGGGCCGCCCGCATCATCTGCCGGCCCAGCTTGCGGGCGGTGTTCCGCAGGGCGGCCACGGGGGTACGGGCGTCGGCGGCCCGGTCCAGCGCCAGCGGGTCGTGGCCGGTGGCGGCCGCGGCGGCGAGCGCCGCCGCGACCAGCCCGGCGGTGTGCAGCCGCCCCCGGCAGAACTCCTCCAGCGTGCCGGCGTCCGTGATGCGGCCGGCCGCGACCGCCGGTTCGGCCCCGCCCGAGTGGGCGTGGCCTCCGGCGGGGAACCGCCCGTCGGCCAGGATGAGCAGCGCGGCACGGTTCATTCGTCATTCCTCTGCTGGACGGCTCGGCTCGGTTCGGCTTGCTGTGCTCCGGGGAGGCTCAGAAGAGGAAGTAGCGCTGAGCCATGGGGAGTTCGGTCACATACGCGCGGTCGACGATGTGGTCGTCGACAAAGGTCGTCACGTCCGTCACCTTCGCTCCGCCGATGATGACGTCGTAGGTGTCGGGATCGATGCGGACGTGCGGGGTGGCGTGGTTCTCCTTCATGTGGGCCTTCTTGACGCCGCGCGTGTCGGTGATCGCCTTGAACCGCTTGCGCAGCGCGGACCGCTCGGCCAGGCCGTTGCCGAGGGCCCGTTCGGTGACGAAGTTGTACGAGAGGGAGCCGGGCGCCAGGCCGGTGGCCCCCCACATGGGGCGGGGGAGGACGGGCTGCGGGGTGGGGATGGACGCGTTGGCATCGCCCACCTGGGCGTAGGCGATCTGGCCGCCCTTGATGACCATGTGGGGCTTCACGCCGAAGAACTTCGGCTCCCACAGGACCAGGTCGGCCAGCTTTCCGGTCTCCACGGAGCCGACGACGGCGTCGATGCCCTGGGCGAGGGCCGGGTTGATGGTGTATTTGGCGACGTACCGGCGGGCGCGCCGGTTGTCCGCCGGAGGCGGCTGGACCGCCGGGGTCGTGTCCACCGCCGCTTCACCCCGCGCCGTCCCCGCCTGCGAGCCGTTCTCCGGCTCGTCGCGCGGCCGGTCCTCCTCCAGGAAGCCGCGGCGGACCTTCATCACGTGCGCGGTCTGCCAGGTGCGCATGATCATCTCGCCGATACGGCCCATGGCCTGGGCGTCCGAGGACATGATCGAGATCGCGCCGAGGTCGTGGAGGATGTCCTCGGCGGCCATCGTGGAGGGCCGGATCCGGGAGTCCGCGAAGGCGAGGTCCTCCTCGACCTTCGGGTTGAGGTGATGGCAGACCATCACCATGTCGAAGTGCTCCTTGACCGTGTTGACGGTCAGCGGACGGGTGGGGTTGGTGGAGGCGGGCAGCACGTTCGGCTCGCTCACCATCCTGATCATGTCGGGGGCGTGGCCGCCTCCCGCGCCCTCGACGTGGAAGACATGGATGGAGCGGCCGCCGATGGCGCCGATGGTGTCCTGGACGAACCCGGCCTCGTTCAGCGAGTCGGCGTGGAGGGCGAGCTGGACCCCGGTCTCCTCGCACACCTCCAGGCACCGCTCGATGACGGCCGGCGTGGCGCCCCAGTCCTCGTGGATCTTCAGGCCGAGGACACCGGCGTCCACCTGCGCGAGCATCGACTCCTTCGACATCGTGGCACCCTTGCCGAGCAGCCCGATGTTCACCGGCGCACCGTCCAGCGCCTCGAAGATCCGGCTGATGTGCCAGGCGCCGGGCGTGACCGTGGTCGCCGTGCTGCCCTCCGCCGGGCCCGTACCGCCGCCGATGAGCGTGGTGACCCCCGCCGCGAGCGCCTCGCGGACCTGGTCGGGGCAGATGAAGTGGACGTGCGTGTCGATCCCGCCGGCGGTCAGGATCCTGCCCTTGCCCGAGATGACCTCGGTGTCCGGACCGATGACGAAGTCGGTGGGCCGGGGGCCGATGCCGTTGTGGGGTTCCGCGCCCTCGTGGAGCGGATCCATGGTCTCGGGGTTGTACGCCTTGCCCAGCGCGACGATGTTCCCGTCGCGAAGGGCGACGTCCGCCTTGACGATCCCCCAGTGGTCCAGGACGACCACCCCCGTGATGACGGTGTCCGGGGGGCTCGCCGTCGCGGAGCCGGCCGGCTTCCCGCGCCCGGTTTTCGCCGGGTCGCGCGGCACGACGGACATCCCCATCGACTCGCGGATCACCTTGCCTCCGCCGAAGACCATCTCGTTCCCGCTGCGACCGGGGCCTCCCGACCAGTCGTCCTCGATCCTGATGCTCAGAGCGGTGTCGGCGAGGCGGATACGGTCACGGACCGTCGGCCCGAAACGGTCCGCGTAGGCGGGGCGCGTCAGCGGGTCGGAGGCCGTCGGCTCTTCCGGGCAGCAGGCGCAGTCGGGGCACTGAACGGTGGCACTCACATCTGCTCCTCGGCGAACGAGCCCGTGACCTCGGCGAACGAACCCCTGACCTCGTCGAGCGAGCCGTCGACCTTCTCGGGCAGGCCCTCGATCCTGCCGCGCAGGCCGTGGACCACCCGGGCGCCCTCGATGGGGACGAGCTGGACCTTCTCGGTGATGCCGGGCTCGAACCGCACCGAGCTGCCGGCGGGGACGTTCAGACGCCTGCCCCACGCTTCCTCGCGGGCGAACTCCAGCCCGTCGTTGGCCTCGGCGAAGTGGTAGTGGGAGCCGACCTGGACGGGCCGGTCGGTCGGATTGGCGACGACCAGCTCCGTCACCTGGCCGAGCTGCCTGTTGCGCTCGTTGAAGACCACCACCTCGTCCCCCTTCACGGGGGAGAAGTCGACCTTCCCCGGACAGGTGTCCGGCCCCTCGTCCTGGCCCGCCTCCGGGAACGGACCGTGGATGGTGACCAGCTTCGTCCCGTCCGGGAACGTGGCCTCCACCTGTACGTTCTCGATCATCTCGGGGACGCCCTCCATGACCTCCTCCCGCGCCAGCACCTTGCGGCCGGACGCCATGAGTTCGGCCACGGTCCTGCCGTCCCGCGCGCCTTCGAGGACATGGACGATCAACAGCGCCATGGTCTCCGGGTAGTTCAGCAGCACGCCGCGGGCCCGGCGTTTCTCCGCCACGTCGGCGGCCACGTGCAGCATCAGGCGTTCTTGCTCGTGTGGGGTGAGGTGCACAGACAGATCCCTGCATCGGCTTCCGCCCAGGACTTCTGCCCCGGGCCGCGAGTAGGACACGCGGCCGCGCACCTCCGCGGCGCGGGAAGCCTCGATGACGCCGCTCCCGCGCTCCTGGCGCAACACGTTTGTCGTTCCTGGCCGTTCAGGCCCCACTCGACGTGAGCCCATCGTGATCATGCGGACAGGGCCCGAAGCCGGGTATGGGGCGCGGGGCACCCGAATGAGTGATCACGGTGGCGAAGGAGCTGACAGCGGGAGCCGGAGCCGGGGCCCCTTCCTCCCGTGGCGCCGGGGTTTCCGTCCGGCCGCCTTCCAGAACGGCGGACGGAGGGCAGCGGACACCGCCCGGGGACGAGCGCTCCGCCGAGCGCTTGGGCAGACCCCGCGAATCGTTCCTGCGGTGAACGTCTGCGTCCGGGTGGGGGAGCGGCCGCCGCCGGGCACGAGCCGGGGGCGCGAAGGCCGGTAGAACACGGAGGGATCGCGCTGCGCTCACCCCTCCACCACGCTCCGCGTGGACCGGGCCGAGAGACTCCGCAGCCGTCCTGACCGCTGTTCCCATGTTCCAAGACGTGAGTGAAGGGGGCTCGTCCATGAGCCGGGGCTTGATCGTCGTAGACGTCCAGAACGACTTCTGCGAAGGAGGCAGCGTTCCCGTGGCAGGGGGCGCGCGCATCGCGGCGAAGATCGCCGACCTGGTGGAGCGGAGCGCCGGCCGGGACTACCGGTACATCGTGGCCACCCGTGACCACCACATCGACCCCGGAGGCCACTTCTCGGAGAACCCGGACTTCAAGGACAGCTTCCCCGTGCACTGCGTGGCCGGGGAGGAGGGCGGAGAGTTCCACCCCCACTTCGCGCCCGCTGCCGCCGGCGGCAAGATCGACGCCGTCTTCTTCAAAGGCGCGCACAGCTCCTCCAAGAGCGGCTTCGAGGGCGCCGACGAACAGGGCACGCCCCTGGCGGACTGGCTGCGCGCCCGCGGAGTGGAGGACGTCGACGTGGTGGGCATCGCCACGGACCACTGCGTACGCGCCACAGCGCTGGACGCCGTGCGGGCCGGCTTCCGTACGCAGGTACGCCTGGACTACTCCGTCGCCGTCGCCCCCGACACCGTCGACTCCACCCTGGCCGATTTCCGCGAGGCGGGCATCGCCGTATCCGGGGAAGCCCCTGTCCCGCAGTAATCCCCGCCGCCCTCCGCGACCCGAGGGACGGCCGGTCCCGGTTCGGTCCGCCCCACCGGCACGGGCCGACCGCCCGGCGGCCGCCGGGCTTCCGCCGGTCCCGTGCGCGGCCCGGAGCCCGTGCTCGGGGCCGCCCCGGAAAACATGGTCGAACGCGCTCCGGCAATGCCGTACAGTTGTGTTTACCGACGCGGGGTGGAGCAGCTCGGTAGCTCGCTGGGCTCATAACCCAGAGGTCGCAGGTTCAAATCCTGTCCCCGCTACTGAAGGCCCGGGCCCGGCACGCTGTCAGCGTGCCGGGCCCGAGTCGTTTCCGGGCGGGCCGGGCCCGAGTGGGCGGTGCTTGACCTTGACGTAGCGTAAAGATCTAGCGTTTCCGGCATGGAGTGGTCCATTCAGGAAATCGCGCGCCGGGCCGGCACCACGAGCCGCACGCTCCGGCACTACGGGGACCTCGGGCTCCTCGCGCCGAGCCGGGTCGGGAGCAACGGCTACCGCTACTACGACCAGGACGCCCTCGTCCGGCTGCAGCGCATCCTGCTGCTGCGGGAGCTCGGGCTTTCGCTGCCCGCCATCAAGGACGTACTGGCGGGGCAGCGGGACACGGCGGTGGCGCTGCGGGCGCATCTGCGGCTGCTCGAACAGGAGCAGGCGCGCATCGGGCGGCAGATCGCCTCGGTGCGGACCACTCTCCACAAGACGCTGGAGGGAACGGAACTCATGGCTGACGAAGTGTTCGACGGCTTCGACCATACGGTGCACGAGCGGGAGGTCACCGAGCGCTGGGGCCGGGACGCGTACGAGGAGGGCGACCGCTGGTGGCGGTCGCTCGGAGCGACGGAGAAGAAGGCATTCCTGGACGAGCACGAGGCCATCGCGCGGGACTGGGGCCGGGCTCGCGGGGAAGGGCTCGCCGCCGACGGGCCCGAGGCGCAGGAGATCGCGCGGCGGCACTGCGCGTGGCTGGCGTCGTCGGCCAAGGAGCCCAGCCGTTCGTACGTGATCGGGCTCGGGGAGATGTATGTCGCCGATCCCCGGTTCGGGAAGAACTACGATCGCTACGGGGACGGCACCGCCGCCTTCGTACGGGACGCGCTGACGGTCTACGCGGAACACCGGCTCTCCGACTGACCACGGACGGCCGGGCCGTCGCCCGCACTCCCCCTATTCGGCCGATGAGGAGTCGCCGCTCGGCGCGGCTCCGGGAAGCCTGGGCGGGGCGCGGTACCGTCCGCAGCCGTGGGTGGACCGGGCAGGAGTACACAGGTGGGGATGGCCAAGGAACGGCGGGGCATGGCGCGGGGCGTCGATGCCGTCGGCCGCGCGGTGCTGGGTTCGCCGGAGGGTGAGGCGACGCCCGGCAGCCGGGGATCACGACGGTTCGTCCGGATGCTGCCCGCGCTGCTGATCGTCGGCGGGCTGGTCTTCGACGCGCTGACCCCGGCCAACTTCACCGCCGTCCCGCTGTTCGTCGCGGCACCGCTGATCGCCGCACCGTTCTTCTCGCTGTCCCGGACCGTCCGCACGGGCATCGCGGCGGTCCTCTCCGTCCTTGCGATGAGACTCTCCGATGGAACGTCCACCGAGGTGGTCCCGGCCATCGAGATGCTCACCGTGCTCACCGCCTCGGTGCTGGCCCTCGTCATCAACGGGGTCGTGCGGCGCAGCAACGAGCAACTGGCCTCGGCCCGCGTCATCGCGGAGACCGCCATGCGGGCCGTGCTGCCGACACCCCCCGAGCGGATCGGCGGGCTCCAGGTGGCCGCGCGGTACGAGGCGGCGCAGGCGGACGAGTTCGTGGGCGGTGACCTGTACGCCGTCGCCGACACCCCGTACGGCGTCCGCATGGTGGTGGGAGACGTGCGCGGCAAGGGGCTCGGGGCCGTCGAGGCGGTGGCGGTGATCATCGGGTCGTTCCGGGAGGCGGCCGAGCAGGAGCCTTCGCTGGAGGGCGTCGCGCAACGGCTGGAGCGCGCGCTCGCCAGGGAGGGGACGCGGCGCTACGGGCTGGACGTCATGGAGGGGTTCATCACCGCCGTGCTGGCCGAGATCCCGCCCGGCGCGGTCACGCTCCGTCTCGTCAACCGCGGCCACCCCGAGCCGATCCTGCTGCACGCGGACGGTGACCTGGAGGTGCTGGCGCCCTCCGTGCCGGCGCTGCCGCTGGGGATGGACCTGGGGGTGTGGCCGGACCGGGTCGACGAGTGGGAGATGCCGCCCGGAGCGACGCTGCTCGCCTTCACGGACGGCCTGTCCGAGGCGCGGAACGCCGACGGGTTCTTCTACGATCCGGCTGCGCGGCTGCGCGGCCGGATCTTCCCCGGCCCGGAGGAGCTGCTGTCGGCGCTCACCGACGACGTACGGCTGCACACCGGAGGGCGGGCCACGGACGACATGGCGCTGCTCGCGGTGGGCCGGCCGGCGGAGGGCCAGCCGGTGCGCCGGACGACGGTGCGGATCGTGGGCCGTCGGGACGGGCACGGCGACGGGTAGCGCGGGGGCGGCGCGACGGGCGGCGAGGCGGAGCGCGGCGGGGTGCAGGGCAATACCACGGTGCGTGATCGAAAGGCACCGCTCCGCATAACATTTGACACTCCGTCAGAAAAAGGAGTGTGGCTGATCGCTGGTCAAGTCGCCCGATTCGGCCCGCTTGCATCCTGTACATCCCCGCCTCGTTCGTTAATGATCAACAGGAACGGCTTGGAATCAGGCATGGGTGTCTATTAACGTTCGATAACGCAGCGCGGTCGTCACAGTCGTCGTCAGGACGGCGCCGCGCGCGAGCGCCGAATCCCGCAAGGGAACCGGGGAACCACCTCCATGGGGTGAATCGGACGCCTGCGTCTCGTGAGAGGCGGAGGGGCCCGTAGGAGACCTTCCTGCTCCGAACCCGTCAGCTAACCCGGTAGGCGAGAAGGAAGGAAAGGAGTGCGCCCACGTGGCGTCCAACAAGCCTGCCCCTGAGGCCGTGTCACCCTTCACCGCGAACGCCTACGGTGGCGCGGAGCGGTCCGAGGGTGAGTGGAATCCCACCGAGGACACCATCCGCCCCGTGCGCGGCAGGCACCGCGTGGCCAAGCAGCGTGGTCTGGCCCGTAGCTCCACCGTCCTCGGGGTCGGCGTGATCGCGGCCGTCGGAGCGGGCGGCATCGCCACCGCTCAGGACAAGGCCCCGGTCTCCATCTCTCTTCCCGATTCCATCGCGGACAATCTTCCCGACGCCAAGTCCCTTCCCGGCGTAGGGGCGTTGATGTCCGACGACGCGGAGGCCGCCCCGGTCGCCGCCGCTCCGCTGACCACCGCCGGGCTCACCGCCGCCGAGGCGGAGAGCGGTACCGACGCGGGCGAGGCCCTGCGGGCCCGGATCCTCCAGCAGGCCGAGCAGCAGCAGGCCGGCGCCGACGCCGAGGCCAAGGCCGCGGCGGAGAAGGCCGCGGCCGAGAAGGCGGCGGCGGAGGCCGCGGCGCAGCAGGACGAGGCCGAGAAGAAGGCCGCCGCGAAGAAGAAGGCCGCGGAGGAAGCGGCGAAGAAGAAGGCGGAGGAGGAGCGTCTCGCCAAGCTCGCCGCCAGCTTCTCCCTGCCCACGCCCTCGTACACGATCACCTCGACCTACGGGCAGTCCGGCGCGATGTGGTCCTCCGGCCAGCACACCGGCCTCGACTTCGCCGGGTCCACCGGTGCGCCGCTCAAGGCCGTGCACAGTGGCACGATCACGTCGGCCGGCTACTCCGGTTCGTACGGCTACCGCACCGTCCTCCAGCTGGAGGACGGCACGGAGATCTGGTACGCCCACCAGTCCTCCATCGAGGTCTCCGTCGGGCAGAAGGTGACCACCGGCCAGACCATCGGCCGCATGGGCGCCACCGGCAACGTCACCGGCACCCACCTCCACCTGGAGGTCCGCACCGCGGGCGGCTCCGCGATGGACCCGATGGCCTGGCTGAACAGCAAGGGCCTGCGGGTCTGAGCCACGGGGCCGGCCGCCTCGTCGGCCGCAGGCCGCCGATCTTCCTCCGCCGGCCCTCCCCGAAACCCCGGCAGCCCTGACGCACACCCCCCGACGTCAGGGCTGCCGGTCTGTCCGGGGCGGCCCGGCCCGGCATCGCACGTGGCCGAGCGGACGGGTACGGCGGCCGGGAGCGCACCGAAGCGGCCACGGACGGGCCTCGACGGGCGATCATCAGCGGATGAGGTCTGTCGCGGGGGCCCGGCCACGGATGGCGTACGCGGTGGAATGCCGGCCCGGACCGGCTCGTTGAACCCCCGCATAACTTCTGCGCGCACGCCCCTCGGCACCTCCGGCCTCCAGGTCTTCCCGCTCGCCCTCGGCGGCAACGTCTTCGGCTGGACGGCGGACGAGCACCCGTCCTTCGCCGTCCTGGACGCGTACGTGGCGGCCGGCAGCACCTTCGTCGACACCGCCGACGTGTACTGCGCCCGGGCCGAGGGCAACCGGGGCGGCGAGTCGGAGACCGTCCCCGCCCCGGCTACTGCGGCGGGCGGCGGTGGGTGTGCGGGGCGGGGGCGTGGCCGTGGGGCCGGGGCGGGCCGCCGTATCCGTGGCCGGGGGGCTGGACGGGGGGCTGCCCGTACGCCGGTGCCTGCGGACGGCCGTGACCGGGCGGGTTCCAGGGGGCGTTGCCGTACCCGTACCCGTACGGCGTCGGGGGGACGGCCCGGTGGGCCGCCGGGCGGGAGGTGAGGCGGGCCGCGTGGGTGAGGGCCGGGGCCGCGATCTCCCGGCGCTGCCAGAGATGGTGCAGCAACTCGCGCTCCCGCGCGCCGAAGTCCGGGCCCACCGCGCCGTGGCGGGCCCGGCGGCGCAGGCCCGCCAGGGAGGTCGCGAACGACTCGTACTCCGCGACCGCGCGGGCCGCCGCCCGGCCGCGGGTCCGGTCCTGCTGCCAGTGGCGGGCCAGGTCGCGGGCGACGCCCCGCGCCCGCATCGAGGAGAGCGCCGACGGCTCGGCGGGGGTGAGCCAGCCGGCCGCGGCGTACGCGGGCAGCTCTGCGGCGAGCGTACGCAGCTCCCGCTGGCGCGACCAGATCGCCAGCCAGGTCACCAGGGCGAAGGCGGGGACCATGACGATGCCGTACACCGCGTAGAAGCCGTACGGGCCGAAGGACGACGAGCCGTTCCACAGGGCGTGCAGCCCCATCGCCAGGACCAGGCCCAGCAAGGGCAGGGCGATCCGGCGGGCCCGGTGGCGACGGGCGCTGACGGCCGCGAAGCCGAAGCCGAGGCCGGTGAGCACGGTGAACAGGGGGTGCGCGAACGGCGACATCACGATCCGCACGAAGAACGTCCCCGCCGTCACCGAGGCGAACCCGGAGCTGCCGAGCAACTGGTCCTCGCCGAAGGCATTGCCCAGATAGAGGATGTTCTCGGTGAACGCGAACCCCGTCGCGGTGAACCCGGCGACGACGACGCCGTCCACCACTCCGCTGAACTCCCGTCTGCGGAACAGGAAGATCAGCAGGACGGCCGCCGCCTTGGCGCTCTCCTCGACCACGGGGGCGATCACCGTCGCCCCCAGGGTGTCCGCGCTCGCCGGGTCGGCCGTCGCGGTGGCTATCCAGCGCGTGGCGAAGGAGTTGGCGATGATCGCGACGAGCGCGGCGGCGCACGCGCCCCAGGCGAAGGAGAACAGGAGGTTCCGCCAGGGCCCCGGCTCGACCCGGTCCAGCCAGCGGAACGCCGCCATCAGCAGCGGGACGGGCAGGACCGCGAGGCCGAGACCGACCAGGAAACCCTCGGGGCCGGTCTGTTCGCGGACGAGGGCGAGGATCACCAGTCCGCACAGCAGGAGCGCCACGATCACCGCCCCGGCGCGGAACACCTTGCTGCGCCACACCATGCCGACGCGGCGCGGCCGGTAACGCTGTCGGCCGCGCTCCGGCGCGGCGCCCAGGACCTCGTCGAGCCGCTGCTCGTGGAGGACCGGGACGGCGGGCCGCGCCTGCTGATACCGCACGGAGGGGTCGGACACCTCTCGACCCTAACGAGGTGCGCCGACACCCGGCGACGGCGCATCCGGCCAGGACATGGCCGTACGCCGTCGTGCGCGGGCGCGGCGGACCGTGCGACACCGACCGTGGGCGGCCGCTTCGCCGGACGGGCCGGCCGGCCGGGGCCGGGGAGATCCTGGCCGGCCCCGGCGGGTGCGCGTGCGGCGTCAGACGCGGGCGAACAGCAGGTCGTGGACGACGTGCCCCTTGTCCAGCCCCTGTCCCTCGAACCGGGTGAGCGGCCGGAACGCGGGGCGCGGGGCGTATCCGCCGCCGGCCGCGGTGTTCTCGAAGCGGGGGTGGGCGGTGAGCACCTCCAGCATCTGCTCCGCGTACGGCTCCCAGTCGGTGGCGCAGTGGACGATCGCGCCGGGCTTGAGCACCGGGGCGACCAGGTCCAGGAACTCGGGCTGGATGAGCCGCCGCTTGTGGTGGCGGGCCTTGGGCCACGGGTCGGGGAAGTAGACCCGCAGGCCGTCGAGCGACGCGGGGGCGAGCATCTCGCGCAGCAGGATGATCGCGTCGCCGTTGGCCACCCGTACGTTCGTCGAGCCCGCCTTGTCCGCGAGGCCGAGCAGATTGCCCTGGCCGGGGGTGTGGACGTCGACCGCGAGGATGCCGGTGCCGGGGTCGTCGGCCGCCATCTGCGCGGTGGCCTCGCCCATGCCGAAGCCGATCTCCAGGACCACGGGCAGCCCGTCGAACAGGTCGGCGAGATCCAGGACCCGCTTGCCGTCGATGTCCAGGCCCCACTTCGGCCACAGGCGTTCCAGGGACTCCTGCTGGCCGGTGGTGACCCGGCTGCGGCGCGGCTGGAAGCTGCGGATGCGGCGCTCGTGGTGCGAGCCGGCCGGGTCGGCGGCGGGGCCGCCGGGGAAACGGGGCTCCTGCCGCAGCCGGCGCGCGCGCTCGAAGGAGGCGGCCCGCAGCGCGGCGGCCTCGTCGGGGGACGCGGCGGCGGGCGGACCGTCCGTGAGCGCGTCGGCCGCCGTGGAGCCGGTCGGTGCGGGAGTGCCCGGCTCGGGAGCGGTCGGCTCCGGGGCGACGGGCCCCGCGTCGGCCGCGGCGTCCTCGTGGGCTTCGGCGGGGCTGGGGTTCAGGGGCTGCTCAGACACAATGACCGGATTCTACGGCGGGCGGCTTCCACCCCGTCCCCTGAGCCCGGCGCAGCGCCAGCCGCGCCACCTCCCGTCCGATGGGCAGGCACGCCGTCGCGGCGGGCGACGGGGCGTTGAGCACGTGCACGGTGTGCGGGGCCTCGCGGATGAGGAAGTCGTCGACCAGCGTGCCGTCCCTCAGCACCGCCTGGGCCCGCACCCCGGCGGGCGAGGGGCGCAGGTCGTCCTCGGTGACGGCGGGCAGCAGCCGCTGGACGGCACGGGTGAACGCGGACCGGGACAGCGAGCGGTGCACCTCGCCCGCCCCGTACCGCCAGTGGCGGCGGGCGATCTGCCAGGTGCCCGGCCAGCTCAGCGTGGACAGCAGGTCACCAGGGCGGACCCGCGGCCAGGCGTACCCCTCACGGGCCAGCGCGGGGACCGCGTTCGGCCCGACGTGGACCGAGCCGTCGAAACCCCGCGTGAGGTGGACGCCGAGGAAGGGGAACGCCGGGTCCGGCACCGGGTAGACCAGGCCGCGCACCAGCTCGGGGCGGTCCAGCGCGTAGTACTCGCCCCGGAACGGCACGATCCGCACCCCCGGATCGTCCCCGGCGAGGCGGGCCACCCGGTCGCTGTGCAGCCCCGCGCAGTTGACCAGCGTCCGGGCCCGCACGACCAGGCCGTCCGCCGTGCGCACCGCCACGCCCCAGGGGCGGCGGTCGATCGCGGTGACCTCCGCGCCGTACCGCACGATGCCGCCGGCGGCGCCGATCTCGGCGGCGAAGCGGTGGGCGACGGCGGTGAAGTCGCAGACGCCCGTGGTGCCGACCCGGATCGCCGCCGGCCCCCGCACCTCCGGCTCGTACTCCGCGATCTGGGCGGGGCCCAGCTCCCGCACGGGCAGCCCGTGCGCGCGGCCGCGCTGCACCAGGGAGTGCAGCCGGGGCAGCTCGGAGCGGTCGGTGGCGACGATCAGCTTGCCGGTGGTGGCGTGGGCGATGGCGTGCTCGGCGCAGAACTCCGCCAGCTCGGCGGAGCCGCGCAGCGCGTAGCGGGCCTTGAGGGAGCCGGGGCGGTAGTAGATACCGCTGTGGACCACGCCGCTGTTGCGGCCGGTCTGGTGGCGCGCGGGGCCGCTCTCCTTCTCCAGCACCGTCACCCGCGCGCCCGGAGCGGCCCGCGTCAGCGCGTACGCGGTCGACAGACCGACGATTCCGCCACCGATCACCAGCACATCGCAGTCGTACGCCGCGTGCGTCATCATCACGCCACCTCCCACCCCGATAGTGCACTGACCCACTGACAACGGGCTCAAACCCGGATCGGGCAGGGCGTGGCGCGCAGTCCGGGCGGCGGGGGGCCCGCCGGCCGGAGCGCGCGCCCGGTTCAGACCTGGGTGACCAGCAGCGGGCGGGCCCGTTCCCGCAGCTCCGCGACGCGGGGCTCGTCCCCGTACGGCTCCAGGCGGTGGAGCAGATCGCGTACGTACTCGGTGGTGCGGGCCGAGGAGATCCGTCCGGCGACCTCCACCGCCCGGGTGCCCGCCGCGCAGGCCGCGTCCAGGTTGCCCGACTCCAGCTCGGCGACGGCGGAGACGACGAGCCGCAGTCCGTGGCTGCGGACGAACTCCTCGGTCGGCCGGGACAGCGCCTGCTCGGTGAAGCGCCGCACCTGGCGGGGGGCCTTCAGGTCGCGGTAGCACTCGGCGGCGTCGGCGGCGAACCGGTCGTACCCGTAGAAGCCGAGCCAGGGCGGGTCGGAGTCGCCCGCCCGCGCCCGTTCCAGCCAGCTCTCCGCGCCCTTGAGCGCGGCCCCCGCGGCCGGAGCGTCGCCGGCCTTCGCATGGGCGCGTGCCTCCACCAGCCGGAAGAAGCTCATGGTGCGGGCGGTGGCGAGGCCGCGGTTGCGCTCGACGGCGGCCTGGGCGAGGTCCACGCCCTCGTCGGCGAAGCCGCGGTAGGTCGCCTGGAGGGACATCGAGGCGAGGACGTAGCCGCCGAGCGGGACGTCGGCGGCGGCGCGGGCCAGGCGCAGGGCCTGGATGTAGTAGCGCTGGGCGGCCTCCTGCTGGCCGGTGTCGAAGGCCATCCAGCCGGCCAGCCGGGTCAGCTCGGCGGACGCGCCGAACAGGGCCCGCCCGACCTCGTCGGTGTACGAGCCGAGGAGCAGGGGCGCGGCGTCCACGCGTAAGCACTCGGGAACCATGGAGGAGCGCCAGTCGCCGCCGCCGTACTTGGAGTCCCAGCGCCGGGCGTCCTGCGCCGCCTCGCGCAGCTTCGTCACATCGCTGTGGCCGACCCGCAGCGGCGAGGCGTCCGCCACCGACTCCGGGCCGGGCTGGACGGGCACGGAGCCGGCCGCGCCGCCGGGGTGGAGAAGGTGTGCGCCCCTCGCGTCCGGTACCGCCCCGGAGCCGCGGGCCCCCGCGGGGCCGGGGCCGTCTCCCGAGCCGCCGCGCGCACCGAGGTGCGCCGCCTGAGCCGCCGTCGGGTCACGGGCCACCGACGGATCGGCGGGGGTTATCAGCCAGCGGGAGGCGGGCGTCGCGTAGGCGCTCACCGAGAACGATCCCGCCAGGGACTGCCAGATCCCGCCGCCGCCCCGCCGTCCGGCCAGATCCAGCCGGTACAGCTCGGTCGCCGACCGGACCGCCTCGCCCACGTCCCGCGGGAAGGCGAGGCCGACCTCCGGGGCCGGGTCCGCGTCGGCGAGGCCGATCTCGTGCAGCGGGACCGGCCGGCCGAGTTTGGCCCCGATCGCCGCCGCGATGAGATGCGGCGCCGCGCCCTGCGGCACCATCCCCTTGGCGACCCACCGGGCCACCGAGGTCTTGTCGTAGCGAAGTGTCAGACCGCGCTGTGCTCCGAGGTCGTTGACCCGCCGGGCGAGCCCGGCGTTACTGATTCCCGCGAGGGCGAGAACCGTGCCGAGCTTCTCGTTCGGCCCGCGTTGCTCCCTGGACATGCGCCACCCCTCGACACACAGACAGCCGCCGCGTCACCGAGGACGGTGCGCGGCATTCGTGCCGATGCCTCCCCAGGTTCGAACCCTCGTACTCCGCCTGCACACGCCTTTGGCTGAGCCCCGAGGAATATGCCCCCCTGTCGAGAACACCGGTAAACACAGCGTAGTTCTCCCTATCCCTACCGTTAAGGGGCGGACGTCCGGATGGCGGGATTGTTGTCGGTGCGGGCGGTCGGGTCCGCCCCGGCGGCGGCCGTCCGCCGGGGCGCGGCGTGCTCCCGGTGTGTGGCCGTGCGCCCGGCCGTGCGCTCTGGCCCGGTCACCGCCCGGCCGCTTGTCTGGGTCCTGCGTGGGTCGGCCCGCTGCACTGGACTCAGTGGGCTGGGGGAAACCGCCGCCTCATTCCCCGCGGGCGGCGGACCGGTCCGGGAGGTGAGGCCCACCTCCCGGACTGTGCGTGGAAGGGCCGCCAGGGGGGCGCGGCACGGTACGCGCGCAGGGTGGCGCTTCGAGAGAATGGCCGAATAGCGACGGTCCGGTGAGGGTCTGGCCAACGGTCCGACTATGGCCGGATATCGACGCTGTTTCCGGGCGGCGCCGGCCCCTCCCCCGCCAGGGGGGCGGGCCGGAGCGGCGCGGCAGGCGAAGGACTCCGCCTCCACAACTCCTGGAACCGGCAGTTCCGTTGCTGTCGCCGCGGTGGAGAACGCGGCGGGCCTTTGCCAGGGGCGCATGCTCTTCCGGCGTGCGCCGCCCGTACACCCTCTCCTGCGGCATTGTCGTGGCAGCATGTCCCGCAGCGGCGTTCTCGTTCATCCGGTGCGCCGTTTGTCCACAGCCTGTGGAGGCGGCGATGCGTTGGTTGGTGGGATGGAGCAGTATCGCCGCGAGCTTCGGCACCGCCGGCACCGCCGCCGCGGTCGGAAACGGCGGACAGGGGCGCACGGTTCACCCCGTGGGCTCCCAACTCCTCTGGGGCGACCCCGATCCACTCTGGGCGGTCGGTGACTGGCGGCCCGACGAGATCCGCGTCATCGGCGTCGTGACCCCCGAAGGGGCCCCCACCGCCCGCCTCGCGGTCCTCGGCTGCTGCGGCGCCACCGACGAACAGCTGCGCGTCGGACTGCTCTCCGCACGCGGTGGCGCGATGCGCCACCTCACCGCCTGGCCCGGCAGTTACACCGCTGTCGTGCAGATCGGCCGCCGTATCACCGTCGCCGGTGACCTGGCCGGCGCCCGGCCCGTCTTCCACACCCCCTGGGCGGGCGGCACCGCCTTCGCCACCGCCGCCCTGCCGCTCGCCGACCTCATCGAGGCCCAGCTCGACATCGGACACCTCGCCGCGCTGCTCGCCTGCCCCGAGTCCCCCGAGGCGCTCGGCGACGGCACGCCCTACGTCGGGGTGAAACGGGTCCCGCCGGGGCACGCGCTCATCCTGCGCGAGGGCTCGCGGGAGATCACCGGGTACGAAGCCGTCGCCTCCCTCGCCGTCGCCGCACCCCAGACCGACCCGGTGCACGCCGTGGAAGGGGTACGGGACGCGCTCGTCGAAGCCGTACGCGCCCGGCTCACGGCCCCCCGCCACGCGCCGGAGGCCGCGCCGCCGGATCCGGGGCCCGTCCCCGGCATGGGCCCGGCCGACCGGCGCGCGGCCCGTGGCGGACCCGTGGCGGGCATCGGCGCCGACCTCTCCGGAGGAAGCGCCTCCGCCACCCTCGCCCTGCTCGCCTCCGGGCTGCCCGGACTCCCCGGCACCCTCCTCGGCCACGGCGCCGGGGCGGGGGAGCGGCTGCTCGCCGTCACCTTCAACGACCTCACCACCCGCGGCGACGAGGAGGAGCTGGAGCGGGCCCACGCCATCGCCGCCGACCCGCGCCTGCACCACGTGGTCGTCGCCGCGGGCGAAGAGGCCCTGCCGTACGCGTCGTTGGAGACCGGGCCGCTCACCGACGAACCGGCCCCCTCCCTCGTCCTCGCCGAACGCCACCGCCGCCGGCTCTCCGCGGGCAGCGCGGACCACCTCGTCGGCCACGGGGCCCGGCAGGTTCTGGACGCACACCCGGCCCGTCTCGCCGACCTCCTGATGGACCGGCGCAGACGCCACCTCCTCCGTCCCGTCGCCGCCCTCACCAAGGCCGAAGGACCCACGGCGCACTCCCTGTTCGTCCCGCTGACGGTCTACCGCGCCGCCCGCCGCCTCGCCCGTACGTCGTACCGCACCGGCCTGGAGACCGCCGCCGGACTCCTTCCCGACGCCAACCGCCGCGCCCCCGAGCTCACCACCCCCGCCGACGCCTCGCTCGCCGCCCTCGCCTGGTCGCGTCCGGGCCCCGCGGCGCGCTGGCTGACGGGAGAGGCGCTGGCCGAAGTATCGGTTCGCCTCCAGGAGGCCGCGATCCGGCCCACCTCCGTGCAGCGGCCGGGGGAGGCCCGCGCCCGCGCCGCCCTCGCGCGGGGGGCCGCCGACCACCGGATCCTGGAACAGGCCACGGAGATCCGCAGCCAGCGCCTGCACGCCCCGTACCTCGACAACCAGGTCGTCCGGGCGGCCCGAGCCCTGCCCGAGTCGCTCCGCGTCCAGCCCGGCGCACGGGCGGCGATCCTGCGCCGGGTGCTCGGCGGGGCGGGCATCCACGACCTGCCGCCCGGCTGGGGCGCGCCCTCCCAGGCCACCTCCACCGCTGTCACCCGGACCGGCCTGCGCATGGCCCTGCCCGATCTGATGGCCCTCTTCGACGCCCCGCTGCTGGCCGACGCGGGGCTGGTCGAGGCGCGAGTGGTCCGCAAGGCCCTGCGCGCCGCCTCCGAGGGCGAACCGCTGCCCCTGGACGGCCTGGCGGACCTCGCCTCCACCGAACTGTGGCTGCGCCGCCTGCTGAACCGCCGCGGCACCTGCTGGACCGGTACGGCCGCTCCGCGCCGGCGCGCGGTCGCGGGCGGCGTGATGCCCGCCCGGCGCACACTCCAGCCCTGACCGGAACACCCGACCGGAAGCGGCGACCGGAAGGGGCGACCGGTCGGCCGGGAGCGGACGGCGGGCCCATAAGGCGGGGGCCGGTGCCGTGCGCGTACGGGCTTCCCGCGCGGGCCGGCCGCCCCGTGGTCCCCGTCCGGCTCAGGAGCAGCTGATCCGGGACTCCGCCCAGTCGGCGAGCGCCACCTGGCCGAACGTTCCCTCCGGCTCCACCACGAGGCGGATCGAGGACTGACCGGAGATGTCCACGCTCACCGGGACGGCGGGATCACCGCCCGCCATCACCGGGGAGCGCCAGAGCCGCGCGCCGTCCCCGTCGAACACGGAGAAGCGCACCGCACCGAGTCCCATGGTCAGGTCGTCCACCCCGACCATGGCCTCGTAGCGGGTGCACGTCCGGTTCAGCCGGATGGTCACCGAGGAGCGGCCGTGCACGGTCACTCCGTGCGCGTAACGGGTGGAGGCGATCGACACGTCGGAACGCTGCCAGATCCAACTGCTCTGCCCCATCACCACCTCCGGCTCGCTGCGGTCGCCGAGGAAGGAGTACGACAACTCGCTGACCTGGTACACCTCCGGCGCGGGCGGCGGTGGTGCGGGCTCCGGCGGGGTCGGCGTCGGCGAGGGCTCCGGCGGCGGGCTCGGCGAGGGCTCCGGCGGCGGCTCGGGGGAGGGCGTGGGGCTCGGCGTCGGCTCGGGGGCCGGCTCGGACGGGGACGGCTCCGGAGACGCGGGCGGCACGGCGGCCGGCGGTTCGGGCGTCGGCTCGGGGGACGGCGGCGCGGGCTTCGGAGTGGGGTCCGCCGGCGCCACGGCGGGCGGCTTCGCGACCGGCTTGGGCTCCGGCTTCGGCTGGTCGTCGCCGACCAGCGCCCACACCAGCCCGGCAGCGGCGGCCACCGTCACGGCTGCGGCGATCCCGGCCTTGGCGGGCGCGCCGAGTCCTTCGGAGGCCGCCGCGCCCCCGGCGGCCCCGGCCGAGCCACCGGGCCCGGTGGCCGCCGCTGCGGCACCCGCCCCCGCCGCCCCGACCGCGCCGCCGGCCACGACACCCGCGGCCTTGAGCGCGTATCCGGCGGCGAACCACCCGATGACCGCGACAGGCAGCAGCGCCGGAATCCCGGCGTTCACCTGCTCCAGCTCGCCTGCGGCCACCCGGCACTTCGCGCACTCGTCGAGGTGCTTGCGCAGGCCGCGTTCGGCGCGGGTGCGCAGCCCGCCGCGGGCGTGCGCGCCGAGCCGGTCGGCGTACTGCGCGCAGTCTCCGCCGGTGCTGAGCGCCTGGCTGACGTGGGCCTGGAGATACGCCTGCTTGAGCCCTTCGCGGGCCCGGCTGGCCAGGACGGCGGTGGCGTTGGCGGTGAGCCCGAACAGCGGGGCGATCTCGCTCGGGGACTCCTCCTCCACCGTGGTGTGCCACAGGACCGCCTGCCAGCGCTCCGGGAGGCTCCGGAACGCCTGCATCGCCATCGTCTGCTCGGCCTCGTGCATCGCCAGGACGTCGGCGCCGAGTTCGAGGGTGTCGTCGTCGGAGAGCTCGGAGGAGCGGGTGGCCTGTGCGGCGAACACCGCGAAGTCGTCGACCAGATGCTCGCGCTTGGCGCTCTTCGTCCAGGCGGCCGCGACATGGCGGACGGCGGTCATCAGATAGGCCCGGACCGCTTCCGTGGGCCCCTTTCCGCCCCGTACGGCCTGGAGCGTGCGCGCGAACACCTCAGCCGTCAGGTCGTCGGCCGTGTGCCCGTCCCGGCAGCAGCTGCGGGCGTAGCGGAGGACGGCGGCCGAATGGCGCCGGAACAGCTCCTCGTACGCCTGGTCGTCGCCGGCCCGCATGTCCTCGATCAGCCGGGCGTCGGAGAGCCC
This sequence comes from Streptomyces sp. V2I9, assembly GCF_030817475.1. Lineage (NCBI taxonomy): Bacteria > Bacillati > Actinomycetota > Actinomycetes > Kitasatosporales > Streptomycetaceae > Streptomyces > Streptomyces sp. V2I9. Next base: position 3,088,742 of record NZ_JAUSZJ010000002.1, on the reverse strand, counting down.
GGACTCGGGAGCCCCGCTGCGGCCGGCGCGCTGCTGCGGAACCGCGTGCGGGCCGGCCCCCGTCCCGGCGGCTCCTGCGGGAACGTCCTCCTCGGCGACGGCGGGCCACGGGCCGGGCAGGACGGTGCCGCCCCCGGTCTCACCGTCCGACGGACCGCGTACGGCCTGGACCGGCACGTGCCCGGCGGGTCGCCCGGCGGCCTTCGTGTCCTTGCCGGCCGCAGCGATCTCGTCGAGCGGCTCCTCCTGCTGCTCGTTACCGCTCATCGCGGAAGCCCCCGTAACACGCTCGGACCCGAATACCGGCCAAGACTGCCACATGGCTCAATCCCCTTGGCCCCTCGGTCCTGCCAACCACTCATCCGGGGCGTTTTCTGGTACGGGAGTACTAGACATCCCTCGTTCGGGGAATGGGTCTTTGCTGTTCGGCCCCCGGTCGGCCCCCTGCTCTCCAGGCCCGACCGCCGAGGCCGACGACCCGCCCCGGCCGGCACGTCCGGCGGGGCGGATGACAACGGAGGGACCCGGACGGAGGCGGGCGGGTCACGCCACGGAAGCACCAGGTGCGGGACGGCAGGCGCAAGGCCACGCGCACACGGGCCGCCGGCACACGACGACGGACGGCAGGCGCGGCGCGGCAGCATGGCCGCCCCCGCCCCGGCCGTCCCGCCGATCACGGCCTCGCCCCGGGGGGCGTCACGCGGGGCGCGACCGCAGACCCTCCAGGAGGATGTCCAGCAACCGGGCCGAGGCCGCGGCCTGCTGAGCGGCGTCCGGCAGCGAAGGAGCCGCCGTGGCGATCACCAGCAGCACATCCGCGACCGTCACGTCCCGGCGCAGCTCGCCGGACTCCCGCGCCCGGTCCACCAGCCGCCCCACGACCTCCAGCAGCTCGCCCGCGCCGGTGTCCTCACCGAGCCCGTCCAGCCCGTCGGCCCCGCCGGAGCGCGGGCCGACGACCCGGACGTCGTCCTGCCCCACACCCTGCCGCTGCTGCGGAACACGGGTCTCGTCGCCCGCGCCCGGAGCCGCCGGGCCGCCCGGCTCCTCCGCGTCCGCCCCGACCCTCAGCACCTGCGGCGGCAGCAGCCTGCCCGCGCCCGACGCCACCGACGTACGCAGGAAGCGCGAGAGAGCCGCCCAGGGCTTCTCCTCCTGCCCCAGCGCCGTACGCGCCTGCTCGGTCAGCCGGGAGGTCTCCTCCTCGGCTATCCGTCGCACCAGCACGTCCTTGGACGGGAAGCGCCGGTAGACCGTGCCCACACCGACGCGCGCGCGACGTGCCACGTCCTCCATCGGAGCGCCGTAACCGAGCTCCCCGAACACCTCGCGCGCCGCCCGCAGCACATGCTCCAGATTCCGTTGAGCGTCGACCCGCAACGGAGCCGAGCGAGGAGCGTGCGCTCCACCCGCCGCCCCGTTCGGACCCTGCCCGGCGATCGACGAACTCAACGCGGCGGCGCTCACAGCGGCCGCGGAACGAACGGCGTCGGCCGAGCTCATGACCCCGAGCGCACCCACGGAGCCGAGGCGTCCCTGGTCCTCGGACGGGCGCGAGAGCGCAGCCTGGCCATGCATATCCTGAATGTGCATAACTTCCCCCGGTTATGACGTCTCCCCCCGGAGACTTCCCGCCGTTTCGGACGAGGAGCGGAGCACAACGAATCCGCACCCGCACCCCGACGGGTAACGAACATAGTTGAGCCCGCGTCAATTCAGAAGGGGGTTGTTCCGCATGAGGCGGCCCCCGGACGGGCCAAGCTCCGGTGCACGCAGGGAGAACGCCCTCTCGGCCACCCCCTGCGTAGCGCCTGACCTGCGCGGCTGCGGTCCCGCGCCGCGCACGGGCACCGGGCGCCGCTGAGAGCACTCCGGTCACACAATTTGCCGGGCCTGTGGACAAACCACTGACTCCGTTGCGTCATGGGGTGGTGATGGCTCCAGATTCCCGGGGGACGGCCCCCGGCACCCGGCCAGGTGTACGCATTCTCGTCGTCGGCGGCGGCTACGTCGGGATGTACACAGCGCTGCGTCTCCAGCGGAAGTTGAAGCGGAGACTGAGAAGCGGCGACGCCGAGATCGTGGTCGTCACGCCCGAGCCGTACATGACGTACCAGCCCTTCCTCCCCGAAGCGGCCGCCGGCTCGATCTCGCCGCGCCACGTCGTCGTGCCGCTGCGCCGCGTCCTGAACGACTGCCGGATCGTCATCGGCGAGGTCCGGCGGCTCGACCACGCCGAGCGGACCGCGACGGTCGCCACCCTCGCCACCGCCGAGGACGGCACCGGGACCCAGGAGATCGCGTACGACGAGGTCGTCATCGCCCCCGGGTCCGTATCGCGCACCCTGCCCATTCCCGGCCTGGCCGCATTCGGCATCGGTTTCAAGACCGTCGAGGAGGCCATCGGGCTGCGCAACCACGTCATCGAACAGATGGACATTGCCTCCGCCACCCGTGACCCCGCGATCCGCGACGCCGCCCTGACCTTCGTCTTCGTCGGCGGCGGCTACGCGGGCGTGGAGGCGCTGGCCGAGCTGGAGGACATGGCCCGGTACACCGCGCGGTACTACCACAACATCAAGCCGGCCGACCTGAAATGGATTCTCGTCGAGGCCTCCGGGCGCATCCTCCCCGAGGTAGGCGAGGCCATGGGCACGTACGCCATCGGCGAGCTGCGCGGCCGCAACATCGACGTCCGTCTCGAAACCCGCCTCGACACCTGCGAGAACCGCGTCGCGGTCCTCAGCGACGGCTCCCGCTTCCCCACCCGGACCCTCGTCTGGACCGCGGGCGTCAGACCGGCCCCGCTGCTGGCCGCCACCGGCCTGCCCCTCACCGAACGCGGCCGGCTCCGCTGCACCGCCTCCCTCGGAGTCGAGGGCACGCCGCACGCCTGGGCCGCCGGCGACGCCGCGGCCGTACCCGACCTGACAGCCTCGGAACCGGGGCGCGAGACCGCGCCCAACGCCCAGCACGCGGTGCGCCAGGCGAAGGTCCTCGCCGACAACGTCCTCGCCTCGATCGACGGCCGGCCGCTGGAGGAGTACCGGCACGCGTACGCCGGGTCCGTCGCCTCCCTCGGCCTGCACAAGGGCGTCGCCCATGTCTACGGCCGCAAGCTCAAGGGCTACCCGGCCTGGCTGATGCACCGCGTGTACCACCTCAGCCGGGTGCCGACGTTCAACCGGAAGGCGCGCGTCCTTGCCGAATGGACCCTGTCCGGCCTCTTCAAACGGGAGATCGTCTCCCTCGGTTCGCTGGAGCACCCCCGCGCCGAGTTCGCCCTCGCGGCGGGCGGCTCCGTCACTCCGGAGATTCCCCGCCCCGGCCGCCCCGGAGACGGGGAGGAACCGCCGGAGCACCGTCGGACGGGCGGCTGAAGGACTGCTGACGGGCCGTCGACGGGGCGGCGGAACGGCAACTGTCAGTACGGTCGGTCACACTGGACGTGTGACCATAGGTGGGCCCACACCTGCACAGAGTGACCCGGTCGGCAGTGACCAACAGTGACCAGCAGCGACGCACCGCCAGCACGACGAGGCCCGGCTGCGCCTTCCCGGGGGACGGCCCCCGGTGCACCGAACAACGGCAGAAGAAGCAGCCCGCCCGAGCGGACCAGACCGACACACGAGGCCAGAAATACCGTGAACTTCACGCGTTGGAGCGCCCGCCTTCCCGGAACGCAGCGCCGAGCCGCCGCCGCACGGGACGACCGCAGTCCTGTGCCGGCCGCCCGAGCCGAGTCCGCCCGCCCGGACGGCTCGCCCGCCCCGCCGGACGACGCCTCCCCGGCGCCCGGCGACCACGCCGCGCCGGAGGCCGTCCCCGGACCCGCCCTCGACGACCTGTCCGCCTGCGAGATCCTCGGCCGGCTCCCCGCCCCCGTCGCCCTGCTGCACGGCCCCGACCACCGGATCGCCTACGTCAACGACGCCTACGCGACCGCGTTCGGCCCCCGCCCGTCCGGCGTCCCCGCCGCCGCGGCCATGCCCGAGCTCGCCCAGCTCAGCGTGCTCCCCCTGCTCGACCAGGTCCTGCGCAGCGGCACCGCCCGCACGGTCAAGTCCCGCAGAACCCCCGGAGGGGGCTCGTACACCGTCACCTGCACCCCGGTCGCCGGAGAGAAGGGCGTCCTCGTCTACGCCGCCGACGTCACCGACCACGCCGAGGCCGCCGAACGCCTGCGCACCAGCGAGCGCCGCCACCGCGAGACGGCCGTCACCCTCCAGCGCTCCCTGCTCCCGCAGGAGCTGGAGCAGCCCGACGACCTCCGTATCGCCGCCACCTACCAGCCCGGCGGCACCGACGCCGCCGTCGGAGGCGACTGGTACGACGTCATCACCCTCGGCGCGGGGCGCACCGCCCTCGTCATCGGCGACGTGATGGGCCGCGGGGTCCGGGCCGCCGCCGTGATGGGACAGCTCCGCACGGCGGTCCGCGCCTACGCCCGCCTCGACCTCCCGCCGCACGAGGTCATCCAGCTGCTGGACGTCCTCGCCGCCGAGATCGACGCCAGCCAGATCGCGACCTGCGTCTACGCCGTCCACGACCCCAACGAGGAGCAGCTCGTCTACGCCTCCGCCGGGCACCTCCCGATCCTCGTCAGCGACGAGGACGGCACGGTCCACCGGGCCGCCGACCCCACCGGCCCTCCGCTCGGCACCGGCGGCTGGGTGCACACCTCCGGGACGATCGCGCTGCCGCCCGGCTCCACCGCCGTCCTCTATACGGACGGGCTGGTCGAACGGCGCAGCGAAGACATCGACGAGGGCGTCGCCGCCCTGGCCCGCGCCCTCTCCGGCGCCAAGGGCTCACCGCAGGTGGTCTGCGACCGGCTGATCCGCTCCCTCGGCGTGACCGCCGAGCACGACGACGACGTGGCGGTCCTGGTCGTCCAGCACCCCGCGCGCACGGGGGCGCACGCGGAGCTGTTCCACAACGCGGCGCTCGACCTCCTGGGCGGTATCGAGGCCGCCCCGCGCGCCCGCGCCTTCGCCACCGGGGTGCTGACCTCCTGGCGCTTCCCGGTCGAGCTGCGCGATCTGGGCGTGCTCGCCACCAGCGAGCTGGTCGCCAACTCCCTCCAGCACGGCACACCGCCGATGCGCCTGGGGCTGAGACGTACGGACCGCCGCCTGATCATCGAGGTCACCGACGGCGACGACCACCTGCCGCGCCGCCGCCAGGCCGAACCGGCGGACGAGGCGGGACGCGGCATCTCGATCATCGCCTCGATCGCCACCTCGTGGGGCAGCCGCCGTACTCCGGGGGGCGGCAAGGCGGTCTGGTGCGAGTTCGCCCTGCCGCAGTGAGCAGGGCGAACACGGAACAGGGGGGCCGGGGCCCCGGTCAGTGACCGGCCGGGGCAGAGGCGGCCGCGGCGGGAGCCGGAGCGTTCCCCACGACCTCTCCGCCCTCGGGCAGCGACACCGCCACCACCCGCGACGGCACGTGGGCGAGCGACGGCTGATCCTGTACGGGGGTGAGCCGGCGTCCCAGCCGCAGCGCGAGCACCGTGATGCCCAGCGAGAACAGCACGAACGTCACGATGTACGGACCGTGCAGCGATGCCCCCATCGGACCGCCGACGGCCGGACCGACCGCCAGCGCGAGCTGCTTGCACAGGGCGAACGCCGAGTTGTACTGCCCGACCATCGACTCCGGCGCCAGATCGGCGACCAGCGGGGCGACGGTCGGCGACAGCATCGCCTCACCCAGCCCGAACAGCGCGTACGTCGAGATGAACGCGGCCGTCGCCATGGTCCGGCTGCCATGGCCCAGACCCGCGTACCCCGCCACGATCCAGGCGAACGCCCAGATCAGGCCGACCGCGGCGATGACCCGCGTGCGCCGCCGCCGCTCCACGAGCCGCAGCACGACGAACTGCGCGACGACGATGACCGCGGTGTTGGCGGCCAGCGCGAAGCCGAGGGTGGACGGATCGATCCCGGCGGCCTCCGTGCCGTACGCGGCCAGGCCGGACTCGAACTGCCCGTAGCAGGCGAAGAACAGCACGAACCCGAGCACGCACAGCTGGACCATGGCCCGGTGCGCGAGCAGCGCGCGCAGCCCGCCGCCCTTCGCGGCCGACGCGTCGGTGGGCCGCACGCCGCCGAGCGCAGCGGGACGGGGCATGCGCACCGTGGTCACGGTGACACCGAGCACCACGAACATCGCGGCCTCGATCAGGAACAGCAGGGTGAAGCTCGCCGGACGGCTCACGTCCACCAGCTGCCCGCCGACGAGTCCGCCGAGGCCGAGGCCGAGGTTCTGCAGGAAGAACTGCATGGCGAAGGCGCGCGTCCGGGTCGCGGCGCTGGAGCACCACACGAGCATCGTGGCGAGGGCCGGCTGCATGACGGCGGTGCCCGCGCCCAGGATCGCGGCGGCCGGCACGGCCGCCGGAACGCTGCTCGCGAATCCCAGGGCGGCGGCGCCCACGGAGGCCAGACCGGAGGCCACCAGCAGCACGGGCAACGGGCCCCGCCGGTCGATGGCCCGCCCGGTGAACGGCAGAACGGCCAGCGCCGCCATCGCGAAGACGGCCAGGACGACTCCCGCCGTCCCGGCGCCCAGATCCCGCACCTGCGCCACGTAGACGTACAGGTACGGAACGGTGAACCCGAGCCCGAACGCGCTCAGCGCGCTGCCCAGCTGGATCCGCCGCAGCGCTGCGCCCATCTCCCTGGTCACACTCACCTACCTCAAGATCTCGAAGGACCGATCGCCGGATCGCCGGGGAACGGGGTCCGACCCGTAAGAAATCAGACTCGAAGACTTTAGCACTAAACTTCGAAGGTGAAAACTTCACGATGAAGGACTTCAGGGCGAGGGGGCGTGCCATACTGCCCGCCATGTCCGAGAGCACCGAGGAGCCCGCCGTCGGCGAGCCGAGCCTCGACGAACAGATCGCCGCGTACCAGCGCGAGTTCCGCGACCTCGACCCCCAGGTCGAACAGGTCGTCTCCGCGCTGGGCCGGCTGAACCGCCGGATGAACGTCGCGTACGGGCGGCAGCTCGCCGCGCTCGGCATCAGCAACGCCGAGTGGGAGGTCCTCAAGACCCTGGTCCTCTCGGGCACTCCCTACCGGCTGGGCCCCGGCGAGCTGGCGAAGCGCCTCGGCCTCACTCCGGCGGCCATGACGCACCGCATCGACCGGATGGCCGGCGAGGGCCTGGTCACCCGCGACCGCGACGAGAACAACCGGGTCCGCGTCATCGTCGAGCTGACCGACGAAGGCCGTACGAAGTGGCTCGAGGCGATGCGCATGGCGACCGATTTCGAGGAGGACCTCCTCCAGGACCTCTCCGGCGACGAACGCGGAGTCCTCGGCGAACTGCTGGTCCGCCTGCTGCGCAGGGTGGAGCACGCCCAACCGGACGCCGGCGGCCGCCTCACCGACCTGGACTGACGGCCGGAACCGGAAGGATCGCGGAGCGGGCGCGGAGGCCACCTGGGGAGGGTTGACACACCCTTGGTGGTTGCGTAGTGTTCTCCGAGTTGTCACGGAGCCGGACGGTTCCGGGGCAGCCATCCCGCCGCGAACGCGGCAATCAAACTTCAGCACGATCTCCCACTCGGGATGATTTCGGCATGCCGGAATTCATGACGAAGGCCCGATTATGAGCCGCCGGGGGAATCCGCTAGAGTTTGGGCGTCGGAACGGCCCAACAGCCGGGAAGGCAAACCCCGCTGACTGGGAATCAGGCCCGAAAGGATCTGATAGAGTCGGACTCGCCGGAAAGGGAAAACGCGAAAGCGAAGGACCTGGAAAGCGGCCCCGCTTCGACCGGGAATCGGACACGAAAGAGTCTGATAGAGTCGGAAACGCAAGACAGCAGGACAAAGCAGTAAACGAAGGGAAGCGCCCGGAGGGGCCCGGTGAAACGGGACCGAAGGAAGCGTCCGTTCCTTGAGAACTCAACAGCGTGCCAAAAGTCAACGCCAGATATGTTGATACCCCGGCCTGCACCTGGTGCAGGTTGGTGGTTCCTTTGAAAAGTCCCACAGGGTCACTTCGGTGGCCGGTGGGCGACAACACAGCGAGGACGCTGTGAACAACGGGTCTTATTCCGACCGGTTGTTCCGCTCTCGTGGTGTGCACCCGATCACGGGTAAACATTCACGGAGAGTTTGATCCTGGCTCAGGACGAACGCTGGCGGCGTGCTTAACACATGCAAGTCGAACGATGAAGCCCTTCGGGGTGGATTAGTGGCGAACGGGTGAGTAACACGTGGGCAATCTGCCCTTCACTCTGGGACAAGCCCTGGAAACGGGGTCTAATACCGGATAATACTCTGTCCCGCATGGGACGGGGTTGAAAGCTCCGGCGGTGAAGGATGAGCCCGCGGCCTATCAGCTTGTTGGTGGGGTAATGGCCTACCAAGGCGACGACGGGTAGCCGGCCTGAGAGGGCGACCGGCCACACTGGGACTGAGACACGGCCCAGACTCCTACGGGAGGCAGCAGTGGGGAATATTGCACAATGGGCGAAAGCCTGATGCAGCGACGCCGCGTGAGGGATGACGGCCTTCGGGTTGTAAACCTCTTTCAGCAGGGAAGAAGCGCAAGTGACGGTACCTGCAGAAGAAGCGCCGGCTAACTACGTGCCAGCAGCCGCGGTAATACGTAGGGCGCAAGCGTTGTCCGGAATTATTGGGCGTAAAGAGCTCGTAGGCGGCTTGTCACGTCGGATGTGAAAGCCCGGGGCTTAACCCCGGGTCTGCATTCGATACGGGCTAGCTAGAGTGTGGTAGGGGAGATCGGAATTCCTGGTGTAGCGGTGAAATGCGCAGATATCAGGAGGAACACCGGTGGCGAAGGCGGATCTCTGGGCCATTACTGACGCTGAGGAGCGAAAGCGTGGGGAGCGAACAGGATTAGATACCCTGGTAGTCCACGCCGTAAACGTTGGGAACTAGGTGTTGGCGACATTCCACGTCGTCGGTGCCGCAGCTAACGCATTAAGTTCCCCGCCTGGGGAGTACGGCCGCAAGGCTAAAACTCAAAGGAATTGACGGGGGCCCGCACAAGCAGCGGAGCATGTGGCTTAATTCGACGCAACGCGAAGAACCTTACCAAGGCTTGACATATACCGGAAAGCATCAGAGATGGTGCCCCCCTTGTGGTCGGTATACAGGTGGTGCATGGCTGTCGTCAGCTCGTGTCGTGAGATGTTGGGTTAAGTCCCGCAACGAGCGCAACCCTTGTTCTGTGTTGCCAGCATGCCCTTCGGGGTGATGGGGACTCACAGGAGACTGCCGGGGTCAACTCGGAGGAAGGTGGGGACGACGTCAAGTCATCATGCCCCTTATGTCTTGGGCTGCACACGTGCTACAATGGCCGGTACAATGAGCTGCGATGCCGCGAGGCGGAGCGAATCTCAAAAAGCCGGTCTCAGTTCGGATTGGGGTCTGCAACTCGACCCCATGAAGTCGGAGTTGCTAGTAATCGCAGATCAGCATTGCTGCGGTGAATACGTTCCCGGGCCTTGTACACACCGCCCGTCACGTCACGAAAGTCGGTAACACCCGAAGCCGGTGGCCCAACCCCTTGTGGGAGGGAGCTGTCGAAGGTGGGACTGGCGATTGGGACGAAGTCGTAACAAGGTAGCCGTACCGGAAGGTGCGGCTGGATCACCTCCTTTCTAAGGAGCACTTCTCACCATGTCCTTCGGGGTGTGGTCAGAGGCCAGTACACCGGCGAGTGTTCGGTGCTGGTTGCTCATGGGTGGAACGTTGACTATTCGGCACGGTCGGTCGGTTTCTGTCAGTACTGCTCCTCGGAGCGTGGAACGCGGAGACGGATGGATCGTGTCGGGCACGTTGTTGGGTGTCTGAGGGTACGGCCGATTGTGGCTGTCCTTCGGTTGCCGGCCCCAGTGAACTCGCCTGTTCGGGCGGGGTGATGGGTGGCTGGTCGTTGTTTGAGAACTGCACAGTGGACGCGAGCATCTGTGGCCAAGTTTTTAAGGGCGCACGGTGGATGCCTTGGCACCAGGAACCGATGAAGGACGTGGGAGGCCACGATAGTCCCCGGGGAGCTGTCAACCAAGCTTTGATCCGGGGGTTTCCGAATGGGGAAACCCGGCAGTCGTCATGGGCTGTCACCCGCTGCTGAACACATAGGCAGTGTGGAGGGAACGAGGGGAAGTGAAACATCTCAGTACCCTCAGGAAGAGAAAACAACCGTGATTCCGGGAGTAGTGGCGAGCGAAACTGGATGAGGCCAAACCGTATGCGTGTGATACCCGGCAGGGGTTGCGCATGCGGGGTTGTGGGATCTCTCTTTCACAGTCTGCCGGCTGTGAGGCGAGTCAGAAACCGTTGGTGTAGGCGAAGGACATGCGAAAGGTCCGGCGTAGAGGGTAAGACCCCCGTAGCTGAAACATCAACGGCTCGTTTGAGAGACACCCAAGTAGCACGGGGCCCGAGAAATCCCGTGTGAATCTGGCGGGACCACCCGCTAAGCCTAAATATTCCCTGGTGACCGATAGCGGATAGTACCGTGAGGGAATGGTGAAAAGTACCGCGGGAGCGGAGTGAAATAGTACCTGAAACCGTGTGCCTACAAGCCGTGGGAGCGTCGCGCATCGAGCTTGCTCGGTGCGTCGTGACTGCGTGCCTTTTGAAGAATGAGCCTGCGAGTTAGCGGTGTGTAGCGAGGTTAACCCGTGTGGGGAAGCCGTAGCGAAAGCGAGTCCGAACAGGGCGTTTGAGTTGCACGCTCTAGACCCGAAGCGGAGTGATCTAGCCATGGGCAGGTTGAAGCGGAGGTAAGACTTCGTGGAGGACCGAACCCACCAGGGTTGAAAACCTGGGGGATGACCTGTGGTTAGGGGTGAAAGGCCAATCAAACTCCGTGATAGCTGGTTCTCCCCGAAATGCATTTAGGTGCAGCGTCGTGTGTTTCTTGCCGGAGGTAGAGCACTGGATAGGCGATGGGCCCTACCGGGTTACTGACCTTAGCCAAACTCCGAATGCCGGTAAGTGAGAGCGCGGCAGTGAGACTGTGGGGGATAAGCTCCATGGTCGAGAGGGAAACAGCCCAGAGCATCGACTAAGGCCCCTAAGCGTACGCTAAGTGGGAAAGGATGTGGAGTCGCAGAGACAACCAGGAGGTTGGCTTAGAAGCAGCCACCCTTGAAAGAGTGCGTAATAGCTCACTGGTCAAGTGATTCCGCGCCGACAATGTAGCGGGGCTCAAGCGTACCGCCGAAGTCGTGTCATTCACACATATAGGGCCAACGCCTGTGTGGATGGGTAGGGGAGCGTCGTGTGCCGGGTGAAGCAGCCGCGGAAGCGAGTTGTGGACGGTTCACGAGTGAGAATGCAGGCATGAGTAGCGATACACACGTGAGAAACGTGTGCGCCGATTGACTAAGGGTTCCTGGGTCAAGCTGATCTGCCCAGGGTAAGTCGGGACCTAAGGCGAGGCCGACAGGCGTAGTCGATGGACAACCGGTTGATATTCCGGTACCCGCTTTGAAACGCCCAGTACTGAATCAGGCGATGCTAAGTCCGTGAAGCCGGCCCGATCTCTTCGGAGTTGAGGGTAGTGGTGGAGCCGATGAACCAGACTTGTAGTAGGTAAGCGATGGGGTGACGCAGGAAGGTAGTCCAGCCCGGGCGGTGGTTGTCCCGGGGTAAGGGTGTAGGACGCACGGTAGGCAAATCCGTCGTGCATATGAGTCTGAGACCTGATGCCGAGCCGATTGTGGTGAAGTGGATGATCCTATGCTGTCGAGAAAAGCCTCTAGCGAGTTTCATGGCGGCCCGTACCCTAAACCGACTCAGGTGGTCAGGTAGAGAATACCGAGGCGTTCGGGTGAACTATGGTTAAGGAACTCGGCAAAATGCCCCCGTAACTTCGGGAGAAGGGGGGCCATCACTGGTGATAGCACTTGCTGCTTGAGCTGGGGGTGGCCGCAGAGACCAGCGAGAAGCGACTGTTTACTAAAAACACAGGTCCGTGCGAAGCCGTAAGGCGATGTATACGGACTGACGCCTGCCCGGTGCTGGAACGTTAAGGGGACCGGTTAGCTGCCTTTCGGGGTGGCGAAGCTGAGAACTTAAGCGCCAGTAAACGGCGGTGGTAACTATAACCATCCTAAGGTAGCGAAATTCCTTGTCGGGTAAGTTCCGACCTGCACGAATGGCGTAACGACTTCTCGACTGTCTCAACCATAGGCCCGGTGAAATTGCACTACGAGTAAAGATGCTCGTTTCGCGCAGCAGGACGGAAAGACCCCGGGACCTTTACTATAGTTTGATATTGGTGTTCGGTTCGGCTTGTGTAGGATAGGTGGGAGACTGTGAAGCGGCCACGCCAGTGGTTGTGGAGTCGCCGTTGAAATACCACTCTGGTCGTGCTGGATGTCTAACCTGGGTCCGTGATCCGGATCAGGGACAGTGTCTGATGGGTAGTTTAACTGGGGCGGTTGCCTCCTAAAGAGTAACGGAGGCGCCCAAAGGTTCCCTCAGCCTGGTTGGCAATCAGGTGTTGAGTGTAAGTGCACAAGGGAGCTTGACTGTGAGACCGACGGGTCGAGCAGGGACGAAAGTCGGGACTAGTGATCCGGCAGTGGCTTGTGGAAGCGCTGTCGCTCAACGGATAAAAGGTACCCCGGGGATAACAGGCTGATCTTCCCCAAGAGTCCATATCGACGGGATGGTTTGGCACCTCGATGTCGGCTCGTCGCATCCTGGGGCTGGAGTCGGTCCCAAGGGTTGGGCTGTTCGCCCATTAAAGCGGTACGCGAGCTGGGTTTAGAACGTCGTGAGACAGTTCGGTCCCTATCCGCTGTGCGCGTAGGAATATTGAGAAGGGCTGTCCCTAGTACGAGAGGACCGGGACGGACGAACCTCTGGTGTGCCAGTTGTCCTGCCAAGGGCATGGCTGGTTGGCTACGTTCGGAAAGGATAACCGCTGAAAGCATCTAAGCGGGAAGCCTGCTTCGAGATGAGTATTCCCACCCTCTTGAAGGGTTAAGGCTCCCAGTAGACGACTGGGTTGATAGGCCAGATGTGGAAGCCCGGTAACGGGTGGAGCTGACTGGTACTAATAGGCCGAGGGCTTGTCCTCAGTTGCTCGCGTCCACTGTGTTAGTTCTGAAATAACGAACGGCCGTGTTGTTGCCCGGTGTTCAAATTTTCATAGTGTTTCGGTGGTCATTGCGTTAGGGAAACGCCCGGTTACATTCCGAACCCGGAAGCTAAGCCTTTCAGCGCCGATGGTACTGCAGGGGGGACCCTGTGGGAGAGTAGGACGCCGCCGAACAATTTTTCCGGGAAAGCCCCGTGCCTTGTGGCACGGGGCTTTTCTGCGTTCCGGACCAGTTTCTGCCGGCATGCTCTTCCCGGCTCGGTGCCCGGTGGTGGCGGGTCAAGTCGGTTGAACGTCGGGCGCGTGAGGGTGAGGATCGGGACATGGACTATGTGGTGCGTGGCGTGCGGGCCGACGAGTGGCCGCAGGCGCGGCAGTTGCGGTTGGAGGCGCTGAAGGACCCGGCGGCTCCGGTGGCGTTCCTGGAGACGTACGAGGACGCGGTGGCGCGACCGGACACGTTCTGGCAGGGGCGTACGGCCGGTGCGGCCGAGGACGGAGGCGGCCGGGTCCGGCAGTTCGTCGCCGAGTCGCCCGAGGGCTTCTGGGTGGGGACGGTCACCGTGCTGGTCGAGAGCCCGGACGACGAGGTGCGGTTCGGGGAGGCCGCCACCGTGGACCAGGCGCACGTGGTCGGTGTGTTCGTCCGGCCCGAGGTGCGGGGGACCGGGGTGACCGACGCGCTGTTCCGGGAAGCCGTCACGTGGGCCTGGTCGTTGTCCGCGCCCCGGATGGAGCGGGTGCGCCTCTACGTGCACGAGAAGAACCCGCGGGCCGCCGCCTTCTACCGGAAGTTCGGCTTCACCCCGTCCGGCCGGCGGATCGCGGCTCCGGGCGACCGGGGCGATCAGGAGCTGGAGTACGTGCTCGGGCGCGAGGGGTAGGGCGGCTTCGGCGGCCCGCGCCGCGGCGGTGGGGCTTCCGGTAGTCGGTGCTGCTCCCGGTCAGAAGGCGATCGGCCGGTAGGCCAGGGCCCGGTCGACCACCTCGGCGGCCGTGAGCTCACCCGCCGGCGGCCAGTGGATCGGGTCGCTGACGTAGCCGGACGGACGGGCCAGTGCTCTGTCGAGGCCCTCCAGCCATCCGTGCAGCTCGTCCTCCGACGGGTAGTCCCCCGCCACGATCCGCTCCACGCGTGCGACCGCTTCGGCCCGGCTCATCGGCACGGCACCCCACCCCCTCGGCGGCGGCCTGGTGAACGGTGGGGTCGGCCGGGCAGGGGGATCATCCGGTGCCTGGTGCGGGAGTGTGCAGGGGGTGCTGCCAGCGGGCTCGGCCCTGTTCCTCGGAGCGGAGCAGCACGAGGACGGGCATGCCGTGGTCCTGACCGGTCGTCAGGAGGTCGGGGAGCTGGGGGAAGGGTGCCACGGCCGCGACATCGTCGAGGACGAACGTCATTGGTGGGTCGAGCCGGCCGGCGGATGACCGTGCGGCCATGCGGCGGCCGTGCTCGACCACGTCTGCGGCCAGCGCGGTGAGGAGGGGCATCGCGCCGGGGCGGGAGCGGGGATCCTCGATGGATTCGCCCACCAGGTAGAGCGTTCCCCCTTCGGCGGCAAAAGATTCCAGCGCGAGGGAATCGGCTCGGTTCGCCGTGCACGCCTCGCGGATGTGGACCGTGGACAGCGCGGCGAACGCCCGTACCGTCAGTTCCTGTGCCACCTCCCGCCGTTCGGGATAGGCGGTGAGGGCGGACTCCAGCAGTCCGGCGAACCCGGACGCGGCCTTGGGGTGCGTACGGAGAAGGCGTACGGGTTCGTGGGCGCCGGAGCCGGAGGCCCAGCGGAGGACCTGGCGGAAAGGGCGGCCGTCCACCGCCGCGGCGTGCAGCCAGCACTGGAGGAGGGTCTGCGCGGTGTCGGCGACCGCCGCGTCGATCCTGGCCCGCGGACGGACCGGGGCGAGCAGGGCGGCGGCGCGGGCGTCGGCGGTGCCGGGCAGCTCGCACCCCGCGGTGGGCGACCAGTGGAGGCGGGCCGGGGTGTCGCAGAGATGGCCCGGATCGTGGACGAGGACCGGGCCGACCTTGGCGCGGGCGTCCTTCGTCTCGGCCCAGACGGTGGGGTCCGAGGTGACGACGAGGGCGGGGCCCTCGGCGTCATGGACGGCCTGCACGACGGTGGGGCGCCGGGTGGCGGCGGGTGCGTAGACGAGGAGGGGGGTGCGCGGGGAGGGAAGGCGCTGGGGGAGGGTGGTTTCGGGGGTGGAGCGTGGCGGCTGATGCGCGCCGGGGGGCGGGGGCGCGTACGCGGGCGTGGACACCGGGGCGTTCGGGGATGCGGGGGTCGGCGGCGATACGTACTCGTGCTCGTACGTGGCGGCGGGGGCGGGGGTGTGCGTCGGACCGTGGTCGTACGCCGGGGTGTGCGGGGGAGCGTTCCCGGTTCCGCTCCCGTTCTCGCTTCCGTTCCCGCTGACGTGGCCGGTCGCCTCAGGTGCCCGTCGCTGCTTCTCGTACGGGTCCGGGACTCGTTCCTCGCGGCGGCGTGCCCGGACGGCTCGGCCGCGGGCCACGACGCCGACCGTGAACACCGTGATGACCACCAGCACCATCAGTTCGCCGATGAACAGGCCCCAGAACAGGCCGTACCCGGAGAGCTGGGTGCGGGACGCCTCCGGCCAGGCGGTGGAGAGGTCCTGGGGGGAGGTGGCCAGTTCGCGCAGGGCGAGCGGGGCGCGGGTGAACGTCACGCCGTCCGGCCAGGCCCCGTGGGCGAGGAGACCGGACAGGCCGGTGGCCGTCCAGGTGACCAGGGTGGCGGCGAGGAGCAACCCCAGGAGGCCGATCAGCAGACCGTCCGGGATGCCGCCCTCGCCCCGGTGGCCGTGGGGTCCGTCGTGATGGGCCGGGCCCTGGCCCCGTACCGGCTGACGTGCCACGTCAGGCCACCGTGGACTCGGACGACTCGTTCATCCGCTTCTGGTGCTCGATCCGGGCCGCCCGTTGCTCCGCCTCCAGCTCGGCGGCGCGGATGTCGTCGGGGAGCTGGTCGTCCGACGAGCCCTCGGTCATGGCGCGGTCGGTGAAGACCAGGGGGCGTTCGGCCTCGGTGATCAGGTGTTTGACCACCTGGACGTTGCCGTTGACGTCCCAGACGGCGATGCCGGGGGTGAGCGTCGGGATGATCTCGACGGCCCACCGGGGCAGCCCGATGACCCGGCCGGTCGCTCGCGCCTCGTCCGTCTTCTGGGCGTAGATCGTGCGGGTGGACGCCATCTTGAGGATGGCGGCGGCCTCCTTCGCCGCGGCCCCGTCCACCACGTCGCTGAGGTGGTGGACGACGGCGACGAAGGAGAGCCCGAGCCGGCGGCCGAACTTCAGGAGGCGCTGGAAGAGCTGGGCGACGAAGGGGGAGTTGATGATGTGCCACGCCTCTTCGACCAGGAAGATGCGCTTCTTGCGGTCGGGCCGGATCCAGGTGTGCTCCAGCCAGACCCCGACGATGGCCATCAGGATCGGCATCGCGATCGAGTTGCGGTCGATGTGCGAGAGGTCGAAGACGATGAGGGGCGCGTCGAGGTCGATGCCGACGGTCGTGGGCCCGTCGAACATGCCGCGCAGGTCGCCGTCGACCAGCCGGTCCAGGACGAGGGCGACGTCCAGGCCCCAGGCCCGTACGTCGTCTATGTCCACGTTCATCGCCTCGGCCGACCGGGGCTCGGGGTGGCGCAGCTGTTCCACGATGTCCATCAGGACCGGCTGGCGGTCGGTGATGGTGGTGGTGACGAAGGCGTGCGCCACCTTCAGCGCGAAGCCGGAGCGTTCGTCGAGGCCGTGGCCCATCGCGACCTCGATGATCGTGCGGAGGAGGGCGAGCTGGCCGGTGGTGGTGATGGAGGGGTCGAGCGGGTTGAGGCGGATGCCGCCGTTGAGCGCGGCGGTGGGGTCCAGGCGGATGGGGGTGATGCCCAGTTCCTGGGCGATGAGGTTCCATTCGCCGACGCCGTCCTCGCCCTGGGCGTCCAGCACGACGACCTGGCGGTCGCGGAAGCGGAGCTGGCGCAGCACGTACGTCTTCTCCAGCGCGGACTTGCCGTTGCCGGACTCGCCGAGGACGAGCCAGTGGGGGGCGGGGAGTTGCTGCCCGTACAGCTGGAAGGGGTCGTAGATGTAGCCCTTGCCGCTGTAGACCTCGCGGCCGATGATCACGCCGGAGTCACCGAGGCCGGGGGCGGCGGTGGGGAGGTAGACGGCCTGGGCCTGGCCCGTGGACGTACGGACGGGGAGGCGGGTCGTCTCCACCTTGCCGAAGAGGAAGGAGGTGAAGGCCTCCGACAATGCGGACAGGGGGTCTCGCATGGTGGGGGCGCCCTCTCTTGGTTCGTGTCGCGGGTGGGTGGGGTGTCGTTCCTGCGGAGGCCGCGGGGTCAGCGGCGGATTCCGGTGGCGAACGGGAGCGTGTTCACGAAGGCCCGGTGGTGCTCGCGGTCGCACCACTCCAGCTTGAGGTAGGACTTGCCGGCGGAGGCGCGGATCGTGCGCTTGTCGCGGGCGAGGGCCTCGGGTGAGCGGGACGACACCGTGATGTACCCGACCAGGTTGACGCCGGCCGCGCCGCTGGCGAGGTCTTCGCCGCGTTGGTCGAGCCGTCCGTGGGCGGCGATGTCGCGGGGGTCGACCGTGCGGTTCATCTTGGCCTGGCGGCTGGCCTCGGCGTCGTCGTTGGTCTTCTCGGTCAGCATGCGTTCGATGGCGACCTCGGTGGGTTCGAGGTCCATGCAGACGGCGACGGTACGGATCACGTCGGGGGTGTGGACGAGGAGCGGGGCGAGGAAGTTGACGCCGACGGGGGTCATCGGCCACTCCTTCACCCAGGCCGTGGCGTGGCACCAGGGGGCGCGGGTGGTGGACTCGCGGGTCTTGGCCTGGAGGAACGTCGGCTCGACCGCGTCCAGTTCGGCGGGCCAGGCGTTGCGCTTGGTCATGGCCTGGATGTGGTCGATGGGGTGGTCGGGGTCGTACATGGAGTGCACGAGGGAGGCGAGCCGGCTCTGGCCGAGCGGCTGGCGGACCCGGATGTCGGCCTCGGCGAGGCGGGCGCAGATGTCGGTGAGCTCGCGGGCCATGACGACGGCGAGACCGGCGTCGCGGTCGAGCTTGCGGCCGCCGTGGGGGCGGGGCGGCGCGGGCCATGGCGTTGGCCTCGGCGGCCAGGTCACGGCTGTGGTGCATGCAGGCGACGAGGTAGGCGCGGTGCTGCTCGCTGGAGGTGGAGACCATGGACTGGAGCTGGTCGTAGGAGTCCTGGAGCCAGCCGGGGGCGTTCTTGTCGCCGCGCTGGGCGACGTCCTTGGCGTGGGCGTCGGGGTCGGCGGGGAGGGTGCGGGCGAGCATCTGGAGGCGGGTGACGAAGCCGTCGCCGTTGGCCACGTGCTTGAGGAGGGTGCCGAAGCGGTCGACGAGGGCTTCCTGGTCCTCGCTGTCGCGGAGGCCGACGCCGGGGCCCTCGATCTCGATGGCGGCGGTGACGGTGCGCCGGTCGGCGTGGAGCAGTACGGCGATCTCGTCGGGGCCGAAGGGGGCGGCGAGCCAGCTGATCCGGCCGATGCCGGGGGGCGGGCCGATCTCGACCTCGCGGCCGGTGGCGCTGATGCCCGCTTCCATGGCGCCGGAGCGGTAGGCGGTGCCGCGGCGCAGGGAGCGCTTGAAGCTGCGGTTGATCTCGAACCACTTGTAGAAGGTGCGGCCCTTGTACGGGACGTACACGACGGCGAGGGCGAGCATCGGAAAGCCCACGAGGCAGACGATGCGCATCGAGAGGACCGGGACGAGGAGCCCGCTCATCATGCCGAGGAACGCGCCGACGATGATCAGGGCGATCTCGCCGGTCTCGCGGTTCTTGCCGATGATCGCGTTCGGCCGGGCGCGGCCGATGAGATACGTGCGGCGGGGCGCCATCGTGTGGGACGGGGTGGTCAACGCCCTCCACCTCCTGTGCTCGAGTTACCTGTGGTGCCGAAGCCGCCTCCGCCTCGGGAGGAGCGGCTGCTGTGGGGGGTGCCGGAGGTGGGCGCGGAGCCGCTGCGGGGGGAGGGGGCGGCCGATCCGCCGCCGGTTCCGCCGCCTCCGCCGGAGGGGCGGGAGCTGTGGGCGGCGACGCCGCCGCTGGCCGGGTTGGCGGGGCGGGCGCCTCCGCCTCCGCCGCTGTTCTGGTCGGTGCGGCCGCTGTGGGTCTTGATGCCCTGGGAGACGAGGGCGGCCGGGGAGCTGATCAGGGCGGCGGCCTGGGAGCCGTCGGTGGCCTGCTTGCGGTTGGTGCGGGCGCCCTGGATCTCGTCGCCGAAGCCGGGGACGAAGCGGTAGATCATGGCGGAGGCGAAGATGGCCAGCAGGATGATGGAGAGGCCGGAGACGACGGCGGAGAAGGCGTCGGGACCGTCGCCCGTGGAGAGCGCTCCGGCGAGGCCGAGGACGATGACGATGACCGGCTTGACCATGATCACCGCGATCATGATGCCGGCCCAGCGGCGGACGTGGCCCCACATGTTCTTGTCGACGAGACCGGCGTAGACGACGATCCCGAGGAGCGCGCCGACGTAGAGGAGAGCGGCGCGGATGACGAGTTCCAGCCAGAGGACGCCGGCGGCGAGGACCGAGACGAGCGAGACGACGATCAGCATGATCGGGCCGCCGCCGATGTCCTCGCCCTTCTTGAGGGCTTCGGCGAACGAGCCGAAGAAGACGTCGGTCTGGCCGCCGGTGGCGGAGGCGATGGCCTCGGTGACGCCGTCGGTGGCGGAGACGATGGTGTAGAGGATCAGCGGGGTGAAGGCCGAGGCGAGGACGGTGAGCCAGAGGAACCCGACGGCCTCGGAGATCGCGGTGGTGAGGGGCACGCCGCGGATGGCGCGCTTGGCCACGGCGAGCAGCCAGAGGACGAGGGTGAGGATGGTGGAGGCCGCGAAGATGACGGCGTACTGCTGGAGGAACGTGGGGTTGGTGAAGTCGACGTTCGCCGTGGACTCGACGGCCTCGCTGAGCTTGCCGACGGTCCAGGAGGCGGCGTCGGCGCAGCCTCGGGCCAGGGAGGAGAGGGGGTCGAGGGCGTCGGTGTCCGTGGACCGGGCGGTGGAGCCGCTGCGGGCGTTCTCGCCGTCCTCGCAGTAGTCACGGGCGAGGCCCCACGATGAGGTCGCAGGGGTTTTCGCTGCCACTTGGCGACGGGGTCGGGGTGGGCGTCGGGGCGGCGGTCGCTCGCGGTGCCGTGCCGATCGCGAGCGCAGGGAGGACGGCTGAGATACCGGTCCGCATCAGCCTGCGGAACCGTTGGCTATCGGGCATAGGTGAAGCCTCCGTATCCGTCGACCGCGTCTGCCATGTCGTCAGCTGTCGAGGCACGGTTGTCCCCGTTGACCGGCGTCGGCCCTTCCGTCTGGCTCGACGAAGAGATCTTCCAGTCCCCAGCAGTCCACTTGAGCTTCTGGGTGATGGTGAACCATGTGCCGGTGACGGGCTTCGTGGCCCCTTCTCCGGCCAGTCCGACCAGTCCGGTGCACCAGACCTCGACCGTGGCCGTGTCCTCGTTCGTCTCGACGACCTTGGTGCCGACCGGCACGGTCCTTGAGACGAAAGTGAGCCCTGGGGGCGGGGTTCCGTCCTCCGTGAGGCCGACGTTCGCGTAGAAGGAGGGCGAATAGGCGGCATCGAGATCGGCCTGGAGCTTCGACACCACCGCAGGATCGTGCGTGGCATCGATGATGCCGCGGCGGGTTTCGGCGTTGAACATCTCTGCGGACCCGAGCGCCACCGCGTAGTTCGCCGCCGCGCTCTGCGCGCCCTGCTCGTCGCGGGCGAAGCCGGAGGGGATCGTGCCGTTCTTGCCCTGGACGGGCTTGGTGCCGGTGGCGGCGGTGGGGGCGCTTCCCGCACCGCCGCGGCCCTTGGCGCCGGGTGAGGCGTCGTCCTCGCTGCCACCGCCGCGGTTGGCGAAGGCGAGGGCGGCGATGAGGAGGACCACGATGCCGACGATCATCACCAGGGAACGGGAGTTCCGGGCGGGGCGCGCCTGGGGACGGCCCGCATCGCTCTCGGGCAGCCTGGTGCGGGTCTGGCGGGTGCCGCCGAGCGTGCTGTACGGGTCGTCCGAGCGTCCCCCGCGGTCCGCGGAACGGTAGTCGTGCTCGTCACCGGGACTCATGCCGCGTTCGCTCCCTCGGTCGTGTGCGGAACCGCGCAGGACGGCGCCGGCTGTGCTGGTTGCCGCTCGAACGCGGTGGGGTGACTCGACATCAGGGAAACGCGACCTCAGTCGGTGGGCACGACGGGCGGACGGTGGGGGACGGGCTGGGACGGCCCGGAGCGGAATGGCCGACTGCGGGTCAGACGGCCATTCCGTACACGATGGTGAACAAGGTTCCCAGGGAGCCGATGATGAAGACCCCGGTCAGCCCGGCCACGATCAGGCCCTTGCCCTGCTCCGCGCTGAACGTGTCGCGCAGGGCCGTCGCGCCGATCCGCTGCTTCGCAGCGCCCCAGATCGCGATGCCGAGGCAGAGCAGGATGGCGATGGCCATCACCACCTCGATCATGATGCGCGCCTCGTTGCCCAGCGTCCCGAACGGCCCCCAGTCCGGAGCGATTCCGCCGATGATGGTGGTGATGTCGCCCTTCTCTGCTGCCAGGATCATGTAAGTCACCGCCCCTGTTGGGTAGTTCGCTGCCCGTGCCGGCCGACACGGGTCGCCTTCTATCTTCGCTGATGAAACCGCGCTCGCACGACGCCTTCCGGGGTCTCTTTACCCGGATCTCGCACGTTTGACCGGGGCGGGCACCCTGACCTGCGGCTCGTCCCAACTCCTCATACGCACACCTGGTCACTCTGTGTATCACGGGGTGTGACCAGGAGCAACGACGGCGGCCACGGGTTCCGGATGCGGTCGCAGCGTTCACGGAGCACGGCGTGTTCGGATGCGCCGTTCGAGAGCCCTCGGTGCGCCGGTCGGCAACCTGTTCGGGCCGGCGCGCTGCGGGAAGCCGACGCGGGCGCGAGCGGCGGTGGTCGTGCGGCGGTAGCAGGAGAGGGCGCCGGCTCCGGGCGGCGGGTCCGGAGAACCGACGGCTGGTAGCTGACGCCGACCCGGAGGATGCCGACGGGGACCGTGTCCGGGTGGGGGCGCGTCCGCCACCACGGCTGGCGGCCCCGATCGCGGTCAGCGCGAGGGCTTCGACGGCTTCCCGGTACGACGGCGGCCCCCGGCGCACGGGTGGGCGGCCGCCGATGACCGGCGGCCACGGGGGCAACATTTCGTCCCACCGCCGTACCGGGCCGGGGGAGAGCAGCGTGACCAGCTGCGCCGCGCGGATCGCACGCCGGAGCGCCTGCCCATCGTTCGGGTGAACCGCGCGGTCCGGCAGGAACGGCGTTCCCGCTCGTCCGGGCCGGGAACCACGGGACCACGTACGTCCGGAGCGCGGTGTACGGGGTGTTGACGTACGGCATGTCGCGCAGCGCCGATTTGGCACAGTGCCGCTCCACGATCGAGAGAACGGGGTGAGCGGTGTGGGTGGCGTGGGCGGAGTGACCGAGGTCGGGCAGCCGAACGGCGGATCGGAGCAGCTGTGGCCGCCGGTCGGAGCGGCGGGGGCGCCGGGGCCGGTGGGGGCAGCGGGTCCGGCGGGGGTTCCAGGATCCGTGGGGCCGGCGGGGGTGCCGGGTGCGGGAGGGGGTGGCGATCTGCGGCACAGCCGTGGCCCGTGGCTGCGGGCCGCCGATGGCGCCGACCAGTTGGTGGCGCACCTCGGTCCGGTGAGGGCGGAACTGGGTTCCGCCCACCAGGGCCTGACCGCAGGCGGCGGAGCCCTGGCCGCGCTGGCCGAGCTGGGCGTGGTGCGCGCCTCGTGGGAGCGCCGCATCGAGCAGGCGCGCGGCGAGTGCGGAAGCCTGGCCGGGAACATGAGGGCAGCCGTCCGGGGGCAGTCCCGCTCCAACGAGGCGGTGAGAAGCGGCTTCGACGGCGTGAAGACGCCTTCCGTGATGCCGAACGGGGGCGGTGCGTCGTGAGCGGCCGGATCGGCGGTACGGGCTCCGCACTGACCTGGGCCGCATTACGTGAGGTGAAGTGCGCCGAGCTGGAGCAGGCGGCGGACGGCTGGGGGCGGGTGAGCAACCGCGCCGATGCGGCCCGCGACCGGGTCGAGGGCCGGCTCCTGCCCGGTCTGCGCGAAACACAGAAGGGTGAGGCGGTCGACGCTGCCGTGTGGCGGCTGCGCAGGCTGGGGACGAACTTTCAGTACATCTATACGGAGTGCGGGCTGTTGCGGACCACGCTGAACAGCCTGGCCCACGAGATCAAGGCCCATCAACGGGTGTTGCAGGGTGCGCTGGACGATGCGGCGGCGCTGCGGTTCACGGTGCACGCGGACGGGTCGGTGACGTACCCCGCGGCCGGTGAGGGCCTGGCCGACGGGAAGCCGCTGCCGGGCGGGACGGCCACCGGGGTCCCGAATCCGGGCATGGTCGCCCCTTCGGGTCTCGTCGCGCCCAACCCGAACGCGGGCAAGGCCCAGGACATCGCGGACCGGGTGGCGCAGGCCGTACGGGAGGCCGCTGATGCGGACTGGCGGTACGCCAGGATCCTGCGGTCGCTGAAGGCACAGGAGGGCCTCGGCGTCTCTACGGCGACGTGGACGGACGCGGCGGCCGACGCGGCGGCGGTACGGCAGGCGGCGCGCAGCTACCTGAAGGACGCCATTCCGCACGACGCGAGCCCGACGGAACGCAAGGCGTGGTGGGCGGGCCTGACGGATGAGCAGCGCGAGGAGTACCTCGCGGTGTACCCGGATCAGATCGGCAACCTGGACGGGATCCCGGCCCTGGTACGGGACGCGGCGAACCGGGACAACCTGCGCCTGTTGATCGGGAAGCTGGAGGGCCAGGACGGCGAGGACGCGGCGACCAAGCTCGCCGCGCTGCGGGAGATCGACCGACAGTTGCGGGCGGGGACGAAGCCGGGAGAGCCACCGATGTATCTGCTCGGCATCGGCGACCAGGGCAATGGACGAGCGATCGTCTCGTACGGGAACCCGGATACGTCGCGGAATGTGGCTGCTTATGTGCCGGGGTTGAATACGTCGTTGGACAGGGAGTTCGCTGAGGGGGATCTGAAGCGGGCACGGGATACTGCTGGCGCAGCACGGGAGATTGATCATTCAAGTGCCGTGATCACTTGGCTCGGATATGACGCACCGCAGAGCCCCGATGGCTGGAGTAGTTTAGCTGTTGCCGGATCGGGGCCCGCGAAGACCGGTGGTCATGCCTTCAACGGATTTATGGCCGGCTTAGTGGCGTCGAACGATCACGCTGATCCGAACCTAACGGCTATCGGGCATTCCTACGGGTCACGAACAGTCGGGGCGGCGACGCAGGAGGAAGGAGGGATCCCTGGTGTGACGGACATTGTCCTGGTCGGCAGCCCTGGTGTGGGTGTGGATCATGCTGAAGATCTTGGAGTGGGAAGGGGGCACGTGTACGTAGGTGCAGCGGAGAACGACGTGGTGACCAAGCTCCCGGCAAGCGATCGTGCGGTGATCTCGGGACTTGGGCATGCCCTGGGTCCGGTCGGTTCTCTGGCGGGGAACCTGACGAACGGCGGTGGTGGCGATCTCTGGTTCGGGACGGATCCGGCGAGTGAGGAGTTCGGAGGGCGCCGCTTCGCAGTAGATCCGGGGCCGCCGCTTTCGTTCGACGCGCATTCGCAGTATTTCGATCCTGAATTGGACTCCTCGT
The DNA here is from genome assembly GCF_030817475.1 of Streptomyces sp. V2I9. Classification (NCBI taxonomy): domain Bacteria; kingdom Bacillati; phylum Actinomycetota; class Actinomycetes; order Kitasatosporales; family Streptomycetaceae; genus Streptomyces; species Streptomyces sp. V2I9. The sequence goes on along the minus strand of NZ_JAUSZJ010000002.1, from coordinate 3,063,910 downwards.
CTGCTGGCAGCATTGCGCTGATTGCTGCTGGACGCGGACACGAAGTCAAACAGGAGCGGCCGAGGTGAAGCTGTACATGCGAACACCGGTGCTGATTCTCGCGGTCGGCATCTTATTGGCGGGGTGCGCCAAGAAAGAAGATAGTTACGTGGATATGCAAGATGCCGCAGTGCGGTCCGATGCGATTCTTGACGCGGTTTTTCGGAAGATTCGTCCGGAAGTGCATTGGACTCATGGCTTCACCTCGACGGGGCGGTGCGAGGTTACACGAAGGCGCGTTGTCATGACGGACATCTCGGCCGAGCGGAGAGGAAGCTTCCTCGGGCTGGTCGATCGGTTCTGGCGTAAGAGCGGATACCAAATGACGGCAGTGAACAACAGTTCTGAGTTCCCCGCCATCTATGCGCGGACCAATGATGGGTACCGCATGAGTCTTCGCATCGGAGGCAAGGGCCAAGCGTTCTTCCAGGTGGATACGCCCTGTGTCCAGAAGTCGGAAGTGCAGGACTCCACCAGCCAGGCGACGGCACCGCTGTACGAGGGCATGGAGTTCATCCCCCGCCCCAACATCCACTCCGACTTCTGGTCCGCAGGTGCCTCCGAGGCGGTGGGGGCCGGATCGTGAGCGAGGACGCCTGGTCCAACTCTGGTTTCGTGGAAGCAGTTTGAGCCCTCCAATGGGTCCTGGGGCCCATGTCGGGGCCCCGCCCGTGTGGTCGCATACGTGGAGTGACTGATCTGTCGCCCGTTCCGCCCACTCACGAGGTAGGGGACTGCTCTTGTCCGGCATACGAAGAAGCGCGGTTCCTGTCGGTGTCGATGTAGGCGCTGCCGTGGTGGGTTCGGGCGGGCAGTTGATGCCGCGGCCGTTGCAGGCGGTGCTCGTCCTGCTGCATGTTCTCTTCGTCGCCACCCTGGTGGGCGTCGTCAGGGCTCTCTCGGCGGCGTCCTCGGTGGATGCGGTCGACGGGTACCTCCTCGGGTTGGTGCTCTACGCCTCGTTACCCGGTGCCGCCGCCTTCGTGTTGTCGCTGTACGTACGTCAGGGCGGCGTGCGGGTCTGGTACGGGCTCCTCTCCGTGCAGGCGTGGATCGCTCTCGGCGCGCTCGCGGAGCTGGGTGGCGGCGGGGCCGGGCTCGCGGGGGTGGCGCGGCTGGTGATGCCGGTGACCGTCCTCGTGCTGCTGTGCCGGCCGGAGAGCCGCCGGTGGTTCCGCAGCACTCCGGAACAGCGTCACGAGCAGCGGCTGTTCAGCGTCGCCCGGATGATGAAGTTCCGCCGTGACGGCGGGCAGACCGCCTTGGAGTACCTCGGTCTCGTCCTGATCGTCGTCGCCCTCGTCGGCGGGCTGATGGCCACCGGTACCGGCAGGCAGCTCACTGCCGAAATCAGGGCGGCGATCTGCGAACTGACCGGAAGTTCGTGCCCGGCGCCGGGGCACGACGTCGTGGCCGGGGGCGGGGATGCCGACGGCGGTACGGACAGCGGTACGGGCGGCAGCAGGGGGGCCGACGGTGGTGGAGGCGACGAGTCCAGCCTCACCGGTGGTACCGGCAGCACCGGAACCAGCGGTGACGTCGGAGGCATCGGAGGGGCCGCGACCGGCGGAGGTGCCGAAGGCGCCGGAGATACCGCAAGCACGGGCGGCACCGTCGGCACCGGCGGTACGGGAAACATCGAAGGCACCGCAAGCACCAGCGGCACCGAAGGCACCGCAAGCACCAGCGGTACGGGAAGCACCGGAGGTACCGGAAGCCTCGGAGGCACGGAGGGTACCGGAAGTCCCGGCCGTGCCGGGGGTGGCGGCCCCGCCGGGTCTCTGGCCGGACCCGGCTCCCCTCAGGACCGCGCCGCCCTCCCTCCTGCCGACTTCATCGTTCCGGTTGACGCGGGTAGACCCGCCGGTCCGCACGGTGGCGGGTTCCTCGGCGGGTTGATCGGGGACGGGCTCGGGGGTGACGTCCACGGGGTCGCCGACGCCGTTCTGCGGCCGGGGGAGACCGGGCGGAGGATCGTCGACGCCTGGGAGCGCGACACCCGTGGCGCACAGGAGAAGTGGGCGCGGGGCGACTACATCGGTGCGGCCCGGGACTGGAACAAGGCCGTCGGGGGCGCCGGCGCCGGGATGGCGATACCCGGGTCCGGGGCGCGGGTCGACGCCGAGGTGCGGGACGCCGAGCGTGCGCACCTGAGCGAGCGGATACCGCTCGACGTGACGCCCGCCGGGCGCAAGGCATGGTGGGACGGGCTCTCGCCGGAGGAGCGGGAGCGGTACATCGAGCTGGTGCCGGAGCGGATCGGCAACCTCGACGGCATCCCGGTCCTCGCCCGCGACGCCGCCAACCGCCGCAACCTGCCGGCGCTGATCGACAAGCTGGAGGGGGTCGACACCGACAAGGCACGCGACCAGCTGGCCGGGCTGCGGGAGATCCAGCGGCAGGTGGACGAGAACGGGAAGCCGCCCCTGTACCTCATCGGGATCGGGGACGAGGGCAACGGACGGGCCATCGTCTCCTTCGGCAACCCGGACGCCTCACGGCACGTGTCGGCGTACGTACCGGGGCTCAACACCTCGCTCGACGAGGAGTTCGCCAAGAACGACCTCGGGCGGGCGCGGGACACCGCGATCGGGGCGCAGGGGTACGACGAGTCGACGGCGTCCATCGTCTGGCTCGGGTACGACGCGCCGCAGCTGCCGGACAAGGACGGGGCGGCGGGCTACTTCGCCGTCATGGGGACCGGGCGTGCCGAGAAGGGCGGGGCGGCCTACCGCGACTTCATGGACGGGATCTCCGTGACCAACCAGAACAAGGACCCGCATCTGACCGCCATCGGGCACTCCTACGGGTCCCGGACCGTGGGCGCCGCGGCTGCTCGGCCCGGTGGGATACCCGGAGTCGACGACATCATCCTGGTCGGCAGTCCGGGCGTCGGCGTCGACCACGCCGTGGACCTCGGCGTCGGCAGCGAGCACGTCTTCGTCGGGGCAGCCGCCAACGATCCGGTGACCAAGCTGCCGTCGAAGACCCAGGTCGTGGTGGGCGGGATCGGGATGGCCCTGGGCGGGCCCGGCGGGGCGTACCTGGCCGGCGATCTGGCCGATCCGGGTGACGACGACCTGTGGTTCGGGAAGGATCCGGCGAGCAAGGCGTTCGGGGCGCGGCGCTTCCCGGTGGCGGACGGTCCCCCGCTGGTCAGCGGCGGCGGTATCAGTCTGGACTCGCACTCGAACTACTTCAGCCCGGAGCGCGACGCCGTGTCCGCGGACAGCATCGCCCTGATCGTGTCGGGCAACGCCGACCGGCTCAAGATGGAGGAACCGAAGTGAGGCGAGCGAAGCGGGTCCTGCCCCTCGTCGCGGTGGTCCTGGCCCTGGGGGTTCCGCTGTCCGGATGCGGGAGCGGGAGCGGCCCGCGCGCGGGCGACGTGAGCACGGGGCAGGAGAGCGGGGCGGAGAGCGGGGCGGGGAGCGGGAAGGAGACGGGGAAGGAGAAGGAGAAGGGCATGGATATGCAGGAGGCCGCCGAGGAGTCCGATGCCATGCTGGACGCCGTCCTCGAGGGCATCGACCCCGAGGTGCAGTGGGCGCACGGGCCGACCACCACCCGCGCCTGCGGGGTGACCCGCCGCCGGACCGTCATGACCGTCGTCTCGCCCGAGCTGCGCCAGACATTCCTGGACCGTGCGGAGACGTACTGGCGGACGAACGGCTACCGGATCAAGGCGGTCAACAAGGACGAGAAGTTCCCGGCGGTCTACGCGGTCACCCGGAGCGGATTCGGTGTCAGTGTCTCCTTCCGGGGGAAGGGGCAGGCGTTCCTGGAGGCCGACAGCCCGTGCGTGAAGGAGTCGGAGGTCGCCGCTCCCGCCTCCGAGCCGAACGGGCCCGCGTACGAGGACGTCTACCCGCTGCCCCGTCCCAACGTCCGCTCCGACTTCTGGTCGGGGGACGGCGGCTGAGGGGTCGTCACGTGTCGCGCCCGGTGAGGTGGGCCGCCGCCCCCCGGTCGGCGGTGGCCGAGGGCTCGTCACTGCTGGTGCCGGTGAGCCGTCGACGCCCCCGTGTGCTTCGGGTGCGCCGGTGGTGTGCCGCGGATGACTCGTACACACCCTCGAAAACGACTCTGAAGCACGCCCCGATGGGGGATGGTTGAGGGGTGCGGAAATACTGGGTGTTCGGTGGCATCGGCGTCGGCATGGTCATGTGCTTCCTGGCGCTGCTCGTCGTCGGTACGTACTCCGCCGCCGCCGGGCTCGCCGGGACGGGCGGCGGTGGTGCCGTCGCGCTGGCCAAGGGGGCGGTGCCGGCGCGGTTCCAGGGGCTGGTGCAGAAGTGGGGCAACCTCTGCCCCGCCATCAACCCGGCCTTGCTGGCGGCGCAGTTGTACCAGGAGAGCGGCTGGAACCCGCGTGCCCGGAGTCCCGCCGCCGCGCAGGGCATCGCCCAGTTCATCCCCGGCACCTGGGCCACGCACGGGATCGACGGCAACGGCGACGGCAAGCGGGACGTGTGGGACCCCGCCGACGCGATCCCCTCGGCCGCCTCGTACGACTGCGAGATCGCCGGGTACGTGAAGAAGGTGCCGGGTGATCCGACGAGCAACATGCTCGCCGCGTACAACGCCGGCGCGTACGCGGTGATCAAGTACGGCGGTGTGCCTCCCTACAAGGAGACGCAGAACTACGTCAGGATCATCCGCTCGCTGGAGAAGAGCTTCGCCCGGCCCGTCGGCCGGGTCGCGCCCTCCCGGCAGGCCGCCGGGGCCATCTACTTCGCCCAGAAGAAGCTCGGCACGCCGTATCTGTGGGGCGGGAACGGTACGCCGGAGCAGCAGGGGCGGTTCGACTGTTCCGGGCTGACCCAGGCCGCGTACCGGACGGTGGACATCGAGCTGCCGCGCGTTGCGAACGATCAGTACAACGCCGGACCGCACCCCTCGCGCGACGAGCTGCTTCCGGGGGACCTGGTGTTCTTCTCCGACGACCTGACGAACTCGCGCGCCATCCGGCACGTCGGTCTGTACGTCGGAGGCGGCTATATGATCAACGCGCCGTTCACCGGGGCGGTCATCCGGTTCGACAAGATCGACACCCCGGACTACTTCGGTGCGACGCGGGTCACCAAGGACGGTGCCGCCGCCCTGCCGACCGATCTGCCCGCGGGGTGATCCATGTCTCGTGCGCTTCCGGAGTGGCGAAGGGCTCTGACGGGCAGTCGGCCGTGGTCGGAACGCTCCGTGAAGCCTGGGCCCTGAGCTGCGACGACGAGTCACTCTTCGATAACGTCATGGTGATCATTCGGTGGAGAGCGGAACGCACGCGACGGCCGGGCCGTTCCCTGGACGGGTACGGCAACGGGAACGGCACGCGCACTGACCATGCGATGCGGTGCAGTGCGGTAACGGATCGCACCGGACACGGGGGTTCGACCACGGCGGCGGGCAAGGACGCGCGTCGCAACAGATGAAGCAGACAAGGCAAGGGGCCGTAGCTGATGGCTGGACTCGAACTCGACGGGTCGAACCCGGACGTCGGTCTGCTCTACGACATCAACGGCCTCGCGAAGGCCGCTCCGACCTGGTTCGACCGGGTCATGGAGTTCGTCGGCGAGTACGGGATCATGTTCGGTCTGGTCCTGGTCGGCCTGTGGTGCTGGTGGAGCATGCGCAAGCGGGGTACGGCCGAGGACGCGGTGGCCGCCGCCGCTGCCATCGTCTGGGCACCGCTCGCCGCAGCGATCGCCATCCTCATCAACATCCCGATCCGCGGCTTCGTCGAACGGCCGCGGCCCTTCAACGACCACGAAGGTCTCGAGGTCCTGATCCACGGCAAGACGGACTTCTCGTTCGTCAGCGACCACTCCACCCTGGCGATGGGCATCGCGGTCGGCATCTTCGTGGCCAACCGGAAGTTCGGCTTCGCCGCGATCGGGCTCGCGCTCTTCGCCGGTTTCAGCCGCGTCTACATGGGTGTCCACTACCCGACCGACGTGATCGGCGGGTTCGCCCTCGGCACGGCCGTCGCCCTGCTGCTGGCCCCGCTCGCCATGGCCCTGCTGACCCCGCTGATGGCGGCGATCGCCCGTTCGCCGCGCGTCGGCTGGCTCGTCCGGGCGGAGGACGCCGACGCCGCGTCCGCGGACGGGCGGGGCGGGCAGGACGGTGCGCACGGCATCCCCGAGCCCCGGCCGGGCTCCCGGCGCGGTGATCCGGGGGAGAAGGACCTGGCCGCCTGACGGACGGTCCCGGACCGGGCACCCCTCCCGTCCGGTCCCCGCTTCTTCCGATCCCCCGGATGCTTCCAGCGCCCGGGGGATCGTGCTGTAGCGGTCCGTGGAGCACGGGGCCGTGCTGTACGGCCTCGTGCTCCACGGGCCGGGGCCGCACGGACCGGGCCGTGCCGCACGGGGCCGTACGGGCCGGGTCGGCGGTAGGGGTCCGGCGCGGGTCGGCGTCGGTCAGGGGGCGGTGAGGTGTTCGGCGGCGTCGGTACGGGCCCGGTCGCGGGATCTGCGGGCCGGCCCCGCCCAGCCGCAGGTGCAGCGGGCCAGGCAGAACGAGCCGCGCTCGATCGTCGTGGTGGCGTGCCCGCCCGGTGGACCGGGGTGGGAGGCATCCGGGGATTCGGGCGTCGGCCCCGTCGCCGTACGGGCCGGAGCCGGCGGCGCGACGGCGGGCGTCACAGGGGCCGGAGCGGTCCGGACGGGGGTGCGCGGGGCGGTGGTGGTGCGGGCCGGGGCGGGGGGATCCTCATGCACCCGACCACGGTACTGGCCGCGGCCGCCGTATGGGGGTACGGGCGGGTGCGGGCCCCCTCCGGACGGCCTGTGCCACGGGGGCGGCGTGACGGGGGACGGCGGCGGTCGTTAGGCGGAGCGGGTGCGGGGCTCGGCCGGGCGGTAGTCGTTGGGGGTAGGCAGGCGATGGCGGTGCAGCGGTACAGGGACGGAGGCGGGGCCCGTGCTGTGCGCGCCCTCGCCGTGACCGGGGCGATCGCGGTCACCGCCGGCTGCTTCGGCGGGGGCGGTGCGGGCGGCACGGGCGACGGTTCCGGGCAGCGCTCCGTGGCCGCCGAGCGCCCGCTCGATCTGCTCGGCCGGGCGGCGGACGTCCTCGTCGCGGCGGGCGGCGCGGAGACCCGTACGTCCATGGAGACGACGGCCGGCGGGACGCGGGTGACGATCCGCGGGCAGGGGGCGTACGACTTCCGCAGGCAGCTGGGGCGGATCAAGGTGGTGCTGCCCGAGGGCGCCGCCGGGGCGGACGGGCACCGGCCGATCACCGAGCTGCTGACCCCCGGAGCGCTGTACATGAAGAACCGCGGCGCCGGGGTGCCCGACGGCAAATGGGTCAGGATCGACACGACCGCGCTGAAGGACGGCAACCTCGTCACCGGCGGGGTCACCGACCCGATGGCGGCGGCCGAACTGCTGCGCGGCGCGGCCGACGTGACGTACGTGGGGAAGTCCGAGCTGGCCGGGGTGACGGTGCATCACTACCGGGGGGTCGCCGACCTGGGCCGGGCCGCGCGCGCCGCGTCGCCGCAGTCGCGCGGGGCGCTCGGCGCGGCGGCGAAAGGGTTCAGCAAGGACGCCGTCCCGTTCGACGCCTACCTCGACGAGGACGGCCGGCTGCGGAAGGTCCGGCACCGCTTCACCTTCTCCTCCGAGGGCCCCGAGGTGTCGGTGGTCTCGACGCTGCTGCTGTACGGGTTCGGGCTCCCGGTCACGGTGGCGCTGCCGGACGAGGACGCCATCTACACCGGCCGTATCCGGCAGGGCTGAGGGGGCGCGGGGTGGGCGGAACGAGCGGGGCGGCGGGGGCCGGTTGGGAGGGGGCGCAAATGGCCCGTCCGTGCCATGCGGGGCGCGTACCGCGTTCCCTAGGCTGGGAAGCCGGTGCGTCAGGGGCCGGTGAACGGTCGCGGGACGGTGGAGAGAACGGCAGGGAGAGGTGACGCAGGTGGTGACGCTCAGGACTCCGAACGCTCAGGACCGTGTGGCCCTCGCCGAGATCGAGCTGTGCGGCGAGCTGATGATCGCCGCGTCGGCGGCCGGGGAGGAGCGCCTCAGCCCCGACCGTATCGACGAAGTGCTCGACGTCCGGGGTGCGGAGTGCTGGGCGGCGGTCCCCCGGCAGGGCTCCCGGCGGAGATGACGCGCGGGGCCGGGTGGCGCCGTGGCCGGTACCCGGTGACGTTCGAATCCGTGTGCCGCCGTGTCCGGCCGGGGTGACGTCCGGGATTTCCGCGTCACCCCGTACCCGCGTCACCCCGTACCGGGGCATCCGGGGCTGAGATCAGGTGCGGAGCAGGCGGGCGATGGCCTTCGTGGCCTCCTCGACCTTCGCGTCGATCTCGTCGCCGCCCTTGACGGCCGCGTCCGCGACGCAGTGGCGCAGGTGCTCCTCCAGCAGTTGCAGGGCGAAGGACTGGAGCGCCTTCGTGGAGGCCGACACCTGGGTGAGTATGTCGATGCAGTAGACGTCCTCGTCGACCATGCGCTGGAGGCCGCGGATCTGGCCCTCGATGCGGCGGAGCCGTTTGAGGTGTTCGTCCTTCTGGTGGTGGTAGCCGTGGATGCCGCGGTCGTGGTCGGTGACGATGTCCACCGATGCCGTCGCCCCCGCGTCCGGGGCTGTCGCGCCCGCCGCTTCCGCCCCCGTGGTCCCGGTCGTGGTCATCTGCGTCCTCCCGTTGTCCTCATACGCCCTCTTATACCCCTGGCGGGTATATCGTAACGAATCCCGTGGAAACGTGACGGGGGCCCGTGCTGATCGCGGTGGTCGATGGGCGACACTGAACAACGCCGGTTAGCCGTGGCCGGATGATGCGCCTAGCATCAGCCTGACCGAATCCAAAGCACCCCGAGGACCCCACGTGCGCTTTCGTCTGACCCCCAGGGAGACGAGCTTCTACGACATGTTCTCCGCATCAGCGGACAACATTGTCACGGGCTCGAAGCTCCTGATGGAACTGCTCGGGGCGGATTCTGCCTCCCGAGTCGAGATCGCGGAGCGTATGCGGGCAGCGGAGCACGCGGGGGACGATGCCACCCACGCGATCTTCCACCAGCTGAACTCCTCCTTCATCACGCCGTTCGACCGCGAGGACATCTACAACCTGGCGTCCTCGCTCGACGACATCATGGACTTCATGGAGGAGGCCGTCGACCTGGTCGTCCTCTACCAGGTCCAGGAGCTCCCCAAGGGCGTCGAGCAGCAGATCGAGGTGCTGGCGCGGGCGGCGGAGCTGACCGCCGAGGCCATGCCCGGGCTGCGGACCATGGACAACCTCACGGAGTACTGGATCGAGGTCAACCGTCTGGAGAACCAGGCCGACCAGATCCACCGCAAGCTGCTGGCCCACCTCTTCAACGGCAAGTACGACGCCATGGAGGTGCTCAAGCTGAAGCAGATCGTGGATGTGCTGGAAGAGGCGGCCGACGCGTTCGAGCACGTCGCCAACACCGTGGAGACCATCGCGGTCAAGGAGTCCTGAACCTCGTGGACACCTTTGCGCTGATCGTGACCATCGGTGTCGCGCTCGGCTTCACGTATACGAACGGCTTCCACGACTCGGCGAACGCCATCGCCACCTCGGTCTCCACCCGGGCGCTGACCCCGCGTGCGGCTCTGGCGATGGCGGCGGTGATGAACCTCGCCGGCGCCTTCCTGGGCCAGGGGGTCGCCAAGACCGTCAGCGAGGGCCTCATCGCCACGCCCGTCGGGCAGAAGGGGATGGGCATCCTGTTCGCGGCGCTGGTCGGCGCGATCATCTGGAACCTCGTCACCTGGTACTACGGCCTCCCCTCCTCGTCCTCGCACGCCCTGTTCGGCGGCATGGTCGGGGCGGCGCTGGCCGGCGGGACGGACGTCATCTGGTCCGGTGTGGTCGAGAAGATCGTCATCCCGATGTTCCTCTCCCCGATCATCGGCCTGGTCGTCGGCTATCTGGTGATGGTCGGCATCATGTGGATGTTCCGGAAGGCCAACCCGCACAAGGCCAAGCGCGGCTTCCGGATCGCGCAGACGGTCTCGGCGGCGGGCATGGCGCTCGGCCACGGCCTCCAGGACGCGCAGAAGACGATGGGCATCGTCGTGATGGCCCTGGTCATCGCCGACGTCGAGGGCCCGAACGACGAGATCCCGGTCTGGGTCAAGATCGCCTGCGCCGTGATGCTCTCCCTGGGCACGTACGCGGGCGGCTGGCGGATCATGCGGACCCTCGGCCGCAAGATCATCGAGCTGGACCCGCCGCAGGGCTTCGCGGCCGAGACGACCGGCGCGTCGATCATGTTCGGTTCGGCGTTCCTGTTCCACGCCCCGATCTCCACGACGCACGTCATCACCTCCGCGATCATGGGCGTCGGCGCGACCAAGCGGGTGAACGCCGTGCGCTGGGGCGTCGCCAAGAACATCATCCTGGGCTGGTTCATCACCATGCCCGCCGCGGCCCTGGTCGCCGCGCTGAGCTACGGGGCGGTCCTGCTGCTCTTCGGCTGAGCGGTGGCGTCCGGCTGCTGACACGTGTGGGTCCGCCCCCGTTCTCGTACGAGAACGGGGGCGGACCCTTTCGCCTTGTGGTGGCACCGCCATGCAGCACCGCAAGGCCGTATCGGGGGCGGGGAGCCGGGGCCCGGCCAGGTGGCCGGGCCGGGGCGGCTCAGCCGAAGCGGCCGGAGATGTAGTCCTCCGTGGCCTGGACCGAGGGGTTGGAGAAGATCCGCTCGGTCTCGTCTATCTCGATGAGCCGGCCGGGCTTGCCGACCGCCGCGAGGTTGAAGAACGCGGTGCGGTCCGAGACGCGGGCCGCCTGCTGCATGTTGTGCGTCACGATGACGATCGTGAAGCGCTCCTTCAGCTCGCCGATCAGGTCCTCGATGGCGAGGGTCGAGATCGGGTCGAGCGCGGAGCACGGCTCGTCCATCAGCAGGACGTCCGGCTCGACCGCGATGGCGCGGGCGATGCACAGGCGCTGCTGCTGGCCGCCGGAGAGGCCGGAGCCGGGCTTGTTGAGGCGGTCCTTGACCTCGTTCCAGAGGTTCGCGCCGCGCAGGGACTTCTCGACGACGTCGGTCAGCTCGCTCTTGCGGTAGCTGCCGTTCAGCCGCAGGCCCGCCGCCACGTTGTCGAAGATCGACATGGTGGGGAAGGGGTTCGGGCGCTGGAAGACCATGCCGACCGTGCGGCGCACGGTGACCGGGTCGACGTTGGAGGCGTAGAGGTTCTCGTCGTCCAGCAGCACCTTGCCCTCGACGCGGCCGCCGGGGGTGACCTCGTGCATCCGGTTCAGGGTGCGCAGGAAGGTGGACTTGCCGCAGCCGGACGGGCCGATGAAGGCGGTCACGGAGCGGGGCTCCACGGTCATCGAGATGTCCTCGATCGCCTTGTGGCTGCCGTAGTAGGCGGTGAGGCCGCTGATGTCGATGCGCTTGGCCATGGGAATCACTGCTTCTTTCGGGAGGTCGCTGTGGCCGCGTCAGCGACCGGTCTTCGGGGCCTTCCAGCGGGCGATGCCGCGGGCCACCAGATTCAGGATCATGACGAAGGCGATCAGCACCAGGGCGGCTGCCCAGGCGCGGTCGTAGGACGCGGCCTCGCCGATCTTGTACTGCTCGTAGATGTAGAACGGCAGCGAGGACTGGGCGCCTTCGAAGGGGTTCGTGTTGATCAGCTGGCTGCCGAAGACCAGGAGGATGATCGGCGCGGTCTCACCGGCGATGCGGGCGATGGCGAGCATGACGCCCGTGGTGATGCCGCCGATCGCGGTGGGCAGGACCACCTTCAGGATGGTGCGCCACTTCGGGATGCCGAGGGCGAGGGACGCCTCGCGCAGCTCGTTCGGGACGAGCTTGAGCATCTCCTCGGTGGAGCGGACCACGACGGGGATCATCAGGATGGTCAGGGCGAGGGCGCCCATCAGGCCGGACGGCTCCAGGTCGGCGATCAGCATGATCGACAGGATGAAGAGACCGGCGACGATGGACGGGATGCCCGTCATCACGTCGACGAAGAAGGTGACGGCCTTGGCCAGCGAGCCCTTGCCGTACTCGACGAGGTAGACGGCGGTCAGCAGGCCGAGCGGGGCGGAGATCACCGTGGCGATGCCGACCTGCTCCAGGGTGCCGATCAGCGCGTGGTAGACGCCGCCGCTGGCCTCGGAGCCGAGCACACCGGCCATCGAGTGGGTGAGGAAGTAGCCGTCCAGGCGCTCGGCGCCGCGGACGATCGTCGTCCAGAGCAGCGAGGCGAGCGGGACGACGGCGGCCAGGAAGCAGACCCACATCACGCTGGTGGCGAGACGGTCCTTGGCCTGGCGCTGGTTCTCGACGACCGTCGTGGCGACGTAGGAGATGACCAGGAAGAACAGGGCCGAGATCAGGCCCCACTGGATGCGGCTCTCCCAGCCGGCGGCCAGCGAGAGGCCGACGCCGAGCGCGACCGAGACGACGGCGAAGCCGAGCGGCGCGAGGCGGGGGAGCGAGCGGCTGCCGAGGCTGCTCTTCTTCGGGGAGGGCGGTGCGGGCTGCGGGCGTTCCATGACGCCGGTGGGTGCGTGGCTCATGCGTTGGCCCCCGAGTACTCCTTGCGGCGGGCGATGATGAGCCGGGCCGCGCCGTTGACCAGCAGGGTGAGGACGAAGAGGACGAGACCGGAGGCGATCAGGGCGTCCCGCCCGAACGCGTCGGCCTCGCCGAACTTCGCCGCGATGTTCTGGGCGAACGTTCCGCCGCCCGGGTTGAGCACGTGCAGCGAGATGAGGAAGCTCGGGGAGAGCACCGTGGCGACGGCCATCGTCTCGCCGAGCGCGCGGCCGAGGCCCAGCATCGAGGCGGAGATGATGCCGGAGCGGCCGAACGGCAGCACGGAGAGGCGGATGACCTCCCAGCGGGTGGCGCCGAGCGCGAGCGCGGCCTCCTCGTTCATCTTCGGGACCTGGAGGAAGACCTCGCGGCTGACGCTGGTCACGATCGGCAGGATCATGATCGCCAGCAGGATGCCGACGGTGAAGAGGGAGCGGGCGACGCCGACCTCGGTCTTGTCGAAGACGTACGTCCAGCCCATGTACTGGTCGAGCCAGAGGTTCAGGCCCTCCAGGTACGGCACCAGGACCAGGGCGCCCCAGATGCCGTAGACGATGCTCGGCACGGCGGCCAGCAGGTCGACCACGTACGCGATGGGGGCGGCCAGCTTGCGCGGCGCGTAGTGCGAGATGAACAGGGCGATGCCGACAGCGATCGGAACCGCGATGAGCATCGCGATGATCGAGCTGACGACCGTGCCGAAGAGCAGGACCGCGATGCCGAAGACCGGCGGGTCGCCGGCCGGGTTCCAGTCGAAGGTGGTGAGGAAGTTGCCCTCGTTCTTCGAGATGGCGATGACGGAGCGGTACGTGAGGAACACGGCGATCGACGCCATGATCACGAGCAGCAGGATGCCCGAGCCGCGGGAGAGGCCCAGGAAGACTTTGTCGCCCATGCGCCCGGTGGTCCGGGGGCTGGGGCGGTCGACCGGCGGCGCCGGTGGCGTGTCTATCGGTGTGGTGGAAGCCATGGTCTTTCCGGTCTGTGTGGGGGAGCCGGGGCTCCCCTGGCGGCGGTGCACCGGATGGAGAGTGGGGCGGGTGGGTCGGGGTGGCGGGCCGGTCCGGAGGGGTGCGCCGGGCCGGCCTGCCGGTGACGGTCCGCGCCGGCGGTGACGGGGTGCGTCGGTGGCGGCGGTTCGCGTCGGTGGTCCGCGTCGGTGACGCGGGGCCGGGGGCGGCCGGACCGGGGAGCCCGGTCCGGCCGCCCCGCGGTGCTACGAGAGGGAGCCGATGGTCTCGCGGACCTTGGCGTTGATCTCGGCCGGGATCGGCGCGTAGCCGGCGTCGGTCAGGATCTTCTGGCCGTCGTCGGAGGCGGTGTAGGAGAGGAAGGACTTGACCGTGTCGAGCGTCTCGGGCTTGTTGCCGCTGTCGCAGACGACCTCGTACGTCACCAGGACGAGCGGGTAGGCGCCCTCGGCCTTGGTGGTGTAGTCGAGGTCGAGCGCCAGGTCCTTGCCGGTGCCCTTGATCTTGGCGGCGGCGATGGCCTTGGAGGCGTTCTCCGAGGTGGCCTGGACCGGGGCGGCGCCACCGGTGTTGATGTCCACGGTCGGGATGGACTGGGACTTGGCGTAGGAGAGCTCGAAGTAGCCGATCGCGCCGTCGACCTGCTTCACCTGGGCGGCGACGCCGGAGGAGCCGGACGCGGCCTGGCCACCGGGGGCCGGCCACTTCTTCTCGGCCTCGTACTTCCAGTCCTTCGGGGCGGCGGCACCCAGGTACTTGCCGAGGTTCTGCGTGGTGCCGGAGTCCTCGGAGCGGTGGAAGGCCTGGATGGCCTTGTCCGGGAGGTCGACGCCCTTGTTCAGCGCGGCGATCGCCGGGTCGTTCCACTTCTTGATCTTCGTGTCGAAGATCTTGGCGAGGGTCGGGGCGTCCAGCGTGAGCTTGTCGACGCCCTCCAGCTTGAAGCCGATCGCGATCGGGCCGCCGACCATCGGGAGGTTGATGCCCTGGCCGGTCTTGCACATCTTCTTGGAGTCGGCGACCTCTTCGGGCTTCAGCGCCGAGTCGGAGCCGGCGAAGCCGACGGTGCCCTGGTTGAAGGCGACGATGCCCTCGCCGGAGGAGGAGGAGTTGTAGTTGATCTCCACACCGGAACAGGCGGCCATGTAGTTCTTGACCCAGAGGTCCATGGCGTTCTTCTGAGCGCTGGAGCCGGAGGCGCGCAGCTGGCCCTTGGCCTTGCCGCAGTCCACGTTCGACGCGGCGGTCGTCTTCTCGCCGGTGCCGGCCGCGCCGCCGTTGCTGTTGTCGTCCGAACCGCACGCCGTGAGGACCAGGGCGCCGGAGACGGCGAGGGCACCGAGCGCGGTGGCACGAAGCCGGTTCTTGCGCTGAAGCTTCACTTTCGGGTGTTCCTTCCAGGAGCCGCCGTGGTCGTCTCGTTCTACGACGGCGTGCGATGAGGAGGGGTGCCGTGGCTTGTCGCCGCGCACCGTGTACGTCCGAAATTAGGCAGAACAGGTGAAGCCGCCGACGGGGGAGAGTGAACGGCAGGTGAACCGTGTCGGGCAGGCGGGTGCGGGGCCGACCCGATGCCGGAGATCAGGACCCGGACAGGACGTCCAGGAGCGCGGTGAGCTGCTGGACGTCGCGGGGCTGGGTGAGCCGTACGCGGGCGGCCTCGGGGGTCAGCCACAGGACGCGGTCCACCTCGTCGTTGGCGGTGAACGAGCCGCCCGTCGCCTC
The DNA here is from genome assembly GCF_030817475.1 of Streptomyces sp. V2I9. Lineage (NCBI taxonomy): Bacteria > Bacillati > Actinomycetota > Actinomycetes > Kitasatosporales > Streptomycetaceae > Streptomyces > Streptomyces sp. V2I9. The sequence continues at coordinate 3,048,630 of NZ_JAUSZJ010000002.1, read as the reverse complement.
GGCCGCCCAGTAGGCGACCTCCTTGGGCCGTCCCTCCACCGGGTAGCGGGAGGTCGGCAGCGGTGCGCCCGGCGTGCAGTGGTGGCCGGTCTCCTCCAGCACTTCCCGTACGGCGGCGTCCCGCGCGTTCTCGCCGCGTTTCAGCTTGCCCTTCGGGAAGGACCAGTCGTCGTACCGGGGGCGGTGGACCAGGCAGACCTCCACCCCGTCCCCGTCCGGTGCGTGCCGCCACAGGACGCAGCCCGCCGCCAGCACGGTGCCGGTCTTCGCGGTGCGCGCCCCCGGGGCGTGGCGCGCCCGGTCGCCGCTCATGGGGCCGTCAGGGCCGTGGCGTACGGCCAGGTCTGCCGGAACGCCGCGCGCGCGGACTCCACCTCGTGGCGCTGGTCGGCGTGGAGCACGCCCAGCGCGTACGCCGTGGCCGGGGCGATCCTGGGGGTGCGGGCGGCCGCGGCCGCCGCCGCGGCCGCTTCCACGGCGTCCCGGTGCAGGTCGAGGGCGTGGCCGGGTGCGGTCAGGTCCGGGTCGGCCGCGCCGAGGACCACCTCGTGGGCGTACCGGTGCAGCCGCAGCAGCAGGCGGGCCTGGTGCCAGGCGGCGTCCTGCGCCTCGTTGTACGGCTCCGTGTCGTCGGGCGGGAGGGCGGCCACGGCGGTGAGCAGGCGTTGCTCGGCGTGTTCGGCGGGCTCCAGGAGGGACGCGGCGGGGGCCCGGCCCGTGGGACCGGGGGCGGGCGGGACCTCGGAGGCCAGGAGTGCGACGGCGTCGGCGATGGCGTGGAAGCGGGAGGAGCCGAGCGCCTGGAGGGCCGCGGAGTGGGACCGGGTCCGGGCGAGGGTGAGGCGGCGCTCCAGCAGGGCCGCGGCCCGTGCGGTCCCGACCCCGAGGGCGGCGCGGCCCTGGGCGTCGGCGGTGGCGCCCTCCCCGGCGGCGCGGACGCTCCGGGCGGCGGGGAGGGTCGGGCCCGAGAGCCGGTGCAGGGCGTCGACGAGCCGGGTCAGCCGGTTCGCGTAGGCGTGTTCGCGGGCCAGGACGCCGGTGAGCCAGGCCAGCTCGGCGCGGAGGTGGTCGGCCCAGTGCGGGTCGAGCGCGGCCCGGAAGGTGTGCAGGGTGCCGCCGATCCGGCGGGCCGCGCGGCGCAGTGCGCGGGCGGCTTCGGCGGCGTCGTGGCCGCCGGCGTCCGCCGGGGCGCTGTGCTCGTGGTGCAGGCGCAGGCTGCGCAGGAAGTCGGCGGCCTGCCCCCGGAGGTAGGGCGCGAGGGCCCCTTCCGCGGTCGGCTCCCCGGCGGGGCGGGCCCCGACGAGACCGGAGGCGGCGGGTCCGGTTCCGGAAGGTCCCGGCCCGGTGGGGGCGGTCGGGCCCCCGGCCCCCGTGGCGTCGGGCAGGCGCTCCGGCCCCGTGGCCTCGGCGGGCGGCGAGGCCGGGCCGGGGCCGGGGGCCGCGTCCGGCGCGGGCCGGGTCGTCGTCTGCTGGTCAGGGCGTCGCACGCCTGCGCCTCCGGGCGTCGATGAGCATTTCCTGGACGTGCCGCAGCGGCTGCCCGTCCGCGTCCGTGGCGTGGCGGGTCCACTCCCCGTCGGGGCCCAGGTGCCAGGAGGCGGTGGTGTCGGCCATACCGGTCTCCAGGAGTCGGCTGAGCGCGGCGCGGTGGGCGGGGTCGGTGACCCGGACCAGGGCTTCGATCCGGCGGTCGAGGTTGCGGTGCATCATGTCGGCGCTGCCGAACCACACCTCGGGCTCGCCGCCGTTGCCGAAGGAGAAGATGCGGGAGTGTTCGAGGAAGCGGCCGAGTATGGAGCGGACCCGGATGTTCTCGGAGAGCCCGGTGACACCGGGGCGGATCGCGCAGATCCCGCGCACCCAGATGTCGACGGGGACGCCCGCCCGGGCCGCTCGGTAGCAGGCGTCGATGATCGCTTCGTCCACCATCGAGTTGACCTTGAACCGCACGTAGGCGGGGCGGCCGGCGCGGTGGTGGGCTATCTCCTTGTTGATCCGGGCGATCAGCCCGTCGCGCAGCGACTTCGGGGCGACCAGGAGACGGCGGTAGGTCTCGCGCCGGGAGTAGCCGGAGAGCCGGTTGAACAGGTCGGAGAGGTCCGCCCCGACCTGCGGGTCCGCGGTGAGCAGGCCGAGGTCCTCGTACAGCCGGGCCGTCTTGGGGTGGTAGTTGCCCGTGCCGACGTGGGAGTAGCGGCGCAGTGTGTCGCCCTCCTGGCGGACGACCAGGGAGAGCTTGCAGTGCGTCTTCAGTCCGACGAGGCCGTAGACGACGTGGCAGCCCGCCTCCTCCAGCTTGCGGGCCCACTTGATGTTGGCCTGCTCGTCGAAGCGCGCCTTGATCTCGACGAGGACGAGCACCTGTTTGCCGGACTCGGCGGCGTCGATCAGGGCGTCCACTATCGGGGAGTCGCCGGAGGTGCGGTACAGGGTCTGCTTGATGGCCAGCACGTCCGGGTCGCCCGCCGCCTGTTCCAGGAACGCCTGGACGGAGGTGGAGAACGAGTCGTACGGGTGGTGGAGCAGGACGTCCCGTTCGCGCAGGGCGGCGAAGATGTCGGGTGCGGAGGCGGACTCCACCTCGGCCAGGTCGCGGTGGGTGCCCGCGATGAACTTCGGGTACTTCAGTTCCGGCCGGTCCAGCGCGGCGATGGCGAACAGCCCGGTCAGGTCGAGCGGGCCGGGCAGCGGGTAGACCTCCGCGTCGGACACCTTCAGCTCGCGGACCAGCAGGTCGAGGACGTACGGGTCGATGGACTCCTCGACCTCCAGCCGGACCGGCGGGCCGAACCGGCGGCGCATGAGCTCCTTCTCCAGCGCCTGGAGCAGGTTCTCCGCGTCGTCCTCCTCGACCTCCAGGTCCTCGTTCCTGGTGACCCGGAACATGTGGTGCGCCAGCACCTCCATCCCCGGGAACAGCTCCTCCAGGTGGGCCGCGATGACGTCCTCGATGGGGACGTACCGCTGCGGCGAGGCCTCCAGGAAGCGGGTCAGCAGCGGCGGGACCTTGACCCGCGCGAAGTGGCGGTGGCCGCTGACCGGGTTGCGGACGACGACGGCGAGGTTGAGCGAGAGCCCGGAGATGTACGGGAAGGGGTGCGCGGGGTCCACGGCCAGCGGGGTCAGGACCGGGAAGACGCGCTGCCGGAAGAAGGTGAACAGGCGGGCCTGCTCCTTCTCGGTCAGGTCGGGCCAGCGGATCAGCTGGATGCCCTCGTCGGACAGGTCCGGGGCGATGTCCTGCTGGTAGCAGGCGGCGTGCCGGGCCATGAGCTCGCGCGAGCGGGTCCAGATGAGGTCCAGGACCTCGCGGGGCTGGAGGCCGGAGGCGGAGCGGGTGGCGACGCCGGTGGCGATGCGGCGCTTGAGGCCGGCCACCCGGACCATGAAGAACTCGTCCAGATTGGAGGCGAAGATGGCGAGGAAGTTGGCCCGCTCCAGGATGGGCGTGGCCGGGTCCTCGGCCAGCTCCAGGACCCGTTCGTTGAAGGCGAGCCAGCTGCGTTCGCGGTCCAGGAAGCGGCCCTGGGGCAGCTCGTCGCCGTCCCGGTCGGGCTCGTACGCGTCGGCGCCGGCGTCCAGATCGGGATCGAGGTCGGCGGCGGTGGAGAAGCCGACCCCGTGGGAGGCGGGGGTGACGTGCGGCCGGTGCGCGGCGAGCGAGCCGACGGACGGCTGGGCGGCGGGCTGGACCGGGACCTCGGAGCTGGGCTGCTGGCTCATGGACCTATTCTTCCGCGCGGAGGGCTCCTCAGGCGCGTCGGAGCCCGGAAAGATCGCGGAAGGCCCGGAAAACCCCGGGTCACGGCCGGGGGAACCGGAAGAGGCGTGACCCCTGGCTTTCCCGTTGCGGCGGGGGGCGGGCACAGCTGGCTGCATCCCGTGAGGGTCGCAAGGGCGTCTGAATGGCCGGTAACGGCGACATGACGTCCAGGAAGCGGTGTGCCTGCGGGTGGGCCTCGCGGTCACGCTGCGTGTTCGCCCTGGTGGGGGCGGATCGGGGCCCCGTGTACGCGTTCATCGTCCGGGCCCATCCCTCGGGGGCCCGGACGACGGTTCGTGACGGGGCCGTCCGCTCAGCCGTGCAGGCGGCGCAGGACCCGGAAGGCGGCGAACACGGCGAGGGCGGCGAGGGCGAGCAGGATGCCGGTCTCGGCGAGCTGGAGGGGCCAGTAGTGGGAGGCGGGGTGGACCTCGGCGAAGTGGTCGACGGCGCCACGGTCGCGCATGCAGGTTCCGATGTCCCGCAGCGGGTCGGCGGCGTAGCAGTCCTCCCAGTACAGTTTCCGGCCCGATTCCGTCAGCCGGCCCATGTCGATGGCCCAGTCGCCGGGGTTGAACTTCACATGGCCGGGGCTCTGCCGGAAGACGGTCGGCCACAGTTCGTAACGCCTCTTGCCCAGGCCGAGCGCCACCGTCCCGAGGACGAAGGCGGTGAGTGCCATGGACAGCACGGTGCGGCGGACGAGGAGCCCGGACAGCGCGCCCACCGCCACGGCCAGGAGCGCGAAGCCGAGGACGGCGGGCCCGGTGCCGGGGAAGATGCCGGGGCCGTACCACCCGGTGAGGTGCGAATAGGGGTATCCGCGGAGCGCCCACAGCCCCCAGCGGTAGGCGATGACCAGGACCATCAGGCCGGTGACCGTCAGGGCGGCGGGCACGGCCAGCCGGGTGGCGAGCCAGCGGGCGGGGGAGACCGACTGCGTCCAGGCCAGGCGGAAGGTTCCGCTCTCCAGTTCGCGGGCGATCAGCGGGCCCGCGACGAAGACGCCGACGAGCCCGGCCAGGAGGAGCAGCACGGTGCCGCCGTCGGACAGGAAGACCTCGGTGGACGTACGGGCGTAGGTGGGCTGGTAGACGGGGCCGCCGCACGGGGTCGTGTCGCCGTCGGGGCACAGCTCCTTCGCGGAGGCCATCCAGGCGCGGAGCGCGACGACGATGCCGATGCCGAGGACGAGCAGGGCGGCCCCCGCCCGGAGGGCCTTGCTGTGGATCCGCAGCAGGACGCGGGCGGACCCGCGCAGGGAGGCCGGGGCGGGGGTGGCGCCGGGCTTCGAAGGTGTCAGCGTGCTCATGCGGACGCCACCTCCTCGCGGACCCCGCCGGCCTCGGCGCACGCGCTCGGGGTGAGCAGGGGCGGGGCCTGCGGGGAGCGGAGGTGGGCGAGCAGCAGCTCCTCCAGGGACGGCTGGGTGACGGTCCACGCGGTGGTGTCCACGGGGCCCTCCTTCCGGACGAGCGCGGTGAGCTGACGGCCCGTCGTGCGGGATTCGACGACGGTGTGCGGGGAAAGGTCCTGGGCCCGGCCGGTGAGCAGGGCGTGGGCGGAGACGATGTCCTCGGCCTCGCCGCCGAGCCGGATGTGTCCGCCGTCGACGAACAGCAGGTAGTCGCAGGCGCCCTCCAGCTCCGTGAGGATGTGCGAGGACATCACGATGGTGGTGCCGTGCTCGGCGGTCTCCGCCATCAGGACGCCCATCAGCTCGTGCCGGGCGAGCGGGTCGAGGTCGGCCATCGGCTCGTCCAGAAGCATCAGTTCGGGCCGCTTACCGAGTGCGAGGGCCAGCGCGAGCCGGGTGCGCTGCCCGCCGGAGAGGGTGCGGACGCGGGCCTTCGGCGACAGCGGTGCGGCGATCCGGTCGGCGGTGGCGCGGTCCCAGCGGCCGGGGTTCAACTCGGCCCCGGCCCACAGCGTGTCCGCGACGGTGAGCTGCGGGTACAGGGGCTTGGCCTGGGCGACGTACGCGATCCGGTCGCGGACGTCGCCGGGGGCGGTGGAGCCGAGGACGGTGAGCGTCCCGCCGGTGGGGCGGTCCAGGCCGGCCGCCAGGTTCAGCAGGGTGGACTTGCCCGCCCCGTTGGGCCCGACGAGGGCGCAGACCCGTCCTGCGGGCAGCCGGAACGAGCAGTCGTGCAGGGCACGGTGGCCGCCGCCTCCGCGCCCGTAGGTCCGTGCGAGGCCGTGTGCCTCGATCGCGGTGCCGGTCATCGTTCCTGGTCCCCCTTGTACGTGCTGTCCAGTACGGCCGTGAAGAGCGCGCTGACGTCGTCCTTCTCCAGCCCGGCCGCCCGTGCCCGGTGGGCCCAGTCGGCGAGTTCGGTGCGCAGCGGCGCGTCGGCGGCGGATGCCTCGGCCGCACCGCCCAGCGTCCGGCGGACGAAGGTGCCGAGCCCGCGCCGGGCCTCGACGAGGCCCTCGCGTTCCAGCTCCCGGTAGGCCTTGAGGACCGTGTTCGGGTTGATCGCGGTGGCTTCCACGACCTCGCGGGCGGTCGGCAGCCGGTCGCCCGGCTCCAGCACGCCCAGGCGCAGGGCCTGCTTCGTCTGCTGGACGATCTGGAGGTAGGTGGCGACCCCGCTGCGCCGGTCGATGCGGAACTCGACAGCTGCGGACTCGGCTGTCATGCGCTGCACCACCCTTTCACTAATTGAGTAGTGAAAGGGTGGTGTAAAAGAGGGGCGGCGTCAAGTGACGCCGCCCCGGAGGGGGTTCGGAGAGCGGGCGGCCGCGCCGACGGGGCGGCCGTCCGGGTGGGGGGTTACGCGGTCGGTGCGGCCGGGGTGCGGCCCGCGCGCAACTCCTCGTTGATGCGCTGTGCCTCTTCCAGCTGGTCCTCGAGGATGACGATGCGGCAGGCGTCCTCGATCTTCGTGCCCTGGTCGACCAGTTCGCGGGCGCGGGCGGCGATGCGCAGCTGGTAGCGGGAGTAACGGCGGTGGCCTCCGTCGGAGCGCAGCGGGGTGATCAGGCGGTTCTCGCCGAGCGCGCGGAGGAAGGCGGGGGAGGCGCCGAGCATCTCGGCGGCCCGGCCCATGGTGTAGGCGGGATAGTCGTCATCGTCGAACTTGTCGGTGGGGCGGGTACTGCGAGGGGGCATAACACCTCTTCTTCCGGGGACACGTCGGGGGGCCCGAGCGCCGTGCGGCGCTCGGGCCCCGAGCTTTCAACACCATCTGCCGGCCGGCCTGGCCGGCCTTCTTGTTCCGCCGACCCGCCCGGAGGGGCGGGGAAGCGGGGATCGCGGATGCGTGACCGGGGACCACCTTCCGTTCCGGGGTCTGCGGTACCCGAGCGGACGACTTCCTCGCTCAGGCGATCCTGATGGCGTCTGCTCCTTATCTCTCTCGTGCTGCGGTTCTTGCTGTCACTGCGGTACTGCTCTCCTGCGGTACTGCGTGCGGCCCCTGGGGCCGCCCGGCCCGGCAGCCAGGGGGAGAACCCATCGGTTCCGGCTCTCCCGCTCCACTGCCGTTCCGCTCCTGCTCTGACCTGCGTGCGCGGCAGTTCGTGTCTGCCGCGCCTTCTTTCCTTCGGCTACGAGGAAAACCCTAGACCCACCGAGTAGGGAATGTCTACTCCCGCCACGACAGTTTTTCTTCGTCGCCGGTTCTTCCTCTTCTGTGGTGGCGAAGCGACGGAAGCTGTCCCGTCCCTGATGGGCTCAGGACTCCGTGCGGTACATCAGGTCCACCTCGTGCGTGGTGAAGCCCATCCGCTCGTACACCGTCACGGCCGCCGTGTTGTCCGCGTCGACGTAGAGCATCGCGGTGGGCAGCCCCTCGGACGCCAGGTGGTGCAGTCCGATCGAGGTCAGCGCCTTGCCGAGGCCGCCGCCCTGGGCGTCGGGCGCCACCCCGACCACGTACACCTCGCCGAGCCCCTCCGGTGCGTGCACCTTCGTCCAGTGGAAGCCGACGAGCGCCCCGTCCCGTTCGGCCAGGAAGAAGCCCTTCGGGTCGAACCAGGGCTCCGCCTTCCGGTCGTCCAGGTCCTGCTGCGTGAGGGAGCCCTGTTCGGGGTGGTGGGCGAAGGCGGCGCGGTTCACGGCGAGCCAGGCGGCGTCGTCCCGGCCCGGCTCGAAGGTCCGCACGGTGACGCCCTCGGGCAGCACCGGATCGGGCAGGCCGAGCGGGACCAGGGTGCGGCGGAGCTGGCGCAGTTCACGGAAGAGGGAGAGGCCGAGGACCTGGGCCAGGTGGCGGGCGCCCGAGCTGCCGCCGTGCGCCCAGACCCGCAGCCGCTTGCCGGTCGCGGAGAGGAGCGCCGCGCCGAGTGCCCGGCCGTGCCCGCTGCCGCGCCGGTCGGGATGGACGACCAGCTCGGCGGCCGGGGCCTCCACGGGGTCGGTGTCCTCCAGTTGGGCGTACCCGGCGAGCGCCCCCTCGACGGTGAGGAGGAAGTGCCGTACGCCCTCGCGGCGTCCGCCCCGGATGCGGAGTCTGCCCTGCTCGGAGACCGCCTGCCGGCCGTCGTACCGGGCGGCGCCGGCGAGCAGGGCGAGGACGGCGTCGGCCTGCGCGGAGTCCAGTGCGTCGAGGGTCCGGATCTCCCGTCCGGGAGCGGGAAGGGATGCGTCAGTCGTCATGCGTCCGAGCGTACGGCGAGGGGGGCCGGGGCCGGGGCCCGGCCGAGCGGGCCCCACGCACCGGGATCGCGGGCCGGGCCCACGCGCCCCCCCGGCCGGGCCCACGCGTCCCGCACCGGGGGCGCGTACCGGGCCCCCTCGCCCCCCGGCCGGGCCCACGCGCCGGACCCCGGGGCCGGGCGCGCCGACGAGATGGCCGGTTCGATGCGTCCGTTTGGCCGGATGGCAACCAGGTCGTAACCCCGAACACCTGTTGCGCTACGCGCGTTGACTCTAGGCTGCGGCACGCAGGATTCCCGAAGTGCGCCGCCATACGTGATAACTGGTGACATAAGCGGCATCGACGGCACCTGTGACACCTCGACCACTGACACACAAGGGGACCGATGCCAGCGACTCCGCAGAAGAACCGCGTGACACGGCGGGCGCTCGCCGCCGCGGCCGGGCTGGCCACCATGGGCGCGCTCGTCGCCGCCATGCCGGCCGACGCCCGGGACCGCGGCCACGGCCATGGACACGGGCACCAGCCCCGTACCGTCGATGTGCAGTTGCTGTCGTTCAACGACCTCCACGGCAACCTGGAGCCGCCGGCCGGTTCGGCGGGCAACGTCTCCGAGAAGCAGCCCGACGGCACGGTGAAGGCGATCCCGGCCGGTGGCGTCGAGTACCTGGCGACCTCGCTGCGCACCGCGCGCAAGGGCAACCCGTACTCCGTCACGGCGGCCGGCGGCGACATGGTCGGCGCGAGCCCGCTGCTGTCGGGCCTCTTCCACGACGAGCCGACGATCGAGGCGCTGAACGGCCTCGACCTGGACGTCTCGGCCGTCGGCAACCACGAGTTCGACGAGGGCGCGACCGAGCTGGCCCGCCTCCAGAACGGCGGCTGCCACCCGGTCGAGGGCTGCTACGAGAAGGGCGAGGAGTTCGACGGCGCGGACTTCCCCTACCTCGCGGCCAACGTGACCGAGGAGAAGACCGGCAAGCCGCTGCTGAAGCCGTACACGGTCTGGAAGAAGAACGGCGTCAAGATCGGCTTCATCGGTGTGACGCTGGAGGGCACCCCGGACATCGTCACCGCCAACGGCGTCAAGGGCCTGAAGTTCCACGACGAGGTCGAGACGATCAACAAGTACGCCCGCGAACTGGACCGCAAGGGCGTCAAGTCCATCGTCGCGCTGATCCACGAAGGCGGGGCCCCGGCCTCCACCTCGTACAACTACGACTGCGACAGCCCCGGCGCGGGCGACGGCATCTCCGGCCCGATCGTCGACATCGCCAAGGGCATCACGCCGAAGGTGGACGCCCTGGTCACGGGTCACACCCACCAGGCGTACGTCTGCACCGTCCCGGACCCCTCCGGCCAGCCGCGCATGGTCACCTCGGCCTCGTCGTTCGGCAAGCTGTACACGGACACCACGCTGACCTACGACCGCCGCACCAAGGACATCGTCCGTACGTCGGTGAAGTCCGCGAACCACATCGTGACCCGCGACCAGCCCAAGGCCGCCGACATGACGCGCCTGATCGACCGCTGGAACAAGCTCGCCGCCCCGATCGCGAACAAGCCGCAGGGCTGGATCAGTGCCGACATCAACGGCCGCGGTTCCACCGCCCTGGAGAAGCCGCTCGGCAACGTCATCGCGGACGCCCAGCTCGAAGGGCTCGCCCCGGCCGACAAGGGCGGCGCGGAAGTCGCGTTCATGAACCCGGGCGGGATCCGCGCGGACCTGGTGCACAAGGCGTCCGGCAGTGAGGGCGACGGGGTCGTCACCTACGGCGAGGCGTTCACCGTGCAGCCGTTCACCAACATGATGAACGTCGTCGACCTGACCGGCGCCCAGCTGGTCGCCGCCCTCCAGCAGCAGGTCAGCGGCTCCAACGAGGCCAGCCCGAAGATCCTCCAGATCTCCGAGGGCCTCACCTACACCCTCGACCTGACGAAGACCGGAGCGGCCCGCGTCGTCACCGACACCATCAAGCTGAACGGCGAGGCGATCGACCCGGCGCGCAGCTACCGCGTCGCCATGAACGAGTTCCTCGCGGGCGGCGGCGACGGCTTCCCGGCCCTCGGCCAGGGCACGAACAAGCTGGTCGGCGCGTCCGACCTGGACCTGTTCAACGCCTACCTGGCGGCCCACTCCACGGCCACCGCCCCGCTGGCCCCGCCGGCGACGGACCGGATCACGATCGTCAAGTAACTCATCGGCGGTACAGGGGCGGTGGGCCTGCGGGCCTGCCGCCCCTTTGCGCTGTGTGGGGGGCGAGCCCGTCCCGGAGCGCCTGCTGCGGCGTTCCCGGCCGGGCGGGTTCCGGGCGTGGCCGGGTTCACCGTGCCCGGCGCGTGCGCCTGCGGTTTCTCCCGCACTGGCGGCAACCGTCCCGTTCCCACGCCGGGACGGTACGCGGAACTCGGCCCTCGGTACGTCGCCGGGTGCGGTGGAGGGAGCAGGCGCGGGTTCTGACGCGCCACCGGCGGCGCGGGGGAACGTAGGCGGGGCAGAGGCAGCGGCTGGGGCTGTCCTCGTCCTTGCCTGAGCATCTTCCGGTACGGTCCCGGTGAAGTTCCGGGCGGTGGCGGCATTCGCGGTTGCGGCAGTAGTCGGCAGGTCCGCCGACGAAGGCCAGCAGGAGGATGAACAGCGCGGCCGGGACAGCCGCCCACCTCGTCATCAGGACGACAGCCTCCGGAACGTTCCCCTGCACGTGCGTGCCTCCTGTTCCCCCCGCACCCTCGGGAGGGCACCTCGCCAACGGTCTGCCCGTCGGCAGGAGTGCCCAACCCACGATGCCGCCGGGGCGGCCCCGTGCCCTCCGCCGCCGATGCGGACCGCACCTCCGACTCGGGTCACCGGACGGCGTTCCGGCGGATCAGGCGGCGGCGGTCTGCGCGAACTCCATGGCGTGGGCGTGGTGTTCGCGGCAGTCGCGGCAGTGGCCGGGGGTGGGTGAGCGGAAGGCGCGGTCGCAGCCGTCGCAGGTCTGGAAGGGGGTGACGGTGACGCGCGGCCGGGTGGGGGCGGTGAGGTCGTGGGCGTGGGGGAGTGGCGGGGGCAGATGGGCGGTGAGGCGGTGTCCGAGGAGTTTGGCGGGGTGGCGGAGCGGCTGCGGCAGGTCGGTGGTGAGGGTGCGGCGAATCGTGTCGGGGTGGGCGTCGCGTTCCAGCCAGGCGGCGACGCCGGGGGCCAGGTGACGGATGGCGTCCTCGGAGAGCGTCAGATCCGGTGCGTCGCGCCGTAGGTCGCTGAGGAGTGCGGTGGCGGCGCGGTCGAGCTCCGGGGTGTGATCGCGGGGCTGGGGGAGCGGAGGGGGCGGGGGCTTGCGCGCGGTGGGGTGGGGGACCAGCGGCACGAAGGGGGCCGGTACGGCCGGTACGAAGGGGGCCGAGGCGCGTGGGGGTGGCGCGATCGGCGCGGGGGCGAGCGGTGCGGGGGCGACCGGCGGGGGCGGTACCCGAGGGGGCGGTACGGCAAGGGCTGGGCGTAATGCCGGTGCGGGCGGTCCGGGCGCGGGGGACGGGGCCTGTGCGACTACCGGTGCGGGTGCGGTTACGGGGGCGATGGCTGGCGGCGGTGCCGGGGCCGGGGCCGCGTCCTGAGGGATCGGGGCCGGGGCCGACGGCGGCACCGGTGCGGATGCCGGGGCCGCGGGGTGCTGGACGGGGGCTGCGGGGCGGGGAGGGAGCGTCAGCGCTGTCGGCTGGTTGCAGAAGACCGTGCGGGTGATGATCCGGCCGTCGGGCAACCGGTCGCGGACGCGTCGCAGGTAGCCGACGGCTTCCAGCTCGCGCAGCGCGGCCGCGATGCGCTTCTCGCCTTCGCGGCAGTGGGCGGCGAGGGCCTTGATGCTGACTTCCGTCCCCTGGGGCAGGGACTGGATGCGGACGGCGATCCCGATGGCGGTGAGGCTGAGTTCGGGGTGCTGGGCGAGGTGGTTGCCGACGACGGTGAAGCGGGCGGTGTGCGGGATGACGATGTGGAGGACGCCGGAGGCGGGGAGAGGGCCCGGAATCTCTGCGAGGGCGCGCCTGAGCGCAGTATTCTGCTGGGTATCCATCGGGAAGCTCCTGACTTCCTTGGTGGCCAGGCCCTCGGTTGGGATTGCACTCCCGGTCGGGGGCCGACGTATGTGCGGTTGTGGTCTGGCGTGAGCATATGCCGGACAACCGGCCCCAAAGCGAGCTGAGTTAGGAAAACTCACCCATGTGGGTGACCGCGCCCGTGGACGCCCCCGGATGCCCCCGGGGGTGCGTCAGGTGGTCACCGGGAGGGTGGGGTCGGGTGGGGTTTTTTCTCTTGGTTCTTTGAGTAGTTGATGTCGTGCCACACCGGGTCGCGGTGGGGAACGACCCGGTGGCGGCGTGTCGGCGCGCCTCGGAGCCGTACCGGGTCCTCCTCCCGCGCGACCCGGCGTGACCTGCGCGTACGGCAGAAAGGGGGAGGTCTCTCCGCCTGAGGCTGTGGCAGGGTCCGCGCATGTCCGTCAGCGTTGCCTACCCCGTCTTCCGGACACCCGACCTCGATCTGGCACTGCGGGTGGCGCGCCGGATGGTGGCCTTCGGCGTCCGGCCCCGCTCCGGGGCCGACAGCCTGGCTGACGACGGGCAGACCTTCCGTTGACCGTCTCGGTGCTCGACCAGCCTCCAGGGAGCATCGAGGATCACTTCGCCGCGGTGGCAGGCCCCTGTCCCGCTGAGATCGCCGGCCCTCCCTGTCGTAGCCGGGGGCCGGAGCGCGTAGCCCGGTCAGCAGTTCCGCGGCAGGGGGCGGGGCGGCCCGGCTGACAGGGCCACCCCTCGCGGTTGCCTACTCGTTGAACCCCGCGGAGTGAACGCACGAACTGGAGGCGGTGTCCCACGGGTTGGTCGGGTACCTTCCGGCGCAGAAGGTCATGACGTAATGACCGCCGTTGCCGATGTCGTGCACCGCGCTGCCGCAGCCGCTGTCACCGCCGTCCGACAGGTTCAAGACCCGCTTGTAACCCCCGGTGGTGACGAACGAGTCGTACCAGAGGGTGCCGTACACGCCGGTCCCCTCCGCCCTGGTGTCGCAGACCCGGAAGGTGTCTCCCTCGTCGATGTGCTTCATGTAGCCGTAGCCGTTCGAGATGGTCCTGTCCGCCGCGGAAGCGGGCGTGGCCATCACCCCGACCAGGGCCACGGCGCTCACGCCGGCCACGGCTACGCGGCTCAGTACAGACATAGATCCTCCTCGTCCTCCGGAGGGCCGCTCTTTGCGGCCCGGAGCGGTACCGGAGCAACGGGAGTAGACGCTTTCAGGCCAGAACCGGTCCGGCCAGCACATTGGCCCGTCTGTGAGCGGCGTCACTCCCGTGGGTGGCGCACGCAGGGAGGAGGGCGGCTCGCGTGGTGATTTCCGTGAGCTCTGGGGAGCGAAGCGGAGCAGGGCCAGGCCCGGATTCCGGGCCTGGCCCTGCCTCAGGGACCTCTCGTGTGGGACGCGTTGGGGACCGGGGCGGAGGCCGCGATCGGCTGAGGGGGCGGGGCCGCGACCGGCCCCGCCCCCTCACCGTTCACCGCATCACCGTCAGGCGTCCGGACCGGACTTCCGGCGGCGGACGACGAACACCGCCGCCGCGCCGAGCAGCACGGCCGCGCCGCCCGCGAGCGCGATGGAGGTGGTGGCGGAGGCCGAGCCCGTGGCGGCGAGGGTGCCGGTCGCCGCCGGGGTGCCCGATGTCGAACCCTGGGGCTTGGTACCGGTGTTGCCGGTACCGGGCTTCGTGGTGCTCGACGGCTTGGCGTCCTCCGTCTTGCCGGGCTTGCTGCCGGCGGCCTTGACGTCGAACTCGTACATGTCCACGCCGGGCGTGCCGCCGCAGGAGCCGTCCTCGTTGTAGAAGTCGGCGGCGATGAACGCGACGCCGTTCCCCGCCGGGGTGGCCTTGTCGAGGGTGAGGCGCAGCTTCACATCGGCGTGCGTGCCCGGCTTCAACGCCCCGAGGCCGTCGATGTAGTTGTCCTCGTCCGCGTTCTTCCACGTCGGGGAGGACTTCGTGGACCACTGGAGGCGGAAGAACCTACCGGTCTCCTTGACGCCGCCCTTGTCGGTCGCGTGGACCCCGGCGTACGCGATGACCTCGTCCATGTGCTGGTCGGAGCCGTTCTTCACACGGAGGGAGAAGTCCGTGGTCGTTCCGGCGACGAGCTTGGTCGGCAGGCCGGTCACCTCGGCGGTGAGCTCGTCCACGAGCTCGCACGCCTCGCCGTCCTCCTCCGCCTCCTTGATGGCCGCTGCCAGCGCGGCTTCGGCCGCGATCTTCGCGGCGAGCGCGTCGTCCGCCGCCTTGTCGATCACGCTGTAGGCGCGGACCGCCGCGACCCGTGCGTCGTCGACCGCCGTCACGGCCTCCGCCGCCTCGGTGTCGGCGGCGGCCTTGGCGGTGGCGGCCGTGGCCGCGTTCGCCTCGGCCTGGGTGACGGCGGTCTCGGCGGCGGCCCTCTGCTCCTCGGTGGCATCCTCGGGCAGGGCTGCGAGGGCGGCCTTCGCGTCGGTCACGGCCTGGTCGGCGGCGGTCTTCGCGGCGGCGGCGTCCTTGGCGGCCTGCTTGGCGGCAGCCTCGGCCACGGCGAGGGGGTGGGTGCTGCCGAGCTCGTCGAGCGTCTTCCTCAGCTGGATGATGGCGTCGGCCTTCGCCAGGGCGGCCTTCTCGTACGCCTTCTTCGCCTCGGCGGCGTCCGCCTCCAGCTCCTTGATGGTCGGTTTGTTCTTCTTCTCCTGCGTCTGCGCCGCCGGCTTGGCGTCGGCGTACGCGGGGGAGACGGAGAGCAGCACGGCAGGGGTGGTCACGGCGAGCGCGACGGCGGTGGCGAGTGCGCGGCGGATCTTCACATGGTTCCTTGGGTCGGCTCCGAAGGAGGCGGAGCGGAGGTGCGTCGTCCCGGCGGTGCGGCCTCCGGGCGGTACGTCGTGGTCCGCGGTCCGTACGGTGCGGTGGCCGGTCCGGTACGCGGGTACGGAGCGGGCGGCTGCCACGGCGGAACGGATCACGCGGGCTGCCTGTGCTGATCGTATGGTGACCTGGTGACGGTGCCGGGTGAATATTCCGGACCCGGAGCCGCGGCGGCGTCGCGCGGCGCGGACAGACGACGCCAAAGCGCGCAGTTGCCCTCGTTTTCCGTGTTTTCGCTGTGACGAAGACCATGTGGGGCGCTTCCCGCCGTGGTCCGTCCGGCGTGCCGACCGGATGGCGGAGGTGCGTCGATGGCCGTCGCAGTCACGGCGTCGCGCCGGGCCGCCCCAGCGTGAACCAGACGAGCGTGCGCCCCGGGTGTTGCGGACCGCCGCCGTCCGTCCCCCAGGCCAGCGCCAGATTCTCGACGAGAGCGAGCCCCCGCCCGTGTTCCTCCTCCGGGCTCGCCCGCCGGGGGCCGAGCGCGCCGGTGAGCGTGCCCGTGAGTGGACCGCCTTCATCCGTGACGGTGAAAGTGACCTGTCCCCGATTGACGGCCGCTTCGACCCGGATCAGGGGCGTACGGGTGTGGCGGTGCGCGTTGGTGACCAGCTCGGTCACGCAGATCCGGGCGTCGTCGACCAGCCCGGTGTGTCGGCAGACCATCAGGAGCGAGGCGACGAAGTCCCGTGCGAGGCGCGGTGCCCCGGCGGTGTTCGGCAGGATGAGCCGGTAGACCTCTACGCCGATCGGGTGGTGAGGTACGGGAGTTGGGCTTGCAGCGGTCATGGCGGTCTCCCCAGGTGGTCCGGTTCGGTGAACGGATGCGCTGCGCCCGGCCCGTGGCGATGGCTGCTTCACCGCCTGCGTCAACGCATGGCGGCACGACCGCACTTCGGGGTTCCAGGGTGGAGCGCTGTGCTGTGGGGATGACCCTAGCCAGGAGTCTCACTTGTGTGACGCATTCGGAAAATTAAGAGACCGAATGGATTACCGTGGCCGTGCCAGCCAGACTGTGAGCCGACCAGAGGAGATCGTCGATGCCACCGAGGAAGGCGCCCACGGCACGGCAGTGCCGGGTGGGTGCCGAGCTGCGCAAGATGCGGCAGAGCGCGGGGCTCGCCCTCGCCGAGGCCGCCGCCCTGCTCAGTACGGACCGCACGGCCATCAGCAATACGGAATCCGGACGCTTCGGGGTGAGCGGGGAGCGGGTGCGCGCATGGGCGGGCGGCTACGCGTGCCCCGACGAGGCGTACGTGGAGGCGCTCGCGGCGATGGCCGAGGAGCGGGGGCGTGGCTGGTGGGAGGACTACCGCAACGACCTGACCAGTGGCGCGCTGGATCTGGCTGAACTGGAGCATCACGCGGTGGCCATCAGGGCCGTGCAGATCATGCATATGCCGGGACTTCTCCAGACCGAGGACTACGCGCGCGCGGTACTCGCGGAGACCGTTCCGCCTCCGGCGCCGGCCCGGCAGAGGCGCCATCTGTCCCTCCGGCTCAAGCGTCGGGACGTCCTCGACCGGCAGAACCCGCCCACCTGCACGTTCCTCGTCCACGAGGCGGCGCTGCGGATGACGTACGGCGACTCCGCCATCGCGCGTGGCCAGTTGGAGCACGTGCTGCGCGAGTCGGAACGCGACAACGTCACCGTTCGGGTGGTGCCCTTCGCCGCCGGCGGCTTTCCGGACGCCGGAAGCTCGACGCAGTATGTCTACGGACCCGTTCCGCAGTTGGATACCGTTCTGACGGACACGGCCACCGGGTCTGCGTTCCTGGACGCCGAGACGCGTCTGGCGAACTATCGAGCCGCGATGGATCGGATCGAGGGGCTGTCTCTTGATCCGCGAGAGTCAAGAGACTTCATTCGTGAAGTCGTACAACAAGTGTGAGGCGTGAAGTACGTGGAAATTCAGTGGCGCAAGTCGTCCAAGTCGTCGAACGCCGAGGGTAGCGCCTGTCTGGAGCTGGCCGAGCACGGTGGCGAGATCCTGCTGCGTGAGAGCGACAACCCCGACGTGGTCGTCCACACGACGCGGGCCAAGCTCCGGGCGTTCCTGGGCGGGGCGAAGGAGGGCGAGTTCGACGACTTCGCCTGAGTCTTCGTGACCCAGGAGCAAGTGGCCCCCATCGGCGCAGATGGGGGCCGCACTGTTTGTATCACTTGTTTATCCGGCCAGATTCACTCGTTAGACGTCAAACACTTGATACCTGCTCGCATCACGCGCTAGCTTCCTGGCATGCCGCCGCACCTGCGCGCGGCCAACTCCCCTTTCGACTGCGCCCGTTGGGGGAGTCGCGAGCCAGGAACGCCCCTGCCCGCAGCTCGTCACGCCAGCGGCGGGCAGGGGTGTTCCTGGTGCCACGTCAGGAGGCTGCGCCATGTGCGACCCCGATCCCGACCCGACGCGCCCCGAAGGTTCCGCCCTGTACGCGTACTGGTGCGAGCGGTCCACGTACCCCTTGTTACGCAGCGGGGCCCCCGACACCTTCGAGCGGCATTCCGTGGCCACCGCGACCCAGGCCGTCCGGTGGTTCCAGACCGATGCGCGTGCCGTCGCGGGGGCCATGGCTCCCGACGCGCGCCGCGAGGCTCTGGAAAGGATCGACGGGGGCGGTCGGGTCCGGTCGATCGCCGCCCTGCACCGGGGGCGCATCTGCGGGTTCTCGCTCGGGCACGGGGGCCGGTGGACGGAGTGGACGATGCGTCCCTACCTCGCGTTCGCCGTACCGGCCCGGCATCTGCTTCCCGTTCTGCCTCCGGGGTGCTGCTTCTGCGAGGCCCCGCGCCGGTGACCCGGCGTACACCACATGTCGCGGCCCGCAGCGTGGTGTGCGCACACCACGCTGCGGGCCGCTTCCGTTCCGTGCGGCTACATCACCGCTTCGCGGCCAGGGAGCCGCAGTTGGTGCCGTTCTTGCCGGCCACCTCGCCGGAGATCTCCCCGCGCCACGTCACGCACAGGCCGCGCGCGTCGAGGTAGACCGGGCCCGCGTACGTGGTGAAGTACCCCGTGTCCGTGACCGTCGTGGTGGGTGAGGCGAAGCCGAGCGAGGCCGTCATGTGCACGGCCTTGCCGGGCGTGGTGCGGACGGTCACCACACAGTTCTTGCCGGTGGCGGAGTTGTAGGTGAGGAATACGGTGCCCTTGGTGCCGATCTGGGCGGAGTTCACCACGGAGTAGCCGCTGCCGCAGGCTCCGTTGTACTGCGCGGCGGCGGCCTTGCTCGCCGTACCGGCCCGGTGGGCGGTCGGCTCCGCCGCGACGGCGGCCGGTGCGAGGGCGACCGCGGCGCAGGCGGTGGCGGTGACGGCGGCTCCGATGGCCGATGCACGTCGGATGTCGGTCATGTCGTTCCCCGGTTTCTCGTTTCGGTCACGGCGCGACGCCTGGTCGGGCGCGCGGCTCCCCACCCACCGGAGTGGTGTGAGTCACACCTTGTCGGACAGGTCGGGACGCGGAGGAGTTGTACCGTCCGCGCCCTGTTACACATTCATGACACAGACGGACAAGATCGACTTTTACGGGCCCTCGCGCGGAAGCCGGACACTCCGCCGCTCTCCGCGAGGTGGGGCAGGGGCGCGGGGCATCGCCCGAACGCCGTTCACGCACGGGCTCGTTAATGTAGGCGTATGGCTGATCATCAGAGCGGTACGGCCGAGTCGGTCACCGAGGTCTGGCTTGCCCTGACCGACTGGCTCGCCGTGCATGCCCCCGTTTCCCACGCCTCCCTCCTGCCGCCTGCCGCGGAGGAGGAGCTGGCCACCGTCGACGCCCAGCTGAAGCGGCGGCTCGGCTACGGACTGCCCGCCGAGGCGGCCGCACTGTGGCGGCTGTGCGGCGGTGTGCGGCACCAGGTCGTCGAGGCGGACGAGGAGGGAGAAGTCGGGTCCGGGGCGTTCCTGCCCGGCGGGGTGCTCTTCTCCCCCTCCGAGGCGCTGGGCCTGCGCCTCCCCGCGGACGGCGGGCACGACGGCTGGGGCGGCGCGCGGGTGGTCCCGTGGCTGACGCGGGACGAAGCGGGGCCCTTGCAGGGCCACTATGCCGGTGACGACGGCGTCGGACGATGGAACCTCGTGGACGAGCCGGTGTCGGAGCCCGCGTACGCGTCGGTCACCGCCTATCTCGAAGCCGTCCACCGCACCCTGACCGAGGGCCCGGCCGACCTGATGGGTTCCGATGTGCCCGGCGTCGTATGGGGCTGCCTGGTCTGGGACGACCCCGAGAATCCGGGTATGGACGAGGCGTTCGAGCACTGGACGCCGGTGCGCTGAGCAAGAGGCCCCCCGCCCCGCGGGTGCGGGGCGGGGGGCCTGGGTGTCACATGCCGGTCAGGGCTTCGTCATCGCGCAGACGAGCGTCGCCTTCGTCGGGTCGCACGCCTTGAACCAGCTGTTGCCGGGGTCCACGGTGTAGCGGTCCTGATCGAGGATCCGGAACTTCTTCAGGAAGCCCTCGTAGAAGAGTTCCGCCTTCATCGAACCGGAGTTGACCTTCAGGGACATCGAGGAACGCCCGCACTTCTCGTCAAACGTCGGGGCGTCGTAGCGGGTGTCGTCGAGCAGGTGCTCACTGCCGTCGTCCACCTTGGCCGCCACGGTCTGGATGCACTCGGCACCGCCGTTCTTGCCCGCCGTGTTCACTCCGCCGTTCGCCACGGGGACACCGGGCGACTGGTAGGTGGCGGAGAACGGGAACTCGTCGCACGAGATGGTCTCCGGTGCGCCGTCGAGCTCCGGGTGCAGGAACGTCCACGAGTGCTTGGCGAACCGCTTCTGCGGAACCCAGCCGTCCGACCGGGCGCCGGAGTACTTCGGGCACATCACCTTGTCGCGGTTGTTGTCCCGCTCGTAGCCCGACTCGTTGCGCGGCTTGGCCGGCAGGTACTGCAACGGGTCGGCGAGCGACCTGCCGGTCCCCTGGGACTTGGACTTGTTCTGGATCAGCCACACGTGCGCGGCGGCGGAGGGGTACTTCGCCGTGTTGAAGGTGTACTTGGGGTAGTACTGCGGCATCACGCAACCGCTGTTGGCGCCGTTCGCCGACACCTTGTCACAGCGGACGGTGACGGTGGGGGACCACGCGGGACCGCCGTCCACCCATTCGCCGCGCTTGCCGTTCAGCCCCAGGGGAGGCGTGACCTCGGTCTCCGGGTTGAACACGAAGCCCACGGGCATCGACTTCGACAGGTCGACATCGCGCGTGCCGGAGGCGTTCTGGACCGTGCCGTTCCACGTGTGGGAGGCGGTGCCGGTCGCCATGTGGCCGTCGCGGGGCTGGTTGCCGTCCATGCCCCCGTCCCAGGACAGGTCGTTGTAGAAGTCGAAGTTCTGCTGCCGGCCGTCGTCGTCACCGCAGCCGTCGCTGTCACACAGCGAATCGATCATGCCGACGGGGTTGCCGTCACCGAAGAGCACCGCCCGGTCCTCGGCGGGGAAGTCGTTCGAGATCGGGTTCAGCTCGATCCACGTCTTGATGCCGCTGCCCTGGGCGTCGACCTTGACCTGGTACGCGACCTCGAAGTGCGCGTTGTACCGCACCGGCAGCGTGCCGTCGGTGAACTTGGCCTCGGCCCGGTAGAACAGGTCGAAGAAGAGGCAGGCCTCGGTGCGGCTCATCAGCGACTTCTGGGCGTCGCCGAACAGGGACGGCTGGCACCAGGGGTCCGTGATGATCGGGTCCGGGTAGGAGCCGGCGCGCGTCATCCGGGCGCGCGCGGACTTGCGGGTGCCCTCCAGGGACTGCTCCTTCTTCGGAGTCAGCGTCACATCGGCGCCGCCGCTCTTGAAGGTGCGGGTGCCGGACAGCGGCTTGAAGCCGGGGATGCCGGCCTCCTGCGGGCTGTTGGGCTGGTTCGGGTCGGGCGCGTCCTTGTCGAGCGGCGGGATCGCGATGTCGATCTTCTGCGCGCGGTTGTAGTCGCGCGTCCCGGACGTGAACCCGTAGTCCTTGATCGGACCGGCATTGCCGGCCCGGTCGACGGTCTGCGTCTGCACGGCGTGGTTGCCGTCGGCGGTCGGCGTCACCGTGTACGTGGCGTCGGGAGCGAGCGCCCTGAACGCGCCGGTGGTGGTACGGACCGTCTGCCAGCCGAAGTCCGCGGCGTCGTCCTCGTACGGGTCGACCCGGAACCGCACTTCGGCGGCGTCAGGGGCGCCCGTGATGACATCGAAACCGCCCGCGACACCCGAGGGGCCGCCCCAGTTCTCCGGGTAGGTCGACGACACGATGGACTGCGGTTCGCCCGGCGCGGTGGTGTCCACGACGAACTGGGTCCACGGCGACCAGTTCAGGTTGTAGTGGGTGCCGTCGTAGGCGTTGGTGCGGAACTTGTACGTCCTGCCGTCCTTCAGCTGCCCGGCCGGGACGGTGACGGAGGCCGGCTTCCCGGAGTCCACGAAGTCGGAGACGATCAGGCCCTCACCGGCCGGGGTCGTGATCGGGGTGTTGGTGGCGGCGTCGTAGACCTGGAAGGAGCCGTTGACCTTGTCGCCGTCCGCGTCGGTGAAGGTGTCCCGCAGGATCGGGGTGGTGGTGTTGACCGCCCACACCCCGGCGTACGACCTGAACGGGGCGCCGGCCTGCCGGTTCGTCCCGTCCGAGGGCCGGTAGTTGTAGGTGACGGACAGCTTGGGCTGGTTGGCCGCGTTGTTGGCGGAGTTGACCCGCTTCCACGCCATGGTGTCGTCGGTCGCGGCGCGCAGGCCCATGTGGCCGCGGGTGACCTTCGCGGACGCCCAGGACTGGACGAGGGTGTCGACGTCGGCGTTGATCCAGCCGTCGGGCTGGGTCGCGGCGCAGTCCGTGTTGCCCCGCGTCTGGGTGGAGGAGTGGTACTCCTGCTTCCAGGTGGGCTGGGAGGACCAGCGCGACGCGGTGGAGGGGGCCGAGGTGTCCCAGACCGTCCACTTCTGCGCGCTGCAATCGGTGTTGCCCGAGTGGAAGTTCCACAGCGCCAGGTTGGTGTCGAGGATCAGCGCGTCCTGGATCGGCGTGGTGTTCCAGGTGATGAAGGAGCGAGCGGTACGGGGGGTGCCGTCGGCGTTCTTCGTGCCCGGATTGCCGAAGTCGAGCTCGGTGTCGGTGGACCAGTCGACGGTCTCGCCCTGCTGCACGTACGTGTCGAAGGTGTTCGACAGCGCCGAGGTGGACGGATCGACGGTGACCGGGTACTTCGTGTCCGGGTCGGCGAGGAAGCCGGCGTCCGGGGTGACGACCAGGTCGATCTCGCCCGGACCCTTCTCGACGACCTTCATGCCGACGCGGGCGCGGTTGGTGTGCTCACCGGACACCTTGTCGACGGCCGCGTCCCACATGACCGGGGCCGGCATGGTGGCCTTCTCGGCACCGGTCCTGGCATCGGTGAAGGTGACCGACCCGTCCTTGTTCGCCTCTGCCTTCAGCCCCTTGGCCTTCACCGGGAGGGTGTAGGTGTAGGAGCCGGCGGCCGGCCTCTCCCCGATCTCGACGAACTGCTCGAAGCCGCTGCGGGTGGCTTCGACGATGACGTCGGCACCGGGGACGGCGTCCGGGTAGCGGGCGCGGGTGCCGTCCAGCACGGGGGCGGGCAGGCCGCCCTTCCACTGGAGCGTCACCTGGTCGTCGCCGGTGCTGAGGGTGACGAGGTCGCGGGCGGAGTCGTCCTGCGCGGCACGCAGCGACTTCGCCGGTGTGCCGCCCTTGCCGCCCAGGCGCAGCCCGTTCGGGTGTGCCTTCGGGGCCACGGTGCCGTCGGCGCTCCGCGTGAGGGTGACATCGACCTTCTGCCACGCCCCGTTCTTCCAGACCCGCTCGGGGCCGGAGGTCAGGTCGGTGGTGAGGGTGCCGTCCGGGTTGGCGACGGTGTGGGTGGTGGGGGTCGTCTCGTCGGTGGCGACGACCTTCTTCCCGGTCTTCTTCGCCTGCGCGATCGCCCAGGCGATCGAGCCCTTGGCGTGCTGCGCCGCCCAGGCCAGGTCCGACGCCCGGACATCCTTCTCGGAGGGGGGCTCGGCGGATACCTTCGCGGTGGGGGCGGCCGGTTCGTCCGGTGCGGCGGTGGCCGTCTGGCCGGATATCAAGGCGGCTTCGACCGCCAGAACCAGCATTGACGCCAGGGCGATGCGCCCTCTTCGGCGTGGGGCGCGTGGGCGCCCGGTGGTGTGCTCGGACACGGGGGTGTCCTCCCTTCCGACCTTGCCGTTCGACAAGATCACCAGGGGAACCTAGAGGGGATCTGTGGGGGACCTGTGTGAGGAATCGAAGATTCCGCATGATCATGAACACGGTTGCGTGAGGGCGGGTGGAGTTCCTGTGAACGTTAGTTGCCCGAGGTGACCATCGCGTGAGGGTTCGTCACCGACGTTCATGGACGGCCGCGAACCGGGTATCACCGGCGCGCGTGCCGGGTGCCGGCCGCCCCCTTTCCTGACTGACGTGCACGCGACAGAATCGGGGCGCTCGGCCCGATGGGGCCAGGCTTCCCCACGGTCCTTGGAGGCACCCGCATGCCCACCCCCGCGCGCACCCCCGAGCCTCTGCCGCACGCCCCCGAGCCCCTGACCCGTACCCCCGGGTCCCTGTCCCGGCCTTCCCGCAGGGGATTCCTGGCCGGTGCCCTCGCCGTGTCCGCCACCGCGATCGTCGGCGCGGCGCCCGCCGTCGCCGCCACGCGGGACGGGCGTCGGGTGGTGCGGGGGACACAGGACTGGATGGCCGGTCTGCCCGACGGGACCACGCTCCAGCGGCTGACGATTCCGGGGACGCACGACTCGGGGGCCCGGTTCGGCGGACCCTGGTCGGAGTGTCAGAACACGACCGTCGCCCAGCAGTTGACGAGCGGCATCCGCTTCCTCGACGTACGGTGCCGGCTCATCGACAGCTCGTTCGCGATCCACCACGGGGCGGCGTTCCAGAACCTGATGTTCGGCGATGTCCTCGTCGCCTGCCGGGACTTCCTCGCCACGCACCCGACCGAGACCGTGCTGATGCGGGTCAAGCAGGAGTACTCCTCCGAGAGTGACGCCGCGTTCCGGGCGGTCTTCGACGACTACCTGGACCGGCGGGGCTGGCGGTCGCTGTTCCGCCTCGACCCCACGCTCCCCGAACTCGGCGGAGCGCGCGGCAAGGTGGTGCTGCTGGCCGACAACGGCGGACTGCCCGGTGTGCGTTACGGGGACTCGGCCCTCTTCGACATCCAGGACGACTACATGGCGGAGCCGTTCGCCAAGTACCCGAAGATCGAAGCCCAGTTCCGCAAGGCGGCCACCCAGCCGGGGAAGTTCTTCATGAACTACGTCTCCACCGCCGCCCTGATGCCGCCCCGCTGGAACGCCGACCGGCTCAACCCGCAGGTGCATTCCTTCCTGGAGCGCGCCGAGACCGCCGGATGGACGGGGCTGGGCATCGTCCCGATGGACTACCCGAACCAGCGGGCCGGTCTGGTGGAGTCGCTGATCCGCCACAACCCGACGGGGTGAGCACCGCTCCCCGCCGCCCCCGAAGATTCCGCCGCCGCCTCTGAGGGCCTCCCGGCCCGCCGCCTCACATCCCCGGCGGCGGGGCAGGGGAAGAAGCCGTCCGTACCGGACGCCGTCCTGATGCGACAGCTTGCGTTTCTTTCGAATTCTGCGATGCTGGGTTCACTCTCAAAGGAGACAGAGCTATGCACAGCACTGCGGAAGACCGCACGCTCCTGCCCGAGCACCGTGCGGAGATCGCTGAACTCCGGTCCTTCCTCGACCGGACGCCGGCCGCTGTCGAGCCCGCTCTGCTCCGGGGGCCCGACGGCGACACCCACAGCCTGCCCCCGGAGGTCTACGAAGCGCTCATGGTGGTGGTCCGGGCCCTGGCGGAGGGCAAGGCCGTGACCGTCGCGCCGGTGAACACGACGTTGACCACCCAGGAAGCCGCTGATCTTCTGGGTGTCAGCAGACCGACCTTCGTGAAGATCCTCGACGACGGCGGTCTGCCGTTCACCAGGCCGGGGAGGCACCGCCGGGTGCTCCTGGCCGACGTTCTCGCGTACAAGGAGCGCCGGCGCTCACAGCGTCGTCAGGGCCTCGACGCCTTGACCCGGCTGACCGAGGACTCCGGTCTCTACGGTGACTGACTCCCCGATTCCGCCGAGCTGACTGGAGCGATGTGCAGCGCGTCGTCCTGGACACCTGCGTCCTGTTTCCGAACTACCTCAGGGACACCCTGCTGCGACTGGCGGAGGTCGAGTTGTACGAGCCGCTCTGGTCGGTCGACATCCTGGACGAACTGACCAGGAACGTCGCCGAGCGGATCGGGGACCTCAAGGCCAAGAGGCTCGTCGGTGTCATGGCCGACGCGTTCCCGGAAAGCCTGGTGTCGGGGGATGCCCCGCTCATCCCCGCCATGACGAACGATCCCAAGGACCGGCATGTTCTGGCAGCGGCCATCGGGGGAAGCGCGCATGCCGTCGTCACCCTGAACCTGAAGGACTTTCCCCCGGCGGCGGCCGAGCCGTACGGGATCGAGGTGCTGCACCCCGACGAGTTCCTGCTCGACATGCTCGACCTCGTACCGGTGGAAGTGGGCGCGGTCCTCCGTACACAGGTGGGCGGGTACCGGAACGAACCCCGCGATCTGCACGGACTGCTCGACCGGATCAGCGCGGGCGGCGCGCCGCAGTTCGCCGCCGAGTTCCGCCGCCGCCTCTGAGGGCCTCCCGGCCCGCCGCCTCACATCCCCGGCGGCGGGGCAGGGGCCCCCGGCAGCTTGATCGTCGCCGTCGTGCCGGGGCCGTCGTCCGGGGCCGGGCGCAGGGCGATCGTGCCGCCCGCCTGGTGCACCGTACGGGCCACGATGGACAGGCCCAGGCCCGAGCCGGGGAGCTGGCGGGCGGAGGGGGAGCGCCAGAAGCGTTCGAAGACGTGGGGGAGTTCCTCGGCGGGGATGCCGGGGCCCCGGTCCCGTACCGTCAGCTCGCCCCGGTGCAGCCGCACGTCGATCGTGGCGCGCGGCGGGCTGAACTTCACCGCGTTGTCCAGGACGTTGACGATCGCCCGCTCCAGGGCCGCCGGCTCCGCCCGTACGTACCAGGGGGCCAGCTCCTCCGTGATCGTCAGCTCCGGGCCGCGCAGCCGGGCGCGGCGCACGGCCGTGCGGGTGATCTCGTGCAGGGCCACCACCTGGAGGGGGCCCGGCTCCGCCGCGTCCGGGCGGGCCAGTTCCTGGAGGTCCCCGATCAGCGCGGCCAGCTCCGTCATCTGGGCCTTCACCGAGGCCATCAGCGCCTTGCGGTCCTCCGCCGGGATCTGCCGGCCCGTGTCGTCGCTGCGCGCCAGCAGCTCCACGTTCGTCCGCAGCGAGGTCAGCGGGGTGCGCAGCTCGTGGCCCGCGTCCGCGATCAGCTGGGCCTGCCGGTCGCGGGAGGAGGCGAGCCGGGCCGCCATCGAGTTGAAGGAGTTCGAGAGGCGGGCGATCTCGTCCTCCCCGTCCACCGGGATGCGCACGGTCAGGTCCTCGGTACGCGCCACGTGCTCGACCGCCTCGGTGAGTTCGTCCACCGGCCGCAGTCCGGCGCGCGCCACCCACAGCCCGGCCGCGCCCGCGCCGACGACGCCGATGCCGCCGACGAGGACCAGCACCCAGGCGAGCGTGGACAGCGGTGCGTCGATCTCGCCGAGCGGGCGGGCCACCGAGACCGCGAGCTCGTTGTTGGCCTGGCCGGAGCCGACCACCGGCGGCAGTTTGCGGGTGTAGACCCGCATGTCCTTCCCGGCGTCGTTCTCCGTCGTGTGCAGGGCGTCGGTCCGCCGGCCCGCGGCCACCGCGACGTCGCTGGGCCGGGCGGGGACGGGCGTGGTGTTCGGGGCCGTGCAGTAGTCGCCGCTTCGCCGCGACGATCTGCACGGTGTACTGGCCGGGGAACTCCTGGGCCGGCAGCTGCCCGCCGCTCAGGCACGACGTCAGCAGATCGCGCATCGGCGCGTTGTCCATCTTCGCGTTGCGCAGCGAGTCGTCGAGCTGGTCCTCCAACTGCTCGCGGGTCACGAACCAGCAGGCCGCCGCCACCGCCGCCACCGCCGCCGCGACCGCCGTGGCCACGAGCAACGCCAGCCGGGAGCGCAGCGGCAGTGCCCGGAAGCGGCGGACGAACCGGTTAGCGCCGGACCCGGCCTCGCCCGCGGGGGGCCGCGCGGTGCTCACGCCTCGCCGCTCCCGCTCGTGCGCAGCGCGTAGCCCACCCCGCGCACGGTGTGGACGAGGCGCGGCTCGCCGGCCGCCTCCGTCTTGCGGCGCAGGTACATCACGTACACGTCCAGGGAGTTGGAGCTCGGCTCGAAGTCGAAGCCCCAGACGGCCTTGAGGATCTGCTCACGGGTCAGCACCTGGCGCGGGTGCGACAGGAACATCTCCAGCAGCGTGAACTCGGTGCGGGTCAGCTCCACCCGCCGTCCTCCGCGGGTGACCTCGCGGGTCGCGAGGTCCATCCGCAGATCCGCGAACGAGAGCACGTCGTCGTCCGGGGCGTCCGCGCCCGCCGCCGACGCCGCGTACGAGCTGCGGCGCAGCAGGGCCCGGATGCGGGCGAACAGTTCGTCCAGCTCGAACGGCTTGACCAGGTAGTCGTCCGCCCCCGCGTCGAGTCCGGTGACCCGGTCCCCGACGGTGTCGCGGGCCGTGAGCATCAGGATCGGGGTGGTCGAGCCGGTGGCCCGGATGCGGCGGGCGGCGGTGAGTCCGTCCATCCGGGGCATCTGGATGTCCAGGACGATGAGGTCGGGGGCGTACGTCTCGGCCATCGCCAGGGCGTCGTACCCGTCGACCGCGACCTGCGTCCCGTATCCCTCGAAGGCGAGGCTGCGGCGCAGCGCCTCGCGCACGGCCGGTTCGTCGTCGACGATCAGGACGCGCTGGGGATCGTCATCGGCGGGGCTCATCGCTCGCTGTCCTCTTCTCGTGTCGGCCCGGTCTGCGGGAGCCGTCCCGGCTTCTCGTGTCGGCCCGGTCTGCGGGAGCCGTCCCAGCCTTGCACGGCCGGGGCCCCGTGCGGGATCAGGTGCCGTCGCCCGCGCGCAGGGCGTCCAGGTCGGCCTTGAGGGTGTTCACCGGGATCGCGAAGCCGAGCCCCACGCTGCCCGCTGCGGAGCCGCTGCCGGCCGCCGACGAACTGGGCGCATACATCGCGGAGTTGATCCCGATGATCTCACCGTCCATGTTGATCAGGGCCCCGCCGGAGTTGCCGGGGTTGAGCGAGGCGTCCGTCTGGAGCGCCTTGTACGTGGTGGTCTCCTCGCCCGTGTCGCCGTTGAACTGCTGCCCGCCGAACTCGAACGGCCACTGACCGCCGCCGCCCTGCCCGCCCCGGCCCTGGTCCTGGCCGGAGCTGCCGGAGTCGTCCTTGGCGACCGTGACGTCCCGGTCGAGCGCGGAGACGATGCCGCTGGTGACGGTGCCGGTCAGCCCCTCGGGCGAGCCGATCGCCACGACCTGGTCTCCGACCTTGACCTGCGAGGAGTCGCCGAGCGCGGCCGTCTTCAGCCCGCTCGCCCCGCGCAGCTTGATGAGCGCGAGGTCCTTGTCGGGGTCGGTGCCGACCACGTCGGCCGTGTAGGTCTTCCCGGTCGGGAGGGTGACCTGGATCTGCTGCGCGCCCGAGATGACGTGGTTGTTGGTGACGATCTCCCCGTCCTCGGTGATCACCACGCCCGAACCGGTGGACCTGCCGGCCGACGAGGCCGCGCCGATCTCCACGATCGCGGGCGAGACCGCTTCCGCGACGCCCGCGACGGTGCCCTTGCTGCTCTGCGAGACGGTGGTGCCGTTGGCCACGCCGCCGGAGCCGGTCGCGGCGGCGTTCCGGCCGCCCTGGTGGCCGACGAGGGTCGCGGTGCCGCCGCCGATCACGCCCGCCGCGATCGCCACCGCCGCCAGCAACGCCACCGGCCGTCCGGCCTTGCGCCGGACGGTGGGTGCGTACGGGGGCGGAGGCGGGTAGCCACCGGCGTACGCGCCGCCGGTGTGCGTCGTACCGGTGGGCGCGGTGCCGTCGTACGGGTACGGGGAGGCGTACGGGGGCGGGTCCTGGTCCGTCGAGTGCGCGCCGCTCGGGCGAAGGTTCTCCGTCATGTCCACCAGGCTGGGCGGTGAAGATGAGAGGGGCCTGAGTACGTCCTGAGAAGCCCGGAAGAAGTGCGTATGCCCGCTGTGAGGACCGGGGTGCGCCGACGGGGGGAGGAACGCGGTGCGCCGCGAGGCGAGGCGTGCTCGCTGTACGAGCCGAAGGGTGGCGGCGGTGAGGACCGGAGCCCGGAGCGCCGAGGAGCGGGCGGTCAGCCCGCCGGGGTCGGTTCCCCGCAGCCGCAGGAGCGCCGGACCACCAGCGCGGAGGGGAACTGCTTCAGCCGCTCCCGCCGCGATCCGGAGATCCGGAGCGCGTCGTCCAGCACCAGGTCCACCGCGGCCCGCGCCATCGCCGGGCGGTCGGAGTGGACGGTGGTCAGCGGCGGATCGGTGAGGCCCGCCTCCTTCACGTCGTCGAAGCCCGCGACCGCCAGCTCGCCCGGCACGTCGATGCGCAGCTCGCGGGCGGCCCGCAGGACGCCGAACGCCTGGTCGTCCGTGGCGCAGAAGATCGCCGGCGGCCGGTCCGGGCCGGACAGCAGGCCGAGCGCCACCTGGTAGGCGTCGTAGCGGTTGTACGGGGCCTGGAAGAGCCGGCCCTCCGTGGAGCGGCCCGACTCGTGCATCGCCCGCCGCCAGCCCTCGACGTGGTCGGCGACCGGGTCGCCGACCACCGGGGTCTCCTCCGTACCGCCGAGGCAGGCCACGTACGGATGGCCGTGCTCCAGCAGGTGCCGGGTGGCGAGCTGGGCGCCGCCCACGTCGTCGGTGACGACGGCGACGTCGTCGATCGCCTCGGGGCGCTCGTGCAGCAGGACGACCCGTGCGTCCCACGCCTCGATCTCGGCTGCGGCGCGCTCGCTGGGGCCCTGGCTGACCAGGATCAGTCCGGAGACCCGCATCCCGAGGAAGGCCCGCAGATAGTGGACCTCGCGCTCGTCGCGGTAGTCGGAGTTGCCGACGAGGACCATCTTCCCGCGCTCGGCGGCGGCCTGTTCGACCGCGTGCGCCATCTCCGCGAAGAACGGCTGCCGGGCGTCCGGCACGATCATGCCTATGAGGTCCGTGCGGCGCGAGGCCATGGCCTGGGCGACGCGGTCGGGCCGGTACCCCAGCTGCTTGATCGCGGCGAGCACCCGCTCACGCGTGGCCGGGGCGACCGGCCGGGGTCCGTTGTTGATGACGTAGCTGACGACCGCTGTCGACGTCCCCGCCAGTCTCGCCACATCGTCCCGCGTCACCTTGGCCACGCGCCGCAGTCTACGCGGATGGACCTACCTCTTGGCAGCCTCCACCGGGGCTTCTTCCGTCGCCGCGGCCGGAGAGGGCTGCTCCGAACGGGTGGCGGGGTCGGCCGGTTCCCGCCGGGTCGCGGCCCGCTCCTTCGCCTTCTCGGCCGCGCGCTCGGACTTCTCCGGCTTCTCCGGCGTGACGAAGCGGTAGCCGACGTTGCGCACGGTGCCGATCAGCGACTCGTGCTCGGGGCCGAGCTTGGCGCGCAGCCGCCGTACATGGACGTCCACCGTCCGCGTACCGCCGAAGTAGTCGTAGCCCCAGACCTCCTGGAGGAGCTGGGCGCGGGTGAATACCCGGCCCGGATGCTGGGCCAGGTATTTCAGCAGTTCGAATTCCTTGAAGGTCAGGTCCAGGACCCTGCCCTTGAGTTTCGCGCTGTACGTCGCCTCGTCGACGGAAAGATCACCGTTGCGGATCTCCATCGGGGAGTCGTCGGACGTGACCTGGCGGCGGCCCGTCGCCAGCCGCAGCCGCGCCTCGACCTCCGCCGGGCCCGCCGTGTCCAGCAGGACGTCGTCGACGCCCCAGTCGGCGGTGACGGCCGCGAGGCCGCCCTCGGTGACCACGAGGATCAGCGGACAGCCGGGGCCCGTGGACCGCAGCAGCTGACAGAGCGAGCGGACCTGCGGAAGGTCGCGCCGCCCGTCGATGAGGATCACGTCGGCGCCCGGAGTGTTCACGAGGGCCGGGCCCTCGGCGGGGGCGACCCGCACGCTGTGGAGCAGCAGCCCGAGGGCGGGGAGCACCTCCGTCGACGGCTGGAGTGCGTTCGTCAGAAGCAGCAGTGAACTCATCGCCGCCCACCTGCCCGGTTCGGTCGATCGTCTGGCACGGT
Organism: Streptomyces sp. V2I9; assembly: GCF_030817475.1. Taxonomy (NCBI): domain Bacteria; kingdom Bacillati; phylum Actinomycetota; class Actinomycetes; order Kitasatosporales; family Streptomycetaceae; genus Streptomyces; species Streptomyces sp. V2I9. Next base: position 3,017,149 of record NZ_JAUSZJ010000002.1, on the reverse strand, counting down.
TCGCTCGCCCATTACGTCGGTCCTCCTCGTTCCCTGCGAGAGGGGCACTCCCGAGGTCGGACCTCGGGGGAGTGTGCGGCACTGCTTCGTACGTCCTGCGTGGTGCGTCCTGCGTGGTGCGTCAAGCTTCGGACATCCTGCGTCGATCGTCCTGCGTCGTCGTGATGAGCTTCCGCGCCCCGGAATCGCTGAGCTTGTGGAAACGTCGCCGTAACAACGCCGGTAAAGCACAAAAGGATCCGGGGGCTGCCTTGCCCGGATCCTCTTCGCAGCAGAATAGCCCACATGAGATCCGTGTCCGAGGGCCGATTCCCGAGTTCTTCTGTTCTCTTGCTCACGCCACCCCCACAATCCGTGACGTTGCTGACGGATGACGGCGTACCGGTCGAGGCGGTGTACCAGCCGTGTACGGCGCGTTGCGGGACGCGGGACGGGGGCGCGGCCACGCCCCCCGCACCGGCCCCGGCGACCACCACCGCGATCGTCGTCGCGCACGGCTTCACCGGGTCCGTCGACCGACCCGCCGTACGCCGTGCCGCGCGGGTGTTCGCCCAGCGTGCGGCCGTGATCACGTTCTCCTTCCGGGGTCACGGGCGGTCCGGCGGACGGTCCACGGTGGGCGACCGCGAGGTGCTGGACCTCGCGGCGGCGGTGGCCTGGGCGCGGGAGCTCGGGCACACGCGGGTGGTGACGGTCGGGTTCTCCATGGGCGGCTCGGTGGTGCTCCGGCACGGTGCCCTGTACCGCTCGGACGGGCGGGAGGGCACGCGGGGCCCGGAGGTCCGGCACCGCTCGGATCGGCGGGACGGCTCGTATACGGCTGTTCGGGTGCCGGGGCACGAGGGGCACGAGGGGCGCGCGCAGGGCGTGGGGGCGTCGGGGGGCGCGGTGCGCACGGGTGCGGGCGCGCATGCGGACGCGGTGGTCTCCGTCAGCGCGCCGGCGCGCTGGTACTACCGGGGTACGGCCCCGATGCGCCGGCTGCACTGGGTGGTCACCCGACCCTCGGGCCGGCTCGTCGGGCGGTACGGATTCCGGACCCGGATCGCCACCGAGGACTGGGACCCCGTCCCGCTCTCCCCGGTCGCCGCGGTCCCGCGCATCGCCCCGGCCCCGCTGCTCCTCGTCCACGGCGACCGGGACCCGTACTTCCCGCTGGACCACCCGAGGATGCTGGCGGAGGCGGCCGGTCCGGGCGGCGCCGAACTGTGGCTCGAACGGGGGATGGGCCACGCGGAGAACGCGGCGGACGACGCCCTGCTGGCCCGCGTCGCCGCGTGGGCGACGGCCGTGCCGGCCGCGTGACCCATCATGGAGAGCTGACGCACGGGGCGGCCGAGGCCCCGACGAACCGACGAACCGACCGAAGGAGTGGCGCCATGGCAGCGGGGACGATCCGCTACTGGGCTGCGGCCAAGGCAGCCGCGGGCACCGCGGAGGAACCGTACGCGGCGGCGACCCTCGCCGAGGCGCTCGCCGCGGTGCGCGAACGGCACCCCGGAGAGCTGAGCCAGGTGCTCCGGCGGTGCTCGTTCCTCGTCGACGGGAATCCCGTGGGGTCCCGCGGACATGAGACCGTACGCCTTGCCGAGGGCGGCACGGTCGAGGTGCTCCCGCCGTTCGCAGGAGGGTGAACCGCAGGCCATGAGCAGCAGCAACGATCAGCAGTATCCGTATCCGTACGACCCCGAGCGGTCGCCGTACGGTGCCGAGCCGCAGGCGTACGACGCCGAACGCCGGCCGTACGACGCGGAGCGGCCGCCGCCGGTGCCGCAGTGGCCCGACGGGACGGCTGGGCAGTCCGTGGGCCACGGGGAGCCGGGCGCCTTCGACCAGGGCGCGGCGCAGACGTGGCAGGCCCCGACCTGGGACACGCAGTACCAGCCGACGATCCGCCGGGACGGGGACCCGCACGGTGGGCAGGGACTGGGCGGACCGCAGGGGCCGGACGGCCACGGGACGCAGCAGCCCGGCTCGTACGGGACGTCCCGGCCGCAAGCGCAGCCGTACGGGCAGCAGCCGCACGCACAGGTGTACGGGCAGCAGTCGCCCGCCGGACGGTACGAGACGCCGCAGGAGCCCCCCCAGCACCAGCAGCCGTACCAGGAGCCGCAGAAGCCGCAGGACCCCCATGGGTACCAGCCTCAGCAGCCGTACGAGGGGCAGCAACCCCAGCCGTACCAGGAGCCTCAGCCGTATCAGGAGCCGCAGGTACGGCCCCAGCAGCCGTACCCGGCCCCCGCCCCCGCCCCTGCGGCGGCCGACACCGCGTATCTCCCGGCGCAGGGGGCCTCGGCCTCGCTGCCGCTGCCGCCCGAGGTCCCGGCCGCGCCGGTCGCCCCCGCCGCCCCGGTACCGCCCGTCGTGCCGGCCGCGCCGGTCGCTTCCGTGTCCGCGTCCGGGGGCACCGCCGCGCGGGCCGGGTCCGGCGACGCGGACTACAGCGCGCCCACCACGCTGGGTAACGCCCGCATCACCGACGCCCAGCGGGCCCGCGCCGAGGGGCGCTCGCCGATCATCGCGCCGGGGATGCAGCCCGCCGCGCTCACCGCCGTGCTGGGCCTGCTGCTCGCGGGGGGCGCGGCGATCGGGACGTACGCCCTGCTCGTCCCCGTGGTGCTGCTCCAGGCGGTGACGGCCGCCGGCTGGTTCCGGCTCAACGGCATGTGGCCCGCCCGCCAGGGCATCGCGCTCGCCTTCGCCGGGGGCCTGGTCGCCGACGTCGTCCTCCTCGCGGCGGGCCGGGAGCACGGTGCCGCCGCGCTGCTGGGCACCCTGGGCGTCTGGGTGCTGCTCACCGTGGTCCTCCAGCTCCGCAGCCACGCGGGGGCCGACGAGCGCATGTACGGCCTGATGGCCACGGTCGTCTCCGCGTCCCTCGCGGTCCTCGCGGGCGGACACCTCATGGCGGCCCCGGACGCGGTGGTGGCCGGCGGGGTGGCCGTCGCGGCGGCCACCCTCGTCCGCGCGCTCCCCCTGCCCGGCCCGGTCTCCGTCGGGGCGGCCCTCCTCGTGGGCGCGGGCGCGGGCCTCGCGGTCGGTGGACTGACCGACGTCGGCGCGAAGGGCGCGCTGCTCGGCCTCGCGGCGGGCGGGTGCGCGGTCATCGGGCTGCGGGTGGCGAGCTACGACTACCCGTCCCGGTTCGTCCACATGACCGCAGGCGTGGCGCTGCCGCTGACCCTGGCGGCCCCGGCCGTCCACCTGCTCGGCCGCACGCTCCTCTGACCGACCGACCGACCGACCGCACGGGACGGCACGGGACGGCACACGGCACCGCACCGCACGGCTGACGGCTCCTCGGGAACCACCGGGGGGCCGTCGCTCGTCGGTCACCAGGGGCGTCCACTCCAGCCGCAGTAGGCTTCACGGTCGCCAGGGACCGACGGCTCAGGGTGGGAGAACGACACACATGCGCGCACTGCGAATACTGCTGGTCCTGGTGGTGGTGCTCGGCGGTCTCTTCCTCGCGGTGGACCGCGCGGCGGTCTACTTCGCCGAGTCCGAGGCCGAGGACCGGGTCACGATCGACGCGGACGGCACGGCGTCGACCGATATCTCGATCAAGGGCTTCCCCTTCCTCACCCAGCTCGCCGCGTCGCGGCTCGACCGGGTCGACCTCCACCTCACCGGGATGAGGACCAGCGCCGGGGGCCGCGCGGTGCGGGTCGGCGAGGTCCGGGCCCAGCTCCACGACGTGAAGCTCGGCTCCGGCTACCGCAGCGCCACGGCCGCCCGCGCCACCGGCACCGCGCTCGTCTCCTACAAGGACCTGACGGCGGCGGCCAGCGACGGCGTCGTCGTGGAGTACGGCGGCAAGGGCAAGGCCAAGGTCACCGGCACGGCCGAGGTGTTCGGCCGCCCGATCTCGCGCAGCGTGCTGTCCACCGTGACCCGTGCCGACGGCAACACGATCACGGTGCGCGCGGACAAGGTGCCGGGCGAGGGCATCCCCGGCATCGAGGAGCTGGTCCGCAAGAAGACCGACTTCGAGGGTGACATCGACGGGCTGCCCGAGGGGCTGGAGCTCCGCGAGGTCAAGGTGACCGAGAAGGGCCTGGAGATCTCGGTGACCGGCTCGAACGTCTCGTTGGCCGGTTGATCTCCGAGCCGCCCGGCGGCCACCCGGAGTCCGGCCGATCCGGATAGTGAGACACCCGCGTCCGGTCCTCAGATGAGAGGAGGGCTCCACGGGTTCCGGCACCGGGCGGAGGGGTCTCCGGCTCGGCTTCTGTCTCGCATCACGGATGATCGTGTCTCACGATTCGACACGACGGTGACATCCCCGTCCGTACCTCCCTACGATCGGACGCATGAAGCGACAGGCGGATCTCACGAAGCGGCGGGCAGTAGACCTGTGCCGCGTCGCCGCCATGCTCTGTCGCGCGCTCTGAGCGGGGCGCTCGCACCGCCGCAGCCACCCCGTTTCCCCGGCCCCTCCGACCGTCGTCCCGACCGTCACCCGGGGTCGGCCCCGTGCCCGTACGTGCCGCGTTCCGTGCCTCCGCGCGTACATCCGCACCCGCAACTCCGCATCTCGCACCACCCCGCCGCAGACTGCCCCGGAGGAGAACAGCATGAGCCGCAGCGACGTCCTGGTAGACGCCGACTGGGTCGAGGCCCACATCGACGACCCGCAGATCGCGATCGTCGAGGTGGACGAGGACACCTCGGCCTACGAGAAGAACCACATCAAGAACGCGATCCGGATCGACTGGACGAAGGACCTCCAGGACCCGGTCCGCCGTGACTTCGTCGACCAGGCCGGTTTCGAGAAGCTGCTCAGTGAGAAGGGCATCGGCAACGACACGCTGGTCGTCCTCTACGGCGGCAACAACAACTGGTTCGCCTCGTACGCCTACTGGTACTTCAAGCTGTACGGCCACGAGAACGTGAAGCTCCTCGACGGCGGCCGCAAGAAGTGGGAGCTGGACTCCCGCGATCTGACCGACGTCGTCCCCACGCGCCCGGCGACCCAGTACACGGCCAAGCCGCAGGACGAGTCGATCCGCGCCTACCGCGACGACGTCGTCAAGGCCATCGGCAACCAGAACCTGGTCGACGTGCGCTCGCCCGACGAGTTCAGCGGCAAGCTGCTCGCCCCGGCCCACCTCCCGCAGGAGCAGTCGCAGCGCCCCGGCCACGTGCCGAGCGCCCGCAACATCCCGTGGTCGAAGAACGCCAACGACGACGGCACCTTCAAGTCGGACGACGAGCTGAAGGCCCTCTACGAGGCCGAGCAGGTGGACCTGTCGAAGGACACCATCGCCTACTGCCGCATCGGTGAGCGTTCCGCGCTCACCTGGTTCGTGCTCCACGAGCTGCTGGACCAGGAGAACGTCAAGAACTACGACGGCTCCTGGACCGAGTACGGCTCCCTCGTCGGCGTGCCGATCGAGCTCGGCCCCGCCAAGTAACCCGCCCGACCAGCACCGCTTCGACCCGAAGGACAGAACACCATGTGTGGAGCACAGGCCGGCGGCCCCGACGCCTCGACGATCAAGCCCGGTGAGACCACCATCCAGGGCAGCGTGACCCGCGACGGCGAGCCCGTCACCGGCTACGTGCGCCTCCTGGACTCGACCGGCGAGTTCACCGCGGAGGTCCCGACCTCGGCGACCGGTCAGTTCCGCTTCTACGCCGCCGAGGGCACCTGGACGCTCCGCGCCCTGGTTCCGGGCGGCAGCGCCGACCGCACGGTCGTCGCGGAGACCGGCGGACTCTCCGAGGTCGCCATCGCCGTCTGATCCACGGCACGCCGTCCGGCGCGGCAGCCGCCGTCCCGTACGGAACACAGATCGGCCGAAGGGCCGCACCCCAGGGGGTTGGACGCCACCTGACGCGGGGTGCGGCCCTTCGTGCCGTCCGGGACCGGGAGTTCTACGCTGGAGACATGTACGCCCGACGCAGGCGGAACTACTTCCTGATGATGGGCGGATGCGTCGTTCTCTTCGTGTCCGCGTGGGCCGTCGTGCGCCTGTGGTCCCTGCCCGTCGCCGTCGGCATGTGCGTGGTCGCCATGGTCATCCCGCCGGTCGCGGCGGTGATCGCCGACCGGCGCGGCCCGGACGACCGTTGGTGGGACGACCCGTCGGGGGACCCGCAGTCCGACGCGTGGTGGGACGAGCTGGACGGCAGAAGACGCCGCTGACGTACGGGCACGCGTGCCGGGGCCCGCGCCGGCCGGTCCGGTCCGGCCGGTCCGGCGGATCAGTAGACGAGCGCGCGGGCGTCGTCCGCCATGGCCTCCTGCACGAAGACCTGCGCGCCCGCGATGCGTACGCCCTCCAGTACGTCCTTCTCCGTGATGTCGCGCCGGGCCGCGCACTGGGTGCACAGGGTGACCCGGCCGCCCGCCAGGAGCGAGTCCAGCAGGTCCGGCAGCGGGGCGGCGTGCGGGAGGTCGAACTCGGCGGCCCGGCCCGGCAGGGCGAACCACGAGGACTCCCCGGTCAGCCAGAGCGAGACCTCGACCCCGCTGGCGACGCCCACGGCCGCCACGGTGAACGCCTGCGAGCAGCGCTCGGCGGCCTCGGGTCCGGCAGTCACCTTGATCACAAGCTTCTTCGCCATGTGCCGAACTGTAATCGTCCGGGAGGCAACCTCATCCGGGGCCGACGGCGCCGGGGCCCGCAGGTCCGGGCCCCGTCCGAGCCGCCACCTGAACGAGAAGGCCGGGCCCTCACCTATTAGGCTGGGGGCCCGGCCCTGTCACCGCCGCAACCCGCTCGTCACGAGGAGCCCCCTGTGCTTGAGGCATTCTTCACCGCCCTGCTGGTCCTGGTCTGCGTGGGCGTCACCGCCTTCGCCGCGCTCACCGTGAAGAAGCTGTACCAGGGTCAGCGCTGACCTTCGCCGCCCCCGGTTCTCCACCCCCCCGTACCCTCACAGATCGCCTGAGCCGCTCATGATCGAGATTCCGTCAGACCTTCACCCTGACCTCGTCCCGCTGGCCTTCCTCCTCGGTAACTGGGCGGGCGCGGGCGTGTCCGACTTCCCCGGTGCCGAGAAGTGCAACTTCGGCCAGGAAGTGACCTTCAGCCACGACGGCCGGGACTTCCTGGAGTACGTCTCCCACACCTGGGTCCTCGACGACGAGGGCAACCAGGTCCGCCCGCTGGAGACCGAGTCCGGTTACTGGCGCATCGACAAGGACCGCAAGGTCGAGGTCGTCATGGCCCGCGACCAGGGCGTCATCGAGATCTGGTACGGCGAGCTCGCCGACCAGAAGCCGCAGATCGACCTGGTCACCGACGCGGTGGCCCGGACGGCGGCCTCCGGCCCGTACAGCGGTGGCAAGCGGCTCTACGGGTACGTCAACAGCGACCTCATGTGGGTCGGCGAGAAGGCCACCCCCGACGTCGAGCTGCGCCCGTACATGTCGGCGCACCTGAAGAAGGTCGTCACCCCCGAGGAGGTCGCCGAGATGGCGCGGAACCTCGAGGACATGCCCGACGACGGCATCGCCTTCTTCAAGTAGGCCGTCGGGCTTCACGCAGGCCGTCGGGCGGGTCCCCCTCCTTCACGCAGGCCGTCCAGCGGGTCCACGTCTTCACGCGGGCCCCGCCCGGCAGGCCCGTTCGGTGTTTGACCACACGTCCTAGACTGGGCGTGTGGTGACCACCGACTGGAAGACCGACCTTCGCCGGCGCGGCTACCGGCTGACGCCCCAGCGGCAGCTCGTCCTGGAGGCGGTCGACGCCCTGGAGCACGCGACGCCGGACGACATCCTCTGCGAGGTGCGCAGGACCGCCTCCGGGGTGAACATCTCCACGGTGTACCGGACCTTGGAGCTCCTGGAGGAGCTGGGTCTGGTCAGCCACGCCCACCTCGGCCACGGCGCTCCCACGTACCACCTGGCCGACCGGCACCACCACATCCACCTGGTCTGCCGGGACTGCAAGGACGTCATCGAGGCGGACCTCTCCGTCGTCACCGACTTCACGGAGAAGCTGCGCGCGGACTTCGGCTTCGAGACCGACATGAAGCACTTCGCGATCTTCGGCCGCTGCGCGGAGTGCACGGCCGTGCGGGCGAGCGGGAAGACGGCCGGGAGGACGGTCACGAAGGCGGCCGACCAGACGGCCGCGAAGGACGCCCCCGCCAAGTCGTAGGCTGGGCGCATGAAGAGCCCCCTGCTGTCCCTGCCCGGCGCCGTACCCGCCGAAGGCCGCGACGAAGGTGTCGCCGCGCACTACGGCGACCTGTTCCGCGAGCAACGCGCCCTCGCCGACGGCAACGGCTTCGTCGACCTCTCCCACCGGGGCATCGTCACCGTCACCGGTGAGGACCGGCTGAGCTGGCTGCACCTGCTGCTCACCCAGCACGTCAGCGACCTCGCCCCGCACCGGGCCACCGAGGCCCTGATCCTCTCCGCCAACGGACACATCGAGCACGCGATGTACCTGGTGGACGACGGTGCGACGGTGTGGATGCACGTCGAACCGGACAGCCAGGACGCTCTGATCGCCTACCTGGAGTCGATGAAGTTCTTCTACCGGGTCGAGGTCGCCGACCGCACCGGGGACATCGCCCTCGTGCACCTCCCGGCCGGCTCGATCGCGGAGGCCCCGGACGGAGCGACCGTACGGGAGACCCCGCAGGGCCGGGACCTGTTCCTGCCCCGCGCCGACCTGGAGGCGTTCGCCGCCGCCCACGGGCCCGCCGCCGGAATCCTGGCGTACGAGGCGCTGCGCGTCGAGGGCCACCGGCCGCGCGTCGGCTTCGAGACCGACCACCGCACGATCCCGCACGAGCTGGGCTGGATCGGCACCGCCGTCCACCTCCAGAAGGGCTGCTACCGGGGCCAGGAGACCGTCGCCCGCGTCCACAACCTGGGGAAGCCGCCGCGTCGGCTCGTCTTCCTGCACCTGGACGGCAGCGAGGTGCACCTGCCCGGCCACGGCACCCCGGTACGGCTGGCCGCGGACGGCGGGGAGGGCCGCCAGCTCGGCTTCGTGACCACCTCGGCCCGCCACCACGAGCTTGGCCCGATCGCCCTGGCCCTGGTCAAGAGGAACGTTCCCGTGGACGCGGAACTGCTCGCCGGGGACACGGCCGCCGCCCAGGAGCCGGTCGTCGAGCCGTAGGGGTCCTGTCCAGCCCTGCTCCGGGGCGTACGGCTACACCTCGATGATCACCGTGAACGGGCCGTGGTTCGTGAGCGAGACCCGCATGTCCGCTCCGAACCGGCCCGTCTCCACGTGCGCTCCCAGCGCCCGCAGCCGCGCCACCACCTCGTCCACGAGCGGCTCGGCGACCTCGCCCGGCGCCGCCGCGTTCCACGTGGGACGGCGGCCCTTGCGGGCGTCCCCGTAGAGAGTGAACTGAGAAATCACCAGAAGGGGGGCGTTCACATCCGAACAGGACTTCTCGCCCTCCAGGATGCGCACCGACCAGAGCTTGCGGGCCAGCTGTGCCGCCTTCGCCGGGGTGTCGTCATGGGTCACCCCGACCAGCACACACAGGCCCTCGCCGACGATCTCCCCGATGACTCCGGGCGCCGACGGGTCGTCCGCCGCACCGGCGACGGAGACGCTCGCGCCCTCCACTCTCTGTACCACTGCACGCATACAGACCAACCTATCTTGGGCTGAACGGGTACAAGACGTCAGCGGGGACACGGGGATGGGTGGCACGATGCACGATGTCGGTGTGCCGACGCACCGGTCGAGGGGACGGAACAGCATGAGTACCTATGGAGCCGGACAATCTCCCGGTGCCGTACCGGGGGCCCGTACCAGCGCCAGCACCCTGCGGTCACCCGTACAGCGCAGTCTGCCGGGACAGGTTCCCGTACTGCCGCCCGCCACCGCAACCGCCACCGTGCCCGAGCAGGCCGGCGGCGACCCCGGCTTCGGCGCGCTGCGGCTGCCGGAGCTGCGGACGCTGCGCCGGGACGCCCAGCGGGACGAGGCCGATCTCAGTTACGTACGGCGCCTGGTGCAGGGCCGGATCGACATCCTGCGCGCCGAACTGGCCCGCCGCCGGGACCCGGAGACCCCGGTGGAGGACGTGGCGGTGGTGAGGCGGCTCTCGGAGATCCTCGCCGACACCCCGTCCCGGCACCGCACCTCCGCCCGGCACGTCACGCTGACGACGCCGCGCGGCGACGAGTTCCGGCGGCTCGCCGCCGAGACGCTGGCCGAGGTCGAGCTCTCCGACCTGGACGCCCGGACGGACGAGGAACTGCACACGGCGATGGGCCGCCTCGTCCGCTACGAGCAGCAGGTGTCCCGCCGCCGTCACGAACTCCAGCGCACCGCCGACGATTGCGGCGCGGAGATCGCCCGCAGGTACCGTGACGGGGAAGCACAAGTAGACGACCTGCTCGCCTGAAGCGACCCTTCCGGGCGCGGGTCCCGCACCCCCGTCCCCGGAAGGCCACCATGACGTCGACCGACGCCCCGTCCGCCATATCGACCGACCCGGCTCCCGCCCCGCCCGTCCTGGCCGAGGTCGTGCGCTCCGGGTTCACGGAGGGACGACACCGGGGTTCACTGGTCCTGCTGGCCGCCGACGGCAGCGTGGAGCGGACGATCGGGGACCCGGCGGCGCCGGTCTTCCCCCGCTCCTCCAACAAGCCGATGCAGGCCGCCGCGATCCTGCGGGCCGGACTCGACCTGTCGGGCGAGCGGCTGGCGCTGGCCGCCGCGAGCCACTCCGGGGAGCCCTTCCACCTCGACCTCGCGCGCATGATGCTCGCCGAGCACGGGCTGAGCACCGCCGACCTCCAGACCCCGCCGGACCTGCCGCTGGACCCGGTGGAGGCGGAGACCTACCTCGCGGGCGGGAATGTACGCGAGCGCATCACGATGAACTGCTCCGGCAAGCACGCGGCCATGCTCGCCGTCTGCGTCCGCAACGGCTGGGACACCGTCTCCTACCTCGACCCCGGCCACCCGCTCCAGCGGCTGGTCGGCGAGGTCGTCGCCGAGGCGGCGGGCGAGCCGGTCGCCGCGATCGGCACGGACGGCTGCGGGGCCCCGCTGATGGCGATCGGCCTGACCGGTCTGGCCCGCGCCTTCCGGTCCTTCGTACTGGCGGAGCCGGGGAGCGCCGAACGCCGGGTCGCGGACGCGATGCGGGCCCACCCGGAGTACGTCGCGGGCACCCGGCGCCCGGACACCTGGCTGATGCGCGAGGTGCCGGGGACGCTGTCCAAGATGGGCGCCGAGGCGGTCCAGGCGGTGGCCCTGGCGGACGGCCGGGCCCTCGCCTTCAAGATCGACGACGGTTCGGCCCGCGCGCTCGGCCCGGTGCTCGCCCGTGCCCTGGAGCTGCTGGACGTGGACGCCCCGGTGGTCGCCCGGATCGGACGGTCCCCGCTGCTCGGCGGGGCGGCCGAGGTGGGAGAAATCCGCGCGACATTCTGAGCCGCGCCTGCCTAGCGTGGAGGAATGAGCCTCGATGTCCGCACCGTCACCGCGTCCGAGTTCCCCGACTGGATGAGGGCGGTGAGGGCCGGTTTCCTGACCCCCACCGGGATGCCGGACGAGGAGCTGGTCGCGGAGCGGCTCGCCGACGCCGACCTCTCACGGGTGCAGGGCGTCTTCGACGCCGGGCGCTGCGTGGCGACGTTCCGTTCGTTCGCGCAGCAGCTGACCGTGGTCGGCGGAGCCGCCGTCGAGGCCGACGCGATCAGCGGGGTGACCGTGGCGCCCACGCACCGCCGCCGCGGACTGCTCAGCCGGATGATGGCCACGGACCTGGCGGCGGCCAAGGAGCGCGGCGAGGCGGTCGCCTCGCTGATCGCCGCCGAGTACCCGATCTACGGGCGGTACGGCTTCGGCCCCGCGGCGCGGGCCACCCAGTGGGAGGTCTCCGTCCACCGGGCCGGGCTCGACCCCCGCCGCTCCGGGCAGCCGGCGGACGGCGGCCGGATCGAGATGGTGGACGGCGCGGACGTCCGCGAGATCGGGCCCGAGGTGCACGCGGCGCTGGCGGCCCGGCAGCCCGGCGTGGTCAGCCGCAACGAACGCTGGTGGCGGAAGAGCACCGGCGTCTCGCCCCGCGCACCGCACGAGACGTGGACGGAGCCGTTCTACGTGGTGCACCGCGACGCCGGCGGCGAGATCGACGGCCTGATGACCTACGGCGTGGACGACACGTGGGACGACGCCAAGCAGCCGCGGAACACCGCCTCCGTACGGGACATGATCGCGCTGAACCCGGCGGCGGAGCGGGCCCTGTGGCACTACCTCTGCTCGGTCGACTGGATCGCCGCGGTCCGCTCGGGCTACCGCGCCCCCGACGACCTGCTCCCGCTGCTGCTCCCCGATCCCCGTGCGGCCCGCGTGGTCACCAGCACGGACTGGCTGTGGCTGCGGCTGCTGGACGTGCCGCGCACGCTGGAGGCCCGGACCTACGCCGTCGAGGCGTCGCTCGTCCTGGAGGTCCGGGACGCGGCGGGTCTGGCCGGGGGCCGTTTCCTGCTGGAGGCGTCGGACGGCGGCGCGCGCTGCGCCCCGACCACCCGGAGCGCCGATCTCGCCCTGGGCGTGGCGGAGTTGGCCACGCTGTACCTGGGCGACGAATCGGTGCGGCGGCTGATGGACCTGGGCCGGGCGGAGGAGCTGCGGGCGGGTGCGGCGACGACGGCGGACGCGGTGTTCCGCACGGGGCGGCTGCCGTGGTGCCCGGACGTGTTCTGAGCCGGACCGCCCGGTCGCGTCCGCGGACGTGCGGTGAGCCGGACCGCCCGGCCGTGCGGTCCGCCGTGCGGGTCAGCGCGTCCGGATGCGGAACAGGGGCCCGGACGCGGCGATCGCCACGGCGAGCATCCCCGCGGCCCAGGCGAGCGCGATCCAGGGCGTGCCGCCCATCTCCTCGCCGAGCAGCAGCCCGCGCAGCGACTCGATGGCCGGGGTGATCGGCTGGTGGTCGGCGAATCCGTGCAGCCAGCCCGGCATCGACTCGGTCCGGACGAAGGCGCTGCTCGGGTAGGGCAGGAACGACATGAAGAACGTGAAGCCGCTCGCCGCCTCCGGGGTCCGGGCGAGCAGGCCGATCGCCGCCGAGATCCAGGACAGCGCCACGATGTAGGCGATCAGCACGACGGCCGCCAGGAGCCAGCCCCGCCAGGTGGCGGCGGGGCGGAAGCCGATCAGCAGCGCGACGCCGAAGACCAGGGCGGTAGCACAGAGGTTGCGGACGGTGCTGGCCGCCGCATGCCCGGCGAGCACGGGCGTACCGCCCACGTCCAGGGACCGGAAGCGGTCGATGACGCCGCCTTTCATGTCCTCGCTGACGGCGGTGGCGGTCGTCGCCGCGCCGAAGCCGGCGGACAGGAGCAGGACGCCCGGAACGACGTACATGACGTACGAGTCGTACTCCGTCCCGGTGTCGATCGCCCCGCCGAAGAAGTAGACGAAGATCAGCATCAGCATGATCGGCAGGGCCAGGGACGTGATCAGCGCGTCGACGGTGCGGCTGCTGAGGCGCAGGGCGCGGGCGGTCATGACGGCGGTGTGGGTGAGCGGGCCGGGCCCGTGGGCTCCGGCGGATGTGCCGGCGGGGCGGACCGGGGTGCTCCGGCGCCGGACGGCGGTGTCAGACATGGGTGGATGCCTCCGGAGCGGTGGACGTGTTCCCGCCGGTGGACGCGTTCCGGCCGGTGGGGCAGGCCGTCGTGGCGGCCGTGGGCGGGCCCGTGGGGCCGGTCGAGGTCAGGGCCAGGAAGACGTCGTCGAGGGTCGCGGTGTGCAGGCTGAAGCGCCGGACGGCCCGCCCGTCGGGGTCGATCTCGTCCAGGAGGGCGCGTACCTGTGCCGCCGAGCCGTCGGTGGGGAGGCCGAGGTCAGCGTCTCGGGGGAGTGGTGGACGGCCCGCGTCACGAGCCGCAGGTAGTCCTCGCGGCTGGTGAGCTCCAGGTCGAGGCGGTGGCCGCCGACGCGGGACTTGAGGTCGGCGGCGGTGCCCTCGGCGGCGATCCGGCCCTGGTTCAGCAGGGCGATCCGGTCGGCGAGGCGGTCGGCCTCCTCCAGGTACTGGGTGGTGAGGAGCACGGTCGCGCCGCGCGCCGCCAGCTCGCGGACGACGTCCCACAGCTCCTGGCGGCTGCGCGGGTCGAGGCCGGTGGTCGGCTCGTCCAGGAAGAACACCCCCGGCTCCGGTGAACCGACCAGCCCGGCGGCCAGGTCGAGGCGGCGGCGCATCCCCCCGGAGTACGTCCCCACGCGGCGGCGGGCGGCCCCGGTGAGGGCGAAGCGTTCCAGCAGCTCCACGGCCCTGCGGCGGGCGGCCGGGCGGGACAGGCCGGTGAGCCGGGCCATCATCCGCAGATTCTCCTCGCCCGTCTGGGCCTCGTCGACGGCGGCGAACTGGCCGGTGAGGCTGATCGACCGGCGTACCGCGCTCCGTGCGGCGACGACGTCGTGGCCGGCGACGCGGGCGGTGCCGGAGTCGGCCTCGGTCAGTGTCGTGAGGATGCGGACGGTGGTGGTCTTGCCTGCCCCGTTCGGTCCGAGGAGGGAGAAGACGGTGCCGTGCTCGACCCGGAGGTCGAGACCGTCGAGCACGCGGACGGCGGGCTTTCCGTAGGACTTGGTGAGGCCGTACGCCTCGATGGCGGCGGGGCCGGCGGCGGTCGTCCCGGTGGTGGTGGTGACGGTCGTGGCGGGTGCGTGCCCGCTGGGCCGGATCGGCTCGGTCATCCCCGAACCCCTTTCTGCGTATGGCATACGCGTTACTGCGTAAGCATTACGCATCTCTAGGATGGGGTCAAGGCGTACGGGGCGCGGGGCAAGGAGCCGGCACGGGCCGGGATGCGGGGCGAAGGGATGCGGTGACGTTGCGGTGACGGACAAGAACGGCTCGGGCACCGGTGATCTGCCGGCCAGCCTGGAGGCGGCCTGGGGTCTGCGGAACCGCCCGGCGAAGGGGCCGAAGCCCGGTCTGAGCCTGGAGCGGATCGTGGCGGCGGCGGTGGGCATCGCGGCGGCGGACGGGATCGCCGCCGTGTCCATGGGCAAGGTCGCCCAGCACCTGGGCGTGTCCACGATGTCCCTGTACCGGTACGTCTCCGCCAAGGACGAGCTGTACGTCCTGATGCAGG
This sequence comes from Streptomyces sp. V2I9, assembly GCF_030817475.1. Classification (NCBI taxonomy): domain Bacteria; kingdom Bacillati; phylum Actinomycetota; class Actinomycetes; order Kitasatosporales; family Streptomycetaceae; genus Streptomyces; species Streptomyces sp. V2I9. Next base: position 3,002,094 of record NZ_JAUSZJ010000002.1, on the reverse strand, counting down.
AGGCGGCCCTCGGCGCACCGGAGCCGCTGGCGGCCCTGGCGAACGGCGCGGGCTGGCGGGCGGCTCTCACCGAGTGGGCGGCCGCCCAGCGCAGCCGCTACCACGCCCACCTCTGGGCGCTCCGCATCCCGATCGGTGGCCCGCCGGCCTCCCCGAACTCGATCGCGTGGTGGGAGCAGGGGCTCCAGGCGCTGGAGGACAGCGGCCTCGGCGAGGGCGACAAGACCTCGGTGATCCTGCTGGTCTCCAACTTCATCCGCAGCGAGGCGGCGATGATGAGCGACCTGGCGGCAGCAGTGCTCGCCCGCGGGGTGTCGTCCGAGGAGCTGATGGCGTCCCACGAACGCACCCTCAAGCGGCTCGTCGACCCCGAGCGGCACCCCGGAATCGCCCGGCAACTGGAATCCGGGGTGATGAGCGAGCCGGACGATCCGGAGTACGAGTTCACCTTCGGCATGGGGGTGCTGCTGGACGGGGTGGCGGCGCTGATCCGGAGGACGGCGGAGGGCGCCGGCGGCCGGGACGGCGAGGTCGGCGAGGTCAAGTCCGCTTGACGCCAAGGGCGTACTCTTCGTGGTCATGAACGGAGAGAACGCCGGAAGCGGGAGCGGGGGCGGAACCGGAACCGGAATCGGGGCCGGGAGCGACGATGGCGCCGCCGTCCGGGCTCCCGGCGCTCGGGCCGCCGGTCGGCATGCATCCGGTCAGCAGGATTCCGGCGGGCACGGTTTCGGTCGTGCGCGGGAGCGGTCCCCCGGACCGCTCGGACTGCGGGAGCGCAAGAAGCGGCTGACGTACCAGGCGGTCTCCGACGCCGCCATCGCGCTGTTCCTGGAACGCGGCTTCGACAAGGTGTCCGTGGCGGAGGTGGCCGCCGCGGCGGACATCTCCAAGCCGACGCTGTTCCGGTACTTCCCCGCCAAGGAGGACCTGGTCCTGCACCGGTTCGCCGACCACGAGGACGAGTCCGCCCGGGTGGTCGCCGCACGGACCGCCGGGGAGAGCCCGCTGGACGCCCTGCACCGCCACTTCCTCGACGGCCTGGACCGCCGCGACCCGGTGACCGGCCTCTGCGATGCCCCCGAAGTGCTGGCGTTTCTCCGGCTGTTGTACGGAACACCCGCTCTGGTCGCCCGGATGTACGCCTACCAGGGGCGCTCCGAGACGGCCCTGGCCGGGGCCCTCGGCGGCGGACTGCCCGAACGGCTCGCGGCCGGGCAGATCGTCGCGGCCCTGCGCATCCTGGCCCTGGAGAACTGGCGGCGGATCGACGCGGGGGAGAGCGCGGACCAGGTCCACGCGGGCGCGGTACGGGCGGCGGACGAGGCGTTCGTCCAACTGCGGACGGGGCTGGAGCCCGCGCCACGACACGGTTGAGCCGCAGGCCGCAGGCCGCAGGCCGAGGGCCGGGGAGTCGGGGCCCGCGGGGCTCAGCCCGCCCGGCCGGTGCGCGGGGGCGCCGCCTCCGCGCACGGGCCCAACGCCCGCCGGAGGTCCGCCGGTTCGCGGTGGAGTACGCCGGTCATGCCCAGGGCGACCGCCGCGTCGACGTTCTCCTGCCGGTCGTCCACGAACAGGCAACGGTCCAGCGGTACGCCCGCCCGGTCGGCCGCGATGCGGTAGATGGCCGGGTCGGGCTTGGCCACCTGCTCCACGGCGCTGCTCACCACCGCGTCGGCCAGATCGTCCAGGCCCAACAGGGCGAGGTCGTCGTCCAGTCGCAGGGTCGCATTGGTGACGAGAACCAGGGGCACATGGGTCCTGGCCCGGCGCAGCAGCGCCACCACCTCCCCGTCCGCCCGGAACGGCGCGTCCGCGAGGGCCCGGCCCAGTTCGCGCGCCCGGTCCTCACCCACCCGGCCCGCGAGCGCCGCGGTGATGGACTCCACCCAGGCGTCCGGGGTGATCCGGCCCAGCAGCAGGGGGAGATCGACCTCGGGCGCGTACGCGATGTCCTCCGTGGTGCCCACCGGCAGTCCGGCGGCCCGCTCCAGGGCGGCCAGCGGGGCGGTGTCGTAGAAGCGGACGACGTTGTCGAGATCGCAGAGCACGGCGTCGAAGGCGCGGCCGGTGCGTCCGGAAGCGGTCCCGGACGCGGTTCCGGAACCGGAGGCGGAACCGGAGGCGGGTGCGGAGACGGGCGCGGCAGTGGCGGCGGGGGTGGCATGCGGGGCGGTGGTGGCCGGGGTGTGGTGGGCGTCGCCGGCGGCGCGGCCCGTACGCGTACTCATGGCTGAACTCCTGCGGTGGCCGGCGCGTGGAGCCGGTGCCGGTGGTGCGGGGGACGTGGTCGACCATAAAGGGCCGCCGGACCGTTCATGGCCGACCACTGCCGCCCTGCCGGGCGGCCCGCGAGGCGTCACGCGTCACCGTGGGCCCCACACCTGTCGGCGGTTCAGCCGGTCAGCGCCCGCCAGGTCACCGGTCCCGCCTCGCCGTCGACCGCCAGGCGGTTGACGCTCTGGTAGGCGCGTACGGCGGTCGTGGTGACGGAGCCGAACCCGCCGTCGACCGCCAGAGCGGCCCCGCGCTTGTTCAGCGCGGCCTGGAGCGCCCGGACGTGGGAGCCGCTGCCGCCCCTGGCGCAGCGTGTACACCAGCTTCGGCCAGGTGGCCGGGCCGACCTGGCCGTCGGCCGTCAGCCCCTTGGAGCGCTGGAACCGCTTCACGGCGTCGACGGAGACGGAACCGTACGCACCGTCGACGGCCAGCCCGTAACCGCGCCGGTTCATCAGGTGCTGGATCACGACCACCGTCGCGCCCTTCGCGCCCGGATCGATCCGCGACCAGCCGCCGGCCAGGTCCACGCCCCGCGCGGCCAGGAAGGAGACCGGGTTGGCCGTGGAGCCGAGGCCCCCGGTGTGGGTCTCGAAGTGGAGGTGGGGGCCGGTGACGTTGCCGGTGGCCCCCATGTCGGCGATGCGCTGACCGGCCCTGACCGTGGCGTTCAGCCCGACGCGGTAGGCGCTGAGGTGCCCGTAGTAGGTGTACTGGCCGCCGCCGTGCGCGATCACGAGGGCGTTGCCGGTCCGGCCGGGAAGCCCGCCTCCCCACGACCGCCGGATGACGGTACCGGCGGCGGCCGCGTAGACCGCGGTGCCGGTGGAGTTGCTGACGTCCTGCCCGGCGTGGGACGCGCCGCCACGGGGTGCGCCGTAGTGACCTCCGGCCGGGAACCGTCCCAGGGCCGGGCAGGCCCATGCCCCGTTCCTGGCCGCCATCACCGCCGCCGCGGCCTCCGCCCCCTCCGTGGTCTGCGTTCCCGCCGCCGCGGAGGTTCCGGCCGACAGGTTCACGGTGAGCGCGGCGAGGCCGAGACCGGTCAGCAGTCCGCGACGGGACAGGCTCGGGAACGGGCGGAGCGGGCCCGCTGCGTCATCGGGCAGGTCGTTCGGGGCGGCGGTGGTCGCACAGGATCGGCACATGGTGACTCCCTCGAAGCGTTCGGGCGCGTGGGCAGGCCGGCGAGTTGGCGAGTTGGCGATGCTGCGATGCGGCGAGTCGGGTACGGAGGGTCTACCCGCATAGACGCTAGGTGTGGCAGGCGGGTCTGTCAGGGGCCCGCAGACCCACGACGGGCCCAGCCGGGGCCCGGGGGAGGGCCCAACGGGGACCGGTGTGCCGCACGACGAGGGCGGTCGCCGGTGCGCCCGGACGGCGGGGCGGTATGGGTGTGCCGTACGACGAGGGCGGTGGCCGGTGTGCCGTAGGACGAGGGCGGTGATCGGTGTGCCGTAGGACGGGGGGCGGTGATCGGGGCGCGGCGGGCGAAATCCGGTGGGGCCGGCCCCGGACCGCCGCCTACGATCGCCGGATGCCGCCCTCGAAGACCTCGTACGTCTGTCTGCCCTGCCGGGCCTCGTACAAGCAGTCCTACGACCGCTCGCGGCGCGAGCGGGTCTGTCCGCGCTGCACGGGGGCGCTGACCCACGTGGGATCGGCGTTCGCCGCGCCGCCGCGTCGTGACCGGGCGGCCTGGCGGACGCTCTCGGTCCTGCTGAACGCGGGCATCCGCTTCCATCAGGGCTGCTGCGGCGGTCAGGGCTACCGCCCCCGCACGCTGTCCGAGGTACGCGAGCGCATGGCGTACGCGGAGCGGGCGGGAGTGCCGTACGCGCGGGCCCTGGTACTCCCCGAAGTGCCGTGACGCTTCGGCGGGTTGAGCGGCCCGTCGTTCAGCCCGGCCCGCCGGTCGCACCTCCGCCCGGCCGCCGCGCAGGTGCGCACCGGGCCGGGCGGGACAGAGGCGCGGCCGTCAGGAGGCTGCAGGGCCCGCGGGGTCCGCGAGGCCGGCCAGTAGTTCCGCGGCGGGCTTCGGGTGGACGAGCCAGCGCAGGTGGCTGCCGTCGAGGGTGTGCACGTCGAAGGGGTTGTCGGGCGTGAGCGCGTCGGCTTCCCGGATCATGCGGTCCTGCACGGCGGGCGGCAGGCTGGCGTCGGCGGCGAGGCGCACATAGGTCCGGGGCACCGTGCCCCAGGTCGCGGCCTGCGCCCGGTCGGTGGACGTACCGGCGTCGAGGTTCTCGTCGGGCTGGAAGGTGTTGAGGAAGGCGCGGAACTCGTCGTCGGTGAGGTCGGCGGCGAACGCCTGCCGGAAGGCGGCGAGCGCCGTCGCGCCGGCGGTACGGAAGTTGACCCGCAGGAGACCGAGTTCGCCGGGGTTCCCGAGGAGCGCGGTGGCGAAGGCGCCCGCGTCGACGTCCGCCATCTCCGGCTCGGCGTAGTAGCCGGCCACGTCCAGCTCGACGGGACACCAGGCGGAGACGTACACGATCCGGTCGATCAGGTCGGGCCGCGCGTTGGCGACGGCGGTGGCGGTGACACCGCCCCGGCTGTGGGCGACCAGGACGGTGGGCCCGTGCCGCTTCGCCCTCTCCAGGGTCTCGATCACTCGGGCGACGTTGTCCGCGAGCGTGACCCCCTTGATGCCCCCCGGTTCCGCGGCGAGGGCGGCGAGGTCCTGAGGGGTCTGGTACGCGACGGGGAAGGTGGCCGCGAAGCCGTGGCCGGGAAGGTCGACCGCGGCCGATCGATGCCCGAGCAGGGCGAGTTCGGCCTGTAGTGGCGCGAACGAGAAGGAGTTCGCGAAGGCTCCGTGGACAAGGACGAAAGTCGGCGGTTTCTGCATGCCTCACCCTCCAACAGAACGATCATCGGAACAAGGGGCCGGGGTCCGGGAGGGTTCGACCGCGCGCCCTCGTCCGCGACGTGCGGAGTCGATCACGGTGCACCTCACCCCCGCCGCGCGACGTGGTGCGCAACACTTTTGCAAGCGCCTGCTTGCAATTGTTAGCAAGAGTGGTGCACCATCGGGTCATGGCATCACTCAACGTCGGCAATCTCGGGGAGTACCTGCGGGAGCAGCGTCGCGCGGCGCAGCTCTCGTTGCGGCAGCTCGCCGATGCCACCGGGGTGTCGAACCCGTATCTCAGCCAGATCGAGCGCGGTCTGCGCAAGCCCAGCGCGGACGTGCTCCAGCAGGTCGCCAAGGCGCTGCGGATCTCGGCCGAGACCCTGTACGTACGTGCGGGGATTCTGGACGAGCGGGAGCGGGAGGAGCTGGAGACGCGGGCGGTCATCCTGGCCGATCCGTCGATCAACGAGCGGCAGAAGAGCGTTCTGCTGCAGATCTACGACTCCTTCCGCCGCGAGAACGGGTACGCCCCGGGGCCCGACGAGCAGGCCGGCCCCGACGGGGACGCCGGGCCCGACACGGGCGCCACGCCCGGTGCGGACGCCAAGGAAGACCACGACCCTCACAGCTGACAGCAGCTGGTTCGATGATCCGGGAGGACCACAGTCATGGCCATCACCGATGACCTGCGCAAGACCCTCACCGACCCCACCCCCCTCTACTTCGCCGCCGGTACGGCCGACCTGGCCGTGCAGCAGGCGCTCAAGATCCCGGCGCTGATCGAGCAGCTGCGGGCCGAGGCGCCCGAGCGGATCGACGCCGTGCGCAACACCGACCCCAAGGTCGTGCAGGAGAAGGTGGCCACCCAGGCCAAGGAGGCCCAGGCCACCGTGCAGGCGAAGGTCACCGAGGTGTTCGGCTCGTTCGACGCCGCCGACCTGAAGAAGCTGGGCGAGAGCGCCCAGGACCTGGCGCTGCGCAGCGTGGGCGTGGCCGCCGAGTACGCGATCAAGGCCCGCGAGACGTACGAGAAGGTCGCCGAGCACGGCGAGCAGACCGTGCGCACCTGGCGCGGTGAGACGGCCGACGAGATCGTCGAGATCGCCGCCGTCATCGAGGCCGACCCGAAGAGCGAGCCGAAGACGTCCCCGAAGGCGGCCCCCGGGGGTGCGGCCGGGACCGCTCCCACGGCCGGCGGCTCCACCAGGCCCGCGACCGCGAAGCCCGCTGCGGCGAAGGCCGCTCCCGCCGCCCCGGCGAAGGCCGCCGAAGCCAAGGCCGCACCCGCGAAGAAGGCCCCCGCGCCGCGCAAGCCCGCGGCCAGGAAGACCACGCCGCCCGCCGGCGCGTGACCCCTACGGGGTCCATCAGGGTTCTGCGCGGGGCGCGGTACGCGTGACCGGGACGCGGGGCGGGCACCATGTCGGGTGGCCGGTTCGTTGTCCCGGTACCTTGGCCCTCTCGGCCGCAGGGCGCTCCTCGACTCACTAGGCGGTACACACCATGTTGCTCTCAGCGTTCGGCTCGCTCCTCCAGCTGCTCTATCTGGCGATGCTGGTGCTGGCCGTGGTCGCGTTCGTCTTCGCGGCGACCGCGCGTGAGGACGCCTACCGGGCCGCCGACAAGAAGCAGAAGTCCTTCTGGCTGGTGATCCTGGGCGTCGCCGTCGCCGTGAACCTGCTCATCCCGATGCTCTTCCTCCAGCTCGCGGGCGTGGTCGCGTCGATCGTGTTCATGGTCGACGTGCGTCCCGCGCTCAAGGCGGTCTCGGGCGGCGGCGGCCGCAGGGGCGGCTCCAGCAGCGACGGCCCGTACGGGCCCTACAACGGCGGGCGCTGAGCCCCCGCCGCCCTCGCGGGCGGCGACGACGGCGGCCGGTCGACGGACGCGGGGTGGGAGCGCGGTGCGCTGCCACCCCATTGTCGTATCCGCTCCGGATCGCGGCCCAGCAGCAGGACGGCCACGTCGTCGGTCAGCTCGCCGCCGTTCAGCTCCCGCACCTCGGCGACCGCCGCCTCCAGCAGCTCCTCGCCCGCCAGCCCCTGTTCCAGCCGGCTGTTGACCATCGCGGCCATGCCGTCCTGGCCCAGCCGTTCGCTGCCGCCGGTCCCCACCCGCCCCTCGATGAGCCCGTCCGTGTACAGCATCAGGCTCCAGGCGCCGCCCAGCTCGACCTGGCGGCGCGGCCAGCGGGCCCGCGGCAGGAGCCCCAGGGCCGGGCCGCCGTCCTCGTACGGGAGCAGCCGTGCGGGCTGTCCGTGGCGGGCCAGCAGCGGCGCCGGGTGCCCGGCGAGGTAGAGCCCCGCCCGCCGCCCGTCCGCCGCGATGTCCACCGTGCAGAGCGTCGCGAAGATCTCCTCGCTCTGCCGCTCGTGCTCCAGCACCTGCTGGAGCGTGGCGAGCAGATCGTCCCCGCACAGCCCCGCCAGGGTCAGCGCACGCCAGGCGATCCGCAGCTCGACCCCGAGCGCGGCCTCGTCCGGGCCGTGGCCGCAGACGTCGCCGATCATCGCGTGCACCGTGCCGTCGGGGGTGCGGACGACGTCGTAGAAGTCGCCGCCGAGGAGGGCACGGCTGCGGCCGGGACGGTAGCGGGCGGCGAAGCTCAGGCCGGAGCCGTCCAGCAGCGGGGTGGGGAGCAGGCCGCGCTCCAGGCGGGCGTTCTCCTGGGCGCGCAGCCGGGACTCGGTGAGCTGGTGCTGGGCGGTGTCGGCCCGCTTGCGCTCCACGGCGTACCGGATGGCGCGGCTCAGGACGCGCGCGTCCAGCTCGCTCCGGAAGAGGTAGTCCTGCGCCCCGACGCGTACGGCCTCGGCCGCCAGTTCCGTGTCGTCCTGCGCGGTCAGCGCGAGGACCGCGTGCAGCGGGGCGAGGCGGAGCACATGGGTGAGAGCCGCCAGCTCGTCGGCCCGCGCGGAGGCGTGCTCCTCCTCCGGACCGGTCCCGGTGCCGGTGACCGGCAGGGCGAGGTCCAGCAGGATGCAGTCGACGTCGTCGGTGAGCAGCCGCGCGGCCTCGGTGAGGTTGCGTGCGGTTCGGACCCGGACGCGGGTCCCGGCCGCCGCCGAGAGCTCGGGGACGGTGATGGTGGTGCCCGCCGGGTCGTCCTCGATCACCAGCAGGGTGAGGTCGCCGTGCGAGGTCGCCGCAGCGGGAACGGATCGCTGCTGCGATACGGGTACGGGCATCGGTTCGGGTTTCCTTCCCTCCCCCCGAGGGCGCGACGGGTCGCCGATCGACGGTCCGCCAGTCGGGGACGATAGCGGTCCGTGGCGGGGGAACGGAATGGCGCAGGAGAACCGGCCCCTGTCATATGCGCCGTCATAAGCCGCGTCCCGGCACGGATCCGGCGCGCTGGGCCGCCGTCGTGGCGAGGAAGGGCGCATGACAAACATCACGCGTCCGGGACCGGCCGCGTGGCCCCGCTCACAGGAAGCGCACCCCACGCTCGCACGGGCCCGTTCACGCAGAGCGAGCGCCCCCCGCCCGCAGGGCACCCCCGCCCGCAGGACACCCCGCCCGCATCGCAGAGATGGCCGAGCTTCCCGCAGGGCTCCCTCGCCCGATCACCCGCGGGCGCGAGCTTCCCGCAGGGCTCCGCAGCCCGATCACCCGGGCGCGCGAGCTGCCCGCAGGGCTCCCTCGCCCGCCACCCCGCTGCCGGGCGGGCTACTTGTCCGGGCGGACCACGCCGAGGATCTTCATCGAGCCCGCGCCCGCCAGGGTCACATCGCGGCCGGGGCGAGGGGCGTGGACGATCGTGCCGTCGCCCACGTACATCCCGACATGGCTGGCGTCGGCGTGGTAGATGATCAGGTCGCCGGGGCGCATGTCCTGGATGTCGATGCGGGGCAGCAGCCGCCACTGCTCCTGCGAGGTGCGCGGGATCGGGCGCTTCGCCGCCAGCCACGCCTGCGAGGTCAGCCCGGAGCAGTCGTACGAACCGGGGCCCTCGGCCCCCCAGACGTACGGCTTGCCGATCTGCGCCGTGGCGAAGGCCACCGCCACCGCCCCGGCCGCGCTCGCCTCGCCGCTGACGTCCCTGATCGCACCGGAGGAGAGCCACGCCGTCTGCGCCTCCGCGGCGGCGGCCGCCTCCAGCCGGCGGAGCCGTTCGCGCTCCTCCTTCTCCAGCCGCGACTCGAGCTTCTCCGCCGCCTTGATCCGGGCGTTGATCTTCTTCTTGGCCTTGGCCTGCTTGACCCGGTCGGTCTCCAGCTTCTCCCAGTGGGCGCTGGCGTCCTGGGTGTACGTCTCCAGGTCCTGCTGCGTCTGCTTCAGTTCGGCCAGCAGCGACTTGGACGCCTGCTGGCTCTGGCGGACCTGGTTGATCCCGTCCAGGAAGAGCTTCGGGTCGTTGCTGAGCGCCAGCTGGGCACCGGGCGGCAGACCGCCGTTGCGGTACTGCTCGCGGGCCTGGGCGCCGGCCCGGTCCTTGAGCGCGGCGATCCGCGCCTGACCGTCGGCGATCGCCCTGGCCAGCTTCACGATCTCGCCGGACTGCTTCTTCGCCTGTTCCTCGGCGAGGTTGTACGCGTCCGTCGCCGCGCCCGCCTTCCGGTACAGCGTCTCGATCTGCTCGCGGACCGTCTCCAGCTCCGCGTTGGTGTAGCGGGGCGGCGGCCCGGCGGGGGAGGAAGCGGTGGGCGCGGGGTCCGGAACCGGGGCGGCCGCGGCCTGGCCGGTGGACGTCAGCAGGGCCAGTGCACAGACCAGCGTGATGGCGGCAGTGGCGCAGTGGCGTCGGTTCACGAACTCCCCCTCCGGGTGGTCACTCCGGGCCCGCCTCGGGACGAAGGCGGCACAGACGATGTACGCCAGGTAAGCGACATCAATGAGGTAAGCGATGGATGCGGCGAATACGGGGCGTATGCGAGAAAAGCAATAGACGGCGGGTAAGGTATTTCTGACTTACCGTCAGTAACTTTCTCGCAACGTCGAGATCGTGCCATGTCGTCCGCCAAAGCAACAGGGCCCGACGGCACCTGGCGCATCACATACCGCCCCCATGCGGCCACTTCGCCATGATTCCCCCCGACGCGCGGCGCTCCGTTCCGCGCCGCCCCCGCTCGTCCCCGCCGGTCGCACGACCGTCCCGTCCCCGTTCCCACCCACAGGGACGAACGATGCCCCCGAGGCGTTCCCGGAGTGAAGAGGTTCCGTCCTTCCGGGCGACCGTCCGGAAGGACGGCCGCCGGGCCGCGGGGGTCATGGGCCGCCCGGCTGCGGGGGCAGGGGTCACCCGGCCGCGGTCGGCAGGGGCGGTTGGGGGCGTGGGGGTCAGGGGTGGAGGGGGTCGCCGCGGGGGTCAGGGGTGGCGGGGGCGCAGGGCGTCCCACTCCACCGTGACCTCTCCCTGCCGCCACCGCCGCACCCCGTCCGTCACCGGCCAGTCGGCCGCCACCGCGCGTACCGCGGTGATCCAGCGCTGCCGCGCGCCGAGCGAGGCGTACGGGGAGGCCGCCGCCCAGGCCCGGTCGAAGTCCCGCAGGAACGCGTGGACCGGCTCGCCCGGCACATTGCGGTGGATCAGCGCCTTCGGCAGCCGTTCCGCCAGGTCGGACGGGCGCTCCAGCGAACCGAGCCGGGCCGCGAAGGTGACCGTGCGTGGCCCCCGGGGCCCCAGCGCCACCCAGACGTGCCGCCGCCCGATCTCGTCACAGGTCCCCTCCACCAGCAGCCCGTCCGGGGCGAGGCGGGCGCACAGCCGCGCCCAGACCTCGGCGACCTGGTCCTCGTCGTACTGGCGCAGCACGTTGGCCGCCCGGATCAGCAGCGGACGGACGTCCAGCGGGATCTCGAAACCGCCGTGGACGAAGGTGAGCCCTTCGCGCTCGTACGGCCGCGCGGCGGCGACCCGCTCCGGGTCGATCTCGATCCCCGCCACTCGGGCGCGCGGCTCGGCGGCACGCAGCCGGTCCAACAGCTCCACGGCGGTCCAGGGGGCCGCCCCGTACCCGAGATCGACGGCCACCGGCGTCCCGGCGCGGCGCAGGGCGGGGCCGTGGGCGTCGGCGATCCAGCGGTCCATGCGGCGCAGCCGGTTCGGGTTGGTGGTCCCGCGGGTGGCGGTGCCGATGGGGCGCTGGCGCATGGGTCGAGCGTATGCGACCTGGCCGGACCCGGCGGGCGGCGGCCCTGGCGGGTGCCTGTCGAGCGCCACCCCCACCGCGCGCCGCGCCGCACGGCGCGTAATGATTTGGCAAAACGGAAATGAAAGGCGTCGTTCCGCTGTTCCCGCCCTCGGAGGACGCCCGCGCCCTCTTCCGCAGCCTGCCCAGCCCGCCCCGATCGAGGAGGACCGACGAGGTGAGCCAGTACGTCTCCCGGCTCGGCTCCACCCGGACGGCCGCGCGTCTGAGGTTCCCCGGAGGATTCTCCGGGGCGTCCCGCAAGCCGCGCCGCATCGCGATGCTCTCCGTGCACACGTCCCCCCTCCACCAGCCCGGTACGGGCGACGCGGGCGGAATGAACGTCTACATCGTCGAGCTGGCCAGACGCCTCGCCGCGATCGACATCGAGGTCGAGATATTCACCCGCGCCACCACCGGCTCGCTGGCCCCGGCGGTGGACCTGGCCCCCGGCGTCCTGGTCCGGCACGTGGACGCGGGGCCGTACGAAGGTCTCGCCAAGGAGGACCTGCCCGCCCAGCTCTGCGCCTTCACGCACGGCGTGATGCAGGCATGGGCCGGTCAGCGCCCCGGCTACTACGACCTCGTCCACTCCCACTACTGGCTCTCCGGCCAGGTCGGCTGGCTCGCCGCCCAGCGCTGGGGCGTCCCGCTCGTCCACGCCATGCACACCATGGCCAAGGTCAAGAACGCCGCCCTGGCCGAGGGGGACACCCCCGAACCGGCCGCCCGCGTCATCGGTGAGACCCAGATCGTGAACGCCTCCGACCGGCTGATCGCCAACACCGCCGAGGAGGCCGACGAACTCGTCCGCTTCTACGACGCGGACCCCGCCGCCGTCGCCGTCGTCCACCCCGGCGTCAACCTGGACCGCTTCCGCCCGGCGGACGGCCGCGCCGCCGCACGGGCCCGGCTGGGGCTGCCGCAGGACGCCCTGATCCCGCTCTTCGCCGGCCGCATCCAGCCGCTGAAGGCTCCTGACGTGCTGCTGCGCGCGGTGGCCGTGCTGCTGGACCGGGACCCGGCCCTGCGCTCCCGCATCGTCGTGCCGGTGGTCGGCGGCCCGAGCGGCAGCGGGCTCGCGAAGCCCGAGGGCCTGCAGAAGCTGGCCGCCCGCCTCGGCATCGCCGACGTCGTACGGTTCCACCCGCCGGTGGGGCAGGACCAACTGGCCGACTGGTTCCGGGCGGCGTCGGTGCTGGTCATGCCGTCGTACAGCGAGTCCTTCGGGCTGGTCGCCATAGAGGCCCAGGCGGCCGGGACCCCGGTCGTCGCCGCCGCCGTGGGCGGGCTTCCGGTGGCTGTGCGCGACGGGGCCAGCGGCTTCCTGGTGCGGGGGCACGACCCGGAGGCGTACGCCCGCGCGCTCGGGCGGTTCGCGGAAGCGCCGGAGCTGGTCGGGAGAATGGGGGCGGCCGCGGCCGCCCACGCCCGGTCGTTCGGCTGGGACACCGCCGCCTCCGCCACCGCCGACGTGTACACGGCCGCGCTCTGCGACCACCGCCGCCGGGCCCGTACCCACCACGGCTGAGGCCGCTCCTGCCGCCCACGGCCGGGGCCGAGGCCGCTCCTGCCGCCCGCCCCGCGCTGTCGTAGGCTCGCGGCATGGCTGACGCACCGGACGAAACCACAGCGGCCCAGGTCATCGAGGCGACGCTGAACGACGCCGGGCTCACATGGGAGAGCCCGAAGCGCGGGAACTACGTCGTGACGCTGCCCGGCACCCGCAAGCTGTCGACGACCTGCTCGCTGATCGTCGGCAAGCACTCCCTCTCCCTCAACGCGTTCGTCGTGCGGCACCCCGACGAGAACGACGCCGAGGTGCACCGCTGGCTCCTGGAACGCAACCTCCGCCTGTTCGGAGTGAGTTACGCGATCGACTCGCTCGGCGACGTCTATCTGGTCGGCAAGCTCCCGCTGTCGGTGGTCACCCCCGAGGAGTTGGACCGGCTGCTCGGCGTGGTGCTCGAAGCGGCGGACGGGGCGTTCAACACCCTGCTGGAGCTGGGGTTCGCCGGCTCGATCCGCAAGGAGTACGCCTGGCGGGTGGCGCGTGGCGAGTCCACCCGGAACCTGGACGCGTTCCGGCACCTGACCGAGCGCCCGGCCGAGGGCTGACCCCGCCGACCGTATGCGGTCCGGCCCATGGGGTCGGAGGGCTGTTCCGCACCGTGCGTTCACAGGATGATCACATCAGAATCACGATGTCCGGGGGGCCCTGCGGGGCCGGTTATCGCTCACGGGTTCGATCGTAGAGTGTGGACCACTGCGACGGCCCGTCCAGACGGCGTCGAAGTGCCGCACGGTGGAAGGGCGGTTGCCCTCGAAACCGGAGAGATGAACCATGCGCGCCACCGCCGTACGCCGTACCGCCCTCGCCGCCTCCGCGGCCGCCCTCACCCTGCTGGCCACGGCCTGCAGCGGGTCGTCGGACACCGACGGCAAGGCCGGAAAGAACGACAGGGCCGGTGCGGCCGGGTCCTCCTCGGCCCCGAAGGCCCCGGCCGAGGCGCTCAGCGCCGATGAGTTGGAGAAGGCCGCCCTCGCCCAGGGGGACGTGAAGGGCACCAAGATCACCAAGGCCGGTGCGGCCGACGAGGTCCCGGCGGACGGTGTCACCGTCGACAAGAAGGAATGCCTGCCGGTCGCCCACGCCATGTACGGCGTGGCGCAGGAAGGTTCGGCCGCGAGCGCGAAGCGCAAGGTGATCGACGAGCCGAAGGCCGACGGCAAGAAGAAGTCGCTGGAGGAACTGGCGGAGGGCGGCGCCGAGGACGCGTTCAAGGACGCGTTCGACCTGACGTCCACGTTCGTCGCGCTGCACTCCTACGAGGGGACTGCGGGCGCCGACGCGTTCGGCGCGCTGAAGAAGGCGGCGGCGGACTGCGCGGGCGGCTTCACCGCCACGGTCGCCGGTACACCGACGGAGGTCGTCTCGGTCGCCGAGGAGAAGGTCACCGGCGGCGACGAGTCCGCGGCGTGGACCGTCACGTCCGAGGACGACGGCGAGAAGGCCCCGTTCAAGCTGGTGGCGCTGCGCAAGGGGAACACGGTCGCCACGTTCTTCGCCTTCAACCTGGCGGCGGCCGGCGGCGACGTGACGTTCGAGGTGCCGGCGGAGGTCGTGGCGGCGCAGGACAAGAAGCTCGCCTGACCCGGCACAGGGACGCGTGCCCCCGGCCGGAACGGTTTCCGGGCCGGGGGACACACGTGCGGGCCGGGGGGTCGAGGGGCGCGGGCTCCGGTGGCGGGTCGGTCAGGGCAGGGGCACGAGCCGGACCACGGTGACGGTCAGGACGGACCGGGAGACGTAGTAGAGGACGATGGCCCCGGCGACGGTCGCCTCGCGCCGGTCCTGCTCGCGCTTGACGGCGGAGGAGGCGTGGCCGTACGGCTCCTCGCCGAGCGTGCGGGCCATCGCGTCCCGGAACGTCTCGCCGTCGCGCATCTTGGCCAGGGTGTCGTCGGCGGGCGGTGCGTAGGAGATACGGAAACTCAAGCGACGCTCCGCCTCTCGGCCTCGTCCCGCGCCAGCCGGTCGAGGATCTTCTCGGCCTCGGGGTCGGGGACGGCCTCCAGCATCCAGTGCCGCATCACGGCCTGGATCTCGTGCACACCGGCCTCGTTGATGGCGAGGTCGAACTCCTCGCGTCTCTCGTCGGGCAGCGCGGCCCGGATGTCCGGGATGCTGTTGGGCACCTCGACCTCGGTACCGCCGACGAAGGTCTTCAGAGACTCACCCATGGTCGTTCTCCCCGCTCTCCTCGCCCTGGAAGATGGTGCGTCGGCCGCGCGCGCCCCGCGGCACCGACGGGACCGCCACGCGTGCGGTGGCGGTATGACGGCATGGGCTCACCGTAGTGCGTACGAGGGAGACTTCGGCCGGTTCGACCGGGCACGGATCGGCCACGGATCAGCTACGACACGCCCGGCCCCACCCCGAGCTTCTCCGTGACACGGTCGCGCAGCAGCTCGTACTCCGCCCGCAGCCGCTTCCACTCGGCGGCGGGCGGCCGGACGATGACGTCACCGCCGACGACGGTCTCCTCGGGCCCGAACTGCTCGCGGGTCAGGTCGATCTCCACGCCCCTGCCCAGGCGGTTCCACCAGTGGAAATCGGTGCGCACCCCGTCGACGTGGACCTCGCCCCGGATCAACTCCCCGCCGAGCAGGTCGTTGAGCACCATGGCGGTCACCCCGCACTGGTCCCGCGCCGGATGGTCCGGACTCCAGCGGTCCCGGTACTCCGGGGTGCAGGTCTCGGCGCTCCAACTGCTGCGTACGGCCTGCTCGATGTCGGTGAGGAGATGGATCGTCATGGCGTCATCGTGGCAGGGGGCACCGACATTGATGCTGATACTCGGGTTCCGGCGGTCGTGACTCGGGCACTGACTGACGCCCTGCTGGGCTGTCTTCGCGCTGTTCTGTCCGGCTGCCGGAGCTCGTTCTCATGGCTCCGGCCGGGCGGAACATGACCTGATAGGAGCTTGGTCAGAAGCCCCTTCAATGTCCTGTCTGCGCCACCCGGCCGGCGCCCACCTTCGGCTGGGAAGGCAGTATCAGCATGGCATCAGAGGTTGCGGCGGACACCGTGGACCAGGATGTGTTCGGTGGGGTCGATTCCCACGCTGACACCGTCCACGTCGCTGTGATCAGCGAAAACGGCGGTCATCTCGCGGATGCGGAGTTCTCCACCACCGCCGCTGGATACGCGGCAGCCCTGGCCTTCCTGGCCGCGCACGGGCGTGTGGTCTCGATCGGGGTGGAAGGCACCTCGTCCTACGGGGCCGGTTTCACGCGGACCGCCCGCTCCCACGGGCACCAGGTTGTCGAGGTCAACCGCCCCGACAAGGCCGAACGGCGCCGCACCGGCAAGTCCGACCCGATCGACGCCTACGCCGCCGCCCGCGCCGCCCTGTCCGGCAGAGCCTCCAGTTCCCCCAAGGACGACACGGTCGCCGGGATACGTGCCCTGCACAACGCAGCCCGCTCCGCCGTCAAGGCCCGCACCGCCGCGCTCAATCAGATCGGCAACGTCCTCATCACTGCCCCGGAAGCCATCCGCGCGAAGTACGGGCAGCTCAAGGGCACCGATCGCACCGAGGCCCTGGCCCGGCTGCGGCCGGCCGGTGACGCCCTCCACATCGCCGTGCTGACCGCGTTGAAGAGCCTCGCCCGCCGGGTCAAGGAGCTCACCGCCGAGCACGAAACACTGACGCGGGCCCTGGATGCCGAGGTCACCACCCACAACCCGGGCCTGCGGGCCGCCTACGGTGTCGGCCCCGACACCGCCGCACGACTGCTGATCACCGCGGGCGGCAACCCCGAACGGATGCGGACCGAGGCGTCCTTCGCAGCGCTGTGCGGGGCTGCCCCGGTCCCTGCTTCCAGCGGCAGAACCAACCGGCACCGACTCTCCCGGGGCGGCGACCGAGCGGCCAACGCAGCCCTCTACCGCATCGCCCTGGTCCGCATGTCCGGCGACGCCCGGACCCGCGCCTACGTTGCGCGACAGACCGCTGCCGGAAGGACGAAGAAGGAAATCATCCGGATGCTGAAACGGGCCATCGCCCGGGAGATGTTCCGCTGCCTCACCAGCACGGTCACCATCCCGGGCATAGCCGATCTGCGGCCCATGCGGCAGGCCAGGAACGTCACCCTCACCGCCGTCGCCCAGCACTTCGGAGTCTGGCCAACCACTATCTCCAGACTTGAACGAGGACTCAGCAGGGACGACGACCTCGCCCACTCCTACCGCGACTGGCTTCAAGCCGCTTGACAGCAATAGGAGCATCAGTGCGGTGCCGGTGGCGGGTCTCCGCATCAGTTGTCGACCGCTGAGGCGGCCGAACCCGGTGGCCCACCGGCGGCGGTACGTCGGTCGCGCCGCCGCCTGGCCAGGACGAGGGCGAGGTTCACGGCAGTGCCGACCGCGCAGATGCCCGCCCACACCCGTGCGTGGCGCGCGTTTCCCGTACTCGCCGCCGCCCAGAACGCCACGACCGTCAGGAATGCCAGGTACGCGGGTGTGTCGAGGTACGACCGTTTCTCGGCCACCGCCCACCCCCCTCCCCGCCCCGCCTCGCTCGTCCCGCTGTCCGAGCCGATGGTCGCATGTGCCCCGCGATCGACGGCGACGGTCACGTACGGCAGGGGAGCGCGGGGCCCCGAACGCCCTCCCCGTAATCGCGTCGACAGAGCCCCGGCCACGCGGCAGAGTGGTCGCCCGTGACGAGCAGCGAACTGTGGACCCGAGAGACCGCCGACCGCTACGACGCCGAGGAGGCCGATAACTCCTCACCCGCCGTCCTCGACCCCACCCTCGACTTCCTCGCCCGGCTCGCCGGGGACGGCCGGGCCCTGGAGTTCGCCGTCGGAACCGGCCGCGTGGGCGTGCCGCTCCGGGAGCGCGGCGTACCGGTGACGGGCATCGAACTGTCCGAGCCGATGGCGGACGTGCTCCGCACCAAGGCCGACGAGGAGACCCTCCCGGTGGTGATCGGAGACATGGCCACCACGGCCGTCCCCGGTGACTTCACCCTCGTCTACCTCGTCTACAACACCATCTCCAACCTGCTCACCCAGGATGAACAGGTCGCCTGCTTCGAGAACGCGGCCCGCCACCTGGCCCCCGGCGGCCGTTTCGTCATCGAACTCACCGTGCCCCCGCTGAGGTTCCTGCCGCCCGGCCAGGTCGCGGTCCCGTTCGACGTCTCCGACCGGCACCTGGGCTTCGACACCTTCGAGCTGGTCCGACAGCACCTGGTATCGCACCACTTCACCCGCGACGAGGACGGCCGCTACCGCCGTGGCACATCGCGCCACCGCTACGCCTGGCCGGCGGAGCTGGACCTGATGGCCCGTATCGCCGGCCTCGACCTGGAGGAGCGTGTGGGGGACTGGGACGGCTCGCCGTTCACGGACGACTCGGCCAAGCACATCTCGGTCTGGCGCAAGCCGGTGGTGTGAGGGCGACAGCCCGGTCTCCGTCGGCCCGCGGCGGCCTACGCGCTGATGGGCACCTCCCGCGCCCGGCCGCGCGCCTGGGCCCGCAACTCCTTCAGGCGGCTCTGGAACGCGGTGTGGCGGTTCTGGTCGAGGTCGAGCGGGAGGCCGAGCCGGGAGAGGGGCTGCGACTCCAGGTCCCACGGTTCGGGCCCGCTCGATCCAGCACACCCGTGTGCGGTTCCGCGGTGATCAACCGCAGCCGCACGAAGTCCCGGTGGCGGGAGCCTCGTTCGCCGGGACCTCCGCGGCACAGCAGCCGTCGCCGCCGTCGCCGCTTCCGGCCAGGGCGCTCTTGCCGAGGGTGTCGGCGTCGGCCTTGACCACGTACACCTCCCAGGGCTCCCGGCCGGGGCCGTGGACCCAGACCTTGTCCTGGAGGGCGTAACAACAGGACGTGTCGTTCTCCTCGAACGTCGCCAGTCCGGCGTCCTTGAGGCGGCCGGTGGCCGCCGTCACCTGGTCGGTGGACTCCACCTCGACGCCGAGGTGGTCGAGCCGGGTCTCCTGCCCCGGCTCGCCCTCGATGAGGACCAGCTTGAGCGGGGGCTCCGTGAGGGCGAAGTTGGCGTACCCCTCGCGCCGCTTGGCCGGTTCGGTGCCGAACAGCTTCGAGTAGAAGGTGATCGACGCCTCCAGGTCGCTGACACGCAGGGCGAGCTGAGCGCGAGACATGGTGGTACTCCCCTTCGCTTGTATTGATGTCCGTCGATGCCATACTGCGCGCTGAATCGACGAATGTCAACATAGAGGGATGTCGAAACAAGGGCTTGCGGCGCTGGGGCGACCCGGCGAGGCCGACGCGTGCTGCCCGCGGCTGCTGACCACCCCGTTGGACGATGGACAGGCCGTCGAACTGGCGAAGGTCTTCAAGGCGCTCGGGGATCCGGTGCGCCTGCGGCTGCTGTCCATGATCGCCTCGCGCGCGGGCGGCGAGGTCTGCGTATGCGACCTGACCCCGGCGTTCGACCTGTCGCAGCCGACGATCTCGCACCACCTCGAGCTGCTGCGGCAGGCCGGTCTGATCGACGGCGAGCGGCGCGGCACGTGGGTCCATTACCGGCTGCTGCCGGAGGCGACCGATCGCCTGGCGGACATCCTGACCCGCCCCGGCGACACCGCGCCGGCCGCTTCCCCGGCGGCGCCGGACGACGCCTCGTGAGCGCCGGCGCACCGGAACGGGGCGTGGCCGGGCGGCCGGCGTTCCCGGGCCGCTACCCGGTCGTGTGGACTCTCGCCGTGATGGCCGCGGGCCTCGGGCGGCCCGTCGGGGGGCTCCCGCCGGACGGGCTCGCCCCGGGTCCGGCGGGCCTCACCCCTCCGCACCCCCGCGTACGACGTCGAGCCCCGTCACGAGAACCCGGACCCCGTGCTCGAAGCGGCGGTCGAAGTCACCCAGGAGGACCGTTCCGGCCTTCCGGGTGAGCGGGTGGCTCTCGGGGTCGATCCGTTCCGCCCGGGTCTCGGGGGCGTATCGCGGGTCCCGGTCGCCGGAGGCCGGGTGTACGGCCTGCTCCTCGATCGTGAAGCCGACGACGTAGGCGTAGAGGATCCCCCAGGCCCGAGCGGCCTCGTCGGTGGCGAACCCGGCGTCGGCCAGGGTGCGCAGCGGGACCTCCAGCATGGTCAGGGCGGAGTCGTCGGTCAGGTGTCTGCCGCTGAGGACCCGGGCCCCGTCGCGGTAGCGCAGCAGCGTCCCGCGCAGCGCGCCCGCCACTGCGGTCAGCCACTCCCGCCAGTCGCCGGCCGGAGTGGCCGGCCACGCGAACTCGCGGACCATCGCGGTGGCCATCTCGTCGAGAAGCGCCTGCTTGCTGCTGACGTGCCAGTACAGCGTCGGCGTACGCACGCCCAGCTCGTCGGCGATCCGTTTCAGGGTCAGCCCCTCCAGACCCGTCTCATCGAGGAGGGAGAGCGCGACCTGGACTACTTGTTTCCGGTTGACGGCCATGACCTCAGCACTCTAACTTCATTAGAGGGCCTCTAACGAGGTTAGAGAGCCTCTGGCGGACGCTTCTCCCCAGCGGGGGCAACCCCTAGGATCCCCCGTCCCCGCGCTGAGGGCCGCCCTGCCCGTAGCCACGAGGATCCGCGTCCTCGTCCCGCCCGAACCGGCCCGGATGAACTCGGCAGCGCAGCCGTCCACTCAAGGGAGCCCAGATGAAGCGACGAAGTCTCGTGAAAGCCGCCACCTCCCTCGCAGCCGTCACCGCGAGCGGCGGCTGCGGCGTCGGCCGGAGCCCGGCGGTGCCGGCCGCACCCCGCCCCGGACGGCACACCGGGACCCTGAAGAACGGTGCCACCTGGGTCGCCGACGTGCCGCGGAGGTGGAACGGCACCCTCGTCGTCTACAGCCACGGATACCGGCCGCCGGCCTTCTTCGACACCAACGAGGCGCAGAACGCGCCGAGCCCCGAAGTGCTCAAGGCGCTGCTGGACCGCGGCTACGCGCTCGCCGGGTCCTCGTACTCCCGCCTCGGCTGGGTCATGGACACTGCTGTGCGCGACCAACTCGCCATGATGGCCGCCGTCGAGGAGCTCATCGGCCCCCCACGGGTCCGCATCGCGTTCGGCACCTCGATGGGCGGGATCGTCACCTCCCGCCTGGTCGCGCGCGGCGGATTCGACGGCGCGCTCACCGCGTGCGGCGCGCTGGCCGGCGGCGTCGGCATCGTCGACAACCAACTCCACGGCGACAGCGCCCTGCGCGAACTGCTGATCGAGGGCGAGGACCGGCCCCGGATCGTCGGGTTCACGGAACTCGAGGAGGCGAAAGCCGCGGCCGAGACGTACACGGAGGCGGCCGTGTCCGCGCTGGACAACCCCACCGGCCTCGCTCGCTTCGCCCTCGCCGCCGCGCTCTACCACCTGCCGACCTGGACCGACCGCCCCGACCCGAAGCCCGATCACCTCGCGCAGACCCACAGGCAGGCGAAGTACGTGCGCGAGGGCCTGCTGACGCAGTTCTTCGCCTCCCGCGTGGACATGGAGGAGCAGGCCGGCGGGATCGTCGCCCGCAATGCCGGTACCGACTACGCCCGGCTCCTCGCGGGCCTGGACGGACGGCACCGGGTACGCGCGCTGTACCGGTCCGCAGGGCTCGACCTGGACTCCGACCTCGGCCGTCTGAGTGCCGCCGCCACCGTGTCCGGTGACGCCTCCGCCCGGAGCCGGCTGCAACGGACCTCCGACGTCATCGCCGAACTCCCGGTTCCTCACCTGAGTGTGCATGTTGTCGCGGACGAGGCGATCCCGGCCGAGCACGAGCACGCCTACGCCACCCGCATACGCGCCGCCGGGCGGGGAAAACTGCTGCGGCAGGCGTACGTGGGCCGGGCCGGGCACACCGAGTTCACGCCGGCCGAACTCGTCGCCGCCGTACTGGCGCTCGCCCGGCGCATCGACCGGGGGAAGTGGGCCGGACTGGCCACTGTCCGGGCCCTCCAGCGGTCGGCGTCCGCACTCGGCCTCGGCAGCGCGAACTTCACCGAGTACCGGCCGGGCCGGTTCGGCTACCCGGTGGGGTGACAGGGTTGGGTCGAGTTCCCTGCGGGTCGGGGGTGTTGATCACGAACCCCCGCGCCTGCGCCGCTACCGGCCCCGATCGCCGACCACCCACACATCCACGGAACGTGACGGAGCCCCCCCCGGACGGCCGGTGAAGGCGTACGCCCACCTCATGCCGAGCGGCCGGGACCGGACCCGGAAGGCGCTCGGGCAGCCACTCCGGCCGCCGCAGGATTCGCCGCGTGGAGGTCCCGCAGTGGGCCCAGATGGTGAAAATGCCCCCGCCCCGCGCCGTATGCGCAGGTCGGGGGCATGATCAGGGAACCTACTTCTTCTTGCCCTGGTTCTTCACGGCCTCGATGGCGGCCTTCGCCGCGTCCGGGTCGAGGTACGTGCCGCCCGGCTTCAGCGGCTTGAAGTCGGCGTCCAGCTCGTAGGAGAGCGGGATGCCGGTGGGGATGTTGAGGCCCGCGATGTCCTCGTCCGAGATGCCGTCCAGGTGCTTCACCAGGGCGCGGAGGCTGTTGCCGTGGGCGGCGACCAGGACCGTGCGGCCGGTGAGGAGGTCCGGGACGATGTTGTCGAACCAGTACGGGAGCATGCGGACGACGACGTCCTTCAGGCACTCCGTGTCCGGGCGCAGCTCCGGCGGGAGGGTCGCGTAGCGCGGGTCGTCGAACTGGCTGTACTCGGCGTCGCGGGCCAGCGGCGGCGGCGGGGTGTCGTACGAGCGGCGCCACAGCATGAACTGCTCCTCGCCGAACTCGGCGAGCGTCTGCGCCTTGTCCTTGCCCTGGAGCGCGCCGTAGTGGCGCTCGTTCAGGCGCCAGGAGCGGCGGACCGGAATCCAGAGGCGGTCGGCGGACTCCAGGGCGAGCTGCGCGGTGCGGACCGCGCGGCGCTGGAGGGAGGTGTGCAGGACGTCGGGGAGCAGACCGGCGTCCTTGAGCAGCTCACCGCCCCGGACCGCTTCCTTCTCGCCCTTCTCGGTGAGGTTGACGTCCACCCAACCGGTGAACAGGTTCTTCGCGTTCCATTCGCTCTCGCCGTGGCGGAGGAGGATCAGCTTGTACGGTGTGTCGGCCATGAGTCCGAGCGTAATCGAACCCGTGCGACCTCCGCGCGCCCGCCCGGAACGCGGACGGGGGCGGGGATACGCCCCGGTCAGGAGTGTCCGGCGGGCGAGTCCGGGGCGGCGCGGCGGTGCTCCGGGGAGGGCTCGGGCTGCGGTCGATTGACGGTACGCGTCAATCCGGTGGCGATCGAGGAGCTGGGCTTCGTAATGTCTCTTACTGCGCCAGGGGTGTTACCCGAGACCCGTCCGTCCCCGCAGTCCCGTAGCCGCGGTCCCGTATCCGCAGTCACGTCACCGCAGTCCCGCATCCGTCCGTACGTCCCGTGGGGGGAATCCTTATGTCCGTCGCCGGTCTGAGAAGAGCCGCCCGCGAGACCGTCTCCGGGATGCCCCGCGAGTTCTGGTGGCTGTGGACCAGCACCCTGATCAACCGCCTGGGAGCGTTCGTCGCTACCTTCATGGCCCTCTACCTGACCCTGGACCGCGGCTACTCCGCCTCGTATGCCGGGCTCGTCGCCGCGCTCCACGGCCTCGGCGGGGTCATCTCCTCGCTCGGCGCGGGCGTCATGACCGACCGGCTCGGGCGGCGGCCCACCATGCTGATCGCGCAGACGTCGACGGCCGTGTCGGTGGCGGTGCTCGGGTTCATGCAGCACCCGTTCGCCATCGCCGCCGTCGCGTTCTTCGTCGGGATGGCGAGCAACGCCTCGCGCCCCGCCGTCCAGGCGATGATGGCGGACATCGTGCCCCCGAAGGACCGCGTCCGGGCCTTCTCGCTCAACTACTGGGCCATCAACCTCGGGTTCGCGATCTCCTCCGCCGGAGCCGGGTTCATCGCCGAGTACAGCTACCTCGCCGGCTTCCTGGGCGAGGCCCTGATGACGCTCGTCTGCGCCGTCCTCGTCTTCGTGAAGGTGCCGGAGTCGCGGCCCGAGGAAGCGGTCGTGAAGTCCGTCGGAGGCAAGCGCCCCCAGGACGAGGTGCGGCTGACGACCGTCCTGCGCGACGGACGCTTCATGGGCGTGGTGGGGCTCTCGTTCCTGGTGTCGCTGATCTTCCAGCAGGGGTACGTGGCGCTGCCGGTGGCCATGGGCGCGGACGGGCTCTCCAGCTCGGACTTCGGTACCGCCATCGCCGTCAACGGTGTGCTGATCGTGGTCCTCCAGATCCCCGTCACCCGCTTCATCCAGGACCGCGACCCGCGCAGGCTGCTGATCGTCTCCTCGCTGCTCGCCGGGTACGGCTTCGGGCTGACCGCCTTCGCCGGTTCGGTCGCCGTGTACGCCCTCACCGTGTGTGTCTGGACCCTGGCCGAGATCGTGAACGCGCCGACCCAGACCGGGCTGGTCGTGCAGCTGTCGCCCGCGCGGGGCCGGGGGCGCTACCAGGGCATGTACACGATGTCCTGGTCGGTGGCCGCGCTCGTCGCACCGCTGATGTCCGGCTTCGTCATCGACCACTACGGCGCCGCCTGGCTCTGGGGCGCCTGCGCCGTGATCGGCACCGTCGCCGGCCTCGGCTACTGGCTGCTGATGCGCAACCTGCCGCGCGAGGAGCAGGCCGCGGTGGACGCCCTGCCGGAGCCCGCGCCGGTACCGGCCGAGGCGCGCCCCGACCAGGCCGAGCCGCAGGCCGCTCCCGCGGCGTCGGTGGAACGGGCCGGCTGAGCCCGACCGCCCGACCGCCCGACCGGCACCCCTGGCCTGCCCGACGCCCCCGACCGCTCAGCACCCCCAGCCCCGCGCTCCCCGCCCCCGCGTACGGCGACGGCGCCCGTCCGGATCTCTCCGGGCGGGCGCCGTCCGTTGCCTACGCGGTGCGGGTCAGCCGCAGCAGCCGCCGCACTGGCACGGGGCACCGGACTGGCAGCCGCACCCGCAGCCCGAGCCGCAGCCGCAGGCGCCGAGCACGGTCAGGTGCACCACTTCGGTCGGGGTCTCCTGCTGGGGTTCGGTCATGGGGGAATCGGCCATGGTCCCTCCTCGGGGGCGTACGGCTGGGGCGGCCGTCGGCATGGAGCGCCGCCCCCGCCCCATTGCATGCCCATCCCGGCGGGCGCATCAACGGCGCACACGCGCAGGAACGTATGTGCGACGCGCGTACGCCGGTGATGCGCCGGGGGTACGGGGTGGGGTGGGCGGTGCGACCAGCGGTACGCGGTACGGCGTCGGAGGCCCGGCTCCCGGCCGTACGCCCCGTCGTTCTCCCGGTGACCCCCGTACCGGCCCCTGCGCCCCGACGCCCTCCCGGCGTCCGACGCCCCGCGAACCGCCCTACGCCCCCTCGACCGGCGCCGTCGCCTGGAGCTCGTCCGCGTGCTCGCCCGTCACCAGGTAGACCACGCGCTTGGCCACCGACACCGCGTGGTCCGCGAAGCGCTCGTAGTAGCGGCCCAGCAGCGTCACGTCGACCGCCGTCTCGATGCCGTGCTTCCAGCGGTCGTCCATCAGGTGCTGGAACAGCGTGCGGTGCAGCTGGTCCATCTCGTCGTCGTCCTGCTCCAGCTGGAGGGCCAGATCGACGTCCTTGGTGATGATGACCTCGGCCGCCTTCGCCATCAGGCGCTGGGCGAGCTGGCCCATCTCCAGGATGGTGGCGTGCAGGTCGTGCGGGACCGCCGACTGCGGGAAGCGCAGCCGGGCCAGCTTCGCCACGTGCTGGGCCAGGTCGCCCGAGCGCTCCAGGTCGGCGCTCATCCGCAGCGAGGTCACCACGATGCGCAGGTCGGTCGCCACCGGCTGCTGGCGGGCCAGGAGCGCGATGGCGCGGGCCTCCAGGTCGTGCTGGAGGTCATCGACCTTCTGGTCGCCGGCGATCACGTTCTCCGCCAGCGTCAGGTCGGCGTCGAGCATGGACGTGGTCGCCCGGCCGATCGCCGAGCCGACCAGCCGGGCCATCTCGACCAGGCCCTCTCCGATCGAATCGAGTTCCTCGTGGTAAGCGTCGCGCATGGGAAGTCCCTCTCCAGTTCCAACTGAGGCCGGGGTCTCGGACCGACCCCCACGGTGCCACGGTGAGGGCGCAACGCGTCCGGATCCGGCCTCCTAAGTGAACCGGCCCCCACCCCTCGGTGAACTCTGGGCGACGAGTGTTCGAGATGGCACTCGGACGGCTGGGAGGGATGCGTCGCACGCGCATAACCTGGAAGCATGGACGTGAACGCGGCGGTCGCCGCAGCAGCAGCGATCGCCGGGCTGTGTACCGGTGTGATCGCCATGCTGGCGTTCCGCTGGAGCGAGCGCGACCTGAAACGGCCCACGCGTACGTCGCTGCGGCCGGACGGCAACGCGGCCCTTCCTCCCGGAGTGGACACCGTCCTCTCCGTCCTCAGCTCCTCCGCCGTCGTCCTCGACGAGAGCGACGGCGTGGTGAAGGCCAGCTCGGCGGCGTACGCCCTGGGACTGGTCCGGGGCGGCCGGCTGGCGGTGGAGCCCATGCTCAACATGGCCAGGGACACCCGGCGCGACGGCGAGATACGGCAGGTGGAGCTGGATCTGCCCCGGCGCGGCACGGGCCGGGGGGACACCCTCGCCGTATCGGCCCGCGTGGCCCCCCTCGGCTCGCGCCTGGTGCTGCTGCTGGTGGAGGACCTCACGGAGGCCCGCCGGATAGAAGCGGTGCGACGCGACTTCGTCGCCAACGTCAGCCATGAGCTGAAGACCCCGACCGGGGCGCTCTCGCTGCTGTCCGAGGCCGTCATGGACGCCTCGGACGACCCGGAGGCGGTGGAGCGGTTCGCCGGGCGGATGCAGATCGAGGCGACCCGGCTGACCAACCTCGTACAGGAGCTGATCGACCTCTCGCGGGTGCAGAACGACGACCCGCTGGAGGACGCCGAGCCGGTCAAGGTGGAGACGCTGGTCGCGGAGGCGATCGACCGCTGCCGCCAGCAGGCCGGTTCCAAGCAGATCACCATGGCCTCCGCGGGGGCCGAGGGCCTCACGGTCTGGGGCAACCGCGGCCAGCTCGTCGGCGCCCTCGGCAACCTCGTCGAGAACGCCGTCAACTACAGTCCCGCCCACACCCGCGTCGGCATCGCCGCGCGCCGCCTCGCCTCGCAGGGCGGGGACCTCATCGAGATCGCCGTCACCGACCAGGGGATCGGCATCTCCGAGAAGGACCGCGAACGGGTCTTCGAACGGTTCTACCGCGTCGACCCGGCCCGCTCACGGGCCACCGGTGGCACCGGTCTCGGCCTCGCCATCGTCAAGCACGTGGCCGCCTCGCACGGCGGGGAGGTCACCGTCTGGAGCTCCGAGGGCCAGGGCTCCACCTTCACCCTCCGGCTCCCCGAAACGGGTGCCACGAGGGAGCGCACCACCGGCGGACCGCTTATCGTCAACGGCGACGACGAGGGGCCGTACGAGACCGACACCTTTGACCCGATCCCCGCCCCGGAGGCTCTTCCGTGACCCGAGTGCTTGTCGTCGAGGATGAGGAATCCTTCAGCGACGCCCTGTCCTACATGCTGCGCAAGGAAGGGTTCGAGGTCGCCATCGCGGCGACCGGCCCCGACGGGCTCGACGAGTTCGAGCGCAACGGCGCCGATCTGGTCCTCCTCGACCTGATGCTGCCCGGCCTGCCCGGCACCGAGGTGTGCCGCCAGCTCCGCAGCCGCTCCAACGTCCCGGTGATCATGGTGACCGCCAAGGACAGCGAGATCGACAAGGTCGTCGGGCTGGAAATAGGAGCCGACGACTACGTCACCAAGCCCTTCTCCTCCCGTGAGCTGGTCGCCCGCATCCGGGCCGTCCTGCGCCGCCGCGGTGAGCCGGAGGAGGTCACCCCGGCCGCCCTGGAGGCGGGCCCGGTCCGGATGGACGTCGACCGGCACGTGGTCACCGTCTCGGGCGGCAAGGTCGATCTCCCGCTCAAGGAGTTCGACCTGCTGGAGATGCTCCTGCGCAACGCGGGCCGCGTGCTGACCCGGATGCAGCTCATCGACCGGGTCTGGGGCGCGGACTACGTCGGCGACACCAAGACCCTCGACGTCCACGTGAAGCGCCTGCGCGCCAAGATCGAGCCCGACCCCGGCGCGCCGCGCTACCTCGTCACCGTGCGGGGCCTGGGGTACAAGTTCGAGCCGTAGACCGAAGCACAGCACACGCCGAAGGGGCGCTTCCCGGCCGGGAAGCGCCCCTTCGGCGTACGGAGACCGTCTGCGCGGCTACGGGGCCGGAGCCCGCCGCGTCAGTGCGCCGCGGGCGCCGAGGCGGCGGCGCCGGCGCCCTGCGTGGCCGCGTCGCCCTGCGTGCCGGTCTCGCCCTGGGCGCCCTCGGCGGGGGCCCCCGTCTCGCCGGCGGTGTCACCGGAGCCGGAGGGGGAGGCGGAGCCCGACGGCTTCGCGCTGGGCGTCGTGGCGGGCGCCTCCGCCTTCGGGCTGGGACCGAAGTCCTTGAAGAAGCCCTCGGCGGGGAAGACGCTCGCACCGAGGCCGACGTCACCGGTGCGGCTGAGCTTGAAGACGACCTGCTGGACGTCGCCGTTACGGGCGGCCTCGCCACCGTTCTCGATCACGGCGGCGGCGTTGCCCTTGCCGCCGATGGTGACCTGGCCGCCGGCCGGGACCACGATCGGACCCTTGCCCTTGGCGGCCTGGAGCTTCACCTCGACGCTGCTGCCGGGCAGCGTGATGGCCTCCAGCACCTCGCGCTCGGTGCCCTCGTTGAAGAGCGTCGCGGCGACGACGGCCGGGCCGTTCCCGCCGCCCTCGGGCTGCGTGATGACGTTGACGTTCTGGACCTTGATGCTGCCCACCGAGGTGGCCGCGTTGTCCGGCCTGATCTTGAGCGTCTCGGCGTTGTTGCCCGCGGCGCAGGCGGACAGGGAGACGATCGAGAACGCGGTGGCGGTGGCGGCGAGAGCGCCGTGTCGAAGGCTGCGGCTCACGGCGGCGGCAACTCCTTGAACGATCGGACTGCGGGCTTCGGACGTCGGGCTCGGGCGGTGGTGTAAAGCCGCCCTAAGGGTGTGTCAGCGGCATTAGGCTACCGAGCCGCCTCGCCCGCCCCGCACCCGACCCGCCCCTACGTCCCCGCCACTTCCCCGACGGACCCCTGGCGGGTCCCCGAAGGACCCCCGGCGGGTCCCCGTCCGGGGGAGCGGGGAGGTCCGCCGGGCGGCCACACGAAGGCGTCCGGACGGCGTCCCCGGCACGTACGAGCCCTCTGCGACGGAGGTACGGGCCTGCCCTGACGCGTACGCCTTCCCCCGGCGCGTACGAGGGCGCGTACGAGCCTCCCGCGGCGGCTTCCCGGCACGTACGGACCTTCCGCGGCGGGTACGCGTCTTCGGCCGAGGGCACGCGGTGTTCTACCGGCGAGTACGCCATGTGCTGTTCATCTATTCCGCGTGATCAATTCTTCCGGCCGCGCCCATCTGCGACGCGGTGTCCGCCCGTGCCGCGGCTTCTTCCCTTTCCCGGCTTCCCACAGGAAAGGAGGTCGGCGGCATGTGGCTTGATCAATTCATAGCGGCCGGACACTTTCGTCCGTACGGGTGAGCGATCACCGAACGGAGTACGGAAAGATCACCGCCGCGAACCCGACAAAACGGGACGTTCGTCGTCTTCTGTAGGGCTTCCGGGCCGTGTGGCGCAGACGTTTCGCCTCGGCCGCACAACGGCTCCGACCTGCGAATACCGCTCTCCGGAAGCCTTCCGCAGCACGTCCGTGTTGCTGTTGTCAAGCCCCGAGATATGCCCTGACCTGCGAAAACGCCATTCAGGAGAGGCGATTCTCGTGTTACTCTGGATAGCCACGGAAGGGGTACCTGTCACATGACGTTCAAGGTTGGCGACACCGTGGTCTATCCCCATCACGGGGCCGCGCTGATCGAGGCTATCGAAACTCGCCAGATCAAAGGCGTGGACAAGACCTACTTGGTGCTCAAGGTCGCCCAGGGCGACTTGACGGTTCGTGTGCCGGCGGACAATGCGGAGTTCGTGGGCGTGCGCGACGTGGTCGGGCAGGACGGGCTGGACCGGGTCTTCGAGGTGCTGCGCGCGCCGTACGCCGAAGAGCCGACGAACTGGTCCCGGCGTTACAAGGCAAATCTCGAGAAGCTCGCCTCCGGCGATGTCATCAAGGTCGCGGAAGTCGTGCGTGACCTGTGGCGTCGGGAGCGCGAGCGCGGTCTCTCCGCCGGAGAGAAGCGCATGCTCGCCAAGGCCCGCCAGATCCTGGTGAGCGAGCTCGCCCTCGCGGAGAACACGAACGAGGACAAGGCCGAGGCTCTGCTCGACGAGGTCCTCGCGTCCTGAAACCGGATCGCACCGGTCATATGAATGTGCTGCGGTGCCCGCTGACCAGTCGTTTTCACGCTGCGTCGTCGGGCGCTGCGGCATGTTCGGACCCTGATGCGCTTCGGTACGCCATGCCGGTGCGCGCCACGCGCCCACGGGCGTGCCGGAGACGGCGCACCGCCACGGAGGCGGTGACGTGTACGACCCCGGACGCCGTGACGCCGGACACGCGGATGCGCGTCGTCCGGAGCCGTGTACGGCGCCCGGACGCCGGTGGTCCTCGTGCCCGTGGTGCGATCCGCGTTGCGGGGACCGCCGATGCGGAGCGGCTCCCGGTGCTCTGCGAGCCCTGCGCGCGACCCGTCCTCGACCGGGTGTCACGGAAGGGGCCCGGTGCGAGGCGGGGCGTCCCGCCCGGCTCGCTTGGCCCCCTACCCATGTCGGTCGTGGAAACAAACCTGCCGAACCCCCGGACCTTTACCGACCTCTCGGACCCCTCGGAGTGCACCCGATGTCATCGACGCCACCCCCGACCGACCGGCCGCGCCCTCCCCGTACCGCCGCGGTGATCCCCGCGGCCGGACGGGGCGTACGGCTGGGGCCGGGCACGCCCAAGGCCCTGCGCGCGCTCGGCGGGACGCCCATGCTGATCCACGCCGTCCGCGCCATGGCCGCCTCGCGGGCCGTCTCCCTCGTCGTGGTCGTCGCCCCGCCGGACGGAGCGGCCGAGGTGAAGCACCTCCTCGACGCGCACGCGCTGCCCGAGCGCACCGACTATCTGGTGGTGCCGGGCGGTGAGACCCGCCAGGAGTCCGTACGCCTGGGCGTCGAGGCGCTGCCCGAGGACGTCGCGGTCGTCCTGGTCCACGACGCCGCCCGCCCGCTGGTACCGGTCGACACGGTGGACGCGGTGGCCGGGGCCGTACGGGACGGGGCGCCCGCCGTCGTTCCCGCGCTGCCCCTCGCGGACACCGTGAAGGAGGTCGAGCCCGCCGGGTCGCCCGGTGCGCCGGAGCCGGTGCTCGCCACCCCCGTACGGGCCAGGCTGCGCGCGGTGCAGACGCCGCAGGGGTTCGACCGGGCCACGCTGGAGCGGGCGCACGCCGAGGTCGCGGTCGAGGGAGAGGGCGCCACGGACGACGCGGGCATGGTGGAGCGGCTCGGCGCGCCCGTGGTGGTCGTCCCCGGCCACGAGGAGGCGTTCAAGGTGACCCGGCCGCTCGATCTGGTGCTGGCCGAGGCGGTACTCGCCCGCAGGAGGGCCCACGATGGTTTCTGAGGCCCCCGGCGCGGGAAGCGCCGCCCCCGTCATCCCGCTCGTCGGGATCGGCACCGACATCCACGCCTTCGAGGAGGGCCGCGAGCTGTGGTGCGCGGGCCTGAAGTGGGAGGGCGAGGGCCCCGGCCTGGCCGGCCATTCGGACGCCGACGTCGTCGCGCACGCCGCCTGCAACGCGCTCTTCTCCGCCGCCGGCCTCGGCGACCTCGGGCAGCACTTCGGTACCGGCCGGCCCGAGTGGTCCGGGGCGGCGGGCGTCACCCTGCTCACCGAGGCGGCCCGGATCGTGCGCGCCGAGGGCTTCGAGATCGGGAATGTCGCCGTCCAGGTCGTCGGCCTCCGCCCGAAGATCGGCAAGCGGCGCGACGAGGCCCAGAAGGTGCTCTCCGCCGCGGTGGGCGCCCCCGTCTCGCTCTCCGCCGCCACCTCCGACGGCCTCGGCTTCACCGGCCGCGGCGAGGGCATCGCCGGGATCGCGACCGCCCTGGTCTACCGCACCGGCTGACCCCGCGCACGGGTCCGGCGGGCCGGCCGGACCCGGCATACGGGAGCCACGGACCAGGGACCCGGCCCGCCTGTTGCACATCGCTTGCACATACGCTGAAGGTGCAAGCGATGTGCGGCATGGGGCGGGAGTGGTACCGGTGGCCAGCGCGACCACGGTGACGACGGGGGCGGTGGCCGACCGGACCGGCACGGGCCTCGGGCGCGCCGGAGCCGGCACACGGGCCGGGGAGCCCGGCTACGTCCTGCGCACCGCGACCGCCGACGACCTCGGCGGGGCGCGCGCCGTGATGCTCGACACCGTCTACCGCGACCTGAGGTCCGGTTACGTACCCCGCTGGCACGCCGACATCATCGATCCCGAGGCCGCCTACCTGCGCCCGGAGCGCTGCACCCTGCTCGTCGTCGAGCACCGCGGTGAGATCGTCGCCACCGGGGCCGTCCGCGACCGGGGCCCGCAGGCGCCGCCCAACCCGCGGTGGGTCGCCGACCGTTTCCCCTCCGGGACCACCGCGCAGCTCTGCCGGATCTACGTGCGGCCCGAGCACCGCCGCCACGGGCTGGCCCGGCGGATGGTGCGCGCGCTGGGCGGGTTCGCCGTACGGGCCGGGGGGTACGAGGCGCTGTACCTGCACACCGACCCCGCCGTGCCGGGCGCCGAGCCCTTCTGGCGTTCGCTGGCCCACGAGGTGTGCGACGAACGGACGCTGCCCGGCGGCGGGCAGGGGATCATCCACTTCGAGCTGCCGATGCCGGTCCTCGATGCGGCCTCCGACCCCACCGTTTAAATGATAATCGTTTTCATATAAGGTCGCTCCCATGTCCACGCCCCGCCGCCTCCGCCGCACCGCGCTGCCCCTGGCCACCGCCGTGCTCGTCGTGTCCACCGCCACCGCCTGCACCTCGTCCGCAGACTCCGGCTCCGGCGACACGGGCGGGGACCGGCGGCTGAAGGTGGCCCTGGCCTTCCCGCCCGCCCGGGCCATGTCCCCGTACGGCGACGACGCCGTCATCCTGAGCCGGCTCGCCGTCGTCGAAGGGCTCACCCGGCTCGACCGGAACGGGGCGGTGCAGCCCGCGCTCGCCGCCTCCTGGAAACGCGACGGCGACCGCGCCTGGGTGTTCACCGTCCGCCGGGGCACGGTCTTCCAGGACGGGACGAAGCTCGATGCCACCGCCGCGGCCCGCTCGCTGACCGCCGCCCGGAAGGCGTCCCCGAAGCCACGGGTGCTCTCCGACATCACCCTCACCGCGACCGCCGAGGGCGCGGACACCGTACGGATCACGACGAAGGACCCCGACCCGCTGCTGCCGCAGCGGCTCGCCAACCCCTCGCTGAGCATCCTCGCCGCCGCCGCGTACCGGGACGGCGGCACGGTGGACCCGGCCGGACACGCCACCGGCCCCTTCACCCTCACCGACGTCAACGGCGCGGTCAGCGCCACCCTGGAGCGCAACGACGCCTACTGGGGCGCCGAGGCCGAGGCCCCCGGCCTCGACGTGAGGTTCGTCGCCGACGGCACCGCCCGCGCCAACGCGCTGCGGACCAAGGACGTGGACATCGCCGAATACGTCCCCATCTCCCAGGCGTCGCTGCTCGGGGACGGCCTGGTCCACGCGTTCCCCTCCGCCCGCACCAACGGCCTCTCCCTCAACACCCGGCGCGGCGTCTTCGCGGACCCGGCGATGCGCGCCGCCGCCCGCGAGTCCATCGACGCGGGGGCCCTGGCCGACGGCGTCTACGAGGGCCGCGCCGACACCGCCCGGGGGCTGCTCGGCCCCGGTGTCCCGTGGGCCGCGAAGCTGCGCACCGCCCCCGCCGGACGGGCGAAGGCCGCCGCCCCCGCCGAGGTGAGGAAGACGCCGCAGATCGTGCTCGCCACCTACACCAACCGGCCCGAGCTGCCCGAGGCCGCCACCGTCGTCCAGCAGCAGCTGGAGAAGCGCGGCTTCACCGTCAAGCAGGTCGTCCGCGACTACGCGCAGCTGGAGGCCGACGCGCTCGCCGGGAAGTACGACGCGTTCATCCAGGCCCGCAACACCCTCCTGGACACCGCCGACCCCGTCTCCTACCTGGCCTCCGACTTCACCTGCGACGGCAGCTTCAACATCTCCCAGCTCTGCGCGAAGCCCGTCGACGCCGCCGTCGACCGGGCCGCCTCCCTCGCCGGCACCGACGCCCGCCACCGGGCCGAGATGGCCGCCGAGGCCGCGATCCTCGGCACCGACGCCCTCGTCCCCCTCGTCCACGAACGCTTCGTGCAGGGTTACGACGAGACCCGCGTCGAGGGCGTCGCGCTCGACCCGATGGAACGCACCCTCATCACCGCCGACACCCGCGTCGGGTGACCGCGTGAAGCACCTCGCCGGACGGCTCGGCACCCTGCTCGCCGTCGTCGCGGTGATCGGGCTGCTGCCCTGGCTGACCCGGACCGACCCCGCCCGCACGATCCTCCACGCCCGGTACGCCGACCGGGCCCCGACCCCCGAGACCCTCGCCGCGATCCGCGCCGAGACCGGACTCGACGGCGGACCGCTCCCCGTGCTGGGCGACTGGCTCGGCGGACTGCTCCGGGGCGGCCTCGGCACCTCCTGGGTCTCCGGGCAGCCCGTCGGACCGGACATCGCGGCCGCCCTCGGCAACTCCCTCACCCTGATGGGCGTCTCCCTCGCCGTCGCCGTGCTGCTCGCCCTCGCGCTGAGCGCGGCCACCCTCCGGCGCGGGGCCGCGCGCCGGATCGTCCGCGTACGCGCCGGAGTGGGCGCGGCGGTTCTCGCAGCCCTCCCGGAGTTCCTGCTCGCCGCCGTCCTGGCCACCGTGTTCGCCGTGCACCTCGGGTGGCTCCCGGCGCTCGGCTGGGGCGCCCCCGACCAGATGGTGCTGCCCGCGCTCGCCATGGGCGTCCCGGCCGGAGCCCTGCTCGGCCGGCTGCTCGACGACGCCCTGCCCGGCGCGTTCGCCGAACCCTGGGCGCGGGCCGCCGCCGCGAGCGGGATACCGGGGCGGATCGTCGCCCGGCACGCCCTGCGCCGGACGCTGCCGGGACTGCTGCCCCAACTCGGCCTGGTCGTGGTCGGACTGACCGGCGGCGCGGTCGCCGTCGAGACCCTGTACGCGATCCCCGGCCTCGGCGGTACGGCCCTGGCCGCCGCCCTCGCCCAGGACCTGCCCGTCCTCCAGGCGGCCGTGCTCGTGCTGCTCCTCCTCGGGGTCGCGGCGGGCCTCCTCTCCCGCACCGCCGCCCGCGTCCTGCTCGGCCCCGCGCTCACCGAACGCGCCCTGCCCGCCCTCGTCGCGCCCCGGTTGCCCGGCCGCCGCGCCCTCGCCGTCACCGCGCTCGTCCTCGGCGGCCTGCTGATCGCCGTCACCGTCGCGGGCCTCCTGCGCGACCCCCTCCACGTCGACACCGCCGCCCGTCTCGCCGGGCCCTCCGCCGCCCACCCCTTCGGCGCCGACCACCTCGGCCGCGACGTCCTCGCCCGCCTCGGCCACGGAACCGCCCGCACCGCGCTGGCCGCCGTCGCGGTCGGGGCCGCCACCCTGGTCCTCGGGCTGCTCCTCGGAGCGTTGCGCGCCGGGGCGCTCACCGAGACCGCGAACGCGCTCCCCGCCGTCCTCGCCGGACTCGTCGTCGCCGGTATCGCCGGACCGGGCCCCCGGGGCGCGGCCGCCGCCGTCGCCGCCGTCGCCTGGGCCCCGCTCGCCGCCCACACCGCCGCCCTGTACGCCCAGGAGAAGGCGGCCCCGCACCTCGCCGCCGCCGTCGCCCTCGGCGCGGACCGGGCCCACCTGCTGCGCCGCCACGTGCTGCCCGCGGTCCTCCCGCCCGTCGCCCGGCACGCCCTCCTCCGCGTCCCGGCCGTCGCCCTCGCCCTGGCCTCCCTCGGCTTCCTCGGCCTCGGCACGCAGCCGCCCGCGCCGGAGTGGGGCCGGATGCTGTCGGAGAACATGCCGTACGCCGAACGCGCCCCGTGGGCCGTCCTCGCCCCCGCCGCCGCGCTCGCCGCCCTCGGCGCCCTGGCCGTCCTCACCTCGGCGGCCGTACGCGGGCGCACCCCGGCGGGACCGAAGGGCGCACGATGACCGCGCGGCCTGACGGGCGCCCGGCGAACGCGCCCGCGCGCACCCCGGCCACGGAGGTCCGCCGCCGCCCCCGGCTCGCGAGCGCCCCCACCCCCTACCTGCGGCTCCTCACCGCCACCCAGTTCGCCTTCAACACCGGCTTCTACGCCGTCCTGCCCTACCTGGCCACCCATCTGGGCAGCGCCCTCGGCATGGCGGGCTGGCTCGTCGGACTCGTCCTCGGACTGCGCACCTTCAGCCAGCAGGGCCTCTTCGTGGTCGGCGGCGCGCTCACCGACCGGTACGGACCCCGCCCCGTCGTGCTGGCGGGCTGCGCGCTGCGGATCGCCGGGTTCGGCTGGCTCGCCTTCGCCGGCTCGACGGCCACCGTCATCGCCGCCGTCCTCCTCATCGGCCTCGCCGCCGCGCTGTTCTCCCCGGCCGTGGAGTCCGAGGCCGCCCGCGAGGCCGTCCGGCACGAACGCGCCACCGGCACCCCGCGCGCCCACGTCCTCGCCCTGTTCTCCGCCGCCGGACAGGCCGGGGCGTTCCTCGGGCCGCTGCTCGGCTCCCTGCTCCTGCTCCTCGGCGGCGGCTTCCGGTCCGCCTGCCTCGCCGGGGCCCTCGTGTTCACCGGCGTCCTGGCCGGCCACGCCCGCCTGATGCCGCACCCCGACCGCGTACGGGAGGCGGAGGCCGACGCCACCACCCGTACGGCCCGACCGGGGCGACCGACCCGGCGGGCGGTGTTCACCGACCGGGCCTTCCTGCTGCTCTGCCTCGCCTACAGCAGCTATCTCGTCGCGTACAACCAGCTCTACCTCTCGCTGCCCGTCGAGGTGGTGCGGGCCACCGGCTCGGAGGCCGTGCTCGGCTGGCTCTTCGCGCTGTCCTCGCTGCTCGTCGTCACCGTCCAGGTGCCGCTGACCCGCTTCTCCGCCCGCCGGATCGCCCCGCGCACCGCCCTGGTCACCGGACTCGCGGTGGTCGCCGCCGGATTCGCCGCCGTACCGCTCACCCCTGCGGGACCCGGCGGACTGCTGCCCGCCGCCGCGTTCGTCGTCCTGCTGACCCTGGGCCAGATGCTGCTGGTCCCCGCCGCCCGGGGGCTGGTGCCGGACCTGGTCGAGGATCGGCACCTCGGGCTTGCCACCGGGGCGCTGTCCTCCGTGTCCGGGATCGCCGTCCTCGGGGGCAGCGCGGCGACCGGCGCCCTGCTCGACGCGCCCGCGCCCGTGCGGTGGGCGGCGCTCGCGGCGGTCCCGCTCGCCGGGGCGGCGCTCGCGTTCACCCTTCCGGCGGGACGCGGGGGGAAGGAACCGGGAGCGCGCGCGGTTGCCGGGTAGGAGCAGCACGGGACGACGGGACCGGTCCGCCGGGCCCCGACCCCGTACCGACCGAACCGCAGCACACAGGAGGACGCCCCGCATGACCGCCGCACTCTCCACCGAGCTCAGGAACCTGCTCGACACCCCCGTCTTCGTCAACATCGCCACCATCCAGCCCGACGGCAGCCCCCAGGTCTCGCCGGTCTGGGTCAAGCGCGACGGCGACGACGTGCTGATCTCCACCACCCTCGGCCGCCGCAAGGAGAAGAACCTCCGCCGCGACCCGCGCGTCACCGTGCTCCTCCAGCCCTTCGACGCCCCCTACAGCTACGCCGAGATCCGGGGCGAGGCCACCCTGACGACCGAGGGCGGACAGGAACTGATCGACGAGCTGTCGGTGAAGTACACCGGCAAGCCGTACGCGGAGTTCAACCCGGACTCCGCCCAGGACGCCCCCCGCGTCGTCGTCCGGATCTCCCCGCGCAAGGTGGTCGGCAGCATCTGAGGCCCGCCGGGAGGGGCGGGGAGAACGGAGGAGGAGGGGAGCGGGCCGGAGCGACCGAAGCGGCAGGAAGCGGCCGAACCAGGACCGCCGGAGCCCCGGAGAGCGCTCCCCGGAGCCCATCCGGCCGTCCCGGTACCAGAAAGTTGTCCCCGCGATCCCCCAAGGGTCGCGGGGCACTGGTGTCGGCCTACTACCCTTGAGGGGTGACTATTCGCCTGCACGACACCAACGCCCGGCAGATCCGTGACTTCGTCCCGCTCACCGCGGGCTGCGTCTCGATCTACCTCTGTGGCGCCACGGTCCAGGCGGCTCCGCACATCGGCCACATCCGCTCGGGCCTGAACTTCGACATCATGCGCCGCTGGTTCGCGTACCGCGGCTACGACGTCACGTTCATCCGGAACGTCACCGACATCGACGACAAGATCATCACGAAGTCCGCCGAGCAGGGGCGTCCGTGGTGGTCGATCGGCTACGAGAACGAGCGCGCGTTCAACGACGGCTACGACGTGCTCGGCTGCCTGCCGCCCACCTACGAGCCCCGTGCCACCGGCCACATCCCCGAGATGATCGAGATGATGCGCGGCCTGATCGAGCGCGGCCACGCCTACGAGGCCGACGGCAACGTCTACTTCGACGTGCGCTCGCTCCCCAGCTACCTGGAGCTCTCCAACCAGGAGCTGGACGATCTGCGCCAGCCCTCCGGCGAGGGTGAGACCGGCAAGCGCGACCCGCGCGACTTCGCCATGTGGAAGGCGGCCAAGCCGGGCGAGCCCAGCTGGGAGACCCCGTGGGGCCGCGGCCGTCCCGGCTGGCACCTGGAGTGCTCCGCGATGGCCCACAAGTACCTGGGCTCCGCGTTCGACATCCACGGCGGCGGCATCGACCTGATCTTCCCGCACCACGAGAACGAGATCGCCCAGGCCACCGCGTACGGCGACACCTTCGCCAATTACTGGGTGCACAACGCCTGGGTCACCATGTCCGGCGAGAAGATGTCGAAGTCGCTGGGCAACTCGGTCCTCGTCAGCGAGATGGTCAAGCACTGGCGCCCGATCGTCCTGCGCTACTACCTGGGCACCCCGCACTACCGGTCGATGATCGAGTACAGCGAGGAGGCCCTGCGCGAGGCCGAGTCCGCGTTCGCCCGCATCGAGGGCTTCGTCCAGCGCGTCACCGAGAAGGTGGGGGAGACCGTCGCCCCCGCCCCCGAGGTGCCGCCCGCCTTCGCCGAGGCGATGGACGAGGACCTGGGCGTCCCGCAGGCGCTGGCGATCATCCACACCACCGTCCGCCAGGGCAACAGCGCACTGGCCGCCGACGACAAGGAAGCCGCCGCCGCCCGCCTCGCCGAGGTCCGGGCCATGCTCGGCGTCCTCGGCCTGGACCCGCTCGACCCGCACTGGGCGGGCGAGAACGACCGGGGCGAGGACCTGCACGGCGTCGTCGACACCCTCGTGCGCCTCGTCCTCGACCAGCGGCAGTCGGCCCGCGACCGCAAGGACTGGGCCTCCGCCGACGCCATCCGCGACCAGCTCAACCAGTCCGGCCTCGTCATCGAGGACAGCCCCAGCGGCCCCCGCTGGACGCTCGGACCGCGCTGAGCACCGTCGCCCAGCAGCGCAGATGTGCCGCCCGGCGATCCGGGCGGCACACTTTCCCTATACGTACGCACGTCTGAAAGCAACGAAACAGGTAGATCATGGCCGGGAACAGCCAGCGCAGGAACCGCCGCACGTCCAACAAGAAGGGCATGCAGGTCGGCAGCGGTGGCCAGCGACGCCGTGGCCTGGAGGGCAAGGGCCCGACCCCGCCCGCGTCCGCCCGCAAGGGACACAAGAAGAACCGCGTCGCCAACGCCCAGGCCAAGCAGGCCGCCGCCCGCCGCCCCGCGCCCCGGCGCGGCGGCGTGAAGGGCACCTCGGAGATGGTCGTCGGCCGCAACCCGGTCTACGAGGCCCTGCGCGACGGCGTGCCCGCCGTGACCCTGTACGTCCAGCAGTACATCGACAACGACGAGCGCGTCCGCGACGTGCTCAAGCTCGCGGGCGACCGCGGCACCATCAACCTGATGGAGGCCCCGCGCCCCGAGCTGGACCGGATGACGAACGGCCTGAACCACCAGGGCCTCGTCCTCCAGGTCCCGCCGTACGAGTACGCCCACCCGGACGACCTGCTCGCCGCCGCCGACGAGAACCACGAGGACCCGCTGATCGTCGCCCTCGACGGGGTGACCGACCCGCGCAACCTCGGCGCGATCGTCCGCTCGGTCTCCGCCTTCGGCGGCCACGGCGTCGTCGTGCCCGAGCGCCGGGCGGCCGGCATGACCGCCGGCGCGTGGAAGTCCTCGGCCGGAACGGCGGCCCGCACCCCCGTCTCGCGCGTCACCAACCTCACCCGCGCGCTGGAGGGCTACCAGAAGGCGGGCCTCACCGTCGTCGGCCTGGCCGCCGACGGCGAGCACACGGTGGAGGACCTGGAGGAGCTGGACGGCCCGGTCGTCATCGTCATCGGCAGCGAGGGCAAGGGACTCGGCCGGCTCGTCGGCGAGACCTGCGACTACCGGGTGCGGATCTCGATGCCGGGCGGCGCGGAGTCGCT
Organism: Streptomyces sp. V2I9; assembly: GCF_030817475.1. Taxonomy (NCBI): domain Bacteria; kingdom Bacillati; phylum Actinomycetota; class Actinomycetes; order Kitasatosporales; family Streptomycetaceae; genus Streptomyces; species Streptomyces sp. V2I9. Next base: position 2,961,719 of record NZ_JAUSZJ010000002.1, on the reverse strand, counting down.
CAACGCCGGTGTCGCGGCGGGCATCGTGCTGTACGAGGTGGCGCGCCGCCGCGCGTAGCCCGTACCCACGGGCCGCCGAGCGCAGCCCGTACGCCTCACGTCTCCTCACGGGGCCGTCACGTGGAGCCGTACGTTCCCTCCGGGGCCGTCACGCGGGTTCGCGGGGCGGCCCCGGAGGCGTCTCGGGCATGCCGTCCGCCAGCGTTGACGCGCGAGAGCCGAACACCCATCCAGGATGCCCGAGTTTGGCCTGATCTTGACGGGTCTCGGACAGATTCCGTGCGGTCGAGGCAGTGTCCTAAACACACATCACTCGGTTAGATGAGTGTGGACACCAGAACGCCTCGGTTCGACGAGCAACCCGCCCTGAGCATGACCAAGGTGGACAGCGACCCCGCGCAGGTCATCGTCAACCACGCCAGCTTCCGGGTGCAGCTCGCCCCGGGCCAGCGCCCACGGCTGCGCGGTGCCCCCGCGGAGACGGCCCGCATCCCCGCCATGAGCGGCGCCGGCGGCGGCCGCAGGCGGGCACCGGTCGTCTGGAGCGGGAAGTCCGCTCCCGGCGACCCCGGCGCGACCGGCCTCCTCCAAGCCGTACGCAACTCCACCGCCGGACACCTCGACGCCGGGCTCGGCGGGTCGTCCGGAGGCGGGCACGGAGCGGGCGCGACCCAGGTCATCCCGCTCCTGGAGGAGACGCAGCCGAACCCCGTACTGACCGCTCCCCACCCCCCGGAGCGCACCGGCCCGCTGCTGCCGCCCATGCGGCAGGCGGTCGGCGCCTACGACGACCCGGCCGACGCTTCCACCGGCCCCGGCGGCTACGACGAGGACGCCGACGCCCCGGACTCCGCCGAGGCGGCCGAGGCCCGGCGCGGGACGGGCGACCCCGTCCGGCACGCCTACTACCCCGGCCGCCGGATGAACCTGGGCGTCGTCCTGCTCCCCATGCGGGTCCTCCTCGGCTTCATCTCCATCTACGACGGCATGGGCAAGCTGTGCGACCCCGTCTACTTCGACGGCGGCGAGCGCGGCTCGATGGTCAGGTTGCTGACCTCCCTGCACCCGTGGGCGGTGGCCGAGCCCCTGCGCGACTTCGCCCTCTCCCACCCGGTCGGCGCCGGACTGACCGTCGCCTTCCTCCAGGTCGTGGTCGGCGTGCTCACCGTCCTCGGCCTCTGGCAGCGGGTCGCCGCCGCGTTCGGCGCGCTGGTCTCCGCCGCGCTGCTGCTCACCGTCAGCTGGCGCTCGGTCCCGGTGTACGACGCCCCCGACATCATCCTGCTGGCCGCCTGGTCCCCACTGATCATCGCGGGAGCCCCGGTCTACTCCCTGGACGGCCGGCTGGCCGGGGAGGCCTGGCGCACGCTCGGCCCGCGCTCGGCGCTCTGGGACCTGCGCCGCCGGGTCCTGCGGCGGGGCACCGTCATCGCCACGGTCGTCGTCGGCCTCACGCTGCTCATCGGCTCCATCCTCGGCGGCGCGGTCCGCTCCACCGAGGTCGTCACCGTTCCCGACCGCTACGACAACCCCACCAACCGCCTCCCCGGCATGCCGCTGCCCGAGGAATCCACGGGCGAGCGCGAGCCGTCCCGGGCGCCGGAGCGGCGGGAGGAGCCGCAGCCCACCCCCTCCGGCACCGCGACCACGCCCACCGCCGGACAGACCGGCCCCGGAGCGACCCGCGACACCGGCGGTCAGAGCACCGGTTCGGACAGCGCCCAGCCCAGCCAGACCCAGGGCACGGGCCAGGCGCCGCCGCAGCAGACCGCCCCGCAGGAACCCCCGCCCGCCACCACCGCCGGCCCCACCTCCGCGGGCTCCACCGGCGGTGACGGCTCCTCCGGCGGCTCCACCGGTGGCGGCGAACCGGAGCCCACCGGCGGCACGACCTCCTCCGGGGGCGAGGGCTCGACCTCGGGCGGCGGCCGGAACCCCATCGGGGGCCTCCTCGGCTGACCCGTACGACACCCGTAGGGCACGGGCGGCCGGCCCATACGACCGCGACCGTACGAAGGGGCGGCCCCCGTCCGGACGGAAGATCCGGGTGGGGGCCGCCCCTTGTGCGCGGCACGGGCGGAGCCATGGGGTTCAGGGCCCGCAGGCGCGGCTCAGGGCCCGGCGATGTGGGCGGGGGCGAGCGGAGACGCGGGCGGAGGTGCGCGGACCGGGGCGGGTGGGCCGGGATCCGCGGAGAGGCGCGTCAGTCGCGGTGGGAGCCGAGCTCGCGGGCCGCCTCGGTGAGGTCCTTCGCGGTGTCGATGGCCCGCCAGTACGCGCCGTTCGGCAGCGGATAGCCGGCCAGGCGGCGTTCGCGGGCCAGCCGGGGGAACGTGGTCCGCTCGTGGTCGCCCCGGTCCGGCAGCAGCTTCGTGAATTCGGGCGAGAAGACGTACACCCCGGCGTTGATCAGATACGGGGAGGGCGGCGACTCGATGAAGTCCGTGATGTGCCCGAACGCGTCCGTCTCCACCGCGCCCCAGGGAATCCGGGGCCGGGCGAGGGCGAGGGTGGCGGTGGCGTCGCGCTCCGCGTGGAAGGCGGCCATCTCCCGCAGGGAGAAGCGGGTCCAGATGTCGCCGTTGGTGGCGTACCAGGGCTGCTCCGGATCGGGCAGCCGGCCTGCCGCGTACTTCAACCCGCCGCCGCGCCCCAGGGGTTCGGTCTCCACGACGGTGGTGACCTTCAGCGGCAGCTCGGCCGACTCCAGCCACTCCTGGAGCACCTCGGCGAGGTGTCCGCAGGAGACCACGGCGTCGGTCACGCCTTCGGCGGCCAGCCAGGACAGCTGATGGCCGATGATCGGCGTCCCGGTTCCGGGGATCTCGACCATCGGCTTGGGGCGGTCGTCGGTGTACGGCCGCAGCCGCGACCCCTGGCCACCGGCAAGGATCACGGCCTGCGTCGGATACGTATGCATGCCAGGCACGATATGCGGTGCCCGGCGGTGGAGGGCGGCGCTCCGTACGGCCGCCCGGAGGCCTCAGCTGAACTGCGCGACGCCGGAGGCGAAGGAGGTGTCGCAGACGGGACGGGAGAAGCGGTGCGCACGGGTCGGGCCGTACTGCTCGACGGCCGCCTTGCCGAGCGCCCGCGCGATCGACATGCAGTGGCGGGCGAGCGAGGGGCGCTGCTCCACGGCGCGCTGGAGGCCCGTGAGCGCGGTGCCCGGGTCCTTCTCCTGGAGCTCCACGAGCAGCTTCTCGCGCAGGACGTCCTGCGGGGCGTGCGGCTTCGCGGGCTTGGACACGGTCTCCGAGGAGGCGGCAAGCAGCTGGGAGTCGTGGTCCGTCGCGGCCCACGGAACGGTGGTGACCGCGAGGGTCCCGGACAGAACCATGACGACGGGCAGGACGAGAGCGAGGGATCGGCCGATGCGGCGCGCGGTGTGGGTCACGCAGCGAGCGTAGCGGCCGGTGATGGCGTGACGACAATTCGTCACTCTCGTGGGGGATGGTTCGACGCGTCCTTTCGAATACGAGGTTGACGAACCGAGGTGAAATGCACCGTGTGCCGGGGTATTTCGCCCCGACCGCTGCCGAAACCTCCCCTCACCGGGACCACGCAAACGGCCCCGCGCCCCCGGAGTGTCGCCGGGGAGGCGGGGCCGTGCGTACGGCGGAAGCGCGTCAGTTGGTGAGGCGCTCACCGGTGGAGGTCGCGAAGACGTGCAGCTCGTCCGGGCGCGGGACGACGTGCAGCTCCGTGCCCTTCTCCGGGACGGCGCGGCCGCCGACGCGGACGACCAGGTCCTTGTGCTCGCCGCCGACCCGCGTGGAGCCGTAGACGAAGCCGTCGGCGCCGAGCTCCTCGACGACGTTGACGGAGACGGCGAGACCCGCCGGCTCGTCCGAGGAGCCCTTGGTCAGGGTCTTCGCGGCGGCGCCGCCGTGCTCGACGATGTCGAAGTGCTCGGGGCGGATGCCGACGGTGACGGTGGTGTCACCGCGGTCCGCGGCGGCGGTGAGGGCCTCGCGGGAGACCGGGACGACGCTGTTGCCGAACTTCACGCCGCCGTCGGTGATCGGGACCTCGACGAGGTTCATCGCGGGGGAGCCGATGAAGCCGGCGACGAAGAGGTTGGCAGGGCGGTCGTACATGTTGCGCGGCGAGTCGACCTGCTGGAGCAGCCCGTCCTTCAGCACCGCCACCCGGTCGCCCATGGTGAGGGCCTCGACCTGGTCGTGGGTGACGTAGACGGTGGTGATGCCCAGGCGGCGCTGGAGCGAGGCGATCTGCGTACGGGTGGAGACACGCAGCTTGGCGTCGAGGTTCGACAGCGGCTCGTCCATGAGGAAGACCTGCGGCTCACGCACGATCGCGCGGCCCATCGCCACACGCTGGCGCTGACCACCGGAGAGCGCCTTCGGCTTGCGGTCCAGGTACTCGGTGAGGTCGAGCATCTTGGCGGCCTCTTCGACCTTCGCCCGGATCGCGGTCTTGTTCACACCGGCGATCTTGAGCGCGAAGCCCATGTTGTCCGCGACGGTCATGTGCGGGTAGAGCGCGTAGTTCTGGAACACCATGGCGATGTCCCGGTCCTTCGGCGGCAGGTGCGTGACGTCGCGGTCGCCGATGCGGATCGCACCGCCGTTGACGTCCTCGAGACCCGCGAGCATGCGCAGGGAGGTCGACTTGCCGCAACCGGAGGGACCGACGAGGACGAGGAACTCGCCGTCCGCGATGTCGATCTCGAGCTGGTCCACGGCCGGCTTGGTGGAGCCGGGGTAGACGCGGGACGCCTTGTCGAACGTGACGCTGGCCATGGTGAATCTTCTCCTCAACCGGCAGGAACGTGCCGGACGATCCGAGTAGGGAGTGGTCTGGTCCACTGGAGCGAACCTGCCGTGACGCTACCTGGCGTTTCCCGATCTGTCAGTAGCCCCGAGCACACGGAAACCGCGGACGCCGGGGCCCGCGGGTTGGTTAGACTGCTCCGGCACGCCTCCTTAGCTCAGCTGGCCAGAGCAACGCACTTGTAATGCGTAGGTCGTCGGTTCGAATCCGACAGGGGGCTCAGAGGGAAGCCCAGGTCAGATGTTCTCTGACCTGGGCTTCTGTCGTCAGCGGACGCGGCAGCGACGGCGGGAGCCGGTCGTGCCGGGGCCCGGTGCGGTCTCAGTACCGCAGCAGCGCTGCCACGCCGCCGGAGTCGGGGAGCGTGCCGTCCGGAACGAACAGCACCTCCGACTCCGCCGCCACCGCGCCGTCCACCAGCCGTTCCACGATGTCGGTGGCGACACCGGGCGAGGGCGGCCGGACGTCGGGGACCGGGTTCGGCAGGGTCACGGGCTCGGGGAACGGGGTGGTCTCCAGTTCGCGGCCCTCGCCGACGATCCGGCCGGCCAGCACCAGCGACTCCTCCAGCACCAGCCGCCGCACCCGGCGGTCCGCGACCGCGGTCCACACCTGTTCCGGGCCGTCCGCGACCTTGTCCTGCCCGCGCGCCTCCCCGAGCTCCGACACCGCTTCGGCGGTCTGCCGGGCGTGGAAGTCGTCGAGGGCCGGTCGCAGCCGTTCGGCCAGGTTCTGTGCGGAGTCGTTGTCCATGCCGGCCAGCGCGAGCGTCCCGGCGACCGACCTGCCGTGTGCGGTGACGCCCTCGAACGAGGAGAGGATCTTCGTGCCCCCGATGACGAACAGCGGCAGCGGGCCGTGCGCGTCGAGATATCCGCCGAGGTGCCCGTCGACCGCCTTCAGGTACTGCTCCACCCGCTCCTCGTGCCCCCGGTACGGGGCGGTGTTCGGGATCGGCCCCGGTACGGCGTCCTCGGGTGACGGGATCTGCGGCGCGGCGGGGAAGCCGTGCTCCGTCACCTCGGTCAGCCTCCGCACCGAGCCGCGGTAGAGCCGGGACATCTCCTGGTCCAGCACGAGCACCAGGTACGGCCGGGAACGCTGTTCGGCGTCCACCAGGTACCGCGTGAGGAACTCGTCGGCGAACTCCACCCGCGGCCGGACGTCCTGCGGCGACGTCACGCGCCAGACCTGCACCGGCTCGTCCGCCGCCACGTACACGACCATGGCGTCACCGTCCGATGCCGGATCGGCCGCCCGCTCGATCACCTCGGGATCCAGCAGCCGGTCCCTCAGTTGCAGCCGCGCTTCCCGCTCCACGCCCGGATCGTCGGCCAAGCGGCGCTTGGCCTCCGTCACCAGGTCCCGCAGCAGAATGCGGTCCTTCTCGTTGAACCGGTAGTCCGGGGGTCGGTCGGCATGACCAGCGTGATCGCCGGGTACGACCGCGGCTTTCCCAGTTCTGTACGGATGTGGGAGGTAAGTTCAGAGATATGCACTTTGCGAGCATCACACCGATCCGTCCGCTCCGCACCGCGAGCGTCCGCCGGTCGCCGCGCCACCGCCCCCGCAGTACCGTGAGAGGGACGTCGACTTCTGAACGCCATGGCCTGGACGCGCTGCACGCGAGGAGGCTCGCTCATGGGGAAGAAGCAACCGGCGAAGGGGCACCACGGACTGGGGGCTCGGGGTCAGGGAAAGCTCGTGTACTTCCACGGGCAGGTGCCCGAAGCCGCGAAACAGCCCAAGGAACAGCAGATCGGCAAGAGCGGGACGCCCCACGACCACCGTAGGGAAGGCGGCCGCTGGGTCGAGTGAAGCGCCCCAGCCGCCCCGGCGCGGGTGGCCCCTCTCCCGGACCGGGCGGACCTCCGCCCGGTCCGGGAGTCGCGCCGGTCCGGGTGCCGCGCAGGGCGGTCGCGGCCGCGTCGGGGCGGACGGTACCCGAAGGAACCCGTCCACCGGGGTGCGCTCTGAGCCCGGGGGTGGGTTACTTCGGGTTTCCCGTTCGGTTCGCCCGGCCGGGATCGGTCGCCGCCGTGGACGCGCGGAGGGCGTACGGGGTGGGGCTGCCGCTATCCGGTGGTGCCGGGTGGCGGGAGTGGGGGCAGCGGGGACTTGGCGCCGATGGTCAGTTCCACCTCGTGCCGGCGCGGCGTGAACTCCTTGACCGTCCAGGCGCTTTCGGCGAGGGACGTACCGGCTGCCGTGGTGTGGGCGGCGACGGTGAGGGTCGCGGCGGTGCCGGGGCCGGTGCGGAGATCGGCGGGGGCGGCCGTTCCGTCGGAGAAGCGCAGGTGGATGTCGATGGACTCCGGGGCGGAGGTGAACGCCTCCGGGTGGGGCAGGCCCTGGAGACGGCAGCGGGCCCCCGGAAACAGGTGGGTGTGGGAGCAGAGGGCCAGGTAGGAGGGCGGTGGGTCTTCGGGGTCCTGCGGGTTCCGTGGGTTCGGTGACGGGGGTGCGGGGGGCATGGGGGCTCCGGACGGTGGGGGATGCGGGGGGCGTGGGTGCGGGAGTGGGTGTGGGGCGCGAGGGGCGGGGCGTGGGGTCCGGGAGGGTGTGGTCCAGGTGCGGCGGGGCTCGTTCTCAGTCTGTACGCCGTGCGTGCGGCGGCGGTGGGTGCGCCACGCGGGTGCCGGGGGGCGGGGCCGAGGCCGGTGCCGGGAGCGGGATGGCGCGGGCGGCGGCACCGGGGAGGGGCTGGGGTGGCGCCGTGTGGCACACGCCGATGCCGAGTGGTGCCAGATGGCGCTCTTTTGGTGCCATCGTGGGGCAACGGGAGGGGTTTCGTGCTGCCGCGGCAGGGGTGACGGGTGTCTTTTCGCAGGTCAGAGGCACATTTCAGAAACCTGCGCCAATGTGGCTCGACGTGATGCCATTCATGTGCCATAGTTGAGCCATGGACCTCACCCCCTACGTCGACAACCTCCGGCGGGAACTTGCCGCCGCCGCGGACGCCAGCGGAGACGAAGCCCGTGCCCTGGCCGAACGGCTCAGCGTTCCCCTGGAATCCGCCGCCCGGCTGACCCTGCTCAACGTGCTCTCCGCCGCCATGGGGGACGTCACACGTGAACTGGCCCCCGGTTCGGTGGACGTGCGGCTGCGCGGACTCGACCCCGAGTTCGTGGTGACGCCACCGCCCGCACCGGAGCCGGTGGCCGAGGTGCGGGAGCCGGCCGCGGCCCCCGTCGCTGCGGCGGCCCCGGCCGGGGACGCCGACGACGGGACCATGGTCCGGATCAACCTCCGCCTCCCGGCCCACCTCAAGGGCCGGGCCGAGGGGGCGGCGGCGGCCGAGGGCCTGTCGGTCAACGCCTGGCTCGTACGGGCCGTCTCCCTCGCCCTCGACGGCGGCGGGCGGCCGAGCGCGCCGGGCCGGGCCAAGGGTTCCGGCGGCTTCACCGGCTGGGTCCGCTAACACCCGGAGGGCCTGGCCCTCTCCGTACCACCTTCACCGGCGGATCGCCCGATCCCGCCGACGTAACCGAGCACTCACCGACACCACGAGTCACGAGGACGGGACGACCATGCCTTCTTTCGACACCCCTGAGCCCATCTCCGCCGTCGTCGAGCTGGACGCCGGTACCGCCCGCATCACCGCCGGAAAGCGCCTCGACACGGTCGTGGAGGTGCTGCCGGCCGACGGGTCCGACAAGGACGACGTACGCGCCGTGCAGCAGACCGAGGTCTCCTGCTCCGGTGGACGCCTCACCGTCAGAACCCCGAAGAAACGGTCCCTGTTCGGCAGGCCGGGCTCCGTCGTGGTGAACATCGAACTGCCCGCCGGGTCCGACGTGCGGGGCACCTCCGCCCTGGGCGGCTTCATCTGCGAAGGACCGCTCGGGGACGTGCGGTTCAAGACCTCGCTGGGCGACCTCCGGGTGGACGAGGCGGCCCGCGCCGAACTCGCCACCGACCACGGCGACATCCGGCTGGACCGCTCCACCGGGGACGCCGAGATCACCGGCTCCGGCCGGGTCGAGATCGGCGCGGTCGCCGGGACGGCCGTCGTCAGGAACGGCAACGGCTCGACCGGGATCGACGAGGTCGGCGGAGAGCTGAGGGTCAACGCGGCCAACGGCGACATCTCCGTGGGCGTCGCCCGCGGCAGCGCCGTCGCCAAGGCCGCCAACGGCCGGATCGAGATCGGCACCGCCCACGCCGGGGTGGAGGCGACCACCTCCAACGGGCGCATCCGCGTCGGGGACGTGGTCCGCGGCCGGGTCGCCCTTCGCACCTCCGTCGGTGACATCGAGGTCGGCATCCACGCGGGCACGGCGGCCTGGCTCGACCTGGAGCCGAAGTACGGCACCGTACGCAGCGGCCTCGGCGCCGCCGCCGGTCCCGAGGACTCCGACGAAACCGCCGAGGTGCACGCCCGGACCGGGGCCGGGGACATCGTCATCCGCCGCGCCTGACCCCGCCGCACCCGATCGCCCCGAGCTCCTTCCCGACCCGCGCCCCTTCTCCCGTACCGCCTGTCTCCGGGCCGGCCCGGCCCCGTGCACGCCCTCGGGCCGGCCCGTCCCCACCCATGCCTTCGGGCCGTCCGTGCCCACCGCCGGGAACGCGCCCACCGCTGTGAAAGGGAATCAGCATGACCATCACCCCGACCCCCGCACCGGGCGCCGCCCGGCTCGCCACTCCGGCGATCAGCGCCACCGGACTGCGCAAGTCCTACGGCGACAAGGTCGTGCTCGACGGCATCGACCTGTCGGTCCCGCAGGGCACCGTCTTCTCCCTGCTCGGCCCCAACGGCGCGGGCAAGACCACCGCCGTCAAGATCCTCTCCACCCTCGTCGCCGCCGATGCGGGGGACCTGCGCGTCGGCGGCCATGACCTGGCCACCGACCCGCAGGCGGTGCGTGCCGCGATCGGCGTCACCGGGCAGTTCTCCGCCGTGGACGGGCTGATCACCGGTGAGGAGAACATGCTGCTCATGGCCGACCTGCACCACCTGTCCCGGCGCGAGGGGCGGCGGGTCGCCGCCGAACTGCTGGAGCGTTTCGACCTCGTGGAGGCGGCGAAGAAGCCCGCCTCCGGCTACTCCGGCGGCATGAAGCGCCGTCTCGACATCGCCATGACACTGGTCGGCGGGCCGCGGATCATCTTCCTCGACGAACCGACCACCGGCCTGGACCCGCGCTCGCGCCACACCATGTGGGGGATCGTCCGCGAGCTGGTCTCCGACGGCGTCACCGTCTTCCTCACCACCCAGTACCTGGAGGAGGCCGACGAGTTGGCCGACCGCATCGCCGTCCTCCACGGCGGGAGGATCGCGGCCGAGGGGAGCGCCGAGGAGCTGAAGCGGATCGTGCCCGGCGGCCACGTCCGGCTCCGGTTCACCGACCCGGTCGCCTACCGGTCCGCCGCCACCGCCCTGCGCGGGAGCGCCGGGGACGACGAGGCGCTGTCGCTCCAGATCCCCAGCGACGGCAGCCAGCGCGCCCTGCGCTCCGTCCTCGACCGGCTCGACGCGGCCGGCGTCGAGGCCGACGAGCTGACCGTGCACACCCCCGACCTCGACGACGTGTTCTTCGCCCTCACCGGCGCCGCCGTGCCCGCCCCGACCCACCAGCCGAAGGAGACTGTCCGATGAGCGCCCTCGCCCTCGCCGTCCGCGATTCGTCCACGATGCTGCGCCGCAACCTGCTGCACGCCCGGCGCTACCCCTCCCTCACCCTGAACCTGCTCCTCACGCCTGTCATGCTCCTGCTGCTCTTCGTCTACATCTTCGGCGATGTGATGAGCGCGGGCATCGGCGGCGAGGGGGCCGACCGCTCCACGTACATCGCCTACATCGTCCCCGGCCTGCTGCTGCTCACCATCGGCTCCACCGTGGTCGGGACGGCGGTCTCCGTCTCCAACGACATGACCGAGGGCATCATCGCCCGCTTCCGCACCATGGCGATCCACCGCGGTTCCGTGCTCGTCGGGCACGTCGTCGGCAGTGTGCTCCAGAGCGTGCTGAGCGTGGTCCTGGTCGGCGCGGTCGCCGTGGCCATCGGCTTCCGGTCCGTGGACGCCACCCCCCTGGAGTGGCTGGCCGCGTTCGGACTGCTGGTGCTCTTCTCCGCCGCCCTCACCTGGATCGCCGTGGGCATGGGGCTGATCAGCCCGAACGCCGAGGCGGCCGGCAACAACGCCCTGCCGATGATCCTGCTCCCCATGCTCTCCAGCGCGTTCATCCCGGTGGAGACGATGCCGGGCTGGTTCCGCCCGTTCGCCGAGTACCAGCCCTTCACCCCGGCCATCGAGACGCTGCGCGGGCTGCTGCTCGGCAGCGAGATCGGCCACAACGGCTGGCTGGCCGTGGGCTGGAGCATCGGACTCGTGGTGCTCGGCTACTTCTGGTCGGCCGCGAAGTTCGCCCGGGACCCCCGGTAGGCGGCCCCGTCGAAGCCCCGGTGGTCCCGGCAGCGGCCCGCGCTCCCACGAGCGCGGGCCGCTGCCGCCGTTTCCGGACGGGCCCGCCGGGGACCCGTCCGCTGCCCCGGAACCCGGGGTGCGAGCCCTGGGGCCGGAGGGGCGGAGGGGGTGAACTTCCCTGGTGCGGCAAGGAGATGCGGTGAGCATCCGGGCCGATTCCTCCCAGGGGGTAGGCCGATCCAGGGTCCTTGTTATACCTTGCGTCTAACAAGCGGGTGGGGTCCCGGCCGTCGACTCCGGCGTGGGCGGGTGCCGGTGCGGGTCGCCGCCCCCGGCCCTGTGGTCCCGTGCGGCCCCCGTACACCACGGGCCCGCCGACGTACGCACTCGTCACGATCAAGGATCACCGCACTCGACCCAAGGAGCCGCACCATGGCCGGCAGCACCGTTCCGTCGAAGGTCCAGGAGAGCCCGGAGAGCGACGACGTCGCGCGGCGGCTGCTCGACTCGGCCGCGCAGCTGGCGTACGACCCGGCCACCGAGGTGGACTGGGACACTCCGCTGGACAAGGACTTCCACGGCGCGAGCCCCGAGTGGTGCAGCCTCTACGGGACCGCGTACTGGGGCGAGTTGACCGAGGCGCAGCGCAAGGAGCTGACCCGGCAGGAGGCGGCCTCGGTCGCCAGCACGGGCATCTGGTTCGAGATGATCCTCCAGCAGATGGTGCTGCGGGACATCTACATGAAGGACCCGGCGGGCGCGGAGTTCCAGTGGGCGCTCACCGAGATAGCCGAGGAGTGCCGCCACTCCATCATGTTCGCGCGCGGTGCGCGGAAGCTCGGCGCCCCCCACTACCGCCCCCGGCGCGCGGTGATGGAGCTGGGCAGGGCGTTCAAGACGCTGGCGTTCGGCGAGGCGGCGTACGCGGCGATCCTGGTCGCCGAGGAAGTGCTCGACGTGATGCAGCGGGACTGGATGCGCGACGAGCGGGTCGTGCCGTTCGTCCGCACCATCAACAACATCCACGTGGTGGAGGAGTCCCGGCACATGAAGTTCGCGCGGGACGAGACCCTCAAGCGGCTGGAGGGCGCGGGGTGGGCGCGGCGGCAGATCAACGCGTTCGTCGTCGCGGTCGCCTCGTACTTCATCGTGACCAGCATGGTGAACCCGAAGGTCTACCGGCGGGCCGGTCTCGACCGGAAGCGCGCGCTGGCCGCCGCGAAGACCAACGAGCACCACAAGTCCATGATGCGGTCGAGCTGTTCGGGGCTGATGGACTTCCTGGCCTCCGCCCGTCTGCTCACCAAGCCCGCCCTCGCGTTCTACAAGCGCGCGAACCTGATCTGAGCCGGGGCCATGACCTACGCCATCACCCAGACCTGCTGCAACGACGCCACCTGCGTGGCCGTGTGCCCGGTCAACTGCATCCACCCGACGCCGGAGGAACGCGCCTTCGGCTCCACGGAGATGCTGCACATCGACCCCCGCGCCTGCATCGACTGCGGGGCCTGCGCGGACGCCTGCCCGGTGGACGCCATCTTCCCGGTGGACTCGCTGACCGGCGGACAGCGGGAGTACGCGGAGATCAACGCCGCCTACTACGCCGGTGACGCCGGGCCGCCCGCCGGGGCCGAGGTCGAGGGGCCGAACTTCCACGTCTGGGGCGAACCGGTCTTCGAGCGGAGTCTGCCGTCCGACTTCGGGCCGCTGCGGGTGGCGGTCGTCGGCACCGGGCCGGCCGGGATGTACGCGGCGCAGGACCTGCTGCTGCATACCGCCGCCGAGGTGACCCTGATCGACCGGCTGCCGGTGGCGGGCGGTCTGGTGCGGTACGGGGTGGCCCCCGACCACCCCGCGACGAAGAAGGTCGGCGACACCTTCTCCCGCTTCCACTCCCACCCCCGTGTCCGGATGCACCTGGGCATCGAGGTGGGCCGGGACGTCACCGCCGAGGAACTGTCCGCCCACCACGACGCGGTGGTCTACGCGGTCGGGGCCTCCACGGACAAGCGGCTCGGGGTGCCGGGGGAGGAGACGCCCGGCTGCCTGTCGGCCACGGCGTTCGTCGCCTGGTACAACGCCCACCCGGAGGCCGTCGCCCGGGGCGTCGATCTCTCCGCCGAGCGGATCGTCGTCGTGGGCAACGGCAATGTCGCCCTCGACGTCGCCCGCATCCTGGTCGCCGACCCGGAGGCGCTGGCGGCCACCGACATCGCCGCCCACGCGCTGGACGCGCTGCGGGCGAGCCGGGTGCGGGAGGTCGTGGTGCTGGGGCGGCGGGGCCCCGAGGACGCCGCGTACACCCGCTCCGAACTCCTCGCGCTGAAGCACCTGCCGGGGGTGGAGCTGGTGGTGGACGACCACGACCCCCGGACGGCGGCGGCGATCGACGCGGCCGGTCCGGGGGACCGGGCCGGGGACCTGCGGGGCCTCGTCCGGGTCCGGACGGGCACCGAGCCCTGCGGGGACTCCGCGCGGCGCATCGTGCTGCGCTTCCACTCCGAGGCGGTGGAGATCCTGGGCGGCGAGGACGGCGTGCGCTCCGTACGCGTCACGGACGGCGGCGGGGACGGCACGGCTGACCTGCGGGCCGGGCTGCTGCTGCGGGCCATCGGCTACCGGGGGCTCCCGGTCCCCGGCCTGCCGTTCGACGAGGCGAAGGGGACCGTCCCGCACGAGGGCGGCCGGATCGCCGGGATGCCCGGCAGCTATGTGGTCGGCTGGATCAAGCGGGGGCCGTCCGGCGGGATCGGCGCCAACCGCACCTGCGCGGCCGAGACGGTCGGCACGCTGCTGGCCGACGCGGTCGCCGGGACGCTGCCCGCCCCGACGGGCGACGCCAAGGCGTTCCGCCGGCTGGCCCGGCAGCGCAACCGCCGTGTCGTGGACGCGCGGGGCCTGGCGGCGATCGACCGGGCGGAGCGGGAGCGCGGACGGGCCGCGGGCCGGCCGCGGGTGAAGCTCGCCACGGTCGAGGAGCTGGTCGCCACGGCGCGGTCGCGGCGGCTGCTGCGGTTGGCACGCTGAGGCGGGACCGTACAGGCGGCCTGCGAAGTCCGGCCCGGAGCCCGGCGGTTCGCGCCGCGGGGCTCCGGGCCGGAGTGCGTCCGGAACACATCCGGCCGCCCCCGCCCGGTGGTACGGGCGCGGCCCGGTGGCTCAGCGGCCCGCGATGCGGTCCGCTGCCTTGGCGAGGGGGTCCGTGCCGGGGCGCGGCGAGGTGGTCTCCCGGCGGTCGGCGGCGCGGTAGGCCGCGTACATGCCGTGGACGCCGAGCCAGCGCAGCGGTTCCGGCTCCCAGCGGCGGACCTTGTGGTTCACCCAGGGCAGCGTGGTGAGGTCCGTCGGGCCCGCCTGGCCGGAGTCCTGCTGGATCAGGTCGCGCAGGGTGCGGGCGGCGAGGTTGGCGGTGGCGACGCCGGAGCCGACGTAACCGCCCGCCCAGCCCAGGCCCGTGGAGCGGTCGAGCGTGACCGTGGCGCACCAGTCGCGCGGCACGCCGAGGACGCCGGACCAGGCGTGGTCGACGCGGACGCCCGCCGTGGTGGGGAAGAGCCGGACCATCAGGTCGCGCAGGGCGGTGACGGTGGCCGGGTGGGTGCGGCCGTCGTCGTCGGTGGCCGAGCCGAAGCGGTACGGGCGGCCGCGCCCGCCGAGCGCGATGCGGTCGTCGGCGGTGCGCTGGGCGTAGAAGTAGGCGTGCGCCATGTCGCCCAGGGTCTCGCGGCCCTCCCAGCCGATCGTGTCCCAGATCCGGGCGGGCAGCGGCTCGGTGACGATCATGGACGAGTTCATCGGGAGCCAGGTGCGCTTCTGGCCCTTGAGGCTCGCGGTGAACCCCTCGGTGCACCGCAGGACGTACGGGGCGCGGACCGTGCCGTACGGCGTCACCGCGTGCTTGGGCTTGATCTCGGTGACCGGCGTCGACTCGTGGATGGTCACGCCGAGCGCCTCCACCGCGTCCGCGAGCCCCTTGACCAGCTTGGCCGGGTGCAGCCGGGCGCCGTGCGGGGTCCAGGTGGAGCCGGCCGCCCCGGTCACCCGGACGCGCTCGGCCGTCTCGCGGGCGCCGCGCAGGACGCGGTCGGTCTCCCCGAAGGCGATCTCGACGCTGTGGAAGTCCTTGAGGCGGGCGAGCTGGGCCGGGGTGTGCGCCACCTCCAGGACGCCGCCCCGGTGGATGTCCGCGTCGATGCCCTCCTCGGCGGCGGCCCGGACGACCTCGCCCACGGTCTCGTTCATCGCCTTCTGGAGCCGTACGGCGGCGTCGTGGCCGTGCAGCTTCGCGTACCGGTCGCGGCCCGCGATGCCGTTGTACAGCCAGCCCCCGTTGCGGCCGGAGGCCCCGTAACCGCAGAACTTGGCCTCCAGGACCGTGATGTTGAGGAAGGGGGCCGCCTTCTTCAGGTAGTACGCCGTCCAGAGCCCGGTGTAACCGCCGCCGACGATGCAGACGTCGACGTTCGTGTCGCCGGGGAGGGGTTCGCGCGGGGCGGGGGTGCCCTCCTGCGCGTACCAGAACGATATGCCGCCGACGACGGTACTGACGGTGCTCATGATGCCCCTGGTGTCCCTGTGCGGTGAGATGCCGAGCGTATGTCTGGCGGGACGTTACTGCGCGCGGGGCCGATCCGTCTCCCGGGGCGTATCGCCCGGCCCGGATCGTTTCGCCTCCCGCTGCCGCGCCGCTCCCTAGGATCGGGGACGTGATCGACGTCCCCGCGGAGCTGGCCGCCACGCAGTCCCGGTACAACGGAGCGGCCGGCCGGGCCTTCGTCGCCGCCCTGCCGGACCTCGCCGCCCGGTGCCTGGAGCGGTGGGGGCTGCGGGTGGACGGTCCGTCGATGCACGGGATGTGCGCGCTGGTGCTGCCGGTGGTGCGGGAGGCGGACGGGCGGCCCGCCGCGCTGAAACTCCAGGCCGTGGACGAGGAGACGGCGGGCGAACCCGTCGCCCTGCGGGCCTGGGCGGCGGCGGGGGCCGGGGCGGTGGAGCTGCTCGGCCACGACCCGGAGACCGGTGCGCTGCTGCTGGAACGGCTCGACGAGCGGCGGCCGTTGTCCGGCGAGGCCGACGTACGGGGAGCGGTGGCCGCCCTCGGTGCGGTGCTGGCCCGGCTGGCGGCGGTGCCCGCGCCCAAGGGCCTGCGCACGCTGGGCGCGGTGGTGGAGCGGATGCTCGCTCAGGCCCCGGAGCAGACGGCCCTGCTGGCCGACGCGGCGGACCGGCGGTTGCTCGCCGACTGTGCGGCGGCGGTACGCGAGGTCGCGGGGGAGCCGGGGGACCGGCTGCTCCACTGGGACCTGCACTACGACAACGTCCTGGCCGGCCGCGCGGAGACGGGACGGGCGGGCGAGTGGATCGCCCTCGACCCGAAACCGCTTGCCGGGGACCCGGCCTTCGAGCTGTTCCCGGCACTGGACAACCTCTTCGACGCGGAGGAGGTGGTGTGGCGGTTCGACGCGTTGACGGAGGCGCTGGGCCTGGAGCGGGACAGGGAGCGGGCGCGGGCCTGGACGCTGGGCCGGGTGCTCCAGAACGGGCTGTGGGGGGCCGGGGGCGGGGAGGTCCGCGTCGCCCCGGACCACGCGGAGATCGCGCGGCGGCTGCTGGGGCGGTGAGAGGGGGACAGGTGCGTCGTCGTGGCGGCCGGGGCGTCCGGCCGCGTCACCGGGCGTCAGCGGAACATCAGTGAAACGGCAGCGCGGGGAGCGAAGCTTTGCTTGGCCACACCGATCGTCTTCCCCGTACGTGCCGTGCCCGCCGCCCGGGCGATTCCGGCCGTGGGACGGGCGAAGCCGCGCGGCGCGGCCGGCGGGACCCGATCCGACGGTGGCCGACAGCTGA
The DNA here is from genome assembly GCF_030817475.1 of Streptomyces sp. V2I9. Lineage (NCBI taxonomy): Bacteria > Bacillati > Actinomycetota > Actinomycetes > Kitasatosporales > Streptomycetaceae > Streptomyces > Streptomyces sp. V2I9. The sequence goes on along the minus strand of NZ_JAUSZJ010000002.1, from coordinate 2,944,703 downwards.
ACCGACCATCGAAGGAACGCACATGAGACGTCTTTCCGGCTACCGCCGAAGACGACCCCTCGACGCGGTGGGAGCGGAGGGCGACCGGCCCGCGACCCCCGCGCCCGCCCGCCGACGTGCCCGCCTCGGCGCGCGGCTGATCGCCGCCTCCCTCGCGGGAGCGCTGCTGGCCTCGGTCACGGCAGTGGTGGGGTCGTCCCCCGCCGTCGCGGCCCCGGGCGATCCGGCGGCCGGCCCGCCCGTCGACACGACCGTGGTCATCCAGAGCGTCGGAGACGACGTGGAGGGCGCGGGGGGCGGCGGTTACCAGATCTCCGGTACCGAGCTGCTCCACCGCGCCACGCCCCCCAAGGGCGACGAGGACAACCAGTGGTGGTACCTCCAGGCATCGGCAGGCGGCACGTACAAGGTCAGGAGCCGCACCCTGGACGACCGGTGCATGGGGCGGGACGCCGACGCCGAAGGCGCAGCGCGGCTGGCCTTCCGCGACTGTGCCGGCCCCGGCACGGACTGGGAGTTCCACCGGTACAAGGGGGATCAGTACAAGATCCGCCCGGTGGGACACGTGGAGTACCTGCAGACCCCGGCGAAGGTCGACAAGGAGGACCGGGAGAACGGGGGCGACGTGACGTTCGGCGCCTCCCTGGACGAGGGCGAGAAGCAACTCTGGTACGTCACCCGCGTGTCGCCCACGAAGCAGGCGATGCCTGCTGATCCGACGTTCGACCAGCGGACCTACCTCACCGCGCACAACGCCTTCTACAACCAGGACGACGCGGACGGCGCGGCGCCCATGCCGAACCAGTCCCACTCCATCCGGCAGCAGTTGGCCAACGGCGTACGCGGTCTGATGCTCGACGGCTACCAGCACAACGGCAGAGTCCGGATGTGCCACGAAGTGTGCATTCCGACCAGCCGGCCCATGTCCGACGTGTTCACCGACATCGCGGACTTCTTGAAGGACCCGGCCAACGGGAACGAGATCGTCACCGTCTTCCTGCAGGACGCCACCTCGTACGACGAGCTGAACGCTGAGATCGGGGACGACCTCGGGCCCGGTGGTCAGCTCGCCGGCATGGTGTTCAACCCGTCCTCGGAGACGATCCCCGGCTGGTCCTCGGACATCGCCTGGAACGTGAAGGCGAACGGGTGGCCCAAGGTCTCGGACATGGTCGAGCGCGGTAAACGGCTCGTCCTGTTCACCAGCGACGGCGAAACCGCCAAGGAAGACGAGAAGGACAGGCTCAAGCGGCACCGTCTCAGTTTCCAGCACGACAAGGACTGGACGGCCGAGAACTACTGGTCGATGGGTGCGGGCATCGGCAACTCGGACTGGAGTTGCCGCACTCGGTGGGACGAGATCCCGCTGGCGAAGGAAGAGCCGAAGTTCCGCCGGCTGTTCGTCATGAACCACTTCCGGGACGCCGCGTACGAGGACACGGCCCGGAACGACAACGCGAAGATCGTCAATCGGGCGCAGCGGTTCTGTTCACCCGCCGCCCGCAAGAAGCCGAACTTCATCGCGGTGGATCAGTACGACACCTCCTGGGCGCAGCCCGTACCGGAGAGCGACGCGTTGGCGGCCGTGAACGAGCTCAACACGTACACGTACCACGACGACACCCCCGGCCAGGGCGGGACGCCCGACGAGCTGGGTGTGGACTGGAAGGTCCCCCGCCTCACCGTCATGCCGCTCGGCGACTCCATCACCGAGGGGGCGGGCAGCTCCACCCGGTCCAGCTACCGGGCCGCCCTGTGGCCCCGGCTCGTACCGCGGGCGGGGACGCTGGACTTCGTCGGCTCGCTGAAACACGGCCAACTGCCCGACCTCGACCACGAGGGCCATTCGGGGTGGTTGATCGAGGGCCTGTCGGCCAACATCGACTCCTGGATGGACCAGGCCAAGCCGAACGTCGTGCTGCTGCACATCGGCACCAACGACATGGACCGTGACCACCAGGTCGCCACCGCCCCCGCCCGGCTGGCCGGGCTGATCGACCAGATGATCGCGGCGTCCCCGGACACCACGATCGTCGTCGCCTCCCTGGTCCCGTCCACCTCCCCGGCGGTCCAGGCGCGGATCAACGCGTACAACGCGGAGATCCCGAAGATCGTCGCCGAGCGGCAGGCCCAGAAGCACAAGGTCGCGTTCGTCAGCATGGCCTCCCTCACGCACGCCGACCTGAAGGACCGGCTCCACCCCAATGACCAGGGCTACGTGAAGATGGCCGACGTCTTCGCGGAGGGCATCTCGCAGGTCGCCCGGAAGGGGTGGATCAGCGAGCAGGTCGTCGTGAAGCCCGCTCCGGCCCGTACGGGCCTGGGCGACTACCAGGTGGACCTGAACGCCGACGGCCGCGCCGACTACCTCGTGGTCGACGCCAACGGGGCGGTAAGCGCCTGGCTGAACAAGGGCGGTGACGGCCGCGGCGGCTGGACCTCCGCCGGGCAGGTCGCCTCGGGTGTGGACCTGGCGGGAGGCCGGGTGCGGTTCGCCGATCTGAACGGCGACGGCTACGCCGACTACCTGGTGGTGGACGCCAACGGCGCGGTGCGGGCCTGGCTGAACAAGGGCGGCACCGGCGTCAGCGGCTGGACCGCCGCCGGACAGGTCGCCACCGGCGTGAACCTCGCCGGTGGCCAGGTGCGGTTCGCCGACCTGAACGCCGACCGGTTCACCGACTACCTCGTGGTCGACCCGAACGGCGCCGTGCGGGCGTGGCTCAACAAGGGCGGCACCGGCACGGCGGGCTGGACCGCCGCCGGGCAGATCGCCTCCGGGGTCGGCGTTCCGGCCGACCAGGTGCGGTTCGCCGACGTCAACGCCGACGGCTTCGCGGACTACCTGGCCGTGGCCGCCGACGGGGCCGTCCAGGCGTGGCTGAACCAGGGCGGCAGCGGCATCGGCGGCTGGACCGCCGCCGGGCAGATCGCCACCGGCACGGGTGCTCACGGCTCCTGGGTGCGCTTCGCGGACGTCAACGCCGACCGCAGGGCCGACTACCTCGTGGTGGACGCCAACGGCGCGGTACGGGCCTGGCTCAACGGCGGTGGCGACGGCGGCGGCGTGGGCGGAGGCGGCTGGACGCCCGTCGACCGCTTCGCGGCGGGCGCGGGCGCCCCGGCGGACCAGGTCCGCTTCGCCGACATCGACGCGGACCGCAGGGACGACTACCTCGTCGTCGCGCCGGACGGCTCGGTGCGTGCCTGGACCAACAACGGCGCCGCCGGGGGCTGGACCTCCGTCGGCCAGATCGCCGTGGGCGTGGGCGCCCCCGGCTCCTCGGTGCACTTCGCCGATCTGAACGCCGACGCCCGCGCCGACTATCTGGTCCTCGGCGCGGACGGCTCCGTACAGGCATGGCTGAACAACGGCGGTGACGGCAAGGGCGGTTGGACGGCCCTCGGTACGTACGCCGCCGGCGTCGGCGCCCCGGCCGCCCAGGTCCGGTTCGCCGATGTCAACGCGGACGGCCGGGCGGACTACCTCGCGGTGGCCGACGACGGTTCGGTGCGCGCGTGGCTCAACCAGGGGGGAGACGGCAGCGGCGGCTGGAGCGGTGTCATCCGTCTCTCCACCGGTGCCGGGGCCCCCGGAAGCCAGGTGCGGTTCGCGGACCTCGACGCCGACGGCCGGGCGGACTACCTGGTGGTCGCCGACGACGGTTCCGTGAAGGCGTGGCTGAACAAGGACGGCAACGGGAACTGGACGACGCTCGGTGTCTACGCCCCCGCCATGGGCGTCCCCGGCGCACAGGTGCGGTTCGCCGAGGCCAACGGCGACGGCCGGGCCGACTACGTCGCGGTCGCCCCGGACGGCTCGGCGCGTGCCTGGCTGAACAACGGCGGTGAGATCAAGGGTGGTTGGTCGGGTCTCGGCCTGATCGCCTCCGGTGCGGGAGCCCCGGCGTCCCAGGTCCACATCTGACCCGGATCGCGCACCACCGGGTACGTGACACCGGGCGCAGGACGCCTGACGTACCGGAAGCATCTGGTGCCTCACGTACCGGAAGAACGGGCCGCACGCTGTCACCCCATCGGTGGCAGCGTGCGGCCCTCCGTACGTGGTGGCGGTGGCGGTCTCGCCCGGCACCGCGGCCCGTACCTCACCTGCGCCGGCAGCCGGCCCCGGACCCGGTGCGCTGCCCTGCGGCCTTCACCGCGAGCATCGCGGCTTCGAGGCCGCTGGTGAAGGAGACCTCGCTGAGGAGTCCGGGGGCGGCGACCTGGTCGCCCGCCAGGAAGACCCCGTCGCCACGGACGACGGAGGGCCGGTCACGCCAGGTGGTGCCGGGGCGGTCGACGGCCCCGGTGCGGCCGTCGGCCAGTGCCTCGCCGCGCCAGGTCGTGCGCTCCCGCCAGCCGGGGAAGCCCAGGTCGAGCAGTTCCTCGGCGCGGGCGACGCCCTCCGCCCGGCGCGCGTCCGGGCCGATCGGGAACTGGCCCTGGAGCAGCTGTTCGCCCGCCGGGGCGAGACCGGGGTCCTGGGCGGTGAACCGTTCCAGCCAGCCGGGCGCGTCCAGGTCCGACACCACGAACGCGTCGCCGCGCCGGGTGCGTACCGCCAGGTCCACCAGGACGGTGCGGCCGCTCTCCCCGGTGAGGGACGCGTCGTCGAGCAGGGCGCGGGCGGCGGCGAGCGAGGTGGCGACGATCACCGGTCCGGTACGGGCCAGCTCGCCGAGCGTCCGGGTGTCGACGCGGGTGGCCGTCTCGACGGTGACCCCGAGACCGCGGGCGTGGGCGGCCATCCGCTCGACCAGCGTCCCCCAGCCGCCGACCGGGTAGCGGGCCTCGGGCGGCAGCGAGCCGAGCCGGTGCAGGCGCTCCTGGACGAACCGGGCCGAGAGCGCACCGGGGTCGTGGTGGAACAGCGCGGTGGCGGCGAAGTGCGCGGCCGCCCTGGCGCCCTCCGCGCCGACCCGGTCCGCCGCCCAGTCCAGGAAGCGGTCGTCCACCGGGGCGGTGTGCGGGGCCCGGCGGACGAGCCGCAGCAGGGCCGGGGGAGGCATCCGGCGGAGGGCCCCGGCACGGCGGAAGCGGAAGCGGAGCCCTTCGCGGGGCGGTACGGGGACGAGGGGGCCGAGCAGCCCGCGCCGGGCCAGCCAGGTGGCGTGCGGGCCGTGCCGGTACAGGGCGTGCGGGCCCTCGTTGGCGCGGTACGGCCCGTCGGCGGTCCTGGCCCGGCCGCCGAGCGCCCGGTGGCCTTCGTACAGGGTGACCCGTGCGCCCGACTCGGCCGCCGTGATCGCGGCGGTGAGCCCGGCGAGCCCGCCGCCGATGACGTGGATGTGCACCATGGCTGGATCTCCTTCGCGTCGTTGATGATGTGACGGATCGGGGGCGTCCGCACGTGACACGGTCGGCGGGGCGTTGTCCGTGGTGTGCGTCACGATGGGGGGATGGCAGTGAGCGGCGGGAAGAGGAGCACGGCGGGCGTGACGGCGGCACGGCGGCCGGAGGTGCGGCTGCCGCCTCTCGTCCCGTACGACGGCGAGGGCCTGGAGCCGGACGGGGACTACGACGGGCTCCGGTTCGGCGGGGCGGACCTGGCGGACGCGTCGGGCCGGGGGGCGAGGTTCCTGGACTGCGCCCTGGACGGCTGTGCCCTGGACCGCGCGGAGCTGGCGCGGGCCCGTTTCATCGACTCGGTCCTGACGGGCGTACGGGGTGTGGGCACGGACCTCGCGGAGGCGTCGCTGCGGGACGTGGAGGTGGTGGACGCCCGCCTCGGCGGGGTGCGGCTGCACGGTGCGGTGCTGGAGCGGGTGCTGGTGCGGGGCGGCAAGATCGACTACCTGAACCTGCGCGGGGCGCGGCTCAAGGACGTCGTCTTCGAGGGCTGCGTGCTGTCCGAACCGGACTTCGGGGACGCGCACCTGGTCCGCGTCGAGTTCCGCGACTGCGTGCTGCGGCGGGCGGACTTCAGCGGCGTCCGGATGGAGTCGGTGGACCTGCGCACGGTGGCCGAGCTGGACATCGCGCGGGGTGTGGAACGGCTGGCGGGCGCGGTGATCAGCCCGGTGCAGCTGATGGAGCTGGCCCCGGCGTTCGCGGCGCAGATCGGGGTGCGGGTGGAGGCGTGAGGGGCGCGCGCCGGGGGGCTGCGGGGGTGGGGAGGCCCCGGAGGTCGCGGAGGGCTCAGATCCGGGGGAAGCGGGCCTGGAGGTCCCAGATCACGGGGTTGTCGGCGAGGCCCTCGTGCAGGTCGGCCAGGTCGGCGATCAGGTCGTGCAGGAAGTCGCGGGCCTCGCGGCGCAGGAGGGAGTGGCTGAAGGTCAGCGGGGGTTCGTCGCCGGGCATCCAGTCCGCCTCGACGTCGACCCAGCCGAAGCGCCGCTCGAAGATCATGACGTCCGAGGACTCGGTGAAGTCCAGCTCCGCGTACTGCCTCCGGTGCGAGCGGTTGCCGCGCGGGTCCTGGTCGATCTGCTCGACGATGTCGCACAGAGCCCACGCGAAGTCGAGCACCGGCACCCATCCCCAGCCTGTGGACACCTCGCGGTCCGCCTTGGTGTCGGCGAGGTAGACGTCGCCGGAGAACAGATCGTGCCGCAGCGCCCGGACGTCCGCGCGGCGGTAGTCGGTCTGCGGGGGATCGGGGAAGCGGCGGGAGAGGGAGTAGCCGATGTCGAGCACGGTTCGATGGTGTCACGTCCGTCCGGGGCGGGCCGCCACGACCGGGTGGAGCGGTGCGGGCGGCCCCGTCCGCTGTGCGCGGGACCGCCCGGCGCGGGTCAGGCGGCCACGGCCTCGATGACGGCGAACGGCGCGGCCTCCGCGAGCGGGGTGACCGCCGTGAGGGTCAGGCCCGCTCGGCGGCACACCTCCGCGAAGTCCTCGCGGGTGCGCTCCCGGCCGCCCACGTTCACCAGCATGTTGAGGTCGCTCAGGTAGGTGACCCCGCCGTCGGTGACGTCGTCCCGGAGGTCGACCGCGTCGGGAAGCACGGGCTCCACGATCAGGACGAGGCCGCCGGGCGGCAGCACCTCGCGGCAGTGGCTCAGGATCGTGACCGCCCGGTCGTCCGTCCAGTCGTGCAGGACGCTCTTGATCAGGTAGAGATCCGAGCCCGCGGGCACCGCGTGGAAGAAGTCTCCGGCGATCAGGGAGCACCGGTCCTCCAGCCCGTGCCGCGCCATCGTGTCCGGCGTCGCCGCCAACCCCTCCGCCGTGTCGAGGACGACACCGGTGAGGCCGGGATGCGCGGAGAGCACACCGGCCAGGAGGGTCCCGTCGCCCCCGCCGACATCCGTGACCGTGGTGAACCGGCCGAAGTCGAAGGCGTGCGGCAGGGCGGCGGCGGTCTCCGCAGCGGCCTGGCTCATCGCCGCGTTGAACTCCGCGGACAGTTCGGGATGCCGGGCGAGGTGGCTGAAGAAGTCGGTGCCGAATATGCCGTCGAACGCGACCTCGCCGGTGCGGACGCTGTCGTCCAGGTGCTCCCAGGCGCGCACGATCACCGGTTCGGTGAACATCCTGACGAACGAGGCGAGCGAGTCGGGGCGGCCGGGGTGCAGCAGTGCGCCCGCGGGGGTCACCGAGAAGGATCCGGGGACGGGCTCCCGCAGCAGGCCGAGCCCGGCCAGGGCGCGCAGCAGCCGCTCCATGGGCTGAGGTTCGGCTCCGGCGTCGGCGGCCACCTCGACGGCCGGGCGCGCCCTGTCGCCCACCAGTTCCACCACCCTCAGCCGGGCTGCCGCGCGCAGGGTCTGCGCCGCCATGCTCCCGAACGCGAGCCGGACGATCAGATCGCGGCCGGCCGTCTCCGCGACCGTGACATCGGTGTTGGTCATGGGTGTGGTCCTCTCGACTGTGTGCGGTGGGATGCGCGGTGGGATGCGCGGTGGGTACGTGCGTGAAGGTCAGCCGGCGGACGTGGACCTGTCGGCCAGCGCGCGCGGCGTGCATCCGGCCAGGGCCGTGACGTCGCGGTGGAGGTGGGACTGGTCGGCGTATCCGCACGCGGCGGCGACGCTGTCCGCGTTCTCGCCCGCGCAGAGGGCCCGTGCGGCGTGGTCGAAGCGGACCAGCATGGCGGCGCGTTTGGGGGTGAGGCCGATCTGGTCGGTGAACCTGGACCACAGCCGCTTGCGGCTCCACCCGAGGGACGCGGCGAGACCGGCGACCCGGACCCGGCCCCGGCGGGCCACGATGGTGTCCCAGGCGGCGGCGACCTCGGGCGAGACCGGCGGTGTGGACGCGGCCCGCCGCGCGAGGAACGCGTCCGTCAGCATCAGGCGCTCCTGCCACGTCGTGGTGTCGGTCAGCTGCTCACGGAGGTGGCGGGCGTGCCGTCCCCACAGGTCTTCCAGCCCGTTGACCGACCCGTCCAGTTCGCGCGGGGAGACGCCCAGCACGGCGTGGGCGGCCAGGGGCGGCAGACACACTTCGACACATTCGACGTTCTCGCCCCGGATACGGGCCGGTCCGGGTGACAACGCGGCGACGAAGCTCCTCAGGGGCCGGTGAGCCGTGGCACTTTCCACGGTGAGGGGGTCGTCCCCGAGTCCGATGACGACGACCACGACGGGCTGGGGGAGCACCTGCATGTCCAGGCCGACGGAGGCGCGGTCACGGAAGCCGGCCATCCGGACCCCGTCGGGCGCTGTGCCGCCGAGGAGGCGGGCGACCTCCCAGCCGTTCTCGGAATCGCGGTCCCCGGGCGCGGGACCGCCGTGATGTCTGCGCATGCCCCTACGGTCGCCGACGTCGCCGCGCTTGTCTTGGACGAAAGTTCCGCGACCCCGCCCGGCCGGTCACGGCCCGCGCCCCCGCTCACGGCAGGAGGCGCTGCTCCTTGGCGACCGACACCGCTCCCGCGCGGGTGTCCACGCCCAGCTTGTCGTAGATCCGGCCCAGGTGGGTCTTGACCGTGGCCTCGCTGATGAACAGGGCACGGGCGATGTCGCGGTTGCCGAGGCCCTGGGAGAGCTGGGCCAGGATGTCGCGTTCGCGGTCGGTGAGGGTGGGGCGCGGGCTGCGCATCCGGGCCATCACCCGGCTGGCGACGGGGGCCGAGAGCGTGGTGCGGCCCTGGGCCGCGGACCGGATCGCCGCGAACAGTTCCTCGGGGCGTTCCGCCTTCAGCAGGTAGCCGGTGGCGCCCGCCTCGATGGCGCGGGTGATGTCGGCGTCGGTGTCGTAGGTGGTCAGCACCAGGACGTGGACCGTGCCGTCGGCCGCGATGCGGCGGGTGGCCTCGACGCCGTCGATGCCCTCGCCGAGCTGGAGGTCCATGAGGACGACGTCGGGGGTGAGGCGGGCGGCGAGCACCACCGCCTCCTCGCCGCTGCCGGCCTCGCCGACGACCTCGATGTCCGGTTCGCTGCCGAGGAGCGCGAGCAGTCCGGCCCGGACGACCACGTGGTCGTCGCAGAGCAGGATGCGTACGGGAGGCACCGGAGGTACGGGGGGCGTCTGCGGGCCTTGGCCGGTCATGCGGGGTCCTCCGGGGTGATGGGCGGGGCGGGCGCGAGCGGGATCTCTGCGGAGAGCACTGTGCCCTCGTCCGGGGCCGACTCGATGGTGAGCGACCCGCCGAGCTGGTGCACGCGGGCCCGGATCGCCGGGAGGCCGTGGCCGCGCACGGTGCCGGGGCCGCGCACCCCCGAGGGCTCCACGCCGAAGCCGCGGCCGTTGTCGCCGACGTCCAGGACCACCCGGTCGTCGAGGTGGGTCAGGGTCAGCCCGGCGGCGGTGGCCCCGGCGTGCTCCCGCACGTTGGCCAGGGCCCCCTGGGCGATGCGCAGCAGGGCCGACTGCACCCGGTCCGGCAGGGGCGCGGCCGGGGCGCCCTCCACATGGCAGTGGACGGTGAGCGCCCCCTCCGCCTGGGCGCTCTCGCGGGCCGCCAGCGCGTACAGGGCCGCTTCCAGGCCACCGCCCTCCGCCAGGTCGGCCGGGGCCAGGTCGTGGACGAAGCGGCGGGCCTCGGCGAGGTTGCGTTCCGCGATGGCGGTGGCCGTACGGACATGGCGGCGGGCCGCATCCGGGTCGGCGTTCCAGGTGCGGTCGGCCGCCTGGAGCAGCATCTGCTGGCTGGACAGGCCCTGCGCCAGGGTGTCGTGGATCTCCATGGAGAGCCGCTGGCGTTCGGCGAGGGTCCCCTCGCGCCGCTCGGTGGCGGCCAGCTCGCGCCGGGTGCGCAGCAGGTCGTCGATCAGCTCGTGCTGCCGGGCGGCCAGCTCCTGCTGGCGTACCGCCTGGCCCCGCATGTGGACGAAGACGGCGGTCGCCACGGCAGCGACGGCGGGCGGTGCGAGCACCAGGTTCGGGTCGAACCCGGTCGCCAGGCGCAGTTGCGCGGCGACGACGAACGCGGTCAGCAGGGCGACGAGCGCGAGCGCCGCGCGCGGCGGCAGGATGCGCAGCCCGGTGTAGAACAGCGGCACCGCGCACCACGCGAAGCTCGGCGCCAGGACGACCAGGACCATCCAGACGAGGACGAGCACGCCGAGCCAGACGACCCGGCGCGGGGTGGGGCGCGAACCGAGGACGGGCCCCAGCAGGTACAGCACCGCCAGGGTGATCGACAGGGCGATGATCCACGGGGTGCGGGCCTCGCCGGGGTGCCGGATCAGGAATCGGGTCAGCGAGGCCGCGAGCAGCAGGAAGAACGCGGCGTGCATGAAGAAGGCGAGCCGGCGGGTGTCGGGGTCGCCGCCGGGTCCCGAGGCGGGGCCGGGCCCGCCCGCGCCGGGGCCCGCACCGAGGGCCGCCCCGGCGGGGCCGACCCCGACGTCCGGGGTGCGCCGATCGCTCCGGTGGTCCACCTCGTACCTCGTGTTCCCTCTCGCCCGACCCCGCTGACCTGCGCGGATCTTCCATGGTGGCCCGATCCGACCACCCCCGCATCAACCGATCGGCCGACAGGGGCGTCGACCGACCCGCACGCCGCTTCCAGCCGGTACGCCGACCGTACGGGACGGGTTCTGCCGGGAGGATCGATACCAGAGCGAAACGCCCGGACCACTCCGGGCCGCTTCCCACCGAATCACCGGGCCGCCCCCGGGCCACCCGACAACTTACGGAGCCACCATGAAGAAGCTGTCGCTGCGCACCCGTGTCGCCACCGGCGCCGTCGTCGTCGCCGCCCTCGGAGCCGGCACGTTCGGCACGATGTCCGCGAGCGCCTCCTCCCCGGCCGCCGCCCCCGCCGCCGCGGTCACGGCCGACACGAGCAACCGCAACCTCCAGCAGACGACGCACCTGACCGTCGCCGCCGCCACCAAGGCCGCCCTGGCCACGCTCGACGCGGCGAAGAAGGAGAACCAGCGGATCTCCGTCGCGGTCGTCGACCGCAACGGCAACACCATCGTCTCCCTGCGCGGCGACGGTGCGGGCCCGCAGTCCCCCGAGTCCGCGGTGAAGAAGGCGTACACCGCCGTCTCCTGGAACGCTCCCACCTCCGAGCTGGTCAAGCGCCTGGAGCAGGCCCCGAACCTGAAGGACATCCCCGGCACCCTGTTCCTCGGGGGCGGCGCCCCGGTCCAGGCCAAGGGCGCCCCGGTGGCGGGCATCGGCGTGGCCGGCGCGCCCAGCGGCGACCTCGACGAGAAGTTCGCCCGGGCGGGCGTCGCCTCGCTCGCCCGGTAGTCACCATCCGCACACGCACAGCCGGGAACGGAGTACCCATGAACGCCCTCGATCACGACCTCCTCACCGCCGCACGCACCGGCGACACCGAAGGTGTGCGCACCGCGATCGAGGGCGGCGCCCGCATCGACGTCCGTGACGAGGAACTGCGCACACCGCTGCTCCTCGCCGCCCTCGGCGACCACGTGGAGGCGGCCCGGCTGCTCGTCGCCGCCGGGGCCGACCCGGACGCCCGGGACCGGCGCGAGGACTCCCCGTGGCTGGTCACCGGGGTCACCGGCAGCGTGGCGATGCTGCACGTGCTGCTGCCGGCCGGTCCGGACCTGACCCTGTGCAACCGGTTCGGCGGGGTCTCCCTCATCCCGGCGAGCGAACGCGGCCATGTCGCCTACGTACGGGAGGTGCTGCGGGTCACCGACATCGACGTCGACCACGTCAACCGGCTCGGCTGGACCGCCCTGCTGGAGGCGGTGATCCTCGGTGACGGCGGCCGCGCGCACCAGCGGATCGTTCAGCTGCTGCTCGCCGCCGGGGCGACGCGGGACCTGCCGGACGGAGACGGGGTGACGCCGCTGGCCCACGCCGAGCGGCGCGGCTTCACCGAGCTGGCCGCCCTGCTGCGGGCCACCGCATGACCGGGGAGCGCGGCCCCCGCGCCGCCCGCCGGGCCTCGCACCCCGGCCCCGGCTCCCCGGCCCTCGGCCCCCGCGCCGCCCTCCGGCCCCCCGGCCCCCGTACCCGCCGCCTCGCCCTCGGCCTCCTCGCCGCCGCCCTGCTCGCCGGGTGCGCGACCGGCACGACGGAGGCGGCCCCGGACCCCGCGGCCACCCCGCACGCGTCCGCCGCGACCGGCACCGTGGCGGCCCCCGACCCGTCCCGCGCCCCCGCCGGCCGCACCCCCGAGGGCACGCTCCTCGTCACGGACTTCGGCGGCGACACCGTGACCTTCGTCGACCCCGGCCGGGACGGTTCCGGCGCGGGCGGCGCCCCCATCGCCTCGGTGAAGGCCGGCACCGCGCCCTACGGACTCGTCGTCGGCGAGGACGGGCGCGCCTGGGTCGCCACCGCCGAGGGCGTCGCGGTCATCGACACACAGCGGCGGACCCGGCTCGCCCTCGTCCCGTACGCGACGGAGTCCGGGCCGGTCACCACCGGTGAGTACCGGGGCGGCGGCATGGGCATCGCCATGGCCCCGGACGGGAAGCACGTCTACGTCGGGGTCAACGTGCCCGGCGGCGACGGGGCGGTCGAGGTCATCGACACCACGACCCGTGAGGTCACCGGCACCGCCGCGGTCGGCCTGCGCCCCTTCGACGTGGACGTGTCGCCGGACGGCCGCGAGGTGTACGCCACCGACCACGACTCCTTCGACGTGACGGCGGTGGACGCCGACTCGCTGGAGACCCGGCGCATGGAGGTCGCCCCGTACGGCACGGAGGGCGGGCTCGGCTCCTGGCTGAAGCCGCACCACGCCGTCGTACGCCCCGAGGACGGCAAGCTGCTGCTGCCCTTCGAGGGGGAGCGGCTCGCGGTCCTCGATCCCCGCACCGGAGAGGTGGCCATCGAGCCGATGACCGCGAACACCCACCAGCACGGCGCGGCCCTGACCCCCGACGGCACCCTCCTCGTGGTGGGCACCGGCCCGATCGGCGCGGACGACGAGGACCCTTCGCTGACGGTCCGGGATCCCGGCGGAACGGAGCGGACCGTGCCCCTGGACGGTCCGCACGAGGACGTGGCGGTCTCGCCGGACGGCCGCACGGCCTACGTCACCGGCGGCTTCACCCGCGACGGCTACTGGAACGGGATCACGGTCGTCGACCTGGACGACGAGGGGAGTGCGCCGATCCGTCTGAAGGCGGGCAACCGGCCCCTCGACATCGCCGTCCTCTGAGCCGGGGCCGCCCGTCCCTCCCCCGAGACGGGCGGCCCCTCCCGCCCCCTGCCGCCGCGGCCCTCCCGCCGGAGCTGTTCGGCCGCCGCCGGAGCCGGGGCCCGAAGCCCATGCCCGAGCCCGGGCCCGACGACGTGCCGGGCCGCCGCCCGGGCCCCGGGCCCGACGACGTGCCGGGCCGCCGTCGCCCTCCGGCCTAGGATCGACCGGTGACCCCCCGCACCCCGGCCGCCGTCCCCCTCCTGCTCGCCCTGGCCCTCGCCCTCGTCGGCTCGGGATGTTCCGGCGGGGTCGAGGGGACCCCGGGCGCGACCGGGCTGCGCGACCCGTACTTTCCGGGGCTCGGCAACGGCGGCTACGACGTCACCCACTACGGCCTGAAGCTCGACGTCGATCCCGTCGCGGGCCACCTGCGCGGCACGGCCACCATCACCGCCCGCGCCACCCGGCACCTGAGCGCCTTCCATCTGGACCTCGCCGGGCTCCACGTGGAGAGCGCCTCCGTCGAGGGCCGGCCGGCCGCCGTGAACCGGGCCGGCAAGGAGCTGACGATCCGTCCGGACGCGGCGGTGGAGGACCGGCTGCGCGAGGGGCGCACGTTCACCACCGTCGTGCGGTACGCGGGCTCCCCGCAGGCCCTCACCGACGCGGACGGCGGGCAGGAGGGCTGGCTGCCGACGGCGGACGGGTCGGTGGCCCTCGGCGAGCCGACCGGGTCCATGGCCTGGTTCCCCGGCAACCACCACCCGAGCGACAAGGCCGCGTACGACATCGAGGTGACGGTCCCCGAGCCGCTGACGGCCGTCTCCAACGGGGAGCTGGTCTCCCGGCGTACGGTGAACGGCCGCACCGCCTTCCACTGGCGGACCGCCGAGCCGATGGCGACCTATCCGGCGACCGTCGCGGTGGGGGAGTTCACCGTCCGGCGGTCGCGCACACCCGACGGCATCCGGCTGTTGACCGCCGTGGACCCGGAGTCGGAGGCGGCGAGCGAGGACGTGCTGGCGGAGATCCCGGCGGTGCTGACGTGGGCGGCGGAGAAGTTCGGTCCGTACCCGTTCGCCTCCGCCGGGGCGATCGTCGAGCGTGAGGAGGACGCGGCGTACGCGCTGGAGACCCAGAACCGGCCCTTCTTCCCCGGCCCGCCCGACACCGCCCTCCTCGTCCACGAGCTGGCCCACCAGTGGTTCGGCGACTCCGTCACCCCGAAGAGCTGGCGGGACATGTGGCTGAACGAGGGCTTCGCCACGTACGCGGAGTGGCTCTGGGCCGCCGACCACGACGGCGTACCGGTCGAGGAGAGTTTCGCGGAGGCGTACGAGGACGAGGCCAACTGGGCCTTCCCGCCCACCGGACCGCCCTCGGCGTCCGACCTCTCCGACCCGCCGGTCTACGGGCGCGGGGCGATGGTCATGCACCGGATCCGGCGCACGATGGACGACGACGGGGCGTTCTTCGCCCTGGTCCGGGGGTGGACGGAGAAGTACCGGCACGGCAACGCCTCCACCGACGACTTCACCGCGTACGTGGAGGAGGAGACGGGACAGGACCTCACCGCCCTGTGGGACGCCTGGCTGTACGGCGGAGGCCGGCCGCCGGTGGAGGGGTGACCGGCCTTCGGAGGTCCCGTCCCGTGCGTCCTCGGACGACGGCGGTACGGCCGTCGTCGCCGGGCGTCGCCGGAGGTGGGTGGCGGGTGTGGGCGGCGCGCCCTCATCCACGCCGGAGCCCCCGGCCGCTGGTCGCGGTCGGGGGCTCCGGTGAAGCGAGGCCCGAGCGGCTGTGCGCTCCGGGGGCGATACGTCAGAGGTTGACGCCGAAGTCCTGGGCGATGCCGCGCAGACCGGAGGCGTAGCCCTGGCCCACCGCGCGGAACTTCCACTCGGCGCCGTTGCGGTAGAGCTCGCCGAAGACCATGGCGGTCTCGGTGGCGGCGTCCTCGCTCAGGTCGTAGCGGGCGATCTCGGTGCCGCCGGCCTGGTTGATGATGCGGATGAACGCGTTGCGGACCTGGCCGAAGTTCTGGTTGCGGGTCTCGGCGTCGTAGATGGAGACCGGGAAGACGATCTTGTCCACGTCGGCGGGGAGGCCCGCCAGGTTGACGTTGATCTGCTCGTCGTCGCCCTCGCCCGCACCCGTGACGTTGTCACCGGTGTGCACGATGGTCTGGTCCGGCGTCGACTTGTTGTTGAAGAAGACGAAGTGGCCGTCCGAGACGACCTTGCCCGCCGGGTTGACCGCGATGGCCGAGGCGTCGAGGTCGAAGTCGGTGCCGGTGGTGGTGCGGACGTCCCAGCCGAGGCCGACCGTGACGGCGGTCAGGCCCGGTGCCTCCTTGGTGAGCGAGACGTTGCCGCCCTTGGACAGGCTTACTGCCATGGGAAGTCCCTTTCCTCGTCGTGTGCGGGCTTCGTGCCATCACGAAAGCTACCGTCACCTGTCCTAACGCAGGCAGCGGACCACGAGGTTCCTGGTCCCTTTACTTTCTTTGCCGAAACGACGCTTCGGGGCGGCCCCGGACGCCGGAGAGGCGCGCGGGCTCCCCGCGTGCCCAAGAACCCGCGGGCTCCCCGCGCGCCAAAGAAGGTGACGGACCGGGGGTCGGGCAGGGACCATGGGTGTCATGTCCGGGCCCTATGTCATCCGCGGTTCGGTCTCCCTGCCGGAGGCCGAGCTCATGTGGCGTTTCTCGCGTTCCTCCGGCCCCGGCGGCCAGCACGTCAACACCAGCGACTCCCGGGTCGAGCTGCGTTTCGACCTGGCGGCCACCGACGCGCTGCCCGAGGTGTGGAAGGCGCGCGCCCTGGAACGGCTGGCGGACCGGCTCGTCGGCGGTGTGGTCTCCGTACGGGCCTCCGAGCACCGCTCGCAGTGGCGCAACCGCGAGACCGCCGCCGTGCGGCTCGCCGCCCTCCTCGCCGAGGCCACCGCCCCGCCGCCCAAGGCCCGGATCAAGCGGAAGATCCCGCGCGGGATCAACGAGCGGCGGCTGCGCGAGAAGAAGGCGCGCGGCGAGACCAAGCGCGGGCGCTCGGGCCGCGACTGGTAGACCGGACGGCGGACCGGTGCCTTCCGGGCGGGGCCCCGCCCGTCACCCCAGGTGACGGTAGCGGCCCTTGAAGTACGTCAGCGGGTCGCCCTCAGGGCTCGGCAGCTCCGCCGTGAGCACGCGGCCGATCACCAGGGTGTGGTCCCCGGCCACCACGCGCTGCTCGGTGCGGCACTCCAGCGTCGCCAGCGCTCCGCCGATCAGCGGTGCGTGCGCCGTTCCGCCCCGTACGTACGGGATGTCCTCGAACAGCAGCCGGTCGCTGATCCGGCCCTTCATCGCGAACCGGCCCGCGATGTGCCGCTGGCTCGCGGCCAGGAAGGAGACCGCCCACAGCGGCTGCTCCTCCAGCAGGTCGTCCATCCGGGAGCCGTTGCGCAGGCTCACCATCACCAGGGGCGGTTCCAGGGAGACGGACATGAAGGCGGTCGCCGTCATGCCGACGTCCTCGCCCCTGCCGTCCTCGTCGAGAGGCGGCTCCTGGGCGGTGACCAGCACCACGCCGGCGGCCAGCCGGGCGAGTGCGGCGCGGAACTCGTCGTTGCTCACTCCCTCAGCATGGGGGATGGGCACGGGGCGGGGGGTGGGGGGTTTCGTCCGGAGCACAGGGAGACGCTAACCGCGGAGGCCGGGCGTCCGCATCGGGCCGGAGGACCAGGCGGGTCCTAGGACCACCGGAGGACGGCGTCGCACGGCGGCTCCCGGCGACGGATGCGGACGCGTCCCCGGCCGTGGGGCGTACGCGGGCGCACTCCGTCCGGGGCCGGCCGTCCCGGTGGTCGCACAACGACCGTCGTTGCCCTGCGTCACCAGCACCCCCCGGACATCTGTTGTGACTTGAGTCACAGAGTCCATTTTCTGCTGACCCTGTGTACCGGGTGCACAGCTCACTGTGATTCAGTGGCCGTGACACTACGACAAGTACGTCGATATGAAACCTGGAGTTGCTGTCGAGGTCCCGGGGGTGCGAGCGATGGAGGCCGAGTCGGAGCCGTACGTCCGCCTGGCGACCATGCGGCAGCTGCATCAGGCCGTCGCCGACCTCAACACGGCCCGGAGCCTGGCGGACACCCTCCAGAGCGTGGCCGACGGCATCGTCGCGGGCCTCGGCTACGAGCTGGGCTGCGTCAACCTGGTCCGGCCCGACGGTGATCTCGTCATCGCCGCCTTCGCGGGCAACGCCGCGGCGGAGGCCCTGATCACCGGCCGCGTCGGCTCCCGCGCCTCCTGGGAGCGCCGGCTGTCGATGGGCGAGGCGTGGGACGAGCTCCGGTTCATCCCGCACACCGAGGGCTGGGTCCTCCTCGACGACGACGTGCCCCAGTGGCACACCGAGGGGCCCGAACCCCGGTTCGAGGACGAGTGGCACCCGCTGGACCGGCTCTACGCCCCGATGTACGCCTCCGGGGGTGGCCGGGACCTCCTCGGGGTCATATCCGTCGACCGGCCCCGCAATGGACGCCGCCCCGGCGCGTGGGGGCGCGAAGCGCTCCAGATGTACGCCTCCCAGGCCGCCATCGCCATCAGCAACGCCCGGCTGCGCGCCAACATGCAGCGCGCGCTGGTCCGGCTGGAGCGGGAGCAGCAGGCCCTGCGGGCCAGCGAGGAGTCCTTCCGGCAGGCGTTCGAGTACGCGCCCAGCGGCATGGCCATCGCGGAGATGGGCGGCGACCAGCACGGCCGGCTGCTGCGCACCAACGACGCCCTCTGCCGCCTCCTCGGCCGCCCCGCCTCCGTCCTGCGCCGCTACTCCTTCGCCGACCTGGTCCACCCCGAGGACATCGGCACCCTGCTGCGCACCTCCGCCGAGGGCGGCCGGGCCGAACTGCGGCTGAGCCGCCGCGACGGCACCTACCTCTGGGTCTCGCTCCGCAACTCGGTGGTCGCGGACGCCGCCGACGGGCCGCGGTTCCTGCTCACCCACGTCGAGGACATCGAGGAGCGCAAGCGGCACGAGCTGAACCTCGCCCACCGCGCCTCGCACGACGCGCTGACCGGACTGCCCAACAGCGCCGAGCTGAAGACGCGGCTCAGCGCCCGGATCTGCGAGCGGCCGCACACCCCGGCCGCCACCGCGATCGAGGCGCTGGACGCCGCGTACGGGGACGTCGAGTCGTCCCTGACCCACGGCTACCAGGCGGACGGGTACGAGGGGGACGCGGCCCCCGGCGGCGGGCCCTTCGACCACCATGTGCACGCGGAGGCCCCCGACCCGGAGCGCGACGACGGGACGAAGGGGCTCGCGGTCCTCTTCTGCGACCTCGACGGCTTCAAGTCCATCAACGACCGCTTCGGCCACCACACCGGGGACGCCGTGCTCATCGAGGTCGCCCGGCGGCTGAGCACCTGCGTACGGGACGGCGACACCGTCGCCCGGCTCGGAGGTGACGAATTCGTCGTCCTCGCGGACGGCCTCGGAGCGGCGGACGCCGCTGACCTGGCCGTTCGTCTGAGAAATGCCATCATTCCGCCCATAAGGGTCGATGGTCGCGCGGTCCGGGTCGGAGCGAGCTTCGGCATCGGCTGGGCGGAGTGCGGGATGAGCGTGGAAGAGGTTCTGCGCTCCGCCGACCAGCGGATGTACGTGGAGAAGCGGTCCCGTTCGAAGGTTCACCGCAGGGCGGGATGACGTTCACAGCCCGTTTCTCCCCTACCCCGTACCCGTTCCCCGCAGGTCGCCGGAGGTCATGAGCGCACGCCGGGGGCTGCTCCGTTCGGGGTAGGCTCGGCCGGTCGGCGACGGCTGGCGACATGGTGAGGAGTGACCCAGGGATGACGGCCGGAAACAACGGCGCGAGCAAGCCCGAGGACGACGATCCGTTCGGCTATCTGTACGCGGACGGGCAGGCGTCGGGCGCCCAGGCGCCCGGCCAGGGCGGCTACGGCTACCCGGGGCCGGCCGCGCAGCCCGGCGTGCCCAGAACGTCCTACAACCAGGTGCGCGCCGTCGGTGAACGCCAGTACGGGCAGCAGCAGGCCCCGCAGCAGCAGGGCGGGTACGGCTACCCGCCCCAGCAGAGCTACGGCCAGCCCGCGCCGCAGTACACCCGGCCGAACCCGCAGTACGCGGCCCCCGAGACCTACCCCGGCGGCGGCGCGCACCACGGGCAGCCCCCGGCCCGCGCCGGCCACGGCGGCGGTCCCGGACGCGGCGGCCCGAACACCAAGGCGCTCCTGATCGCGGCGGTCGCCGTGGTCGCGGTCGTCCTCATCGGCATCGGAGCCGCCCTGCTCACGGGCGACGACGGCGACAAGGACGACAAGAAGGACGAGGCGACCTCCTCGCAGGGGCCCGCCGGCGAGGTCGAGGAGTCGAAGAAGCCGGAGAAGGAGAAGCCGCAGGAGACGCCGAAGCCGGTCGAGCTGCCGAAGCAGGACGCGGCGACGCTGACGCTGGGCGGCACCGCGGCCCTGGACTCCTCGGTCAAGGGCGCCAAGGGCGCCAACGGCAACTACATCAACCTGAACGAGGTCGGCCGGTCGGCCACCTGGTCGGTGGAGGTGCCCGAGGCCGGCGCGTACACCCTGTACGTGACCTACGGCGTGCCCGGCAGGGACGCGAAGACGACCCTGACGGTCAACGACCAGGAGCCCCGCTCCATCAACATGAAGAACTTCGCGCAGGCTCCCGAGGGCGACCTGGAGAAGGGGTGGACGAACACGTTCGCGTACGTCCAGCTCGACAAGGGAGCCAACACCCTCAAGCTGTCCTGCGAGACGGGCGACCAGTGCGACGCCAATCTCGACCAGCTGGAGCTGAAGTCCGGCCACATCAAGAAGAGCGGCTGACCGCCACGTTCCGTACGGACGCCCTGATCACCGCCCGCGTGGTCAGGGCGTCGGCGTGTGCGGCTCCACCGTGACGCGCGGCAGCAGCTCCGCGTAGGCCGCCGCGTCGAACTCGCCGGCCGCCGGGGCCAGCACCGTCGCCGTCGACAGGGCCACCGCGCGGGCCAGCCGCTCCGGCCAGTCCAGGCCCTCGGCCAGGCCCGAGAGCAGTCCGGCCACCGCGGAATCGCCCGCGCCGGTCGGGTTGCCGCGCACCGGCGCGGGCGGGGCGGCCCGCCAGACGCCGTCCGGGGTGAGCGCGAGCACCCCGTCCGGGCCGAGCGAGGCGACCACCGCGTGGGCTCCGCGGCGGCGGGCGTCGCCGGCCGCGCGCAGGGGGTCGCGGGAGCCGGTCAGCCGGGCCAGCTCCTCCGCGTTCGGCTTGACCAGGTCGGGGCGGGCGGCGATGCCCCGGCGCAGCGGTTCGCCGCTGGTGTCCAGCAGGACGGGCACGGCGGCGGCACGGGCGATCCGGATCAGTTCCGCGTAGGCCCCGACGTGGATGCCGGGCGGCAGGGAGCCGCAGAGCGCGACCGCGTCGGCGTCGGCCAGCAGCTCCTCGTACGTCCGCAGGAAGGCGGCCCATTCGGCGGGGCCCACCTGCGGTCCGGGTTCGTTGAGCTGGGTGGTGTCGCCGGTCGAGCGGTCGGTGATCGCGAGCGTGCGACGGGTGTTCCCGGCGACCGGCACGAGGGCGTCGCGCGGCGGGAGCGGGGCGAGGAGGGAGCGCAGGACGTCCCCGGTCGGGCCGCCGGCGAAGCCGGTGACCACGCTGTCGTGGCCGAGGGCCCCCAGCACGCGGGCGACGTTGATCCCCTTGCCGCCGGGGCGTTCGGTGACCTCGCCGACCCGGTGGCTGCCGTGCGGGACGAGCGCGTCGACGGTGTACGTCACATCGAGCGCGGTGTTCAGGGTGACGGTCAGGATCACCTGCCGGTCCCTCCCTCGGTGCGTGGCCCAGCGGCGAGCGGACCGCCGACGGTCCGCAATTCCGATGATCATGTCAAAGCGAGGGCGGTCGGCCCAAGTCCCGCGGGCCGACCTCCATCGCTTCGTTACGTGCTCACCCGGCCGGCTACGCGGTCTTCGGCTCGACGATCCACTCGCCCCGCCGCATGACGCCCTTGAGGACGAAGTCCTCGTCGAGGACGACCAGGTCGGCGTCCTTGCCCGGTTCGAGCGAGCCGACGCGGTCATCGACGCCGAGCAGCCGGGCCGGGTTGGCGGAGATGGACCGCACGACGTCCTCGACGGGAATCCGGTCGAGCGTGACCGCCCGGCGGAACGCGGTGTCCAGGGTGAGGGTGGAGCCGGCGATCGAGCCGCCCTCCACCAGCCGGGCGACCCCCTCGCGGACCTCGACCGCGAGCGGGCCGAGCTGGTACTCCCCGTCACCGAAGCCTGCGGCGTCCATCGCGTCGGTGATCAGCGCGACGCGGCCCGCGCCCTTGTGGCGGTAGGCCAGCTCCAGGACGGCCGGGTGCAGATGCGTGCCGTCGTTGATCAGCTCGACGGTGATCCGCTCGTCCTCCAGCAGGGCGGCGATCGGGCCGGGCTCGCGGTGGGCCAGCGGCGGCATCGCGTTGAACAGGTGCGTGGCGACGGTCGCGCCCGCGTCGATGGCCTCCACCGTCTGCTCGTACGTGGCGTCCGTGTGGCCGATCGCGGCGATGACCCCCAGCTCGGCGAGGAGCCGTACCGAGTCGAGGCCGCCGGGCAGCTCGGTGGCGAGGGTGACCATCCGGGCGGCCCCGCGCGCGGCGTCCACCAGCTTGCGGACCTCGGCCGGGTCCGGGTAGCGCAGCAGCTGCTCGCTGTGGGCGCCCTTGCGGCACGGCGAGATGAACGGGCCCTCGAAGTGGATGCCGGCCAGGTCGCCCTGCTCGACCAGTTCGGACAGCTCACCCGCGCGCCGGGCGAGGAAGTCCATCTCCCCGGTGACCGTGGAGGCCACCATCGTGGTGGTGCCGTGCTCGCGGTGCGTACGGATGCCGGTCAGGACCTCGTCCGCGGTGCCGGAGGTGAAGGAGGCCCCGCCGCCGCCGTGGTTGTGCATGTCCACGAAGCCGGGGACCACCCAGTGGCCCGTGAGGTCCACGGTCCGGGCGTCCTCCGGGGCGGAGGCGGCGATCCGGGCGCCCTCGACGGCCACCCGGCCGTCCTCGACGGTACCGGTGGGGAGCACCACCCGGGCGCCGGAGAGAACCGTGCTGTCTGCTGCGCGTCCGGCCATCAGGCGGATACCTCCGTGGAGAGTAGATCCCAGGCGAGCAGCCCCGCGCCCAGGCATCCGGCGGTGTCCCCGAGGGCCGCCGGGACGATGTGGGGCAGCTTCTGGAACGTGACGCGTTCCTCGACGGCCGCACGCAGTGGTGTGAACAAGGTTTCCCCGGCTTCGGCGAGTCCGCCACCGATGACGAGCGTCCCGGGGTCGAGGAGGGTGAGCGCGGTGACCAGGCCGGCGGCGAGCGCGTCGATCGCGTCGCGCCAGACCGCGATCGCCGCCGGGTCGCCCGACTCGACCGCCTTCGCGCAGTCCGCGGCGTCCGCCTCGGGGTCCCCGGAGGCGGCGGCCCACGCCCGCGTCACCGCGGCGGCCGAGGCCAGCGTCTCCAGGCAGCCGCGCTGGCCGCAGCTGCAGTCGGGGCCGTCCGGGCGGACCACGATGTGGCCGATCTCGCCCGCGTTCCCGTGGGCCCCCGCCTCGATGGCGCCCGCGATGCCGATGGCGCCCGCGATCCCGGTGCCGAGCGGGACGAAGAGGAAGCGGTCCGTCCCGCGCCCCGCCCCGATGCGCCCCTCGGCGAGCCCGCCGGTGCGCACGTCGTGGCCGAGGGCGACCGGGAGGGAGCCCAGCCGCTCGGAGAGCAGGGCGCGCAGCGGTACGTCGCGCCAGCCCAGGTTCGCGGCGTACACCGCTATGCCCTTTCCGGAGTCGACGATGCCGGGCACGGCGACCCCGGCGGCGACGGCGCTCTCGCCGAGGTGCTCCTCGCCGTGGGCCCGCAGCTCCGCCGCGAACGCGAGGATGGTCTCGACGACCGCGTCGGCGCCACGCTCCCGGCCGGTGGCCCGCCGCGCCTCGTGGAGGAGGGTGCCGTCGGTCCCGACCAGGGCGGCCTTCATTCCGGTGCCGCCCACATCGAGGGCGATGACATGTCTCACGGGAGACAGTTTCGCCCGCCGGCCCCAAAAGGTCTAGTCCACTAGAGCGGTTTGTTACGCATCCATACAAAATGATGGGAGCGTGAAGGCGGAGCGTTTTCCGCCGAAAAGTCGCCCTGGAGGAACCCCGGCCGCCATGGGTCCGGCCTAAAGGTCTGGACCAAGATACGGGTCGGGTCCCCCGACTTCCAGTGTGCGCACGCCAGTTGTGGGCTCCGTGGCCGGTTTACGTTGCCGAAGCGATACTCCGGTGGTGTAGACCGCCGCCTCGGCGATGGGGGAAAATCGCAGTTCATCCGGACGGTGCGCGGCAGGGAAGCCCTGCCGCGGCCGAGCAGAGGCCGTCGGCCGAGATCGAGCGTTCCGTCCGGGAGCAAGGCGATCGACGAGGATGGGCGAGGCTGTGCAGCGGCGCTATACGGGTCTGACCGCGGCGGTGGCCGCGCTGGGAATGACAGCGGTCCTGGCAGGCTGCGGCGGTGACTCCGGCTCGGGCGACGTCACGCTCAAGCTGGTCGCCGCCGACTACGGGACCGGGCCGGAGAACAGCTCCGAGAAGTACTGGAGCGGGGTCGCGGCGGGCTTCGAGAAGAAGCACCCCGAGATCAAGGTCGACGTCACCGTCCTGCACTGGAAGGACGTCGGCCGCGAGGTCGCCGCGATGGTCAAGGCCGGCAACGCCCCGGACATCGCCCAGATCGGCTCGTACGCGGACTACGCCAAGGCGGGCAAGCTCTATTCCGCCGACGAGACGCTCGCGATCCGCACCTCGGCCAACTTCCTGCCGTCGCTCGCCGAGGCGGGCAAGGTCGACGGCACCCAGTACGGCCTGCCCTTCGTCGCCAGCACCCGGCTGCTCTTCTACAACAAGAAGCTCTTCGGCCAGGCCGGTCTGGACGCCCCCGAGACCTGGGACGACATCCGCAGTGACGCCGCCGCGCTCAAGGCGAAGGGGGTCGACTACCCCTTCGCCCTGCCGCTCGGTGAGGAGGAGGCCCAGTCCGAGACCCTGATGTGGCTGCTCAGCGGGGGCGGCGGCTACACGGACGACGTCGGCGCGTACGACATCGACTCGGCCGAGAACGTCACCACGTTCCGCTGGCTCCGGGACAACCTCGTCGGCAGGGGCCTCACCGGTCCGGTCGAGCCGGGCAAGCTGGACCGGGCGAAGGCGTTCGAGGCGTTCACCGCCGGCAAGGTCGGCATGCTCAACGGCCACCCCACCCTGATGGACGAGGCCGAGGCCAAGGGCATCGACGTCGGCATGGTGCCGCTGCCCGGCCCCGACGGGCCGACCGAGGGCTCCATGGGCGTCGCCGACTGGATGATGGGCTTCAAGGAGAACGGCAACCGGAAGGCGATCGGCAAGTTCTTCGACTTCGCCTACTCCGACGAGAACGTGCTGGAGTTCGCCGACGAGTACGACCTGCTCCCGGTCACCGGCAGCGCCTCCGCCACCATGGAGGCCGACAGCAAGCACAAGAAGCTGCGCCCGTTCCTCGCGGCCCTGCCCAACTCGACGCTCACCCCCTACGGCAAGACGTCGTGGGCCACGGTCAGCGAGACGATCAAGAAGAAGATCGGCGGCGCGGTGGCACCCGGCAGCAACCCCGAGAGCGTCCTCGGGTCGATATCCACCGAGGCGGCCCAGGCGGAGGCCGCGGAGTAGCCCGCCCGGACCGGGAGCGCGGATGCGGTGTCGGGGGCGGGCGTTAAGTTGGTCGATATGACCGCCCCCGGCCCCGAGCACCCCGGCCCCGAGAGCCGCGCCCCCGAGCATCCCGCGCCCGGGAGCCCCGAGCCGGAGAACCCCGGCCCCGGGCCCTCGCGCCCCGAGGGCTCCGGTGGCGAGGCCGCGCGGTCCGCGCCCGGCCCCGGTGAGCTGTCCGCACGGGACCGGGCGCTGCTGGCCCTGGAGCGTCGGTCCTGGGCGGGGCCCGGCGCCAAGGAGCGGGCGATCCGCGAGGAGCTGGGCATCTCGCCGGTCCGCTTCTACCAGCAGCTGAACGCGCTGATCGACGACGAGCGGGCGCTGCGGGAGGACCCGGTGACGGTGAACCGGCTGCGGCGGGTACGGGACGCGAGGCGGGGCCGGCGCTGAGAGGGGGCCGCCGTGGTCCCGGCGGCGGGCACGGCAGGAGCGTCCGGCGGACAAGGATCGCGGCACCCGGCCGGTGCACGTCGCGCGAACTCCGGCGCGGGGGCCGCGTCGACGGGGTCCGCCGGGAGGCCCCGGTCCACGCCGGGCGGGCGGGACGCCGCCGGGAACCCCGGCGCGGCGGACAGGGGCCGCTACGGCGTGCAGCTGATGACCAGGGCCACCGCCCGGCCCAGGGCGGACCGTTCCGCCTCCGTGAGGTGCGGGTTCGCCTCCTGGCGGGTGCGGGCCAGGGCCAGGTCCGCGGGTGGCGCACCGCCGTCGTCGGCCAGTTCGGTGAGGAGCGCCGCCAGCAGGGGCCGTACGCCGGCCCCGGCCGGGTGCGCCGGGTCGAGCGCGGTCCGCGCCAGCGCCAGCGCCGACATCGCCCGGTCGAGACCGGGCGGGCCCTCCGCGGCGGTGGACCAGTCGACGACCACCGCGCCGGCCTCCGTCAGCACCACGTTCTCCGGGCGCAGGTCCAGGTGGAGCACGCAGTCCTCCGGATCGGCCGAGACCCGCGGGGGTATCGCGTGGAGTTCGCGCAGCAGCCGGGCGAGCAGTGCCGCCGCCTCGGCCGCCCCCAGCCGCCCCGCCAGCAGCGCCTCGGCCAGGGTCGGCCCGTTCAGCCGCTGGAGCACCAGGTCCGTCGGGCGGGCCCCCTCGGCGGGCGGGCCGATGCGCGGTACGGGGAACCCGAAGGCGCCCACGTACGCCATCACGGCCAGCTCCTCCGTGGTGTCGGCGCGGTCCCGGTAACGGCGAAGGACCCAGGAGCCGTCGAGTGCGTACACGTCGGCGGTGCGTCCCGAGCCCAGAAGTTGGCCTGTGTGCATGAGGGCGAACCTACCCGGACGTCCCGCCGAACGGGAGACGGCTTCCCCCGTCCCCCGCCCGGCCCCCGGAATCGGCCGCGCACCCGTCGGCGCCGTGGCCGGAACCTGGCGGGCGTCCCCGCAGCGGTGGCCGGAAGCGCGTGCCGCGCGGCCCCATGACGCCGGGAAGCGCGCGCCGCGCGGCCCCATAACGCCGGGGGAGGGGGGTGAACGGGATCTCCTGCGCGGGGTGCCACCGCCGCTACGGTTTCGGCAATTCCCTGGTCCGGACCAACCCCCCGCCGGATCAGGACACCCCCTGAACAAGGAGAGTCACGTGGAGAGAACCACGCTCCGCAGACGCGCCCTCGTCGCCGGCACCGCCACGGTGGCCGTGGGCGCGCTCGCCCTCGCCGGGCTGACCGGCGTGGCGTCCGCAGGTCCCGCGGGCACCACCGCCCCGCCGGTGTCGGCCGACGGCCTGTCGCCCGGACTGCTGGCCGCCATGGAGCGCGACCTCGGCCTCGACGCGGACGACGCCCGGAGCCGGATAGCCGCCGAGCACCGGGCCGCCGCCGTCGCCGCCGGACTGGAGAAGTCCCTCGGCGCCAGCTTCGCCGGAGCACGGGTCAGCGGCGAGAAGGCGGCGCTGACCGTCTCCACCACCGACGCCTCCGAGGCCGCCCGCATCACCGACGCCGGGGCGCGCGCCGAGGTCGTCGGCCACAGCCTGGACCGGCTCGAAGGGGTCAAGGGCGCCCTCGACCGGGCCGCGCTCCGCACGGCCCCGAAGGACGTGCCCGTCTGGTACGTCGACGTCGCGGCCAACCGGGTCGTCGTGAACGCCGCGAGCACCGCGGCCGGAACGGCGTTCGTCAAGGCGGCGAAGGCCGACGGCTCCCTCGTCACGGTCGTCCGGTCCGCCGAACGGCCGCGCACCTTCGCGGACCTGCGGGGCGGCGACGCGTACTACATGAACGGCTCCGGCCGCTGTTCCATCGGCTTCCCGGTCAAGCGCGGCACGCAGAACGGCTTCGCCACGGCCGGCCACTGCGGCCGGGTCGGCACGACCACCAACGGCTTCAACCAGCAGGCCCAGGGCACCTTCCAGGGCTCCACGTTCCCCGGCCGCGACTACGCCTGGGTCGCCACCAACGCCAACTGGACCCCGCGTCCGCTGGTGAACGGCTACGGGCGGGGTGACGTCACCGTCACCGGCTCCACCGCGGCCGTCGTCGGCGCCTCGGTCTGCCGCTCCGGCTCCACCACGGGCTGGCACTGCGGCACCATCCAGCAGCTCAACACCAGCGTCACCTACCCGGAGGGCACCATCTCCGGCGTGACCCGCACCAGCGTCTGCGCCGAACCGGGCGACTCCGGGGGCTCGTACATCTCCGGCAGCCAGGCGCAGGGCGTCACCTCCGGCGGCTCGGGCAACTGCTCCTCCGGCGGCACGACGTACTTCCAGCCGCTCAACCCGCTGCTCCAGGCGTACGGGCTGACCCTGGTCACCAGCGGTACGCCGACGGACCCGCCCACCGACCCGCCGACCGACCCGCCCACCGACCCGCCGGGCGGCACCTGGGCGGCCGGCACCGCGTACGCCGCCGGAGCCACGGTGACGTACGGAGGCGCCACCTACCGCTGTCTCCAGGCGCACACGGCGCAGCCCGGCTGGACGCCGGACGCCGTTCCCGCGCTCTGGCAGCGGGTCTGACCGGCCCGAACGGTACGACCGGGAGCAGCCCGGACCGGGACCGGCACCGACCGGGACGGGTCCGGGGCGACCGGGCCCGACCAGGACCGACCGGGACCAGCCAGGACCGATCGGCACCGGCCGCGACCGGCACGGTCCGCCCGCCGGGCAGTGCCTCCTGAACCTCTCCGCCTCCCGCCTCCCCGCGCCGAGGCCCCCCGAGGACTCCGAGGAAACCGTCATGACCCCACGCAGGGACAACCACCCCGCCCCCCACGACCCGAGCGCCTCCGAGGAGGCGCCGGGAGACCGGCGGCAGATCAGCCGCAAGGGTCTCCTGAAGGCAGCGCTCGTCGCGAGCGCGGTCCCCCTCCTCGCCGGAGGAGGCGTCGCGCTCGCGCGGGACGCCGCCTCCACCGGGAACGGGCCCCTGGCCCTCACCCCGGAGTGCGACGACGGCGACGACCCGACGCCGCCGCAGATGGAGGGGCCGTACTTCAAGCCCAACTCACCCCGCCGCACCAGTCTGGTGACCCCGAACACCCCCGGCGTCCCGCTCACCGTGAGCGGCTACGTCTTCGGCCGGGCCTGCCGTCCCATCTCCGGGGCCCTGCTCGACTTCTGGCAGGCGGACACGAACGGGGCTTACGACATGGCCCAGTTCAACTTCCGGGGGCATCAACTCACCGGCGCGGACGGCTCGTTCAGCCTCACCACCATCGTGCCGGGTCTCTATCCGGGCCGTACGCGCCACATCCACGTGAAGGCGCAGGCGCCCGGCGGGCGCATCCTCACCACGCAGCTGTACTTCCCGAACGAGCCGCGCAACAACACCGACGCGCTGTTCGACCCGCGGCTGCTGATGAACGTCCGCAACGTCGGCAACGGACGCCAGGGCTCCTTCGACTTCGTCCTGGACGTCGCCCAGACGCCCAAGCCGACCGATCCGCCCACCGACCCACCCACCGAGCCGGGGACCAGCTGGGCCGCCGGCACCTCCTACCGCGCGGGCGACCGCGTGACCTACGGCGGGGTCGCCTACCGCTGTCTTCAGGCGCACCAGGCCATCTCGGGCTGGGAGCCGCCGAACGTCCCCGCGTTGTGGGAACGCGGGTAGACGAGGAGAGACAGCGAGCGCACCACCGCCCGCGCCCCGTTCACGCCGTCCGGCGCGTGAGCGGGGCGCTTCTCGCGCTCCCGGGCGCACCCCGCGTGCGGCCCGATCACTTCGCGTCCGCGTACCGCTCCACCACCGCCGTCGTGAAGGGGAACCGCACCGGCGTCCGCCCGAAGGCCGTCCGTCCGGCCAGTTCGCCCGCCGCGCGGATCGCCTCGACGACGGCGGGGCTCTCCTCGGCCGGGCAGTGGACGATCACCTCGTCGTGCTGGAAGAACACCAATCGGGCCCGCAACCCCTGCTCGTGGAGCGACCGGCGCAGAGCGGCCAGGAGCAGCAGCGCCCAGTCGGCCGCGCTGCCCTGCACCACGAAGTTACGGGTGAAGCGCCCCCGCGCCCGTGCCGTACCGCCCGCGGACCCGGACCCGGTCCCGGCGCCCCCGGCGTCCCCGGAGCCTTCGGGGTCCTCCTGGGGGATGCCCGCCTCCTCGTCCTGGCCCGCCGAGACGACCGGCGGGCTGGTGCGGCCGAGCCAGGTCCGCACGACGCGCCCCTCCTCGCCCGCCCGCGCCGCGTCGTCCACGTACGCGACGGCCAGCGGGAAGCGGCGGCGCAGCGCGGCCAGGTTCTTCAGCCCGTCCCCGGAGGTCTGGCCGTAGATCGCCCCGAGCAGCGCCAGCTTGGCGTGGTCGCGGTCGCCGGAGAACGCCCGGTCGGAGAGGGCCTTGTAGAGGTCGCCGTCGTGACCGGCCACCTCCATCAGCCCCCGGTCGCGGGAGATCGCCGCCAGCACACGGGGCTCCATCTGGTCGGCGTCGGCGACGACGAGCCGCCAGCCCTCGTCCGCGACGACGGCCTGCCGGATCACCTTGGGGATCTGGAGGGCCCCGCCGCCGTTGGTCGTCCAGCGGCCGCTGACCGTGCCGCCCGGCTGGTACTCCGGGCGGAAGCGGCCGTCGCGCACCCAGTCCTGGAGCCAGGACCAGCCGTGTGCGGTCCAGATCCGGTACAGCTTCTTGTACGCGATCAGCGGCTCGACCGCCGGATGGTCCAGCTCCGCCAGCTCCCACCGCCGGGTCGACCTCACCGGCATCCCGGCTTGCGCGAACGCCTTCACCACGTCGGCGGGCAGATCGGGGCGGACCCTCCTGCCGAAGGCCGCCGAGACCTGGTCCGCCAGCTCGGCCAGTCTGCGGGGCTCGCCGCCGCCCGCGTACCGCTCGCCCAGCAGCCCGTCCAGCACCTCCCGGTGCACGTCGGCGCGCCACGGCAGCCCGGCGCGGTGCATCTCGGCGGCCACCAGCATGCCCGCCGACTCCGACGCGGTGAGCAGCCGCATCCGGTCCGGGTGCTCCGCCGCGTCGTGCCGGCGCACCTGGTCCGCGTAGACCCGCAGGAGCCCGTCGAACGGCACCCCGGCCCCCGCCGGCGGTTCGAAGAGGGAGGACTGCGCGCCCGGTTCGGCGGACCGGGCGGGCGGGTCCGGCGGCACCGGCGCGGCGTCCAGCCGGGCCAGCGCGGCGGCGGCGGACCGGGGCTCCCCGAGCCGCCCGGCGTGCCCGAGCAGCAGCAGTTCGGCGCACTCGATGTCGTAGCACCGCTCGACCCGGACCCCGGCGGCCAGCAGCCGGGGGTAGATCTCGGCGGTCGAGCGCCACACCCACCGCACCACCTCGGGGCGGGAGCGCACCGCCTCGACCAGGTCGGGCTCGGCGACGACGGGGCCGGCGGGCGTGCCGTCCCCGGCCAGCGGCGCGAGCAGCGCCCCGCCCCCGTCCACGGCCGCCACCGCCCACCGTTCGGTCATGGGTGCGAGTCTGGCACCCGCCACTGACAACGCCCCGCGACCCGCCGCTCCCGCGAGCTGGCGGTGCGGCCCGACGACGGGCCCCGGCCGCCGCCTACCCTTGGCCGGATGGAATCCGTGACCGACCGGGCCTGCGCGGCGGCCCTCTACGCGGAGGGCGACGCCGCCCTCGACACCGGCGCGTCCCTCCTCGCCGCCGACCCCGACGCCGATGCGGAGGCGCACCGGCGCGGCGAGGAGTTCGTCCGCCGGGCGTGGGAGCGCGGCTGGCACCCCGCCGACCTGGTCCGGTACGTCCGCCGCGAGCTGGACGGGCGGCGGGCCGCGCTGGCCGCGACCCTGATCGCCGCCGAGACCGCCCGGTACGCGGAGCTGCCGCCCCGCTGGCGGCGACAGCTCGCCGAGCTGCCGCCGCCCGTGCCGCGCAACCGGCCCGACCGGTTCGGCTACGCCGCCGACCTGCTGGAGCTGTACCGGGTGCTGCTGCGCCTGCCCGCCATCGAACCCGCGGGGCCCCTGCCCGGAGCCGCCGCCGACCGGCTGCACCGGCCGCCCGCCGCCGACGAGCCCCGCATGCTCACCCGCATCCGGGCGCTGCTGGCGAAGGCGGAGGCGACCGGCTTCCCGGAGGAGGCCGAGGCGCTGACCACCAAGGCGCAGGAGCTGATGGCCCGGCACACCATCGACGAGGCCCTGCTCGCCGCCCGGACGCACAGCCGCGAGACGCCGGGCGCCTGCCGGATCGGGGTGGAGCCCCCGTACGAGAGCGCCAAGGCCGTCCTGCTCGACGCGGTCTCCTCCGCCAACCGCTGCCGGGCCGTGTGGAACGAGGACCTCGGCTTCTCCACGGTCGTCGGCTTCGAACCGGACCTGGAGGCCGTCGAGCTGCTGTTCACCTCCCTCCTGGTCCAGGGGACGACCGCGATGACCCGGTCGGAGGCCGGCCGGCGCGCCGGGGGCCGCAAGCGGACCAAGACCTTCCGGCAGGCGTTCTGGATGGGGTACGCGCAACGGCTCGGCGGACGGCTGGCCGCCGACGCCGAACGGGTCACGGCGGAGGCGGACACCGGTACGGACGGGGGCGGGCGGCCTGCTCCCCGTTCTGGCCGCGCGGGACGTCGCGGTCTCCGACACCGCCGAGCGGATGTTCCCGAGGACCACGACCACCCGGCTGCGCGGGGTCTCGGACCTGGACGGCTGGACCCGGGGCACCGAGGCCGCCGACCGGGCCCGCATGGGCGGCTCCGGGAGCGGCTCACCCGGCGGACGGGACGGCGAGATCATGGCGTAAGGCCGACTTGTCGCATTTTGCGGTTAGGCTCGGCCCATGAGCTGGCTCCGGGCGCTGAAGGAGACCGCCCGCTCGGGGCTGGAGATCGAGCGGCAGAGGCTGGAACCCCTCATCGCCCTGCGCGGTGCGGCCGGTCTCGCCCTCGTCGTCGGCACGAGCCTCGTGCTGTTCGGGCCGGAGATCGCGGCCAGCTCCGCGTTCGGCGCGTTCCAGGCCGCCATCGCCACCTTCCAGCGCAGCTGGCGGCCACGCCCCGTCCTCGCCCTGGTCTCCGGCGCCAGCCTCGCCGTCTCGACCTTCGTCGGCTACGTCAGCGGCGCGCACGTCGTGCTGTTCCTCTGCCTGCTCGGCGCGTGGACCTTCCTCGCCGGGCTCGCCTGGGCGGCGGGGCCCACGGCCGGCATGATCGCCGCGTCCAATGTCGCGATCATGCTGGTGACGATCACCCTGCCCACCTCCGTCGAGGACGCCGCGGCCCACGCGGGGATGATCGTCGTCGGCGGCCTCGTGCAGGCCGCACTCATCGTCCTCTTCCCGGTCCGCAGATGGGGCGCGCAGCGCGACGCGCTCGCCGACGCCCTGGCCGCCGAGGCCGACTACGCCCGCCGGCTGCGCCACGACCCGGTCGCCCCCTTCGATCCGCTGCCCCTGATGACCGCCCGCAGCGCCGCCGCCGTCACCCCGCGCCAGGCCCGCCGCCGCCCCGCCGAACTGCACGGGGCCAGGGGCGTGGCCGAGCGGCTGCGCCCGGTGCTGGCCTCGCTCGCGGACCCGGCGATGGGGGTGCCCGGCGACGGCCTGGAGCGGCTGTGGGTGAACGAGTTGCTGGGCGCGGCCGGATCGGTCCTGGACGCCGCAGCGCGGGCCGTCCGCTCCGGCGAACCGGTCCACCTCTCCGCCACCGACCTGGGCGTGCTGAAGACCCCCGACAACGACGTGATCCTCGTCGGACCCGCCCGCCGCGCCGCCGACCGGCTCGCCGCGCTGCTCGACGACGTCCTGGAGATCGCGGAGGGCACCGGCACCGACAGCGGCATCCCCACCGATCTCGCCCCGGACACCCGGCAGCGGCCCACCCTGCCGCAGCTCGTCCCGGTGGTGCTGGCCGCGATGCGCCGCGAGCTGCACCACGGCTCCCCGATCCTGCGGCACGCGATCCGGGTCGCGGTGGTCGCCGTCTCCGGGTACTTCGTCGGCGAGGCCGTCCCCCTCGGCCACGGCTACTGGGCCCCGATGACCGCCGTGATGGTGATGCGGCCCGAGTTCTCGCAGACGTACTCCCGTGCCGCCGGCCGGTTCGGCGGCACCCTGATCGGGGTCGGGCTGGCCACCGCGATCGTGCAGACCGCCCACCCCGGCGCCCGGCTCTCCGCGCTCCTCGCCGTCGTCTGCGCCGGGCTGATGTACCTGCTGATGCGCACCGGCTACGCGGTCGGCCAGGTCTGCGTCTCCGCCTACGTCGTCTTCCTGCTCGGCATGGCCGGGGGCGACTGGTCCCAGACGGTCACCGAGCGCATCGTGCTGACACTGGTCGGCGGGCTCCTCGCGATGTTCTCGTACGCCGTCTACCCGGCGTGGGAGACCCCCCGGCTGCGCACGCGGCTGGCCGAGTGGCTGGTGGCGGACGGCCGGTACGCGGCCGCGGTGGTCGACCGGTACGCGGACCCGGCCGCGCGGGAGGCCGAGGACGTCCGGGCCGCCCTGATCGCCACGCGCGAGGCCCGCGTGGCGTGGCAGGAGGCGCTGGCGACCGCCCAGCACGAACCCGTACGCCACCGGGGCATCTCCCGCGCCGCCGCCACGGACGCCCAGCACGCGCTGGCCCAGCTCGGCCGGTCCGCCATGGTCCTGGAGGCGCATCTGCCGTCCCGGTCGGCCGACCCCGTTCCGGGCGCGGCCCAGTTGGCCGAGGCGCTGCGCGGGGCGACGGAGAAGGCCGCCAGGGCGGTACGGGAGCGGCGGCTGCCCGACTGGCAGCCGGTGGCCGACGCGGTGGCCCACTGGGACATGCCCACGCCGACGGAGGACGGCACGACCCCGGTGGGCGACCCGGTCGTGCGCCGGGGCGCGGCGCTGCTGCTGGAGGCGCTGGAGGAGTTCACCCGCGCCCTCGACGAGAAGGGCGGCTCCACCCGCGTCAGCAGCACCCTCGCGGAGGGCTGAGCCGCGCCGGCCGGGCGCGCGGGCCGTGACCCGAGCCGCCCGGCGCCGGCGACGGCCCTACGGCGCGGGGATCTCGGGCAGGCCCGACATGCCGGGGAGCGAGGGCAGACCGCTCGGCAGCTTGCCCGCCTCGGCCTTGGTGAGGGAGTCCTTCGCACCGCTGTCCCACGAGACGACCAGCTTCTCGGCGTCGACCGACTCGATCGCGCCCATCGCGCGGTCAGTCCCGCCGTCCGTGCACGTCAGCGCGAGCATCGGCTTGCCGCCCATGTCCTTCACGTCGCCCTGGCACACGGACTGGTCGGCGACGAGGGCGACCTTGCCGGAGGCGATGGAGACGGTGACGTTCTTGCCCTCCGTCAGCCCCACCCAGGTGCCCTCCAGCGCGGCGGCGTCCGCCGCGCCGCCCCCGGCGGAGTCCCCGGAGTCGCTGCCGGGCGTCGGGCTCGCCGACGCGTCGGTGCCGGAGCCCTTCGCCCCGTCACCGCCGCCGTCACCGCCGCCCCCGCACGCGGTCAGCGCGAACGAGGCGGTCAGAGCGGCGAGCATCGTGATGGCGCCGGTGCGTAGAGACCTGGTCACGTGGAGTTCCCCCTTGGTGTTCTCCGGATGAAAGACCGCGCCACGTTACCAAGATCCGAGCGGTCCAACTCAGGTAAACGGGAGCGAATTAGGCGTGCTGTTCGTCTCTCGTCCCGGAGGGTCCGGCCGGTGACGGAAAGTAGGTAATCGAAACAACACCCGCCGTGCACGTGCATCTGCTCATGCAAAGGCATATGAACAGAGCTATGATCCGAGCTAGTTGACACCTGCACCTTGAATCTCGGGGAGCGTCCTGTGCACGACGTGTACAACGGCATGGCGGCCACAGAGCTTCGCGGAGTCGTCTGGCAGAAGAGCAGGCACAGCAACTCCCAGGGATCGTGCGTGGAGTTCGCGCGGCTGCCCGGAGGGGATGTGGCCATGCGGAACTCGCGTCACCCCGACGGGCCCGCGCTCGTCTATACGCCCGCGGAGATCGAGGCGCTGCTGCTGGGCGTCAAGGACGGCGAGTTCGACCACCTCGCCGCCGGCGCCTGACGCCCGGTCCGGCCTCCCGGGGCGTTTCCGAACGATTCCGCGCGGGCAGGTGATGCCCGGAACTCCCTCACCCGAGCTCCCGGCTCCGCCCGGGCAAGCCCCTTCTTCGCGGCGTTGCCGAAATGCCCTCGTAGCGGAGCTACCAGGGCATTCCGGCGTCGTGCGGCGCACCGCACCGGATGCCGCCCGCCGATCCGCGCGCAATCGTCGGACATCCCTCGCCCGGCCGGGATCTCACAGCGTCGGTTCCGGCTTTTTCGGAAGCCGGAAAAGGGCCCAGACCACTTTGCCGTACAGCGGCCCCGACGGCAGTTCTCCGCGCGGCACGGGCGACGGGTACCAGCCCCAGCTGTCGCTGACGCATTCCACCAGGAACAGCCCGCGGCCCGATTCGGCCGAATCCGCCGCCTCGCCCGCCACCGGGCTCTCCACGCTGGGGTCGCGCACCGCGCACACCAGTCGCGAGGCCCACCGCATCAGGTGCAGTCGCACCGGCGGGTCCTGGCTCTCCTGCGGCGCGTCGACGGGCAGCGCGTGGCGCAGGGCGTTGGTGACGAGTTCGGAGACCACCAGCGCGACGTCGTCGAAGCGGTCGCCCAGCTCCCACCGCTCCAGGGTCGACCGGGTGAACTTCCGTGCGCCGCCGACCGCTTCGAAACACGCGGGCAGAGCGCAGGACGCCGATCCGGCAACCCCCGAGGGGTCGGTGGGGGGAAGCCCCTGCCGTAACGGCTCGAGCATCGTCGATCCATTCGTCCCCATACGAGGCACTCCCGGGATTCGCGGCTGTAGCGGCACTGCCTGTAGCGGTACTGCGGGGGGTACAGCGGCACAACACGAGCACGCAGGTGCGCGATCGCCATCGTTCCGAATGCGCAGAGCAGATGCAAGGGCAGATGCACGTGCACGCGCCGGACCTGCCCGATACCGTGGTGGTTGCGGGGCATTTCTTCCCGAGGTCAGTTTCGGAGCTTTCCGGACGTCTTCCCATTTCCGTAACCGAATGAGTACGGGGTGAAGCGTTTTGGTGGCAGAATCCGGCACTCGGGGTTCCGGGGGGCCTCGGGTGCCAGGGAGATCGATGGGGAGGGCCGGGCCGGTGTCGGCAGGAGAGTCGAGTGGATCGGTGGTGCGACGCATCCTCCTGGGCTCTCAGCTCAGGAGACTGCGGGAGTCGCGCGGAATCACCCGTGAGGCGGCCGGCTACTCGATCCGGGCCTCCGAATCGAAGATCAGCCGCATGGAGTTGGGACGGGTGAGCTTCAAGGCCAGGGATGTCGAGGATCTGCTCACGCTCTACGGAGTCGCGGACGAGGCGGAGCGGGACTCCCTTCTCGGCCTGGCCCGCGAGGCCAACGTGGCGGGCTGGTGGCACAGTTACGGGGACGTGCTGCCCGGCTGGTTCCAGACGTACATCGGCCTGGAGGGTGCGGCCTCCGTCATCCGCATCTTCGAAGTCCAGTTCGTGCACGGTCTGTTGCAGACCGAGGCATACGCCCACGCCGTCGTCTCGCGCGGGCTGCGCGGCGCCTCGTCCGCCGAGATCGACCGCCGGGTGGCCCTGCGCCTGGAGCGCCAGAAGGCGCTCGTCTCCGAGCGTGCCCCCGCGTTCCACGCCGTGCTCGACGAGGCCGCCCTGCGCCGCCCGTACGGTGAACGCGAGGTGATGCGCGCCCAGTTGCGGCATCTGATCGATATGTCGGAGCGGCCGAACGTCACGCTCCAGGTCATGCCCTTCAGTCATGGCGGCCACGCCGGCGAGAGCGGTTCCTTCACGATGCTGCGTTTCCCGGAATCCGATCTGTCGGACATTGTCTATTTGGAGCAGCTGACAAGTGCGCTCTATCTGGACAAGCCCGAGGAAGTCGCGCAGTACGAAAAGGCCATGACGGGTCTCGTCCAGGACAGTCCGGGACCGGACGAGAGCCGGGATCTTCTGCGCGGTCTACTCCAACTGATCTGAATTGTCAGTACGATGACGTCTCATCAGGAGTCTGCGAACGCCTGCAGTAAGGGATTGCATGTCCTTCTTCCGTGAACTGGCCCACCAGTACATCGACGGCGAGT
Source organism: Streptomyces sp. V2I9 (assembly GCF_030817475.1). Classification (NCBI taxonomy): domain Bacteria; kingdom Bacillati; phylum Actinomycetota; class Actinomycetes; order Kitasatosporales; family Streptomycetaceae; genus Streptomyces; species Streptomyces sp. V2I9. Next base: position 2,906,996 of record NZ_JAUSZJ010000002.1, on the reverse strand, counting down.
GGCTGACCGGCAGCGGCTCGTGGGACATCATCGATTTCAATCCCTACAACGGTGAGAAACTCGCCGCCGTCACCGTGGCCACCGCGCTGGAGGTCGACCGCGCCTACCGGGCCGCCGAACGCGCGCAGCGGGAGTGGGCCGCCGTCAATCCGTACGAGCGGCGTGCCGTTCTCGAACGGGCCCTGCGCATCACCCTCGACCGCGCGGACGAGATCGCCGAGGCGATCACCGACGAACTGGGCGGTACCCGGATCCGCTCCCGGTACGAGATCCGCGCCGCCGCCGAGTTCCTGCGCGAGGCGATCCGCCAGGCGCTGCGGCCCACCGGGCGGCTGCTGCCCGCCGTCGGGGACGGCCGGGAGAACCGGCTCTACCGCCTGCCCGTCGGCGTCATCGGCGTCATCAGCGCCTTCAACTTCCCGTTCCTGGTGGGGATGAAATCCGTCGCCCCCGCCCTCGCCCTGGGCAACGCGGTCGTCCTGAAGCCCCACCAGAACGCACCGGTGGTCGGCGGCGGGCTGATAGCGCGGATATTCGAGGACGCGGGGCTCCCGGCCGGGCTGCTCAGTGTGGTGATCACCGACAGCGCCGAGATCGGCGACGCGTTCATCGAGCACCCCGTCCCGCGGGTGATCTCCTTCACCGGCTCCGACCGGGTCGGCCGGCACATCGCCGCCACGGCCGCCGGCGGCTTCAAGCGCACCATCCTCGAACTGAGCGGGAACAGCGCCCTGGTGGTGCTGGAGGACGCCGACGTCGAGTACGCGGTACGAGCCGCCGTCTTCAGCCGGTTCCTGTACCAGGGGCAGGTCAGCATGGCGGCCAACCGGATTCTGGTGGACCGGTCGGTGGCGGCGGAGTTCACCGAGCGGTTCATCGCCGAGGTGGCCGCCCTCAGGGCCGGCGACCCGCGGGACCCGGAGACCCGGATCGGGCCGGTCATCAACGCCTTCCAGGCCGACGCGCTGGACGCCCTGGTGGACCGGGCGGTTGCGGACGGCGCGAAGGCCCTCGTGCGGGGCCGGACCGTGGGCAACGTGGTCGCCCCGACCGTCCTCACCGGCCTCGCGGAGGACTCCCCGCTGCTTCAGCAGGAGATCCTCGGCCCGGTGGCCCTGCTGATGACGTTCGACGGCGAGGAGGAGGCCGTGCGGATCGTCAACGAGGGCCCGTACGGACTCAGCGGCGCGGTGCACACCAGGGACGCGGAGCGCGGGGTGAGGTTCGCGCAGCGGATCGTCAGCGGGATGTTCCACGTCAACGACTCCACCGTGCAGGACGATCCGCAGGTCGCGTTCGGCGGTGAGAAGACGTCCGGCGTGGGGCGGCTGAACGGCGAGGCCGTGGTCGAGGCGTTCACCACCCAGCGGTGGATGTCGATCCAGCACGGCCGCTCGGTCTTCCCGTTCTGACCGGGGAACCGCTCCGGATTCCCGCGCGAGGCAGGGCCTTTCCCGTTCCCCGGCCCCCCGGCTCCCGGAACGAGGCGCGGCAGGCGCGTGGCGGGACGCCCGGCACCGCGGGGACGTGCGGCGGTGGACCTGCCGCCGTACCCGCCGAGGGCACACCTGGCGCTCGTGCGCAAGGGGGCAGGGCTACCCTAGTCAAAGTTGAATAGGAAGGGAGCGCCATGTCCGCGATCCGGCTGCTGGTCCTCGGCGCCGTGCGCATGCACGGCCGCGCGCACGGCTACCAGGTCCGCAACGACCTGGAGTACTGGGGCGCCCACGAATGGTCCAACGCCAAGCCCGGATCGATCTACCACGCCCTGAAGCAGATGGCGAAGCAGGGACTGCTCCTCGCCCACGAGACGGCCCCCTCCACGGCCGGCGGCCCGCCGCGCACCGAGTACGAGGTCACGGCCGAGGGGCTGGAGGAGTACCGGACCCTGCTGCGGGACGCCCTGCGCACCTACGACCAGAGCATGGACGTCCTCTCGGCCGCGGTCGGGTTCATCGTGGACCTGCCCCGCGAGGAGGCGGTCGCGTTGCTCAAGGAGCGGGTCGAGGCCATGAAGGGGTGGCGGAACGCGGTCACCGAGTACTACACGCCCGAGGAAGGCCCCCAGTCCCTGGGCCACATCGGCGAGATCATGAACCTGTGGGTGCACTCGGCCGACGCCGGCGCGGAGTGGACCCGCGGGCTGATCGAGCGGATCGAGGGGGGCGCGTACACCTTCGCGGGCGAGGGCGACCCGTTCGTCGGGGTGCTCGCCGACGACCAGGAGAATCCCTACGCGACCGGGGCCGCGGACCCCGGCGACGACGACTGATCAAGTTTGACCAATGCCTCTTCGGCGGTTACCTTCGAGCTGCTAGTCAACTTTGACTACGAACGCGGCGGACGCCGCGGAAGGGTGGCGGAAACGTGACCGAGGCGATCGTCATGGACGGCGTGCACAAGCGGTACGGGGAGAAACGCGCCCTCGACGGACTGGACCTGACCGTCGGCGGCGGCACCGTCCACGGGGTGCTCGGCCCCAACGGGGCGGGCAAGACCACCGCCGTACGGATCATGTCGACGCTGCTGCGCCACGACGCGGGCCGGGTGACCGTGGCCGGTCTCGACGTCCGTGAGCGGGCCGGCGAGGTACGGCGCAGGATCGGGCTGCTCGGGCAGCACGCGGCGCTCGACGAGAAGCTGGGCGGGCGGCAGAACCTGGAGATGTTCGGGCGCCTGTTCCACCTGGGCGCACGCCGGGCGGGCAGCCGGGCGGACGAGCTGCTGGAGCGGTTCGGCCTGGCCGACACCGGGCGCAAGCCGGTCCAGCGGTACAGCGGAGGCATGCGCAGACGGCTCGACCTGGCCGCGTCGCTGATCACCGATCCGGAGGTGCTGTTCCTGGACGAGCCGACCACCGGCCTCGACCCGCGCGGCCGGACCGAGGTGTGGGAAGCCGTGCGGTCCCTGGTCGGCGATGGCACCACGGTCCTGCTGACCACGCAGTACCTGGAGGAGGCGGACCAGCTGGCCGACCGGATCTCCGTGATCGACGGCGGCCGGGCGGTCGCCGAGGGCACCCCCGACGAGCTGAAGGCCCTGGTCGGCGGCGACCGGATCGACGTCGTCCTGCGCGACGCGGCCCGGCTGGCGGAGGCCGCCGCGCTGCTCGGCGGCGACGGCGTGACGCTCGACCCCGACCGGAGGCTGATCGGCGCGCCCGCCCCGGACCGGATGGCGGCCCTCACCCGGACGGTACGGGTGCTGGAGGAGGCGGGCGTCGTGGCGGAGGACATCGCGGTACGCCGGCCGACCCTGGACGAGGTGTTCCTGGCCCTGACCGGAGGGCCCGGTGAGGAACGGCGTACGGACCGGGGCGGCCGGGACCGTACGGAGCGGGCCGCCGCGGCGGAGGTGGCGGCATGAGCGCGGCGACGACGGCGGCCCCCGCGGCGGGCGGGGCGTCCTCACGGCTCGGCTGGGCGGTGGCCGACTCCTGGACGATGACCCGCCGCGAACTGGCGCACTGGGCCCGGCAGCCCGTCGCGGTCCTGGTCAACCTGGTCTTCCCGGTGATGCTGCTCCTGATGTTCACCTATCTGGTCGGCGGCGGCCGGGGCGTGGACGGCGACCCCACCGAGTACCTGGTCCCCGGCATGCTCGCCCTGACGATGGCCTTCGGCCTGGAGAGCACGATGCTCGCGGTCACCCAGGACCTCGGCAAGGGCGTCATCGACCGCTTCCGCTCGATGCCGATGGCGCCGGGGGCGGTGCTGGTCGGCCGCAGCGCGGCGGACATGCTCCAGTCGGTCGCCGCGCTCGCGGTGATGACCGGCGTCGGGTACGCGGTCGGCTGGCGCTGGCACCACGGCCCGGGCGCCGCGCTGGGCGCGATGGGGCTGCTGCTCCTGCTGCGGTTCGCAATGCTCTGGGTCGGCATCCACCTCGCCCTGGTGGCGGGGCGGCCGGAGATGGTCTCGGCGGTCCAGATCCTGGTCTGGCCGGTCGGCTTCCTCTCCAACGTGTTCGCGACCCCCGGGTCGATGCCGGCCTGGCTGGGCGCGGTCGTCGAGTGGAACCCGATGTCCGCGACGGCCACCGCCGTACGGGACCTGTTCGGCAACCCCGGCGGCGCGGCCGGCTCCTGGGCCGCCGAACACGCCGGACTCCTGGCGGTGCTCTGGCCGGTGGCGATCGTCGCGGTGTTCTTCCCCCTCGCGGTGCGGAGGTTCGCCCGGCTCGGCCGGTAGGGGTGCTGTCCGGGGAGGCCGGCGGCCGCGGCTCGCGGTCGCTGTTCCTCTCCCCGACGCGGAGGGGCCGTGTTCACCGTATGTTCAGCGGGCATGCTCCCGGCCTCGGGAGCATGGGACCGGCTCGGGAAGCGGGGACGGGGGCGGTCATGAGCGGCAGGAAACCGGACGTGGGCTGTCTGGCGGTCGGGGTGGTCTTCCTGCCCGTCGGACTGGGGCTCGGGTACGTGCTGGTGATGGCGGCCTGGCGGATCGGACACTTCCTCTGGAGCACCGGCGGGCCACGGCTCGCCGAGGGCGATCCGACGGCATGGGCCGCCGCCGGCGTGATCCTCTTCCTTCTCGCGGTGGTGGCTTTCATCTACTGGGACGCGGGCCGGGACGGCGGTCCGTCCCCCCGGCCCGGTCGCGCGGTCCACCAGGGAGAGGACTGGTACTGGCAGGTCGAGGACCCGCCGAAGCCCCGGAGGGACGGTTCGCGGGGCCCCTCTTCCCTCTGACCTGGCCGCCCGTACCTCGGGGGAGAGCTCGCCTCGGGCCTCGTCCGCGTCGCGGCATCTTCCTCCGGCCCGCACGACGATCCGGACGCAACGGCCCGGGGGCGTCGGGCGGGAGGGACCACCTCAGTGGTGGAACGCCGTCGGGACCGGCCGGTCCTGGCTCAACGGGTGGCGCTGCGCCCGCAGTTCGGGCAGCAGCAGCTTCAGGTCCTCGACCAGCAGGTCGGCCAGGTCCGAGGAGAACCCGTTGCGGCACACCACCCGCAGGACCGACAGGTCCTGGCGGTTGGCCGGGAACGTGTACGCGGGCACCAGCCAGCCCCGTTCGCGCAGCCTCCGGGACACGTCGAAGACGTCGTACGCGTGGACGTCGTCCTTCGTCGTGAAGGCGAACACCGGCAACTGGTCGCCCCTGGTGAGGAGCCGGAAGTCGCCCAGTCCTTCCACCGCGCGCGCCAGTCCGCAGGCCACCTCGCGGGACGCCTGCTGGACCGCCCGGTAGCCCTCGTGCCCGAGGCGCAGGAACGTGTAGTACTGCGCGACCACCTGCGCCCCGGGCCGCGAGAAGTTCAGCGCGAACGTGGGCATCTCCCCGCCCAGGTAGTTGACCCGGAAGACCAGCTCCTCCGGCAGCGCGTCCGCCGTACGCCACAGCACCCAGCCGACGCCCGGATAGACGAGGCCGTACTTGTGCCCCGACGTGTTGATCGACGCCACCCTCGGCAGCCGGAAGTCCCACTCCAGGTCCGGGTCGAGGAAGGGCGCCACCATCGCGCCGGACGCACCGTCCACGTGGACCGGGACGTCGAGGCCGGTGCGCTCCTGGAGGGCGTCCAGGGCCGCGCACAGCCCGGCGATCGGCTCGTAGGAGCCGTCGAAGGTGGAGCCGAGGATGCCGACCACCCCGATGGTGTTCTCGTCGCACAGGCCGGCGGCGGCCTTCGGGTCGAGGTGGAAGCGGTCACCGTCCATCGGGACCTGCCGGGCCTCCACCTCCCAGAAGGTGCAGAACTTCTCCCAGCAGACCTGGACGTTGATGCCCATCACCAGATTCGGCTTCGCCGTCGCCGGGTAGCGGTCCGTGTTCCGCCGGGTCCAGCGCCGCTTCAGGGCCAGCCCCGCGAGCATGCATGCCTCGCTGGACCCGGTGGTCGAACACCCCACGGCCCTCTCCGGATCGGGGGCGTTCCACAGATCGGCGAGCATCGCCACGCAGCGCCGCTCCAGCTCGGCGGTGCGCGGGTACTCGTCCTTGTCGATCATGTTCTTGTCCCGGCACTCGCTCATCAGGACGTCCGCCTGCGGCTCCATCCAGGTGGTGACGAACGTGGCCAGGTTGAGCCGCGCGTTGCCGTCGAGCATCAGCTCGTCGTGGACCACCCGGTACGCGGTGAGCGGGGGCAGCGGGCCGTCGGGCAGCCGGTGGCGCGGCGGAGCCGTGTGCATCGCGGCCGTCGGGTCGGCCTCCCCGTAGAACGGGTTCAGCGCGAGCCTGCGCCGCTCGTCGGAGGGCTCGTCCTGCTGCGGATGGGCACCGCGGTGGAGCGGCATGGTGGTGACCCTTCTCTGAGCCGGTGCGGGAGGGGGCGTGACGGCGGTACGCGCCGGTGGCGGGTGCCGCCCGGTCGCCGCCGTACGAGGGCGGGCGGCGGCGACCGGCCTTGAGCACGCGGGTGACCTTCACCGGCACAGGGGGCGCGGCTGTGGGCCACGACACAGAGCGCACGCATCAGACGATACGGACGTTCGGTGCGTACGGCGCGGCGAGCGGGTCCTGGCCGTGCCCGTGCCCGGCGGGGGGCGGGGTCGCGTCCGGGTCCGCGTACGACGGCGGGGACGGCCGGTCTCCGGCCGCTTCGTAGGATGCGCATGGCCGCTGCACGCCACTGGAACCACCGGTGCGCATCGGGCGTTGATAGCTTGGGGCGGCCACAGAGCCGCCATCGCACCCCTCATCCTGGAGCCCGGACCCTTGAATACGCTTGCGCTCGGACCGAGCTGGCTGGACCCGGACTATCTGCTCAACACGTTCGGGCTCCCCGGCCTGCTCCTCATCGTCTTCGCCGAGTCCGGACTCCTCATCGGGTTCTTCCTGCCCGGCGACTCACTGCTGTTCACCACGGGCCTGCTGGTGACCACGGGGCAGCTGAAGTACCCGCTCTGGCTGGTCTGCACGCTGATCGCGGTGGCCGCGATCGTCGGCGACCAGGTCGGCTATCTCTTCGGCCGCAAGGTCGGACCGGCCCTCTTCAAGCGTCCCGACTCCCGCCTCTTCAAGCAGGAGAACGTGGAGAAGGCCCACGAGTTCTTCGAGAAGCACGGCCCCAAGTCCCTGGTCCTGGCGCGGTTCGTGCCCATCGTGCGCACCTTCACGCCGATCATCGCGGGCGTCAGCCGGATGAACTACCGCTCCTTCATCACGTACAACGTGGTCGGCGCGATCCTCTGGGGCGTCGGCGTCACCGTGCTCGGAGCCCTGCTCGGCAAGATCGACTTCGTGCACGAGCACATCGAGATGATCCTCATCCTGATCGTGCTCATCTCCGTGGTGCCGATCGTGATCGAGGTCCTGCGCGCCCGCAGCCAGGGCAGGAAGGCCGCCGCCCTGGAGGACGACGACGCCGGCCGGCCCGCGACGGGCGGCAACGGCCCCTCCTCCGGCCAGCGCGGCCGTCACGCCAAGCGCTGACCCCGCCCCGTACGCGCCCGCGCGAGCACCCCGCGCCGCGTACCCGACCGGCGAAGACGCCCCTCCCCGGACGATCCGGGGAGGGGCGCCTCGCGTCGTACGGCCGCGGAGCCGGCCGTGCTCAGAACCCCCTGGTCCGCTTCGCCGCCCGGCGGCTCGCCCCGCCGACCGCCCCCGGCAGCCCCATGAAGAGCCGGGAGATCTCGCTCCCCAGGTTCACCCCGATAGCGATCGCCAGAGCCGTCGCGACGGCCGTGGACAGCGAGGCGAGCCCGGCGTCCAGCTCGTTCTGTGCCACACCCAGCAGACCGAAGTACGTCGCCGAACCGGGCAGCAGCGGCCCGATCGCCGCCGTGATGTACGGCAGCGACGAGGTGAACCGGTACCGCGAGAACAGCTGGCCGAACAGCCCCACCAGCCCGGCCGCCACCGCCGTCGCCGCGACCGCCGAGATGCCCCCGGTCCGCGCCATCGCCCCGAAGACGATCCAGGCCACGCCACCGTTCAGGGTGACCGCCAGCACCGTCGAGCGCTCCTGCTGGAGCAGCACCGCGAAGGCCAGACTCAGCGCCATCGACGCCAGGATCTGCACCACCGGCTCGTTGTACGGCGTGAACCGGGCCTCCGGATTGAGCTGCGCCCCCAGCTGGAGCCCCAGGTACAGGACGATCAGCACGCCCGCGACGATCCCGATGAAGAAGTACATGACTTCGAGGAGGCGGGCCGCGGCGGTGATGTAGTAGCCGGTCAGCCCGTCCTGCACCCCCGCCACCAGCGCCCGCCCCGGCAGCAGCGCGAACAGCCCACCGGTGATCACCGCGGAGGGGCGGATGTCCGTCGAATGGGTCAGCGTCAGCGCCACCCCCATCGCCGCGGGCGGCATCGCGGCCACCGTGAACTGGTAGAACTCCGGCAGCCCGCGCCCCGCGCACAGCCAGGCCAGCCGGTCGCCGAGCATCGCGCCCGCCGCCGCCACCAGGAACACCAGCACCCCACCGCCGACCAGCACCGAGGCCGACCCGGCCAGCAGCCCGGCCGCCGCCGTCAGCACCCAGCCGGGGTACGGGTGGCGGTTGCGGCGGATCTCCGCGAGCCGCCGGTACGCCTCCTCCAGCGACACCTCGGTGTCCGTACTGGTGATGTCGTCCACCAACCGGAACACGGCGGCCAGCCGGGTGTAGTCGGTGCCCCGGCGGCGTACCGTACGGCTCGCCGTCACCGGGTCGTCCACCAGCGACGGCTGGTGCGAGATGGACAGCAGCGTGAACGTGACCGTCGGCTCGCTGCGGTCGAGCCCGTAGGACCGGGTCACCGCGAACATCGCCGCCTCGACGTCCTCGGCCCCCTCACCGCCCGCCAGCAGCAGTTCGCCGATACGCAGCGTCAGGTCGAGCACGCGCGGCACGGCGGGGCCGGTCTCGTCGTCGGTGTGCTGGATCGACTCGGCGGCCGGCCGTTCGGTCACCGGCATGCGCAGCATCGTGCGCATCCGGTCCTGCCACGGGGCTTCCTTGGTCAGCTTGATCATCGGAATGCCCTGCGCCGGGGTGAACGCGGGCGGCGACTGCTGGGCCTGGTACGTGCTCGGCGGGGTGAAGGCTGAACTCAGCGTGTCGGAGTTCGAGCCGCCCCCCGCACCGCCGCCCGATCCGGCCGGGCCGTGCGGGTCCTGATGCACCCCGGTCGGAAGGGCGAATTCCGACGTCGGATGGTCCTCCTCGGGCGGCGACACCGGCTGCATCGTCCCCGCGGGCGGGGCGAAAGCGCTCCGCGCCTCGTCGGACTGGGGCTTCTGGTCCTCGGGACCGCCCGATTCCGCCACCACTCGACCTCGTTCCTGCTCGACTGCACGTCACTGGGGGTGCCCCGCCGCACGTGTGCCCAGTATGGCCACCGGCATGGCCCCGCACGCGCCGAGGTCACGCGTTCCGCGCGCGTCCCGTGACCCCCGCGCGCGGGGGAGCGGACAGCGGAACGGGCGGTACACCCGCGAGGGTGTACCGCCCGTTCGGAGACGGCCGTCCGGCTCAGCGACAGAACCGGAAGAGGGACGTCAGTGCGCGCCGCCCTGCGCCTCAAGACGCTTGTACGAGGCCTCGATCTCGGCCTCCGCCTCGGCGCGGCCGACCCAGTCGGCGCCCTCGACGGACTTGCCCGGCTCCAGGTCCTTGTAGACCTCGAAGAAGTGCTGGATCTCCAGGCGGTCGAACTCCGACACGTGGTGGATGTCGCGCAGGTGTTCCACGCGCGGGTCGGACGCCGGGACGCAGAGCAGCTTGTCGTCGCCACCCGCCTCGTCGGTCATCCGGAACATGCCGATGGCGCGGCACTTGATGAGGCAACCGGGGAAGGTCGGCTCGTCCAGGATGACCAGCGCGTCCAGCGGGTCGCCGTCCTCGCCGAGGGTGTTCTCGACGAAGCCGTAGTCGGCCGGGTAGCTGGTCGAGGTGAAGAGTCGACGGTCCAGGCGGATCCGACCGGTCTCGTGGTCCACCTCGTACTTGTTCCGCGAACCCTTCGGGATCTCGATGGTGACGTCGAACTCCACGGGTGGCTCCTCCATGATCAACACATACGACTGGTGGTTAAGTGTCCCCCACGCAGAAGTGTGCTCGCGAAAGGGGCTGGTCAGCGGTGGCCGAGCAGGTGGAAGAACCGGCGGTGCGCCCCTCGGACCCGCGGGGCGGGCCGAAGGTCCTGATGAGGAAGCGCGACGGGTCGTACACCTGGCAGGTGATCGCAGGCTCCGCGACGCTCGGCCTGGCCGTGGCCGCCGGCGCCGTCCTCGCCGCCGGCCCCTGGGACAACGGTCAGCGTAAGGCCGAGCGGGCCCTGGCGGTCGCCGCCGACCGCACAGGTGGCGCACATCACGGCCGCACCGCGCCCGGCGGCCCCCGCCCCGCCCCCAGCGCCGCCGCCGTCCTCCCCGCCCTCGGCACGTCCACCCGGGACGCCCCCCGGGACACCGCCGGGCTCCGGGACGCCCTCACCCCGCTGGTCCGCGCGCCCGGCCTCGGGAACAAGCTCGCCGCGTCCGTCGTCGACACCGCCACCGGCGAGCAGCTGTACGGACACGGCGCCACCACCCCGATGACCCCGGCCTCCACGATCAAGATCGCCACCACCGCCGCGGCCCTCTCCGTCCTCGGCCCCGACCACCGCATCGCCACCACCGCGGCGCTGTCCCCCGACTCCCGCACCCTCACCCTCGTCGGCGGCGGCGACCCCACGCTCACCGAGGCCGACCTGCGCCCGATGGCCACCGACGCCGCCGCCGCCCTGCGCGGGGAGGACAGGAAATCCGTACGCCTCGCCTACGACGTCTCCCGCTACACCGGCCCCGTGCTCCACCCGATCAGCCCCAACGACAACATCGCGCCCGTCACCGCCCTGATGGTGAACGAGGGCCGCCTCAACGGCTCGGACCGCGGCCACGCGCCCCGTACCGACGACCCGGCGGGCGACGCCGCCCGCGCCTTCGCCCGCGCCCTGGAGAAGGCGGGCGTCGAGGTCACCGGCGCCCCCCGCGAGGCGCGTGCGGCCGAGGGCGCCCGCACCGTCGCCACCCACCGCTCGGCCCCGCTCGCCGCCCTCGCCGAACGCACCCTCACCAACAGCGACAACGACATCGCCGAAGCCCTCGCCCGGCAGACCGCCATCGCCAAGGGCGAGAAGGCGTCCTTCGCCGGGGCCCGCCGCGCCGTCACCAACGAACTGAAGAAGCTCCAGGTCCCGGTCGCCGGCGCCCACTTCGCCGACGGCAGCGGCCTGGACCGCGAGGACCGGGTCACCCCGGCCCTCCTCACCGCACTCCTCGCCCGCGCCGCCGACCCGGACCGCCCCGGACTGCGCCACGTCCTCACCGGGCTCCCGATCGCCGGGTTCACCGGCACCCTCGACGGCCGCTACGGGCGGGACGCGGCGGGCACCGGCCTCGTCCGCGCCAAGACCGGCACCCTCCAGGGCGTCAACTCCCTCGCCGGGACCGTCGTCGACCGGCAGGGGCGGCTGCTCGCCTTCGCCTTCCTCGCCTCGGGCAGTGCGTCCGCGGCCGAGGCCGAACCCGCGCTCGACGCCCTGGCCACCGCCCTCGCCGGAACGGGCGGCTGAGGACGGGCCGTACCCGAAGAGACGCCGCCAAGACCCCACCACCGGGCGACAGGCTCACGTACGGTTGACGCATGACGAGCATCGGTGGTGCCCAGATGGTCGACTGGAATCTCGCGGTGGCGACCGCGACCCGGCTCGTACGGACCGGGCCCGACATCAGCCGCGAGGAGGCCCGCGCCGTCGTCGCGGAGCTCCGCCGCCACGCCAAGGCGTCCGAGGAGCACGTCCGGGAGTTCACCCGGATGATCCCCGAGGGGACCGAACCCGAGGACACCCCTGTCCTCGTCGTCGACCGCCCCGGCTGGATCAAGGCCAACGTCGCCGGCTTCCGCGAACTCCTGAAGCCCCTGCTCGACAAGATGGAGAGCCGCCGCTCCGGCGGCCCCGGCGGCGCCGTCCTCGGCGCGGTCGGCGGCAAGGTCACCGGCGTCGAACTGGGCATGCTGCTCTCGTTCCTCGCCTCGCGGGTGCTCGGCCAGTACGAGACCTTCGCCCCCGCCACCCGCGAGCTGCCCGCCTCCGCGAACGGCGGCGGCCGGCTCCTCCTCGTCGCCCCCAACATCGTCCACGTCGAACGGGAACTGGACGTCGACCCGCACGACTTCCGGCTCTGGGTCGCCCTCCACGAGGAGACGCACCGCACCCAGTTCACCGGCGTGCCCTGGCTCCGCGACCACCTCCGGGGCGAGATCCAGACGTTCCTCGACGAGACCGACGTCGACCCCATGACCTTCCTGGAACGCCTCCGCGAGGCCGCCCAGTCCCTCTCCGGCGGCCGGCCCGAGGGCGAACAGGGCGAGAGCGAGGGCCGCAGCCTCGTCGACATCGTCCAGACCCCCGCCCAGCGCGAGGTCCTCGGCCGCCTCACCGCCGTCATGTCCCTCCTCGAAGGCCACGCGGACTACGTCATGGACGGCGTCGGACCCGGCGTCGTCGGCTCCGTCTCCGAGATCCGGGAGAAGTTCCAGCAGCGCCGCGCCCAGGGCGCCGGCCGTCTCGACCAGGCCCTGCGCAAGCTCCTCGGCCTCGACGCCAAGCTGCGCCAGTACCGGGACGGCGAGAAGTTCGTACGATCGGTCGTCGACGAGGTCGGCATGGACGGCTTCAACCGCGTCTGGACCTCGCCCAACACCCTTCCGACCAAGGCCGAGATCGCCCGGCCCGCCGACTGGGTCGCGCGCGTGCACCGTAAGGCCGAATCCTGACCATCGGATGGCCCGGATACTCCCGAGGGGCCGATATTCGCCCACCAATCACCCATCCGAGGGACCATGGAGGCACGGGAAGGCGTGCAATGCTCGATGAACAGCTTGCCTCTGTCACCATCGACGCACTCTGAGTGACGGGACTCACGCGTTCCGGCGCTCGACGCACCCCCGAACTCCACGAAGGGCACCGGACATGGGTCCCCATCCTGCGGTCGCGGCGATACGCCTGGCGGTCCGCCGCGTACTCCACGACGTCCTCACCGATTTCCACCGGCACGCCGGTCACGACCGGCCGGCCGACGCCGCGAAGCGCACCGCGCACGCCGCCCGCACCCCTCACGCCGAGGCCGCCGCGGCGGGCAGCCCCCGCGGAACCCTCCCCGAACGGCCCGACGCCCCGCTCGTCCTCGTCGCCTGCTCCGGCGGCGCCGACTCCATGGCGCTCGCCTCCGCACTCGCCTTCGAGGCGCGCAAACTCGGCGTCCGGGCCGGCGGCATCACCGTCGACCACAACCTCCAGCAGGGTTCCGCGCTCCGCGCCGACGAGGTCGTCACCCGGCTCGCCGCCATGGACCTCGACCCCGTCGAGGCCGTCGCCGTGCACGTCGGACGCGAAGGCGGCCCCGAGGCCGCCGCCCGCGACGCCCGCTACGCCGCGCTGGACGCCGCCGCCGAACGCCACGGCGCCGCCGCCGTCCTGCTCGGCCACACCCGCGACGACCAGGCCGAGACCGTCCTCCTCGGCCTCGCCCGCGGCTCCGGCATCCGCTCGCTCTCCGGCATGGCCGCCGCCTCCGGGCCGGCCGGCCGCTACCGCCGCCCCTTCCTCCAGCTCGACCGGCAGACCGTCCGCAAGGCGTGCCTGGTCCAGTCGATCCCGGTCTGGGACGACCCGCACAACATCGATCCCGCCTACACCCGCTCCCGGCTGCGCCACGAAGGGCTGCCCGCGCTGGAGAAGGCGCTCGGCAAGGGCGTCGTCGAGGCCCTCGCCCGGACCGCCCAGCTCTCCCGCGACGACGCCGACGCCCTGGACGCCTGGGCGGCCGAGGCCGAGCTGTCCGTACGCGACGAGACCGGCGGCCTGGAGTGCGCCGCCCTCTACGCCCTGCCGTCCGCGGTGCGCCGCCGGGTGCTGCGCCGCGCCCTGATCGAGGCCGGGTCGCCCGCCGGCTCCCTCTTCGCCCGGCACCTGGAAGAAGTCGACCGCCTGATCACCGGCTGGCGGGGCCAGCGGGCCATCAACCTGCCCGGCCGCGTCGAGGCGACCCGGCAGGGTGGCAGACTGGTCATTCGGCAGAGCTGACGCGCGAGCGGCTGAAGCGCAGGCGAACGGCACGACGGTCCGGCGCACCCGGACCGGCGTGCCGGACCGTCGGCAGCACAGAAAGAGACGTGGGTGAACGAGAAGGACATGGGTACCGACCTTCAGTCGGTGCTCCTCACCAAGGAAGAGATCGACGCGAAGCTCGTCGAGCTGGCCGCGAAGATCGACGCGGAGTACGCGGGCAAGGACCTGCTCATCGTCGGCGTCCTCAAGGGCGCGGTGATGGTCATGGCGGACCTGGCGCGCGCCCTGTCGTCCCCCGTCACGATGGACTGGATGGCCGTCTCCTCGTACGGGGCGGGCACCCAGTCCTCCGGCGTCGTGCGGATCCTCAAGGACCTCGACACCGACATCAAGGGCAAGCACGTCCTGATCGTCGAGGACATCATCGACTCCGGTCTGACGCTGTCCTGGCTGCTGTCCAACCTGGGTTCGCGGGAGCCGGCCTCGCTGGAGGTCTGCACCCTGCTGCGCAAGCCGGATGCCGCAAAGGTCGCCATCGATGTGAAATGGATCGGTTTCGACATCCCCAACGAGTTCGTCGTCGGCTACGGGCTGGACTACGCGGAGAAGTACCGCAACCTGCCCTTCGTCGGCACGCTCGCCCCGCACGTCTACGGCGGCTGACCCCGACCCGCCCGCCGGGGAACCCTCACTGCCATCGGGCCGTTGAAGCTGCGAAAGCAGGTTTCTCCGCCGCACCCGGCGGTCGCGGGTGCCCATGCTGAGGTACCGTCCGAAGAACACTCTTTTCAAACAGCAGCATTTACCTACGGGCAGGAGGGACGGGGCGTCTTCGCTCCGTATGGATGGACGTGAAGCGATACTTCCGTGGGCCGGTCATGTGGATCGTGCTGGCCGTCCTCGCCGTGGTCGTGTTGATGCAGGTCGTCGGCTCGTCGGGCGGCTACAAGACGGTGGACACCGCCAAGGTGGTCCAGGCGATCAGCAAGGACCAGGTGGAGCAGGCCAAGCTGACCACCGGTGACGAACAAATCCTCAAGGTCGAGCTGAAGGACGGCCAGAAGCTCGAGGGCGAGTCCGGCAGCAAGTTCCAGGCGAGCTACATCGGCAACCAGGGCGTCGAGCTCGCCGACACGCTGCAGAAGAAGTTCGAGTCGGGTGACATCGAGAAGGGTTACACCGTCTCGCCGTCGAAGCAGTCCCCGTTCGTCTCGATCCTCCTCTCGCTGCTGCCCTTCGTCCTCATCGTGGTCGTCTTCCTGTTTCTGATGAACCAGATGCAGGGCGGCGGCTCCAAGGTCATGCAGTTCGGCAAGTCCAAGGCCAAGCTGATCACCAAGGACACCCCCAAGACGACCTTCGCCGATGTGGCGGGGTCCGACGAGGCGGTCGAGGAGCTCCACGAGATCAAGGAGTTCCTCCAGGAGCCGGCGAAGTTCCAGGCCGTCGGCGCCAAGATCCCCAAGGGCGTCCTGCTCTACGGGCCGCCCGGTACGGGCAAGACCCTGCTCGCCCGCGCCGTCGCCGGCGAGGCGGGCGTGCCGTTCTACTCGATCTCCGGCTCCGACTTCGTCGAGATGTTCGTCGGCGTCGGCGCCTCGCGGGTGCGCGACCTCTTCGAGCAGGCCAAGGCGAACGCCCCGGCGATCGTCTTCGTCGACGAGATCGACGCCGTCGGCCGCCACCGCGGCGCCGGCATGGGCGGCGGTCACGACGAGCGCGAGCAGACGCTCAACCAGCTGCTCGTGGAGATGGACGGGTTCGACGTGAAGGGCGGCGTCATCCTGATCGCCGCCACGAACCGCCCGGACATCCTCGACCCCGCGCTGCTGCGGCCGGGACGCTTCGACCGGCAGATCGCGGTCGACCGCCCGGACATGCAGGGCCGGCTGGAGATCCTCAAGGTGCACCAGAAGGGCAAGCCCGTCGCGGAGGACGTCGATCTCGGCGCCGTCGCCCGGCGCACGCCCGGCTTCACCGGCGCCGACCTGTCGAACGTGCTGAACGAGGCGGCGCTCCTGACGGCGCGCAGCGGCAAGAAGCTTATCGACAACGAGAGCCTCGACGAGGCGATCGACCGCGTGGTGGCGGGTCCGCAGAAGCGGACCCGGATCATGTCCGAGAAGGAGAAGAAGATCACCGCGTACCACGAGGGCGGACACGCCCTGGTCGCGGCGGCATCTCCCCAGTCGGACCCGGTCCACAAGATCACGATCCTCTCCCGCGGCCGCGCCCTCGGTTACACGATGGTGCTCCCGGAGGAGGACAAGTACTCCACGACCCGCAACGAGATGCTCGACCAGCTGGCGTACATGCTGGGCGGGCGCGCGGCCGAGGAGCTGGTCTTCCACGACCCGACCACCGGTGCGGCGAACGACATCGAGAAGGCCACGGCGACGGCCCGCGCGATGGTCACGCAGTACGGCATGACGGAGCGCCTCGGCGCGATCAAGTTCGGCGGCGACAACTCGGAGCCCTTCCTGGGCCGCGAGATGGGCCACCAGCGCGACTACTCGGAAGAGGTCGCGGCGCTGGTCGACGAGGAGGTCAAGAAACTCATCGAGACCGCCCACAACGACGCGTGGGAGATTCTCGTCGAGAACCGCGACATCCTCGACGCCCTGGTGCTCGAACTCCTGGAGAAGGAGACGCTGGGCAAGGACGAGATCGCGGAGATCTTCGCCCCGATCGTGAAGCGTCCCGCCCGCCCGGCGTGGACCGGGTCCTCCCGGCGCACCCCGTCGACGCGGCCCCCGGTGCTCTCGCCCAAGGAACTGGCCCTCACCAACGGCTCCGCCAACGGTTCGGCCACCCCGCCGGAGATCGCCCCGGCGGACCTGACGAAGGACATCGGCCCGTCCACCGAGCCGATCCCCGAGGACCGTCCCGACAGCTAGTCGCGTCCCGGACGCTCCGGTGAGACCCCCGTCACGGGGGCCGGACCGGGCCCGGAATGGATGCCGCGCCCCCCAGGTTCTAGCCTGTGGGGGCGCGGCTTTTCCGTAGGCCCGCGATGTCCGGTCGCGAACCCGCGCACGGACAGCACAGAGGAACGAGGCACAGATGACCGACCCGGTGACGCTGGACGGCCAGGGTCCGATCGGCGCATTCGACGAGAAGCGGGCCGAGGCGGCCGTGCGCGAGCTGCTGATCGCCGTCGGCGAGAACCCGGACCGCGAGGGTCTGCGGGAGACGCCGGGACGGGTGGCGCGGGCGTACCAGGAGATCCTGGCCGGGCTGCGGCAGGAACCCGAGGACGTGCTCACCACGACCTTCGACCTCGGACACGACGAGATGATCCTGGTGAAGGACATCGAGATCATGTCGCTCTGCGAGCACCACCTGCTGCCCTTCCACGGGGTCGCCCACGTCGGCTACATCCCGGCCGAGACGGGCAAGATCACCGGCCTGTCGAAGCTGGCCCGCCTGGTGGACGTCTTCGCCCGCAGGCCCCAGGTGCAGGAACGTCTCACCACCCAGGTGGCGGACTCGCTCATGCGCATCCTGGAGGCGCGGGGCGCGATCGTGGTGATCGAGGCCGAGCACATGTGCATGTCGGTCCGGGGCATCCGCAAGCCCGGTGCGAAGACCACCACGTCGGCCGTGCGCGGCCAGCTGCGTGACGCCTCGACCCGCGCCGAGGCGATGAGCCTGATACTGGCGCGCTGACGCCCCCGGAACACACCACGGGCCCGGTCCCGGCCGCGTCGTGCGGCCGGGACCGGGCCCGTGGTGTGTCACGCGGCCGCGGTGCCCGTGCCGTCGTCGTTGCCGTCCTCCGGGAGGCGGCAGACGCGCTCCAGGAAGAGGGCGGCGGCGACGACGGCGATGCCGGCGACCACCGCCGCGCCCGCGTAGATGGCCTGGTCGCGGCGGGGCGGGATGTCGAGGAAGCCGAGCAGGAAGACGCCGACGCCGCCGTACAGACCGGCGACCAGGGCGGCGACCAGGGCGCTGGCCTGGCCGAAGACGACCGCGCGGGCCGCGAACAGGGGCTCGACGCCCTTGGCGCCGGGGCGGCGCTCGCGCTGGGCGCGCAGGCGGGTGCGGGTGGACAGGGCGGTGGCGAGGAGGATCACCGCGATCACCGCCAGCACGATCGACGCGGCCAGCGGAACGCTCGGCAGGGTGCCGACGGAGTCCCAGAGGCGGGCCCCGCCCCAGGAGAGGACACCGGCGGCCGCGAAGAGGCCCGCCAGTACCCCGAGCCGTAGTTGCTTCACCGCGTGAGCCGCCCTTCGCGCCGCCTGTACCCGGTCCGGCCGTGCGCCGGACCGCCGTCCGTCGAGCCTAACGATTACTCCGGCAGACGCAGTTCCAGGTCGGCGCGGGGCAGCACACCGGCGCGGCCGATCCCGGCGAGCAGCTCGGCCACCGGTCCGGCGCCGGGCAGCTGGGCCTCGGGGTCCACGTCGTGCCAGGGGGCGAGGACGAAGGCCCGCTCGTGGGCGCGGGGGTGGGGGAGGGTGAGCACCGGGTCGTCGGAGAGGACGTCGGCGTACGCCACGATGTCCACGTCGATGGTGCGGGGGCCCCAGCGCTCCTCGCGGACCCGGTCGAACGCCTCCTCGACGGCCTGGCCGCGCTCCAGCAGGGAGGCGGGGGGCAGCGTCGTCTTCACGAGGATGACGGCGTTGAAGTAGGCGGGCTGGGAGTCCGCGTCGACGCCCCAGGGCTCCGTCTCGTACACCGGGGAGACCGCCTTGACCCGGAGGCCGGGAGTGTCCTCCAGGGCGTCGACGGCCCCCTGGAGGGTCTCCAGCCGGTTGCCCAGATTGGAGCCGAGGGCGATCACGGCCATCTTGGGGTTGGAGAGGGTGACGTCGGCGGCGTCCACCTGCCGGACGACGGCCGCCGGAACCGGCTGTACGGTCGGGTCGCTCTGGCCCTCGGTCGAGAACGCGGTCATGATCGGCTCCGGGTGATGGTGATGGTGACGTCGTCGAAGGGGACGGTGATCGGCGCGTCCGGCTTGTGCACCACGACCTCGACCTCCTGGACGCCTTCGTGCTTCAGGCACTGCTGGGCGATCCGCTCGGCGAGCGTCTCGATCAGATCCACCGGCTCGCCGGTCACCACGTCGACGACCTCCTCGGCCACCACGCCGTAGTGCACCGTGCGGGCCAGGTCGTCGGTGGCCGCCGCGGGCCGGGTGTCGAGACCGAGCACCAGGTCGACGATGAAGGTCTGGCCCTCCTCCCGCTCCCGGGGGAAGACACCGTGGTGCCCGCGGGCCTTGAGGCCGCGCAGCGCGACACGATCCACGCGAATCACTCCTGCTGTCGTTGGTCGGGGGGCGCCCCGGCCGCGTGCGGGCGGTGAGGTGCCGGCTGTCGAATCTACCTGCGAGCACCGGCGGTGCTCGCCCGTGGGGCCATGACCGCGCCCCGGCGGGCTGGTAGCCGCCCATACCCGGTGGCGCCGGGCGCAATCCCCATCGGACCCGTACCCACTCGTGCGGGTGTTTCCTCCTCGGGAGGGGGTTTCCCCCGGCCAAGGAGGAGGGCTTCCGCGCTTCAGGAGGCGGTCGCGTCGTCCTCGTCGGAGTCGGCCAGGACGGGCGATCCGTGGTGGGACCAGAGCTTCCAGCCGTCCGCCGTGTGCCGGAACACGTTGGTGGCGACGACGAGGCGGCCCACCAGCGGGCCCAGCGCGTCGCCCTCCTCGGCCGGACCGCCGCTGAGGATGTTCTCGGTGCAGGTGACCAGAGCGGTGTCGCCGGTCATCGCCACGTTGACGTCGGTGAGGAAGAACTGGATGTAGTCGGTGTTCGCCATGATCAGGGCGTAACTGCGCAGCACCTCACGGCGGCCCGTGAGCACCGGCCAGCCGGGGTGGACGCAGGAGACGGTCAGATCCTCGCCCGGCAGCCAGCCGGCGGAGAGCGCGTCGAGGTTGCCGCGCTCCAGCGCCTCGTAGAAGGCGGTGTTGGCCGCCTCGACCTCCGCGATGTCGGCGGCGGCCCGTGCGTGCTCCTCGTTCACGCGGCTCCCTCGACCGCGCGGGCGACGCGGACCGCGTCGGCGGTGGCCCGCACCTCGTGGACCCGGACCGCCCAGGCGCCGGCCGCCGCGGAGAGCGCGGAGACGGCCGCGGTCGCCGCGTCGCGTTCGCGGGCGGGCGGCGGGGCCGCGCCGTGGCCCGCCAGCACATGTCCGAGGAACCGTTTGCGGGAGGCGGCCACCAGCAGCGGGCGGCCCAGCGCGTGCAGCCCGGCCAGGTGCGCGACCAGCGCCAGGTCGTGGGCCGCGTCCTTGGCGAAGCCGAGGCCGGGGTCGATCACGAGGCGTTCCGGGGCGACCCCGCCCGCGACCACCGCGTCCATCCGCTGCCGCAGCTCGTCGAGGACCTCGGCGACGACGTCCCCGTACACCGCGCGGCTGTTCATCGACTCGCTGAATCCGCGCCAGTGCATCACCACGAACGGGACGTCCGCGTCGGCGACCGCCGGGATCATGTCCGGGTCCGCGAGACCGCCGCTGACGTCGTTGACCAGGACGGCCCCGGCGGCGACGGCCTGTTCCGCGACGCGGGCGCGCATGGTGTCCACGGAGACGGTGACGCCCTCGGAGGCCAGCCCCCGCACGACCGGGACGACCCGGCGCAGCTCCTCCGCCTCGTCGACCCGGCTGGCGCCCGGGCGGGTGGACTCGCCGCCCACGTCGACCAGGTCCGCGCCCTCGGACACCAGGTGCAGGCCGCGTTTGACGGCGGCCGTGGTGTCGAACCAGCGGCCGCCGTCGGAGAAGGAGTCGGGCGTCACGTTGACGACCCCCATGACCGCACAGCGGTCCCACTCCGGCAGCCCTCGGACCGTGCCCCGCGTGCGTGACGTACTCATACGACCAGACTAGAACCTGCCGCACCCGGCGGCGCCGCCGTCAGGCCGCGCTCACCTCGTGCTCGGCGGGCGTCCGTGCCGCGTGACCGCACGGGCGCGCGGTACGGGTGCGGAACGGGCGGGGCGGTGAGAGGTTCACGAACCCTTCCGCCCGCATCGCCGCGAGCCCGATGCGGGGCAGGTCGCGGCTGGTGCGGAAGACCACGAAGCGGGGCTCCCAGCGCGGCTGGAACTTGGCGTTGAACTTGTACAGCGACTCGATCTGGAACCAGCGTGACAGGAAGATCAGCAGCCCGCGCCAGCAGCGCAGCACCGGTCCGGCCCCGAGCCGCTCGCCGCGGGCGAGCGCGGAGCGGAACATGGCGAAGTTCAGCGAGACCCGCGCGACGCCGAGCTTCTCGGCGGCCTGGAGGGAGGCGACGATCAGGAGCTCGTTCATGCCGGGGTCGGCCGAGCGGTCGCGGCGCATCAGCTCCAGCGACATCCCGTCGCGCCCCCAGGGGACGAAGTGGAGGACTGCCTTCAGGTCGCCGTAGGGGGGCTCCTCCGTGCCGGAGCCGGGGAGGTGGGCGGTGGCGATCACGCAGTCGCCGTCGGCCGGGTCGCCGATCCGGCCCAGCGCCATGGAGAAGCCGCGCTCGGTGTCGGTGCCGCGCCAGTCGGCCGCGGCGCGCCGGATGCGGTCCAGCTCGGTGTCGCCGATGTCACGTGCCCGCCGGACCCGGGTCTCGTAACCGGCCCGCTCGATGCGCTTGACCATCTGGCGCACGTTCCGCATGGCCCGTCCGGCGAGGGAGAAATCCGCCGCGTCCACCACCGCCTCGCCCCCCAGCTCCAGGGCGGTGAGCCCGGTCTCGCGGGTCCAGACCTGTCCGCCGGTCTCGCTGCAGCCCATCACGGCGGGCGTCCAGGAGTGCGCCCGTGCCTCGTCCATGAAGCGCTCGATCGCGCCCGGCCACGCCTCCACGTCCCCGACCGGGTCGCCCCCGGCCAGCATCACCCCGGAGACGACCCGGTAGCAGACGGCGGCCTTGCCGCTGGGGGAGAAGACGACGGCCTTGTCGCGGCGGAGCGCGAAGTGGCCGAGCGAGTCCCGGCCGCCGTGCCGCTCCAGCAGGGCCCGCAGCCGCTCCTCGTCGTCCTCCGTGAGGCGGGCGGCCGGGTGTTCGGGGCGGAAGGCGAAGTAGACGGTGGTGACGGCGGTCAGCAGGCCGAGCGCCCCCAGGGAGTAGGCGACCGTCCAACCGGTCCGCCCGGTGTAGTCGACGGGCCCCTCGACGCCGAACAGGCCGTACAGCACGTGCTGGAGGCGGTCGGCGATGGACGGATCCCCGACGACCCGGCCGGGGTGGACGCTGACGATGATCAGCCCGAGCCCCAGCGAACCGGCCCCGAGCAGCACGAAGTTGATGAGGGCACGCCAGCGGCTGCGCGGGTCGGGCAGCGCCCGGAACTGGTCCCGGTGGCGCACCAGCAGCCAGCAGAGCACCAGCGGGACGAGCACCCCGACGATCGAGTGGCGGTACGCGAACTGGGCCGCGGCCCCCGCGGGCAGCAGGACCACCGCCGCCCGCCAGGCCCGCCGCTTGTGCCGCTTCAGCCCGTGCGCGAGCAGGAGCAGCAGCACGCCCGCGCTCAGCGAGAGCGCGGCGGCGAACGGGCCGAACGCTCCGGGGAGCACTTCGGCCAGGGAGTGCACCCGGCTGTGTCGGAAGCGGGGGAAGACCCCGGCGGCGACGTCGATCAGCCCGACGACCGTGCAGGCGGTGCCCACGATCGCCGGTACGGACGCGGGACGCGGCCCCTGGAGCAACCGGCGGACGCGCGGCGGAACCGATACCGACTTGTCCCCATCTAGCGTGACAGACATCGCTTCCCGTGGCTTCGCGTGAGATTCCCTGAGTCCGCCGGCCGGAGCCGCTCGGACGATGTGCGCCCTCTAGGACGGGGGCGGGGGAGCGGGGGTTCACCCACATTCCGGAAATTTCCCGCATCCGGCCTTCCTCCGGCCCTCGGCCGGTCCTGGTCCAGTTCCACGCCCGGCCCCTCGTCCTGTTCCCCGCCCAGTCCCTCGTCCAGTTCCACGTCCAGCCCGGTACGGAAGCACGGAGAAAGCACGCTCATGGGTCTCACCAGCACGGCAGTTCTGGCGGTCGTGGCGGCGGCTGCCGTCGCGCTGTTCGCCGCCACGGTCCGGTTCTGGCCACGGCTCGCCCGGCCCGGCGCGGCCGCCGTCTCGGGCCGGATCGGGCTGCTGCTGGCGACCCAGCTGACGCTGTTCGCCGCGGTGGGACTGGCGGCGAACAACGCCTTTCTCTTCTACGGCTCCTGGGCCGATCTCTTCGGGCAGAAGCAGGAGCTGGGGGTCGTCACCGACCACGGGAGCGGAGCGAAGGGCGCGGCCGGCTCCCGGCACCTGACGCGGATCGCCTCCCGGCACCCGGACGTGCCGGGCGGCCGGGTGCCCTCGGTCGGCGGGCGGATCGACCAGGTGGTGATCTCGGGGCGCACGTCGGGCATCGACTCGCCGGCGTACGTCTATCTGCCGCCCGAGTACTTCCGGGCGGCGTACGCCGGGCGCACGTTCCCGGCCGCCGTGGTCCTCACCGGCTATCCGGGCACGGCCGAGAACCTCCTGAAGGGTCTGCGCTACCCGCAGACGGCGCATGAGCGGGTGAGGGCGGGGAAGGCCCGCCCGATGATCCTGGTGATGCTCCGGCCGACCGTCGCGCCGCCGCGCGACACCGAGTGCGTGGACGTCCCGAAGGGCCCGCGGACGGAGACGTTCTTCGCGAAGGACCTTCCGGAGGCGGTCGCGGGGGCCTACCGGGTCGGGACGAAGGCCCGCAACTGGGGGATCATCGGCAACTCCACCGGCGGTTACTGCGCGTTGAAGCTCGGGATGCTCCACCCGGACCGGTACGCGGCGAGCGCCGGGCTCTCCGCGTACTACCGGGCGGCCGAGGACCCGACGACCGGCGACCTCTTCCAGGGGCGGCAGGAGCTGCGCGACCGGGCCGACCTGCTGTGGAACCTGGAGCACCGGCCGCCGTCGGGCGGGTCCTTCCTGGTGACGACGTCGAGGGAGGGCGAGGACAACCTCGGGAGCACGATGGAGTTCATCGAGAAGGTGAAGGCGCCCGCGCGGGTCTCCTCCATCGTGCTCGACAGCGGCGGGCACAATTTCACGACCTGGCGGCGCGAGATCCCGCCGGCCCTGGAGTGGCTGAGCGCCCGGCTCGGCGCGGACTGAACGCGCCAGGCCGGGGCGTTCGCCACGGGGCGGCGGGGCAGCGGAGCGGGGTGGCGGGGCGGAGCAGCGGGGCGGCCGGGGCATTTCGACGCACTCGACGCGTGAGCGCGCCCCCTCCGGACCGCGTCGCCGCGACGCCGTCGCACCCGCCGAACCGCGTGTCCCGCGCCCCCGCCGCGCCGCCGCGCCCGACCGCCGACCGTGCCCCGCTACGCCGTTGCGATGGTCGCCACCGTCTCCAGGGCGACCTCCGCCCGCGGTACGTCCTGGGCGTCCGCGTCGATCGAGCGGCGCAGGGCCTCGTGCAGCCGGGCCGGGGTCAGCACGCCGAGGAAGCGGCCCTCGCTCTCCTCGGCGATGACCGCGATCCAGCCCGCGTCGTGCTGGAGCATGGTGGCGAACGCCTGCTTGAGGGGCGCGCCCAGCGGAAGCCACGCCTCCATCCGGCGGGCGTGCTCGCGGACGGTCCCCCCGGCGGTCGCCCCCGCGGCGGCATCGGCGGGAATCCAGCCGTGGAGGTTGTCCCGGCCGTCCAGGACGACCGCCCACCGCGCACCTTCGGACCGGAGCCGTTCGGTGGCCGAGGCCAGCGGGTCGTCGAGGTGGACCACCGGCGGCTGGTCGAGGTCGCTCTCCTCGATGGGCGTCACCGACAGCCGCTTGAGGCCGCGGTCCGCACCGACGAAGTCGGCCACGTACGGGGTGGCGGGGGCTCCCAGCACGGTGGCGGGCGAGTCGAACTGCTCGATGCGGCCCTGCCCGTAGACGGCGATCCGGTCGCCGAGGCGGACGGCCTCCTCGATGTCGTGCGTGACGAACAGCACGGTCTTGCGGACCTGGGCCTGGAGTTTCAGGAATTCGTTCTGGAGGTGCTCGCGGACGACCGGATCGACCGCTCCGAAAGGCTCGTCCATCAGGAGGACGGGCGGGTCGGCGGCCAATGCCCGTGCCACGCCGACACGTTGGCGCTGACCGCCGGAAAGCTGTTCCGGATAACGGTCACCGTGAACGGAAGGGTCGAGTCCGACCAGGTCGAGGAGTTCGGCGGCGCGTTCGCGTCCCTTTCCGCGCTTCCAGCCCAGCAGATGGGGAACGGTCGCGGTGTTCTCCAGCACCGTCTTGTGCGGGAAGAGGCCGACCTGCTGGATCACGTAGCCGATTCTGCGGCGCAGTCGCACGGGATCGATGGCGGATATGTCGTCCCCGTCGAGGAATATCCGGCCCTCGGTCGGTTCGATCAGCCGGTTCACCATCTTCATGGTGGTCGTCTTGCCGCAACCGGACGGTCCGACGAGCGTGACCAGTTCACCCTCGGCGACCTCGAAGGAAAGGTCGTCGACGGCGGTCGTGCCGTCGGCGTACCGCTTGGTGACGTGCTCGAAACGGATCATGGTTCCCCATTGTGGAGGGCGTTTCGTGAAGGGCGTGTTGCCGGAATGCGACAGCCCTCCGCGATGGTCGGTGGTCGAGGATAGGCTCGCCAGTCATCAGTTCGATTCGGGAGATCCGGCGCGATCCGGGGGCCCGGGGAGAACGGGAGGGCCTCGGAGGGTGTTCCGGAAAGGGTCCGGGGCAGTGGTCCGGGTGGTGAGGGGAGCGGGAGGTGGAGGGCGGATGGCCGAGCAGAGCTGCCTGGTGACGAACGACTGGATCTGCGGGGAGTATCTGCGTTCCCGCAGCCAGGAGTTGACGGACGCGACCGTGCAGCACATCGGCATCACGGTCGCCTCGGTGCTGATCGGGCTCGCGGTGGCCTTTCCGCTGGCGCTGCTCGCCCGCCGGGGCCGGGGGTTCGCCGGGACGGTGCTCGGGCTGACGACCGTGCTCTACACCGTGCCCTCGCTGGCGATGTTCTCGCTGCTGCTGCCCCTGTTCGGGCTGTCGGCCGCCCTCGTCGTGACCGGGCTGGTGCTCTACTCGCTGACCATCCTCGTGCGCAACATCCTGGCCGGGCTCGAAGCGGTGCCGCAGGAGGCCAGGGAGGCCGCGCGCGGCATGGGGTACGGGCCGGCGAGGCTGCTGTGGGAGGTGGAGCTGCCGCTGGCGCTGCCGGCGGTGATGGCGGGTCTGCGGATAGCCACCGTGTCGACCGTCGCGCTGACCACGGTCGGCTCGCTCGTCGGCAAGGGCGGCCTCGGCAATCTCATCGAGGACGCGCTCCCCAGCTTCTTCAGGGCCCAGGTGCTCACCGCCTCGGTGCTGTGCGTGCTGCTCGCGGTGGCGGCGGATCTGCTGCTGCTCGGCCTCCAGCGGCTGTTGACGCCCTGGACGCGCCTCCCCGGAGCGGCCCGGCCGGCCGCGACGAGGACGGACACGGGGCCACCGGTCCCGGCGACGACGGACGCGGGGCCGCCCGCCCCGGCGAAGACGGAGGTGGGCTGATCCGTGGGAGTCATCGGCGACGCCTGGGCCTGGCTGACCACCGGGGCCAACTGGTCGGGGGACGGCGGGGCCGCCCACCGGCTCGGCGAGCACCTGTACGTGAGCGGGGTCGCCCTCGCGGCAGCCTGCGCGCTGGCCCTGCCGCTCGCCCTGTACCTGGGGCACATCGGCAGGGGAGGGCCGCTCGCGGTCAACATCTCCAACGTGGGGCGGGCCGTCCCGGTCTTCGCGGTCCTGGCCCTGTTCATGGTCACGCCCCTGCGCAACGCGGGGTACTGGCCCACCATCATCGCGCTGGTGCTGTTCGCGGTGCCGCCGCTGCTGACCAACGCCTATGTCGGCATGCGGGAGGTGGACCGGGCCGTGGTGGAGGCGGCGCGCGGCATGGGGATGTCGGGCGTCCAGCTCTTCGTCCGGGTCGAGCTGCCGCTCGCCCACCCGATGATCATGACCGGGCTGCGCTCCGCCGCCGTCCAGGTCGTGGCCACCGCCTCCATCGCCGCGATGGTCGGCCTCGGCGGTCTCGGCCGCATCATCACCGCCGGGTTCAACACCTACGACACCGCCCAGGTCTTCGCCGGGGCCGTCCTGGTCGCCGGGCTCGCCCTGGCGGTGGAGGGCGTGCTGGTGGGCCTGGACCGGCTGCTCTCCCCCCTCCGCCGGCGCAGGTCCGCATGAGCGCACAGCATGCTTCCGGCGTGCTTTCTTCTGATCACATTCCTCGGTTCGGACGGAGAACGACACATATGAGCAGGACCACGCGGATAGCCGGTGCGGTCGTCGGCATGGTGGCGCTGGCCGGGTCGCTCGCGGCCTGCGGCGGCGACAGCCTGGAGCAGGAGAAGGGCGGTTCGGGCTCCTCGGGCGGCGGTGGCGAGAAGGGCACGCTGGTCGTCGGCTCGGCCGCGTTCACCGAGTCCAAGGTGCTCGCCGAGCTGTACGCGCGAATCCTGGGCGACGCCGGATACAGCACCTCCGTCACCACGGTGAAGAACCGTGAGCTGTACGAGCCGTCGCTGGAGAAGGGCGAGATCGACGTCGTACCGGAGTACGCGGCCACGATCGCCGAATTCCTCAACGCCAAGGTCAACGGCGCCGACAAGGCGCAGGCCGAGCCGGTGGCCTCCGGCGACGTCGAGGCCACGGTCTCCGCGCTGAAGGGCCTCGCCGGACCGCTGGGCCTCACGGTCCTCCCGGCCGGAAAGGCCGTGGACCAGAACGCCTTCGCGGTCTCGAAGGAATTCGCCGAGAAGAACGACCTCACGACCCTTTCCGATCTGGGGAAGGCGAAGATCAAGGTCAAGATCGCGGCGGGCGACGAGTGCGAGGTACGGCCGTTCTGTGCGCCCGGCCTCAAGAAGACGTACGGCATCGACGTCACCGGTATCGACCCCAAGGGCGTCGGCAGCCCGCAGTCCAAGCAGGCGGTCCGCGACGGCAAGGCCCAACTGGTCCTGACGACCACGACGGACGCGGTGATGGACGGGCTCGTGTTCCTGGAGGACGACAAGAAGCTGCAGAACGCGGACAACGTCCTTCCGGTTCTGCATACGAAGGACGCGGGCGCGCCGGAGATCGCCGACGCGCTGGGCAAGCTGACCGCCACGCTCACGACCGAAGATCTCGCCGAGCTGAACCGGAAGGTCGACGCCGAGCGGGCCAAGCCCGCCGATGTCGCCCAGGAGTATCTGGAGTCGAAGAACCTGATCGGGAAGTAGCGCGCGGTCCGGGGAAAAGGGCCGGGAGGAGCGACTTCGGGGGCCGCGAGGTAACCGGCGGGGAACAGATTTCCGGGCGGCCCCCCAAGTGGCCCGTACACACGGTAAATTTCAGGCCATGCCACGTGGACGCCACCGCCATTCGCCGCCCCTCCACAGAATCCTGCCCCCCTCCGTGGTGGCGGGCGTGTCGGTCGTCGGTGCCGCCGGCGCCTGGCTGCTGTCCGAACCCCTGCTCCTGCGCGGCCTGGTGGCCGCTGTGGCGGCCGCCGCCGTCACCGGCGCGTACCTGATGCGGAGCTGGGACCGGGCCGCGGGACTGCGGGTCGCCGAGCTGACGCGCGCCCGCACCCGCGACGAATGGCGGGCCGAGGAGCGGATCGCCGAGCTGGAGCAGGACCTGGAGGAGTCGCGCGAGCTGCGCACCCGACTGGAGACCAAGCTCCGCCGCAAGCGCGTGGAGCTGGCGGGACTGCGCGGGGAGCACGCCGGACTGCTGCGTCGTTACGCCAATGCCGAGACCGAGCGGGCCAGCGCGCTGGAGGGCCGCAGGCAGCTCGCCATCGAGGCGTCCGCGCCCAGGGAGCTGCTGCCCGCACGGTCCACGCCGACGCCCGAGACGTACCGGCGCGCGGACGAGGCCCTGATGAACCTCACGCGCAACGCGAAAATCCAGGAGGCCCGCCGTACGGCGGAGTTGGTCCGGCGGCGCGCACTCGCCGGGCGCTCCCCGGCGACGGGCCCGAAGACCCCGGAAGCGGGAGCCCCGGAGACGGTGGGCCCGCGGGCTTCGGACGCCTCCGCGCTCGCGCCCGCGGCCGTGCCGCGCGCGACCCCGGCGGCCTCGTCCGTCGTCCCGTACGCGGCGCGCCGCCACCTGTCGCCGCAGGGCGCCTTCGACTACTTCGGCAACCAGGGCGCCCGCACCACCCCGAGCGCCCGCACGCCTCGGGGCGCCCGGAGCGCTCAGGACGGCGGAGGCGCCCGCAGCCCCCGCGAGGACTCGGGTCCCCAGGAGGATCCGGGTCCCCGGACGACCCCGGCCGCCCAGCAGGCGAACGCCGCGATCGAGTCCGTGCAGAACGAGGACCTCGCGGACGTCGTCGGCGAGGAGGCGCTCGCCGCCCACCGCACGGGGGCGGTGGAGCACCGCGCGGTCGGCAAGGTCATCGACCTCACCGCGCACGACGAGACCGAGCAGATCGACGTGGCGCGGCTGCGCGGCGCGGTGTCCTGACCGGACACCGCACGGCGTGATGCCCGCGGCCGGACACCGGCCGCGGGCGGGCCCGGTGGGGGGCTACTTGTCGATGTCCCCGACGACGAAGAACAGCGAGCCCAGGATCGCCACCATGTCGGCGACCAGCGTGCCCGGCAGCAGTTCGGTGAGCGCCTGGATGTTGTTGAACGAGGCCGAGCGCAGCTTCAGCCGGTAGGGCGTCTTCTCGCCCTTGGACACCAGGTAGTAGCCGTTGACCCCGAGCGGGTTCTCCGTCCAGGCGTAGGTGTGGCCCTCCGGCGCCTTGAGCACCTTGGGCAGCCGCTGGTTGATCGGGCCGGGCGCCAGGCCGGCCATCCGGTCCAGACAGGCGTCGGCCAGGTCCAGCGAGTTGAGCGTCTGCTCCAGCAGGCACTCGAAACGGGCCAGGCAGTCGCCCTCGGTCCGGGTGACGACCTCCAGGGTGTCCAGCAGCTCCCCGTACGCGAGGTACGGCTCGTCGCGCCGCAGGTCGAAGTCGACGCCCGAGGCGCGGGCGATCGGGCCGGACACCCCGTACGCGTGCACCGCCCCGGCGGACAGGACGCCCACGTCCCGCGTACGGCCCCGGAAGATCTCGTTGCCGAGGACCAGGTCCTCGTACACGTCCATCCGGGAGCGGACGGAGGCGACCGCGTCGCGGACCCGGCCGGTCCAGCCCGCCGGGATGTCCTCCTTGAGCCCGCCGACCCGGTTGAACATGTAGTGCATCCGCCCGCCGGAGACCTCCTCCATCACCGCCTGGAGCTCCTCGCGCTCCCGGAAGGCGTGGAAGACGGGGGTGATGCCGCCGAGTTCGAGGGGGTAGGAGCCGAGGAACATCAGGTGGTTGAGGACCCGGTTCAGCTCGGCCAGCAGCGTTCGCGTCCACACCGCGCGCTCGGGCACCTCCATGCCGAGCATCCGCTCGACGGCCATCACGACGCCCAGCTCGTTCGAGAACGCGGAGAGCCAGTCGTGGCGGTTGGCGAGCATGACGATCTGCCGGTAGTCGCGGGCCTCGAACAGCTTCTCCGCGCCCCGGTGCATGTACCCGACGACCGGCTCCGCGTGCTGGACGCGCTCGCCGTCCAGCACGATCCGCAGCCGGAGGACCCCGTGCGTCGAGGGGTGCTGGGGACCGATGTTCAGCACCATGTCGGTGCTCTCCGCCGCTCCGCCGATGCCGATCGTCGTCTCCGTCATGCGGGACAGTATTCCCCCTGCATTCCCCCTGCTGCGTTCCCCCTGATTCCGTCCGGCCCCGTCGCGCCGGGATTCCCCCCGGCCCGGTCGGGCCTGGGGCCGGTGGTCACCCGCGTTCCGGCAGGCCCACCCGGTGCAGCAGCCAGCCGAAGTCGCCGAGACCGCCGCGTGCGGTCAGCTCCGCCGCCTCGCCGGCCGCCGCCAGCGCGCGCACGTACCCCGCCGGATCGGTGGCGGCCAGGTGCAGCGGCGGCCGGTCGCCGCCCACGCCGAGGCGGTGCAGCGCGGTCCGCTGGTCGGTCAGTTCGGCGCTCGCGTACGGGACCGCCGCCGCGCAGGCGTCCAGCGCCACGTGCGCGGTCAGATCGTGGGAGCCGTCCGGCACGGGCCGCACCTCGCGCCCGCCCCGGAAGCCGGTCAGCGTCCCGAAGGGCGGCCGGGCGCCCCGTACATGGGCGTAGTCCACCGCCACCGCGAGTCCGGCGGCCAGGCACCCCACCGCCCCCGCCCAGGCCGCGTCGCGGGGCCGCCCGATCTCCGCCCGCTCGCCCGGTGCGGACAGTGGCCACCAGCGCTCCAGCCACGCCGCGTCCGCCCCGGCCACCGGCTCGCCCAGCCGCTCCGCCCCGTCGGAGGTCCGCACCTCGACGTACCGGGGGACGCCGTCCGCGTCCGCCTCCGCCACCTCCGCCGGAACGTTGTCCAGCCACTCGTTGGCGAACAGCAGCCCCGTGACCCCGGCCGGCGGCTCCGCGCACCACACGATCCGGGGGTCCAGGCCCGGCGGCCGGGCGGCGATCTCGACGGCGTACGGGGTCACCTCCAGCCCCTCCGGCAGCGCGGCCAGCACTCCGGTCAGCAGCTCGCCCCGCCCCGCGCCCATGTCCACCAGCGCGATCGTGCCGGTGCCCAGCTCCCGTGCGATCCCGGTCAGCAGCCGGGCCACCGCCCCCGCGAAGAGGGGCGAGGCGTGCACCGACGTACGGAAATGCCCCGCGGGCCCCTCCGGTCCGCAGTAGAAGCCCTCGTCCCCGTACAGGGCGGTCCGCGCCGCCTCCCGCCAACCGCGCCACTCGTCCGTCACGTCCGTCACCCGGCCCAGTCTCCCGCCCCGGGGCCCGCGTGCGGGTCCCGGGGGCGCTCGGGGGCCCGGCGCGGACGGGTCTCCACCTCGGGAAGCCGGGCCGCCCTCCACCTTGGGGAGTACGGGCCCGGAGCCGGATCGGCCCTCCGGTTGACCCGGGCACCGATCGGCTGTCCTTACGCTTGGTCACGTGCAGCGCCTCTACGACTTCATCCGCAGACACCCGACGGGCGTCGACGTCTTCTGGGCCGTCTTCCTCCTCGGGCTCTCCGGCCTGTCGCTGGTGTCGGGCACGTACGACGCGGGGCGCGAGGCGATCGTCGCGGTCCCGGTCGCGCTCGGTCTCTCCACGGTCGTGGCGCTGCGCCGCAGGGCCCCCGAGAAGATGCTGCTGCTCACGATCCTGGTGGGCGTCGTGCAGCTGGTGTTCGACGTCCGGCCGGGCGTCGGGGACTTCGCGATGCTGGTGATCACGTACACCGTGGCCACGATCGGGGAGCGCTGGGCGTCCCGGCTCGCCCTGGTCTGCAGCCTGAGCGCGGCGGCCCTGTCCCAGCTGCGGTGGGAGGCCGAGCCGGGCGGGTCCTGGGCGCAGGTGATCTTCGTGACGATCATCATGACCGTGCCGTTCGTCCTGGCCTGGGTGCTCGGGGACTCGCTGCGGACCCGGCGCGCCTACTTCGACCAGCTGGAGGAGCGGGCCGCCCGGCTGGAGCGGGAACGCGAGGCGCAGTCCAAGGTCGCGGTCGCCGCCGAACGGGCCCGGATCGCCCGCGAACTGCACGACGTCGTCGCGCACAACGTGTCCGTGATGGTCGTCCAGGCCGACGGCGCCGCGTATGTCATGGACGCCGCCCCCGACCAGGCCCGCCAGGCGCTGGAGACCATCTCCAGCACCGGCCGCCAGGCGCTGGCGGAGATGCGGCGGCTGCTGGGCGTGCTGCGGACCGGTGACGGCCCGGAGAGCGGGGAGTACGTTCCCCAGCCCGACGTGCGGCAGATCGAGGACCTGGTCGAGCAGGTCCGGCAGACCGGTCTGGAGGTCGACTTCAAGGTCGAGGGCACGCCCCGCCCGCTGCCCAGCGGTGTGGAGCTGACCGCGTACCGGGTCGTCCAGGAGGCCCTGACGAACACCCGCAAGCACGGCGGCCCCGATGCCGGGGCGAGCGTCCGGCTGGTCTACTTCGACGACGGCCTCGGCCTGCTGATCGAGGACGACGGCCGGGGAGCCGCGCACGAGCTGTACGAGGACGGCGGCGCGGACGGCGCCGGGCACGGGATGATCGGGATGCGGGAGCGGGTCGGCATGGTCGGCGGCACGCTGGACGCCGGGCCCCGGCCCGGCGGCGGTTTCCGGATCAGCGCCCTGCTGCCGCTCAAGCCGCCGAGCTGACCGGCCGCACGACCGACCGCTCCGACCCCGAGACCCGACCCAGGACAGGACACGATCCCCATGACCACGGCCATCCGCGTGATGCTCGTCGACGACCAGGTGCTGCTGCGGACCGGTTTCCGGATGGTGCTCGCGGCCCAACCCGACATGGAGGTCGTGGCCGAGGCCGGGGACGGGGCGGAGGCGATCGAGCTGCTGCGGTCCACCCCCGTCGACGTGGTGCTGATGGACGTCCGCATGCCCCGGCTGGACGGCGTCGAGGCGACCCGCCGCATCTGCGCGCAGCAGGACCCGCCGAAGGTGCTCATCCTGACCACGTTCGACCTCGACGAGTACGCCTTCTCCGGGCTGAAGGCGGGGGCCAGCGGCTTCATGCTCAAGGACGTGCCGCCCGCCGAACTCCTCGCCGCGATCCGCTCGGTGCACAGCGGGGACGCGGTCGTCGCCCCCTCCACCACCCGCCGGCTGCTCGACCGCTTCTCGCCGATGCTGCCCAGCGGCGGCAAGGAGCCCGTGAACAAGCACGTCGGCAAGCTCACCGAACGCGAACGGGAAGTCACGCTCCTGGTCGCCCAGGGCCTCTCCAACGGGGAGATCGCCGCCCGCCTCGTCCTCTCCGAGGCCACGGTCAAGACGCACGTCGGCCGCATCCTCACCAAGCTGAACCTCCGCGACCGGGTCCAGGTCGTCGTCCTCGCCTACGAGACCGGCCTGGTCCGGGCCGGCGGCGGCGCGGGCTGACGCGGGACGGCCGGACAGCCGGACCGCGCGGCCGGGCCTTCCACGGCATCCCCCCGCACAGGCTCCGCTCAGCGCAGGACGCCCTCCAGGAAGTCGCTGCCGAGCCGGGCGACGACCGTCAGGTCCAGCTGGTGCAGGACGTAGCGGCCGCGACGCCGCGTGGTGACCAGCCCCGCCTTCTTGAGCACGGAGAGGTGGCGGGAGACCTCGGGGGAGGTGATGCCGTTGGAGTCGGCCAGCTCGCCCGTGGTGTACGGGGAGCGGGCCAGGTTGCGGCAGAGGCGCATCCGCAGCGGGTGGGCCAGCGCCTCCAGACGGAGCTGGAGCAGCTCCACGGAGGCGGGCGCGGGAAGGTCGGGCAGGTGGACCGGGTAGTGGATGACCGGCCGCCAGCCCGGTGCGTGCAGCACCATCAGGTGGGGCCGGCCGAAGCTGGTGGGGATGAGCGTCAGGCCCCGGCCGACGCCGGCGTCCACGGCGGTGGTCCGGCCCTCGGACAGCTTGTCGACGCTGATCCGGCCGGCCTCCTCGTCCAGCGTCACGGCGGCGGAGACCGCCCCGACCGCGTCGGCCAGCCCCTTGCGCCGCAGGAGCTGCGTCTTGTGCCGGGCGTCCGCGACCAGCTGTACGGAGACCCGCCGCCAGGTGTCCGCGAAGAACGCCTGGTCGCAGTCCTCGAACAGCCTCCGTACCCAGCCGCGTACGGAGGCGGGGTCGGCCAGCAGCCGGCGGGTGAAGTCCATCTGCTGCGGGCCGCGCGCCGCCGCCAGGTCCAGGGCGCGCACCCGCATCGCCTCGTTCCCCAGCGGGGACGGCGACCCGGCCCCGTAATGGCTGGCGCAGGTGAATTCCAGGGCCGCGGCGACGAACCGTTCGTCGTCCAGCTTGTCCAGCAGGTCCAGGTCCTCCGCGAGAGTGGCCCCGGTCCTGCCGTCGCCGCCCCGGATGCCGGAGAACGGCATGAACACGTCGGAGAAGGTGTTCCGCCACAGGAACTCCGCCTCCAGCATCCGGTCCGCGAGGTCGGGCTCCAGGGCCGCCGCGGTCGCGGTCGCCCAGCCGTGCAGCCCCGGATGGTGGCCGGGCTCGGAGAGCGCGTGCAGGGCCAGGCCCAGCTCGGCCAGCGGAGAGGTCGCGAAGACGACCTGGTCGGTGGGGAGTCCCGCGATGTCTATGTGCACGCTCACCCCTCCATGGTGGGGGACCGGAGGGCGGGCCGTCGCCCCGTTTGACGGGGGTCGTCAATCCACGGGCGGCGGACGGCCCGGCCTCCGCAGGCTGGTCCCATGAGCGCACTTCAGCAGCACCTGCTCGACACCTACCGCGCCGCCCGGCTCACCCGGACCGCGCCTCCGCCCCCCGGCCGCCACGACCGCTCGGTCCTGCGCGACCTGTACGAGCGCGTCCGGCCCGGCCCGCAGGGCGTCTGAGGCCGGAGCCCCCGGACCGGGGGCGAAGCGACAGCGCCCACACCCCGGACCGGGGGCGAAGCGACAGCACCCGCACATCCGGACCGCCCGCGCGCCCGGACCGGCGTGACCGGCAGCGGGGCCGGGCCGCCCCGGCCTACCGCACGTACCCCATGAACCCCTCCACCGCCCGCCGTACGTCCTCCGCCGTCCACTCCAGCCCGTCCGCCGCCACCGTCACCTCGGTGAAGGAGACGCCGGGCGGCAGCCCCGCCCCGGCTGCCCCCGTGAACCAGCGCCGGAAGAGGCAGACGCCGGTCTCCTCGGCCTGCCGCACCGATGCCTCGTCCAGCACGTCCGCCCCGTACGGAAGCCAGACCTGGAACTGGTGCGTGTGCGGCGGCTCGGGATGCACCCGGAACCACGGCGCCCCCGACGCCGCGAACCCCTCCGCCAGCGCCCCCGCCACCACCTTCGCGTGTGCCACGTACGACGGCAGGCGGGGCAGTTCCCGTTCCAGGCCCAGCAGGGCGGAGAGCGCCGCCGGGAACTGCTGGAAGACCTGGCCCCCGTACCGGTGGCGCCAGACCCGCGCCTCCTCCACCAGCGTCTCCGCCCCCGCGAGCACCGCCCCGGAGAGCCCGTCCAGTGACTTGTAGAACGAGACGTACACGCTGTCCGCCAGCGCCGCGATCTCCGCCGGCTCCCGCCCGAAGTGCGGCCCGCACTCCCACAGCCGGGCCCCGTCGAGGTGGACCACCGCGTCCCGCTCACGGGCCGCCTCCACCACCGCCGTCAGCTCCGCCCAGGACGGCAGCACGAACCCGGCGTCCCGCAGCGGCAGTTCCAGCATCAGCGTCCCGAACGGCTCGGGGAACTCCCGTACCTCGTCCGCGTCCGGCAGCCTCGGCTCCGACGTCGGGTGCACCGTCCGCAGCCCGCTCACCGCACCCAGCGCCCCGCCCTCGTGCAGCTCCGGGTGGGAGAGGGGATGGAGCGCCACGGTCGCGTTCCCCGTACGCCCCGCCCAGCACCGCAGCGCGACCTGCTGGGCCATCGTCCCGGTCGGGAAGAACGCCGCGGCCTCCATCCCCAGCAGCCCGGCCACCCGCCGCTCCAGGTCCGTGACGACCCCGCCCCCGTACACATCGGTCCAGTCGTCCGGGTCGTGCACCGAGGAGGCGTCGGCCGCCAGCGCCGTCAGCCGCTCGCCCAGCGTGCCGTCCGCACCCATCCGGGCCAGCACCTTCGCCCCCCGCCACGCGGCCAGTCTGCGCCGTCGCCGTTCCCGCTCGTCCGTCGTCGTCATGGGACGATCATCGCCCGGAGACCGAGCGGCGCGCCTGCGGGTTTCCGGGCGCCCGACCCGACCGAGGGTGGCAGGTCCGAAAAGTTATCCACAGGCTGTGGGCAGCAGATGAGGTCCCCCGAAACGCTGGCGTAGCATGCAGAGAAATCGTCCGGTACCCCCTGCGGACTGGAACGGAAGGCCACCGCCCCGTGAACGCATCAGTTTCCAAGGAACCCCTCGACGCGAGGGACCGCCCCGCCCGGCTCACGGTCGGCGTCGTCGGCGCGGGCCGGGTCGGGCCCGCCCTCGCGGCGTCCCTCCAGCTCGCCGGGCACCGCCCGGTCGCCGTGTCCGGCGTCTCCGACGCCTCGCGCCGCCGCGCCGCGACCCTGCTCCCCGACGTGCCCCTGGTGGAGCCCGCCGAGGTGCTGGCCCGCGCCGAGCTGGTGCTGCTGACCGTCCCCGACGACGTCCTGCCCACGCTGGTCGAGGGCCTGGCCGAGACCGGTGCCGTACGGCCGGGCCAGCTGCTGGTCCACACCTCCGGGCGGTACGGGGCACGGGTGCTGGACCCCGCGCTGCGGGCCGGGGCGCTGCCCCTCGCGCTGCACCCCGCGATGACGTTCACCGGGACCGCCGTGGACGTCCAGCGGCTGGCGGGCTGCTCGTTCGGCGTCACCGCCCCCGAGGAGCTGCGGCTCGCCGCCGAGGCCCTGGTGATCGAGATGGGCGGCGAGCCCGAGTGGATCGCGGAGGAGTCCCGCCCGCTCTACCACGCGGCCCTCGCCCTCGGCGCGAACCACCTGGTCACCCTGGTCGCCCAGTCGATGGAGCTGCTGGCGAAGGCGGGGGTCTCCGCCCCCGACCGGATGCTCGGCCCGCTGCTCGGCGCCGCCCTGGACAACGCCCTGCGCTCCGGCGACGCGGCGCTGACCGGCCCGGTCGCCCGCGGGGACGCGGGCACGGTCGCCGCCCACATCCACGAACTGCGCGCCCACGCCCCGCAGGCGGTGGCCGGCTATGTCGAGATGGCCCGCACCACGGCCGACCGGGCGCTCGCCCACGGCCTGCTCAAGGCGGAGCTGGCCGAGGACCTCCTCGGGGTCCTGGCCGACCAGGAACGCCGCCCCGGCGGCCCCGGAGCGGGGGAGACCCGATGACCACCACCGGCCGTACGGGAGACGAGGGCGCCACCCCGGCCCCGACCCCCGAGGCACCGGCCCCGACCTCCAACGCCCCGGCCCCGACCTCCAACGCCCCGGCCCCGACCCCCGAGGCACCGGCCCCGACCTCCAACGCCCCGGCCCCGACCTCCAACGCCCCGGCCCCGACCCCCGAGGCACCGGCCCCGACCTCCAACGCCCCGGCCCCGACCGCTCCGGGCCTCCGTGCTCTCCCGGAACCGCCCCCGCCCCCCCGCGCTCCGGGGCCGGCCGCCCGGCCCGTCCTCCTGCGCACCGCCGCCGAGCTGGACGCGCTGGAGCGGCCCGCCGGGGCCGAGCGGGCCGTCGTCATGACGATGGGCGCGCTCCACGAGGGCCACGCCTCCCTGATCCGGGCCGCCCGCGCGGCGGCCGGGCCGGACGGCCAGGTCGTGGTCACCGTCTTCGTCAACCCGCTGCAGTTCGGCGAGGCCGCCGACCTGGACCGCTACCCGCGCACCCTGGACGCCGACCTGGAGATCGCCGCCGCGGCCGGGGCCGACGCGGTCTTCGCCCCCGGCGTCGACGAGGTCTACCCCGGCGGCGAGCCGCAGGTCCGGATCACCGCGGGCCCGATGGGCGAGCGCCTCGAAGGAGCGGCCCGGCCCGGTCACTTCGACGGGATGCTCACCGTCGTCGCCAAGCTCCTCCACCTCACCCGCCCCGACGAGGCGTTCTACGGGCAGAAGGACGCCCAGCAGCTCGCCCTGATCCGCCGCATGGTCCGCGACCTGAACTTCGGCGTCCGGATCACCGGCGTCCCCACCGTCCGGGACCCGGACGGCCTCGCCCTCTCCAGCCGCAACCGCTTCCTCTCCGCCCGGGAGCGGCACACCGCGCTCGCGCTGCCCCGCGCCCTGTTCGCGGCCCGCGACCGGCTCGCCGCCCAGCAGGCCCTGCACGAGCGGGCGCGGGCCACCGCGCCCGGCGGCGACCGGGCCGCCGGGCTCAACCGGCTCGGCGAGGTCCGCGCCGCCGCCGACGCCCAGGCCGTGGCGCTGGCCCGGCCCCATGGGGCGCCCGCCGCCGTCCGCGCCGCC
Organism: Streptomyces sp. V2I9; assembly: GCF_030817475.1. NCBI lineage: Bacteria > Bacillati > Actinomycetota > Actinomycetes > Kitasatosporales > Streptomycetaceae > Streptomyces > Streptomyces sp. V2I9. The sequence goes on along the minus strand of NZ_JAUSZJ010000002.1, from coordinate 2,868,211 downwards.
GCCCGGCTGGTCCTGGACGAGGCGGCCGAACGGGGCCGGCCGGCCCTCCACGTGGACTACCTGGCCCTGGTCGACCCGGCGGACTTCACCGAGATCCCGGACGACCGCGAGAGCGGGGAGGCGATCCTCGCCGTCGCGGCCCGGGTCGGGGACACCCGCCTCATCGACAACATCCCCCTCACCTTCGGAGCCCTGACGTGACCGGAATACGGCTGACCGCCCCCGCCCCCGGCTGGGCCATCGACGCGGACGTCGTGGTGGTCGGCTCCGGTGTGGCCGGGCTCACCGCGGCCCTGCGCTGCGCCGCCGCCGGTCTGGACACCGTCGTCGTCACGAAGGCCCGCCTGGACGACGGCTCGACCCGCTGGGCCCAGGGCGGCATCGCCGCCGCGCTCGGCGAGGGCGACACCCCGGAGCAGCACCTCGACGACACCCTCGTCGCGGGCGCGGGCCTCTGCGACGAGGAGGCCGTGCGCACCCTGGTCACCGAGGGCCCCGACGCCGTACGCCGGCTGATCGACACCGGCGCGCACTTCGACACCACCGACAGCGGCGACATCGCGCTGACCCGCGAAGGCGGCCACCACCGCCGCCGCATCGCCCACGCGGGCGGCGACGCGACCGGCGCGGAGATCTCCCGCGCCCTGGTGGAAGCGGTCCGCGAGGCCGCCCTGCACACCATCGAGAACGCCCTCGTCCTCGACCTGCTCACCGACGCCGAAGGCCGTACGGCGGGCGTCTCGCTGCACGTCATGGGGGAGGGGCAGCACGACGGCGTCGGCGCGGTCCGGGCCCCCTCGGTGGTCCTCGCCACCGGCGGCATGGGCCAGGTCTTCTCGGCCACCACCAATCCCTCCGTCTCCACCGGCGACGGGGTGGCGCTCGCGCTGCGGGCCGGGGCGGAGGTCTCCGACCTGGAGTTCGTCCAGTTCCACCCCACCGTCCTGTTCCTCGGCGCGGACTCGGAGGGCCAGCAGCCGCTGGTCTCCGAAGCCGTACGCGGCGAGGGCGCCCACCTCGTCGACGGCGACGGCGTCCGCTTCATGGCCGGGCAGCACGAGCTGGCCGAGCTGGCCCCCCGCGACATCGTCGCCAAGGGCATCACGCGCCGGATGCACGAGAAGGGCGCCGAGCACATGTACCTGGACGCCCGGCACTTCGGGGCGGCCATGTGGGAGCAGCGCTTCCCCACCATCCTGGCCGCCTGCCGGGCCCACGGCATCGACCCGGTGACCGAGCCGGTCCCGGTCGCCCCGGCCGCGCACTACGCCTCCGGCGGCGTCCGCACCGACCTGCGGGGCCGCACCACCGTCCCCGGTCTGTACGCCTGCGGCGAGGTCGCCTGCACCGGGGTGCACGGGGCCAACCGCCTCGCGTCCAACTCCCTCCTGGAGGGGCTGGTCTTCGCCGAGCGCATCGCCGCCGACATCGCGGAGGCCCGCCCGCCCCGCACCGGGCCGGCCGCTGCCCCGGAGGCCGGTGAGCCCGTCGCGCTGCCGGCCCCCGAGTCCCGTACGGCGATCCAGCGCACCATGAGCCGGGGAGCCGGGGTGCTGCGCTCCGCCGCCAGCCTGGCCGCCGCCGCCGAGGAGCTGGATGCCCTGGACAGCGGGGCCGCCACCGGCACGGACGGGGCCAAGGCGGTCGTCCCCGGAGTCGATGCCTGGGAGGTCGCCAACCTGCTCCTGGTCTCGCGGGTCCTGGTCGCCGCCGCCCGCGACCGCGAGGAGACCCGTGGCTGCCACTGGCGCGAGGACCGGCCCGACCGCGACGACGTCCACGGCCGCCGCCACCTGGTCGTCCGCATCGCGCCGGACGGCACCCCGGTCGTCCACCGCACGGAGACCGCCGCATTCCCGCCCGTACGCCCGTCCGATTGAGCAGACTGCTGGAAGCACCCGCTCCGCCGCACCGGGCGGGGAGGCCCACGCACCGCACGTTCCACCCGCACCACCCGCCACACCCCCGAGGAGCCGTCACCGTGAGCACGCCCGAAGAGAATCCGCGCCCCACACCCGTGGACGTTCCGCTGATCCGGGTCGGCGCGCCCGCAGCGTCCGCACCGGCGGGAGGCGGCTGCGGCGACGGCTGCGGCTGCGGCGGTGACGACGGGTTCGACGCCGAGGCCCTGGAGTGCGGGCTCGACCCCGCGCTCGCCCTGCTGCTGGCCCGGGCGGGGCTCGACCCCGTCCAGGTCGAGGACGTCGCCCATGTGGCGATCGAGGAGGACCTCGACGGCGGGGTGGACGTCACGACCGTGGCGACCGTCCCCGAGGACGCCGTGACCACCGGCGACTTCACCGCCCGCGAGGCGGGCGTGGTCGCCGGACTCCGGGTCGCGGAGGCGGTCCTGTCGATCGTCTGCACCGAGGAGTTCGAGGTCGAGCGGCACGTCGAGGACGGCGACCGGGTCGCCCCCGGCCAGAAGCTGCTGACCGTCACCACCCGCACCCGCGACCTGCTGACCGGCGAGCGCAGCGCGCTGAACCTGCTCTGCCGCCTCTCCGGCATCGCCACGGCCACCCGCGCCTGGGCGGACGTGCTGGAGGGATCGAAGGCGAAGGTCCGCGACACCCGCAAGACGACGGCGGGCCTGCGGGCGCTGGAGAAGTACGCGGTGCGCTGCGGCGGCGGCGTCAACCACCGGATGTCGCTCTCCGACGCGGCCCTGGTCAAGGACAACCACGTGATCGCGGCGGGCGGTGTGGCGGAGGCGTTCAAGCGGGTCCGCGACACCTTCCCCGACCTGCCCATCGAGGTCGAGGTCGACACGATGGAGCAGGTCCGCGAGGTGCTGGACGCGGGCGTCGACCTGATCCTGCTGGACAACTTCACCCCGGCCGAGACCGCCGAGGCGGTCGCTCTGGTCGACGGCCGGGCGATCCTGGAGTCCTCCGGCCGCCTCACGCTCGACTCGGCCCGCGCCTACGCCGACGCGGGCGTCGACTACCTCGCGGTGGGGGCGCTCACCCACTCCTCGCCGATCCTCGACATCGGCCTGGACTTCCGCGACGCGGACGCGTCCCCCTCGGCCGGGGACGGGGCCGACGCCTGATGCTGCTCACCATCGACGTCGGCAACACGCACACGGTCCTCGGCCTCTTCGACGGCGAGGAGATCGTCGAGCACTGGCGGATCTCCACCGACCCCCGCCGCACCGCCGACGAGCTGGCCGTCCTGCTCCAGGGCCTGATGGGGATGCACCCGCTGCTCGGCATGGAGCTGGGCGACGGCATCGAGGGCATCGCGATCTGCGCCACGGTCCCCTCGGTCCTGCACGAGCTGCGCGAGGTCACCCGCCGCTACTACGGCGACGTCCCCGCCGTCCTGGTGGAGCCCGGCGTGAAGACGGGCGTCCCGATCCTGATGGACAACCCCAAGGAGGTCGGCGCGGACCGCATCATCAACGCGGTCGCCGCCGTCGAGCTCTACGGGGGCCCGGCGATCGTCGTCGACTTCGGCACCGCCACCACCTTCGACGCGGTCTCCCCGCGCGGCGAGTACACGGGCGGGGTGATCGCCCCCGGCATCGAGATCTCCGTCGAGGCGCTCGGCGTCCGGGGCGCCCAGCTCCGCAAGATCGAGCTGGCCAGGCCGCGCAGCGTCATCGGCAAGAACACCGTCGAGGCCATGCAGTCCGGCATCATCTACGGTTTCGCCGGCCAGGTCGACGGGGTGGTGGCGCGGATGAAGCGGGAGCTGGCCGCCGACCCGGACGACGTCACCGTGATCGCCACGGGCGGCCTTGCTCCGATGGTGTTGGGGGAGTCCTCCGTCATCGACGAGCACGAGCCCTGGCTGACGCTCATCGGACTGCGCCTGGTGTACGAGCGGAACATGTCCCGCTCCTAGCGCAGGGCCCGGAAGCCCGGCCGTACCTGCGGGAACGGCCGGGACCGGGGCCCGGCCTGGCGTTCCGGCCCGCCGCGACACCGACGACCAGTTAAACGGATTTTGTCCATTTAGCACGTATTGTCGCGCTATGCCCACGCCCTACGGTTCACGAGGCGGCATGGCGTTCAGCGCGGACGAGCTGCGGGTGCTCCGACGTGCCCTCGCCATCGCCCTCCACCCCATGCCCCTGTCCGACGAGGACGTCCAGGACTGCCTGCGGCTCGCGGGTTCCGTGGACGAGGCGGTCGGTGAGGCGGGTCGGCTGCGAGCGTTCCTCCTCGCCGACCTCGCCCGCTACCGCAACGCCCTCCCCGGCTCCGCCACCGGCTACCTGGAGCTGCTCCAGGACGCGCTCGCGGCCGGATACGACCCCCGGCCGGACGATCTCGCCGCCCTGCGGGCCCTGCGCGGCGGACCGCTCGCCGCGGCCCTCCTGGAACGCTGCCAGGTGCTCGCCGAGCGCTCGGTGCGCGCCCGGCTGGCCGGTCGTACCGGCGGGGCGGCGGCGCCCGGCCCCCGCGGCCGGCTGCTCGCCCTGCCGGGCGGCAGGGCCGCCGCCGGCCGTGAGGCGGACCGGCCGGGAACCCCGGCCGGACCGGGCCGCCCGCAGAAGCCCGGCGACCGTCCGATGCCCAAGCCGTCGGAGGTCTTCCCGCCGCGCCGCCGTCCCGCCCCGCCCCCGTCCGAGGAACGCGCGGCCGGCTGACCCCCCTTCACGCCCTTCGCACCGGTGTCCGACGCGGCGGCCTCCATCGGGAGGTCGCCGCGTCCGGCCGTCCGGGGCTCGCTACTCTGGACGGCATGGACTACGTATCCGCGCTCGTGCCCCCCGTGGTGATGGCCGTCTTCTTCGTCTCCCTGATCGTGATCATCGTCAAGAGCCAGGGCGGCCCGAACAAGACCAAGGAGGACGCCGCGGTCGACGCGGCGCTCGCCCGCGCGGAATCCGCAAAGCAGACCGCTCGTCCGGAGAATGTCTGATCACGGCGGAAGCCCGCCCCCTCCCGCCGGCCTTCCGGAGCGGGTCCCGAGCGCACGACTCATCCGAGCCGTGCGCTTTTTTGCTGCGCAAATGACAGAACATTCGGGACATAGGGCACTAAAGTGAACTCGTGCCCCGCCAATTGGGAGACCTCGAAGACGCCGTGATGACGCGCGTCTGGCAATGGAACCGACCGGTCACGGTGCGGGAAGTCCTTGAGGACCTTCAGCAGGAACGGTCCATCGCCTACACGACCGTGATGACGGTAATGGACAATCTCCATCAGAAGGGCTGGGTGCGCAGGGAAGTCGACGGCCGCGCCTATCGATATACGGCCGTCTCCACCAGGGCCGCCTACTCGGCCGCACTGATGAACGAAGCCTGGTCACGCAGCGACAACCCCGCCGCGGCGCTTGTCGCGTTCTTCGGCATGATGTCGCCCGAGCAGCGCGAAGCGCTCCGTGACGCCGTCCGCATGGTTTCCCCCGAACTCACCGAAATCGCCCCCGGCGACCCCGTGGAACCGGCCGCCGGGCCAGCCGAGGGCGGCGACCCGGCCGATGGCACGGCCCGGCGGGGCAGGCGATAGCGTCGGGGCATGTCCTCAGAGCAGCCGCAAAACGATCCGGATACCGAACTCCATACCGACCCGTCGGTAAATATGCCCGCCATCACCGTGAGGCGGGCCAGGACGAGTGATGTCGCATCCGTACGCGCACTCCTCGACGGGTACGTGTCCAGCGGCATCCTGCTCGACAAAGCGACCGTCACCCTTTACGAGGACATCCAGGAGTTCTGGGTCGCGGAACGCGACGAGGACGCGACAGTCATCGGCTGCGGCGCACTTCATGTGATGTGGGAAGACCTGGCGGAAGTCCGGACCCTCGCCGTGGACCCCCGGATCAAGGGCGCCGGGGTCGGACACCGGGTACTGGACAAGCTCTTGCGGACCGCCCGTTGGCTCGGCGTCCGCCGGGTCTTCTGCCTCACCTTCGAAGTCGACTTCTTCGCGAAGCACGGCTTCGTGGAGATCGGAGAGGCGCCCGTCGACACCGATGTCTACAGCGAGCTGCTGCGTTCCTACGACGAGGGCGTCGCGGAGTTCCTCGGTCTCGAACGAGTGAAGCCGAACACCTTGGGCAACAGCCGGATGCTTCTGCACCTGTGATGCGGAAGGACCTGCAACCCTATGTCCGAATCGCGTACGTTTCCTGTCCTCTCGGTCTGCTGAACCTCTCCCGAGGGTTTGTGTTTTCGAGAGAAAAGCGGTTTCCTTTCCGCGTACTCCATTTCCGATGAAAGGAAATCCCGTGGCACAGAAGGTTCAGGTCCTTCTTGTCGATGACCTCGACGGTGTCGAGGCCGATGAGACGGTCACGTTCGCCCTTGACGGCAAGACGTACGAGATCGACCTCACCACGGCCAACGCGGACAAGCTCCGTAGCCTTCTCGAGCCCTACACCAAGGGCGGGCGCCGCACCGGCGGCCGCGCTGCCACGGGGCGTGGCAAGGGCCGTGCCGTGTCCGGCGGTAACAAGGACACCGCGGAAATCCGCCGGTGGGCCCGCGAGAACGGCCACAACGTGAATGACCGCGGCCGCGTCCCCGCCGAGATCCGTGAGGCTTACGAGAAGGCCAACGGCTGATCCGCCGAATCCCTTGTCAGTGGCCCGGAACGGGCGCGTGACAACCGGACCCGATGGCATTCGGTAGCCGCCGCGTCCACCAGGCGTACGAGATCGGGGGCGTCTCCCCCACCGCTCCCGAAGCCGGCGAGGGCCGGCAGCGCCGGCTCGGGCACACGCCTCGGCTCTGGGGGCCGCAGCCACGCAGCGGCCCCCGGCGAGTCCCCGGAAGCGCCCGGAAGAGGCGGGGCCGCGACCCGGCCGCCCGCCCCCACGGCGGTCAGGTCCGGTGCGAGAGGGCCCCACTCCAGCCAGTCGAGCAGTCCCGGCAGCTCATCGGCGCCGCCCGCGGCGACCAGCAGCCCCACCCGGCCCCCGGACAGCAGCACGGGGCCGGTGCGCACCCCGCGCCGCAGTACGGCGTGACCCGCCTCGGCGGGCAGTTCCAGCACATCGAAGTCCACCCCCGTGAGCAGGCACAGCGGAGCGCGTCCCGCGGTGGCCCAGCCCAGCTCGCTCGCGTATCGCAGGGCGAGTGCGGCGTCGGCGGGGACCGGACCGGCATCGGGCGACGAACGGGGCTGCGGGACGGCGGAATTCATGTCCCGTGAACCGCCGAACCGCCGTCGTGGTTACGCGGAACCCCTCCGGCGTTACTCAGGGTTCGACGATCGTGACGTTCCGTGCCGCTCGCGGGGGCGCTCGGGGGTGTGCGGCAGCGCAAGGATGTTCGCCCGTAGCTGAGGGAACCGGGTCGCGCCGCATGGACTGTCAGTGATTGCGGGTAAGACTTTCCTAGTGGGAAGGGGCGACACGCCGGCCGAGACGTCTCACGTTCGCCATCGGCGTACTGGCGAAAGGGGTATCTGCCTGGCCTGCGGGAACATCGTCTCGCACCATCGGGTTGGAGCAGTTGTCAGCTGTTCGGCAGTAAGAATCCCCGCCGGTGCGGGGGTGATCCGGACGGATGTCGGCAGTTGGAATGAGCTGTCCCGTCCTGCGGGACTAGCATGCGGAAGGACTGGGAGGGGACCGACCCCTCACTGACCGACCGCTCTGAGGAGCGATTAACGATGTTCGAGAGGTTCACCGACCGCGCGCGGCGGGTTGTCGTCCTGGCTCAGGAAGAAGCCCGGATGCTCAACCACAACTACATCGGCACCGAGCACATCCTCCTGGGCCTGATCCACGAGGGTGAGGGTGTCGCCGCTAAGGCCCTGGAGAGCCTCGGGATTTCGCTCGAGGCGGTCCGCCAGCAGGTGGAGGAGATCATCGGGCAGGGGCAGCAGGCTCCTTCCGGGCACATCCCCTTCACCCCGCGAGCCAAGAAGGTCCTGGAGCTGTCGCTCCGCGAGGCCCTTCAGCTGGGCCACAACTACATCGGCACCGAGCACATCCTGCTCGGCCTGATCCGCGAGGGCGAGGGCGTCGCCGCCCAGGTCCTCGTGAAGCTGGGCGCCGACCTGAACCGGGTCCGGCAGCAGGTCATCCAGCTGCTCTCCGGGTACTCGGGCAGCAAGGAGGCGGCCACCGCCGGCGGCCCCGCCGAGGGCACGCCCTCCACGTCCCTGGTGCTCGACCAGTTCGGCCGCAATCTCACCCAGGCCGCTCGTGAGTCCAAGCTCGACCCGGTCATCGGGCGCGAGAAGGAGATCGAGCGGGTCATGCAGGTGCTGTCCCGCCGGACCAAGAACAACCCGGTCCTCATCGGCGAGCCCGGCGTCGGCAAGACGGCGGTCGTCGAGGGCCTGGCCCAGGCGATCGTCAAGGGCGAGGTCCCCGAGACCCTCAAGGACAAGCACCTCTACACCCTGGACCTCGGCGCCCTCGTCGCCGGTTCGCGGTACCGGGGTGACTTCGAGGAGCGGCTGAAGAAGGTCCTCAAGGAGATCCGCACCCGCGGCGACATCATCCTGTTCATCGACGAGCTCCACACGCTGGTCGGTGCGGGCGCCGCCGAAGGCGCGATCGACGCGGCGAGCATCCTCAAGCCCATGCTGGCGCGAGGCGAGCTCCAGACCATCGGCGCCACCACGCTCGACGAGTACCGCAAGCACCTGGAGAAGGACGCGGCCCTCGAACGCCGCTTCCAGCCCATCCAGGTCGCGGAGCCGTCGCTGCCGCACACCATCGAGATCCTCAAGGGCCTGCGCGACCGCTACGAGGCCCACCACCGGGTCTCCATCACGGACGAGGCCCTCGTCCAGGCCGCGACCCTGGCCGACCGGTACATCTCGGACCGCTTCCTGCCGGACAAGGCGATCGACCTGATCGACGAGGCCGGATCCAGGATGCGCATCCGCCGGATGACCGCGCCGCCGGACCTCCGCGAGTTCGACGAGAAGATCGCGGGCGTCCGCCGCGACAAGGAGTCGGCCATCGACTCCCAGGACTTCGAGAAGGCGGCTTCCCTCCGTGACAAGGAGAAGCAGCTGCTGGCGGCGAAGGCCAAGCGCGAGAAGGAGTGGAAGGCCGGCGACATGGACGTCGTCGCCGAGGTCGACGGCGAGCTCATCGCCGAGGTCCTGGCCACGGCCACCGGCATTCCGGTCTTCAAGCTGACGGAGGAGGAGTCCTCCCGTCTGCTGCGCATGGAGGACGAGCTCCACAAGCGCGTCATCGGGCAGAAGGACGCCATCAAGGCCCTTTCGCAGGCGATCCGCCGTACGCGGGCCGGCCTGAAGGACCCGAAGCGCCCCGGTGGCTCGTTCATCTTCGCCGGCCCGTCCGGTGTCGGTAAGACGGAGCTGTCCAAGACGCTCGCCGAATTCCTCTTCGGCGACGAGGACGCGCTGATCTCCCTCGACATGTCGGAGTTCAGCGAGAAGCACACGGTGTCCCGCCTCTTCGGTTCGCCCCCCGGCTACGTGGGCTACGAGGAGGGCGGCCAGCTCACCGAGAAGGTGCGCCGGAAGCCGTTCTCCGTCGTCCTCTTCGACGAGGTCGAGAAGGCCCACCCCGATATCTTCAATTCTCTGCTCCAGATTCTGGAGGACGGTCGCCTGACCGACTCCCAGGGCCGGGTCGTGGACTTCAAGAACACGGTCATCATCATGACGACCAACCTCGGGACGCGGGACATCTCGAAGGGCTTCAACCTGGGCTTCGCCGCCCAGGGCGACGTCAAGACGAACTACGAGCGGATGAAGATCAAGGTCAACGAAGAGCTCAAGCAGCACTTCCGGCCGGAATTCCTCAACCGTGTCGACGACACGGTGGTCTTCCACCAGCTGACCGAGGAAGACATCATCCAGATCGTCGACCTCATGATCGCCAAGGTCGATGAGCGTCTCAAGGACCGCGACATGGGCATCGAGCTCAGCGGCGAGGCCAAGACGCTGCTCGCGAAGAAGGGCTACGACCCCGTGATGGGCGCCCGGCCGCTGCGCCGGACGATCCAGCGGCAGATCGAGGACATCCTCTCCGAGAAGATCCTCTTCGGTGAGCTGCGTCCCGGTCACATCGTGGTCGTGGGCACCGAGGGCGAGGGCGACGACAAGACGTTCACCTTCCGTGGCGAGGAGAAGTCGGCACTGCCCGACGTCCCCCCGATCGAGCAGGCGGCAGGCGGCGCCGGCCCGAACCTGACGAAGGACGCGTGACGCGCCCGTAGCGCACAGCTGAGGGGCTGCCCCGGACCGGTATCCGTACCGGTCCGGGGCAGCCCCTTTTCCTGTGCTCACGTCAGGGGCAGGACCGTGAGCCGGTCGCCCAGTTCCTCCGCCCCGGTGAGCAGGAACCGCTCGTCCTTGTGGACCGTCACCGTGATCCCGGCCCAGTCGTGGAGCGGCGAGAGGTCCAGTGCCCCGTGGCCGGCGGCGGCCCTGATGACCAGGCGTTCCACCTGCGGAAAGAGATCGCGCAGCAGAGCCGGGCTCCGGCCGTCCTCGGGCGGTTGCACCGTCAGGTCCTCGACGGACGGGACCGCCGGCGTGCCGCTGAAATCGGCGCGCCAGGGAAACGCGCCGAACGCGAGAGCGGTGATCCCCGCGTGGGCGCGCACCTCACCGAGCGCGGCATCGAAGTCGCCGAGCTCGAAGACCTCCAGCCTCTTCAGGGACCGCCAGGCGCCCAGCCCGTCCAGGGTGAGGGGACACCGGCTGTCCAGCAGCAGCTGGGTGAGACCGGTATGGGGGGAGATGTCGCTGAGCCGGTCCAGCGTCAGGTTCTCCAGCCACAGGAAGTCCAGGCTGTCGGGGAGGTCGCCGACGGTCCCCAGGGAGGAGGACAGCCCGGCGGCGTCCAGGAAGAGGGCCCCCAGGGTGGTGAAGTCCTTCAGCGGCCCCAGGTCCCGTACGTCCGGGCACTCGTCCAGGGACAGCATCTTCAGCGAGGCGCGTGCGGGGCGCAGGCAGGAGAGGTCGGTGAGGAGCCGATTGCCCCGGATGAAGAGGTTCTGGAGCTGCGGGGTCTTCTCCAGGGCCTCTGCGATCTCCCGCTCGGGCAGATCCGTACTCAGGGAGACGTCTTCGAGCAGGGGGATGTGGCGCAGGGCCCTGAGCCGGTCGCGGTCGCTGATCATCCACAGGACCGAGGAGGGGTCGCAGTGCGCGAGGACCTGGGTGGCGTACTCCTCCGCAGGGAAGTTCTGCCAGTCGTAGACGAACGACCTGATCAGGCCGGGGTGGGCGAGGAGCCAGGCCCGGGCATGAGGGACGGCCTCCCTCCCTCCGACCGCGGTGATCAGGTCGGCCACGTGTTCGGCGGACGGGTGCTCCGTCGCCATGGTGTCCGGTCGGGGCAGGAGGCCGAGCACTGCCGCGCCCAGTCGGGCCAGTGAGCCCACCTGGACGCTGCCCATGGGGGGAAGCAGGCCGGCGAGGGAGGTGCGGACCCGCTCCCGCACCGTGCCGTCCAGCCAGGAGGCGTACTGGGCGCACAGAGCGGCCAGGACATGCAGGTCGGTGCGGTGGGTCGACTTCTTCCCGTGCCGCTCGCCCGCGTCCAGCAACCCCTCGATGAGCAGCGCCAGTTGGCGGCGTCCGCAGTGCCCCGCCGCCAGCAGGATCACGTCCTGCCAGGTCTCCTCGTCCGCGTGCCGGAGCAGTTCGCCCAGGTGGTCGTCCTCGACGAGTTCCTTGGCGGCCAGGTAGTCCTGGAAGGTGCGGTGGATGAACTGGTAGACGTCGTCGCCGTGTTCCTGGAGCAGGCCGCTGCGGTTGAGCAGGTGGGTGAGGATCTGCTCGGGCAGCCCCTGGGCGCTCACCCGGTCCATTCCCGTCAGCGCGCGGCCGAGCTGGCGCAGCGCCTGGTCGCGGGTGAACTCCGACTGGCCCTCCCGGACCAGCCAGACGGCGATCCTCTGGAGGAGCTGGGTGGCGTCCTCGACGTCCAGGTCGATGCCCTCGGGGCCCCCGATCCGGCGGCGCCGGTCGCGGTTGCCGAGCAGCATCTCCAGGGCCGAGCGGTACAGCTTCCACCGGGTCTCCGGGAGGAAGCCGTCGCGTTGGCGGTGCAGGGCGCAGATCACCGCGCAGAGCAGCGGCGTACGGGCCAGGTCACGGAGCGCGGGGTTCTGCTCGAACTGGCGGGAGAGGTCCCGCTCCAGTTCGTCCAGCCGTTCGGCGTCGTCCTGCTCGGTGGGCCGGGCGGCCCGGTGCCAGCAGGCCACGAACGTCTGGATGTCCGCGTTCCGCATCGGCAGCAGCCGCAGTTCCGCGAAGTCCTCGGAGCGCAGCCAGTCCGCCTCGACGGCGAGCGGGCGTACGGTGGCGATGCACCGGGTGCCCGGATAGCGGGCCAGCAACTGCGAGAGCCAGGTGTGCGCCTGCTCGCGGTCCTCCGGCGGCACCTCGTCCAGGCCGTCCACGAGCAGCAGCGCCCGCCCGGACTCCAGGACCCGGCCCGCCCAGCCATCCGGGGCCGCGTCGACCACCAGCCCGGCCGCGCCGTGCAGCTCCGCGGGGCCCGGGAACGTCACCCCGCGGGCCCGCAGGGTGCGCAGGGGGACGACGAAGGGGATCAGACCGTTCAGCGGGGCCAGCGCGTCGCCGAGGGTGCGGGCCGACGCATGGGCGGCCAGCCACCACAGCAGCGTCGTCTTGCCCGCGCCGGCCTCGCCGCGCAGCAGGACCCGCGGGCGGTCGGTGAGGAGGTCGTCGATGCGCTGGGGGAGGGGCGGGGCGAGCTTGGAAGCCGGATCCGGGGGCTGCGCCTGCGCCTGTGCCTCCAGGCTGAGGTACGCCGTGTCCAGGTCCCATTCGGAGTCGTGGCGGCTCAGCTCGTCGAGGCCGAAGATCTTGGTGCGCCGGTACGCGACGCCGAGCGCCTGCGCGTACTCCGCCTCGTACCGCAGATCCCTCGGGAAACTGCCGTGCACGCGTTCCTCGCGCAGGTCCACCCCGGTCCGTCGGTAGACGAGGCGGAAGGGCTTCGCGGCGAGGACCGGGCCGAGCGGGACGCATTCGACCCGGCGCCCCTCGCGCTGCCTCGGGACCTGCCGGGCGACGCCCAGCAGGACGTCCCCCATGAAGACCGGGCCGCCGGAGATCCCGGCCAGGGCCGCCGACTCGTCGTCCGGGTGGGCGGCGGGCGAGCCGTCCAGGTCGCAGACCAGCAGTTCGCGGACCCGGCCCGCCAGGGGCAGCACCGTCGCCGTGTACTGGTCCGCCTCCAGCCGCCGGTCGGGGCCGTAGCGCTGGACGCGCGGGAAGCCGGTGATCTCGCAGCCGGGTATCGCCTGGCGGGTGTCGACCACGCCGAGGCGTACGGGAGGGACGGGCCGCACGGGTTCGACGGCCTGGAGGAGCGCCACGTCCAGGCGGTAGTCGATCCAGGCGACCGTGGCGCGGGTGCGGTCCGGGCTGTCCGGGTGGGCCACGTGGACGGACCCGGTCTTGACCACGTGGGCGCAGGTCAGGATCAGCAGGTCGGTGAGGAGGACGCCGCTGCCCTGGCGGGCCCCGGTGACGACCACGGTGCGGTCTGCGGGGTGGGTCGGGGCGGTGTGGGGCGGGACCGTCGTGGACTCCTTCACGGCCGGCCGGGCCCGTCACCGAACCCGGCCGTGGGGCCGTCGCCCTCCGCCGCGCTTCCGTTGAACCACGGCGTGGGGCCGTCGCCCTCCGCCGCGCTGCCGCCGAATCCCGCCGTGGACCCGTCGTCGTCGGTTCCCACCTCCCACGCCTCGCCCGTCGCGGCGTTGCGCGGGGTCAGGGTGAAGGCGACCTTGTGCGTGCGGCCCGTGGTGCGGGCGGCGTCCGCACCCGCCTCCACCACCCATGCCTTCACCTTGCCGCCCGCCTTCGCCTCCCGGCGCAGTTCGAGGGTGAACTCCATCTGGATGTCGCCGACCGCGAAGGCGACCGGGTGGTCCGTGGCGCGGGTCGCCGCGTCGATGAGCTGGTTGCGGATGGACGCGACGGCATCGGCGAGCTCGATGCCGTCCAGCGCATGGGTGTTCTCCGCCGTCATGGGTCCCCCTGGGTGCGGTGCGGCTTTCCCGTCAGCGTAGTGAAGGAGCGTGCCGGAGGTCCCGAAACGGAAGGACCAAGGTCCCACCGGCGGTGACAAGGCGCACAGGCCGAAACGGGCCTACTACGCGGGCTAGGAGAAGGGGCCGGAAGAGGCCGTGGGACCTCCGGCCCCGCACCGGCAGGCCGTTTCGAGGTTTCACCCGATACGAACGTTTAGCGGTGCAATGTCCGGAAAGAGGCTCGTGGAAGAGGCGTCGAACCGCCTCCGCGCGAGGGATTTCGTGGCCCGCGCGACCACCTCATAACGGGACAACCTCATCCCATTCCCGCGGCCTCTTCTACGGCTTTTCTTCGTAGATGGGGTGTTTGAGCAGCGGCGGGGGTGCGGGTTACCAAGGTTGAGCAAGCCCGGACAGCACGCCGGGTCCACTCACCTTCGGAGGACTTCCCCGTATGAAGCGCGCAACGAACCAGCACACCATCCGCCCGTCCGCCTTCCGCGTCCGTGGCGCCGTCCTGGCCGCCGGCCTGGGGGCGTCCGTGGTGCTGGGTGCCGGTACGGCGTTCGCCTCCGGCGGCACCGAGGCCGCCGCCCCCCTCGCCGCGAGCACCACCGCCGACGCGGTCGCCGCCCAGGCCGCCGCGCAGGGCAAGGCCGCCGACGCGGTCACGAAGAAGGCGTCCGACGCGAAGAAGAAGGCCGAGGACAAGAAGAAGGCGGCGAAGAAGAACGCCGCCTCCTGGAAGGCCCCGGTCAAGAAGTACACGCTGACCGCCAGCTACGGCACCGGCGGCGCCCGCTGGGCCGCCAAGCACTCCGGCCAGGACTTCGCCGTGCCGGTCGGCACCAAGGTCACGGCCGCCCACACCGGCACCGTCGTGAAGGCCGGCCCGAACGGTGCCGGCGACGGCCCCGCGTACGGCAACGCCGTCGTGATCAAGCACTCCAACGGCAAGTACTCGCAGTACGCGCACCTGTCGAAGGTCAACGTGAAGATCGGCCAGCACGTGAAGACGGGCCAGAAGATCGCCCTGTCCGGCAACACCGGCAACTCCAGCGGCCCGCACCTGCACTTCGAGATCCGCACCACCCCGAACTACGGCTCGGCGCTGAACCCGGCCGCGTTCCTCCGCTCGGTGCACGTCTCCATCTGATCCGGCCGGCGTAACCGCGCGGCCCCACGGCACCCGCCGGCGCCCTGCGCCCGGCACCGCCGGCGCCGCGCAGCACAACCGAAGAAGCGTTCAGTGGACCCGTTACACCCCGGTACCCGGGGCGTGCGCGCCGGGTCACCCGACCGACGGCGACGTCGAGGACAGCCTCACGGCTCACTCCTCGGGGTCGCCGTCGGCGTTCCTCCGCGATCCCGGCGCACGCGTGCCGCTCAGCCCGACGGCCGGGACCGGTCCGCGTCCCGCAGCACCGGGAAGCTCCCGGTCACCGTCGGCGCGTGCTCCGGCAGCCACAGCACCGCGATCGCCCCGCCCGTGCCCTTCGCCGCACCCGAGGGGGCCGCGTTGCGGAAGGTCAGCCGGGCCCCCAGCACCCGTGCCTGGCCCGCCGCGATCGTCAGCCCGAGGCCGTGCCCGTGCCCGGCCCGGTCCATGCTCCCCGTACGGAACCGGCTCGGCCCGTCCCGCAGCAGCTCCTCCGGGAACCCCGGACCGTGGTCGCGGACCCGTACCACCCGGCCCTCGACGGTCACCTCCACCGGGGTCGAACCGTGCTTGGCGGCGTTCCCGAGCAGATTGCCGAGGATGCGCTCCAGGCGGCGCGGATCGGTGGAGACCCACGACTCGTGCACCACCTGCACGGTCACGTCGGGGTCCAGCAGCCCGATCCGCCGGCTGACGAACTCGCCCAGCGGCAGCATCTGGAGCTCCGCCCGCTCCGAAGCACTGTCCAGGCGGGCCACCTCCAGCACGTCCTCGACCAGCGTGCGCATCGCCTGCGCCCGGTCCCGTACCAGTTCGGTGGGGCGGCCTGGCGGCAGCAGTTCGGCCGCCGTGAGCAGCCCGGTCACGGGGGTACGCAGCTCATGGGCGATGTCCGCGGTGACCCGCCGCTCCGCCTCGATCCGCTCGTTCAGCGCGTCGGTCAGCGCGTCGACCGCCCGCGCCAGCTCGTCCGTCTCGTCGCGGACGACCCCGCCGACGGCCTCCCTGACCCGTACGTCCGTCTCCCCCTGGGCGACCCGGCCCGCCGCGGTCGCCGCCTTGCGCAGCCGCCGCGAGAGCTGGCCGCCGATGAGCACCCCGAGAGCGCAGCCGCCGAAGACCACGGTGACCGAACCGATGATCAGGGCCCGGTCCAGATCGTCCATGATCGTGGCGGAGCGGTCCGCGAACCGGGTGTGCAGCGAGAGCACGTCCCCGTTGGCCAGCGGCACAGCCGCCCAGACCTCGGGGACCCCGTCGGTGCCCTGCTCGACGTGGGTGGCCCGGCGGTTCCCGCGGACCTCGTCGCGCAGGCCCGGCGGCAGCGTCGGGTCGTTGAGCTTCGCCCCGAACTTCGGCCCGCCCTTCTGCATGCTCGTCGCCTCGTAGAAGCGCTGGGCGCCCAGCAGCCGCTCCAGCTGCACCTCACGGGCGTTGTCGATCATCGAGACGCGGGCCGCGTTGTGCACCACCAGGCTCAGCGCCACCGCGATGAGCGCGCCGACCGCCGCGATGGCGATGCTGATCTTCCAGCGGACGCCCGTCCGCAGGGCCAGCCGCTTCATCCGTGCCTCACCAGCCGCTCCACGCCCGCGTCAGCCGCGCAGCTTGTAGCCGAAGCCGCGGACCGTGTCGATCCGGTCCTGGCCGATCTTGGCGCGCAGCCGCTGGACATGGACGTCCACGACGCGGGTGTCGCCGCCCCACCCGTAGTCCCAGACCCGTTCCAGGAGCCGGTCGCGGGACAGGACGGTGCCCGGAGCGGCGGAGAACTCCAGCAGCAGCCGCATCTCGGTGGGCGTCAGCGCCACCTGCTCACCGGCGCGCCGCACCTCCATGCCGTCGGTGTCGACCTCCAGGTCGCCGAAGACCAGCACCCCGCCCAGCCCCTCGGAGCCGTCCTCCGCACCGCCCTGGCCCGGCCCGTCCGGCCCGGCCGCGTGGCCGAAGCGGCGCAGCACCGCCCGGATGCGGGCGACCAGGACCGCGCCGTCGAAGGGCTTGGTGACGTAGTCGTCGGCCCCGGCCTCCAGGCCGAGCACCACGTCGATGGCGTCGGCCCGCGCGGAGAGCATGATGACCGGCACGGTCGACTCGTCCCGGATGCGGCGGCAGAGGCTGACCCCGTCCAGGCCGGGCACCATCACGTCGAGCAGCGCGATGTCCGGCCGGTCGGCGCGGAACGCCTCCAGGCCCAGGAGCCCGTCGGGCATCGCGGTCACCGTGAAGCCGACCCGCTCCAGGGCGAGCTGGGTGGCCTCCCGGATGACGTCGTCGTCCTCGACGAAGAGGACGTGGGTCTCGGCCATGGGGCTGTTCTCTCGCTTTCCGTTCCCGCCCGGTCGCACCGGCACGCGTCACTTCACTTCTGCCGGAGCCGTCCTCGGCTCGCGGCTTCCGGGCGCCGCTCCCGGCCCTCGGCCGGTCCGGCCCCTCCGGACGTGGTCCCCGGCCCCGTCTCAGTTCCGGTCCGGCTCCACCGGCTCGTCCCGCGGGGCCGGTTCCACCGGCTCCGACTGCACGGGCAGGTCGCCGTCCGTGCCCTCGACGGCCCGGCTGAATTCGTTGTGCACCCGGTCGTGCTCGGTGAAGCGGTCGCTCGCCCAACGGTAGGTGACCACCTCCGAGCCGGACGGGTAGGCCAGCGAATCCTTCGACCCGTAGACCTGGGTCGTCACCACCAGATCGCCCCGGTCGATCGTTCCGTAGACGGCGGGGACCTCGACCGCGAAGACGTTCTCGTAGTCGCCCTTCTCGTCCGCCCGGTACACATACGTCCCGACGCTCACCGAGTCGGCGCAGCTCATCACGTTGACCACCACGTCGGCGGAGCGACCGCCGGTCATCGACCCGTAGGAGGTGTCGATCGGGTACGCACTGCCCGCGCAGGGCCTGAGTCCCTCCCTGACCCGCTCGCCCACCTTGGGGTCGTTCTTGAGCAGCTTCACGGCGTCGACCCGCCGCACGGGCGTGGCCGTGCCGGACGGGTCGGCCCGCGGGGTGGCCCGGGCGACCGGCTGACTGCCCGCGGGGCCCTCGTCCCGCGTGCCGGTGCCTCCGGTGGAGCAGCCGACGGTGAACAGCCCGAAGGCGACGAGTCCGGCCAAGGCCGTGCCACTCGCCGCCACACCCGTCCGGAAGCCCCAGCTCCGGTTCCGGTCCGGTCTGTCCGGGGCACCGTCGTCCGATGCCCCGTGGCCGTCCGGGGAGGACGTGCCGTTCCCGGCGGGGCCGCCGGGGAAACCGTCCCCGGAACCGCCCCCGCCGACGCTGCTGCCGTTCAGGCCGCGCACCGCTCCATCCCCCGCTCGTCGTGACGCCCGCCGCGCTGCGCCGGTGTGTGCGCCCCCGCCCCCGGCACCGTGGTGAGCGGCGACCGCTGGGCGGGGACCCGGCCGGAGGCGGCCGGCGTGCTCCGGTGGCCGCCGTGCTCCCGCGCGACCGCCTCGCGGCTGTCCAGCTCGCGGTTCTCCAGCTCCTGGCGCAGCCGCGCCAGGGCCCGGTGCAGCGTGCTCTTGACCGTACCGGCCGACATGCCGAGCGCCGCGGCCGTCTCCTCCGTGCTCATCTGCTCCCAGTGTCGCAGCACGACGACGCTGCGCTGCTTGGGAGCCAGAATGCCCAGGATGTCCATCAGCAGGGCGCGGTCGGCACGCTGCTCGCTGCCGTCGTCGACGCTCGCGTCGGGCAGCTGCTCGGTCGGGACCTCTTCGAGCTTGCGCGCCCGCCACCACTCCGTACGGGTGTTGATCATGACGCGGCGCAGGTAGGCGTCGGCCAGCGACTTGTCGGCGATGCCGTCCCAGCGGCCGTACGTGCGCACCAGGGCGGTCTGCAGCAGGTCCTGGGCGTCCACGGGGTCGGGGACCAGACGGCGTGCGCTGCGCAGCAACGCGTCCTGCCGTGTGCGTACGTACTCCTCGAACGCGAGCACCTCGCCCTGCGCCATGACCACCGCCTCCGTCCCCGGACGTCCCCGTGCACCGCCGGGCCGCGGAGGTATCCGCGGTCCCGGCCGCCTGCCGTACTGCTGTCGCAGACGCTACGGAGGCGTTGTCACGGCGATGTGCGGAGCAGCCGTAGACCGGTGCACGGCTGCCCATCGGTTGTGTAACAGCCAAGGCGGGAGTCTCCGCGCGGGCGGGGGCCCGCCGGGTGTGCATCAAGACACGCGCCCTGTGTAGCGATGGTGTTCTTCCGCTCCCCCCTCCCGGCCGGCGGATCAGGTCATCGGCAGCCGGTACCGCCCGTCGGCCAGCGGTTCGACGAGCCCGTCGGCGACCAGCCCGTCCAGCGCCCTGGCCCGCTGCACCGGCTCCTCCCACACCGCGTCCAGCGCGGCCTGCGGTACGGGGGCCACCGCCTCCCGCAACACCGCCAGCAACCGCCCGCGCACCTGGCGGTCGGTCCCGGCGTACGTCTGGCCCTTGCGCGGCGGCCCCTGGTGCGCGGGCTTCCCCGCCAGCCGCCAGGAACACCGCGAGGCGATGGGGCACCGGTCGCAGTCCTCGTTGCGCGCGGTGCACACGAGGGCGCCCAGCTCCATGGTGGCCGCCGCCCACTTCGCCGCCCGCTCGTCCTCCTCGGGCAGCAGCGCCCGCGCGAGCTTGCGCTCGGCGGCCGTGGTCGCGCTCGGCGGGTACTGCACCCCGGTCGCGGCGCGGGCGAACACCCGGCGGACGTTCGTGTCGAGCACCGCGTGCCGCTGCCCGTACGCGAACGAGGCCACGGCCGCCGCCGTGTACTCGCCGATGCCGGGCAGTGCCAGCAGCTGGGCGTGGTCGCTCGGCACATCGCCGCCGTGCCGTTCCGTTATCGCCTGCGCGGCCCCGTGCAGGCGCAGGGCGCGGCGCGGGTAGCCGAGCCGGCCCCAGGCGCGGACCGCCTCGCCGGGCGCCTCGGCGGCCAGGTCGGCGGGGCGCGGCCAGCGGGCGATCCACTGCTCGTACACCGGGAGGACCCGGTTGACCGGGGTCTGCTGGAGCATGAACTCGCTGACCATCACACCCCAGGCGCCCGCTTCGGGGCGGCGCCAGGGCAGGTCGCGGGCGTGCTGCTCGAACCATCCGATGACGGGCGTGTGGAGGGAGGAGGCGGCGGCGGGGGGCGTCTGGGCTGAGGGCGAAGTCATGGCAGTCATGGCACTGACGATCCTGGCACGGAAGGCGGGGCGGGTGTCACGGGCGGCGGGGGTGTCGGCCCGCGCGGCGGCTCACGGGGGGCAACGCCACCCGTTCTGTCCCCTGTGACCGGCTCGTGACGCCGTTCCCGTGATGATGATCGGCAAAACTTGTGGGTGGAGCGGCGGGTGGGGCCGGAGACGGCCCGGATCTCTCGTAGAGTTCGGAGCGTGGGATCTCTGCGCAATCCGGTCGGTCCGCTTCCCTCCAGCATCTACTGGCGACGAAGGGCGGTAGCGGGACTTCTGGTTGCGCTGCTCGCGGTGTTGGTCGCCTGGGCCGTGATGTCCGCCGGCGGTGGGGGAAGCCGGGACGACGGCAAGCCGGGCGGCTCCGACCCGGTCGAGTCGATCACCCCCGGCCCCGGTAGCTCCGGTCCCGCGATCAGCCAACAGCCGGGCGGGCGCGACGAGTCGGGTGACGAGGACGGCCCGGCCGGCACCGGCGGCTCCTCCGACGCCGGGAGCGACGGCGGTTCGTCCGACGGATCGTCAACAGGCGCTACGGGTACGGGCGGTGCGGACGCGTCCGGCGCGGGTACGGGCGGCGACGGTGCGGGCGGGCAGGTCCCGGCCGGCTCCCCGCTCCCCGAATGCAAGCCCGCCGAGGTGCGGTTGAGCCTGCGCACGAAGGTCAGTTACGGCCCCGAGGACAAGCCGAGGTTCGAACTGATCGCGAAGAACACCTCGTCGACCACGTGCAAGGCCGACTTCGGGCCGAAGAACGCGGTGCTCACGGTGACGGAGGCCGGGGGCGAGGACGACGAGCCGATCTGGTCCTCGAAGGACTGCCCCGCGGCGGCGGGCCCGCTCTTCCTGAAGGTCCCGGCGGGGGCGACGGTGATCCACACCGTGGACTGGAACCGGACGCTGTCCGCCCCGCGCTGCGCGACACCGCCGGCCGGCAAGGCGGGGCCGGGAACGTATCTCCTGGAGGCCAAGGCACCGGGCATCCCGGTGCAGCGGGCGTCCTTCGTCCTGGCGAAGGACTGACCCGCGCCACCGGGCCCGCGGGCGGCGCTCCGGCCGGTCCACCGTCTGAGGCCGGAGCCGTCTGAGGTCGGAACCGTTCGCGTGGCCGGGCGTGGGACGCGCGGTCCGGAGCGGGTCGGGCGATCCCCGGCCCGTCCGGCGTTCGAGGACGGAACCGTCGACGGGGACGGGCCCGGCCACCACGGGAAGGCGCGGGTACGCCCGCGATTCCCGCGCGGGGCGGGACGCGGCGCCGTACACGCCGCGTGAGCCTCAGACGTACCGCTCCAGGATCGACGACTCCGCCAGCCGCGACAGCCCCTCCCGCACGCTGCGCGCCCGCGCCTCGCCGACACCGTCCACCGTCTGGAGGTCGTCCACGCTCGCGGCCAGCAGCTTCTGGAGGCCGCCGAAGTGCTCCACCAGCCGCTCGATGATCGCGCCCGGCAGCCGCGGCACCTTCGCCAGCAGCCGGAAGCCCCGCGGCGACACCGCCGAGTCCAGCGTCTCGGGCGAGCCGCTGTACCCCAGCGCCCGCGCCACCACCGGCAGCTCCAGCAGCTCCGTGTGGCTCAGCGCGTCCAGCTCCGTCAGCGCCTCGGCCACCGTGCGCGACCGCTTCGCCGTCGGCTCGGGGACGTAGTCGCGGACGACCAGCTCCCGCTCCGGCTCCACGCCCGCGATCAGTTCGTCGAGCTGGAGCGACAGGAGGCGTCCGTCGGTGCCGAGCTCGACCACGTACTCCGCGATCTCCGTCGCGATCCGCCGCACCATCTCCAGCCGCTGCGCCACCGCCGTCACGTCCCGGACGGTGACCAGGTCCTCGATCTCCAGGGCGGACAGCGTGCCCGCCACCTCGTCGAGGCGCAGCTTGTACCGCTCCAGCGTGGCGAGTGCCTGGTTGGCCCGCGACAGGATCGCGGAGGACTCCTCCAGGACCCGCCGCTCCCCGTCCACGTACAGCGCGATCAGCCGCATCGACTGGGAGACCGAGACGACGGGGAAGCCGCACGCCTTGGAGACCCGGTCCGCCGTGCGGTGACGGGTGCCGGTCTCCTCCGTGTGGATCGAGGCGTCCGGGACCAGCTGCACGCCGGCCCGCAGGATCTTCGTCATGTCCTTGTCGAGGATCAGCGCCCCGTCGAGCTTGCACAGCTCGCGCAGGCGCGTCGCCGTGAACTCGACGTCCAGCACGAAGCCGCCGGTACACATCGACTCGACGGTCTTGTCCATGCCCAGCACGATCAGACCACCGGTATTGCCGCGGAGAATGCGCTCCAGGCCGTCCCGCAGGGCCATACCGGGCGCGACCGCGCTCAACGAGGCACGCATCAGCGCCTCGTTGCCGGTGCCTTGGCCGGACTTTCCGGGCGTCGTCGCCCGGTCGTTGGCTGCCACTGCACTCCTCCGGTCACAGGTTTGCGGTGCTCTCGCGTCCGCCGTGCCGTGTCCACGGGCGGGCGAGACCAGGGCAAAGTCTACCGGCGTGCGCCGTCGTCCTGTGGTGCCTCCTGGCGAGCCCGGCGCGGGAGGACCCGCAGAGCGTCGCCCATGTCGGCGACTTCCGTCACCTTCATGCCGGCCGGGACCTTCCCCGGGTCCGTCGGAACGAGGGCGTGGGTGAAGCCCAGACGGTGTGCCTCGGCCAGCCTCCGCTGCACCCCGGTGACCCGCCTGACCTCGCCCGCGAGCCCCACCTCGCCGATGGCGACCAGGTTCTTGGGGAGGGGGGTGTCACTGGCCGCGCTGGCCAGCGCGAGCGCGATCGCCAGGTCGGCGGCGGGCTCGGTGAGCTTCACACCGCCCACCGTCGCGCTGTAGATGTCCCGCTTGCCGAGCGCGCTGATCCGGCCGCGCTGCTCCAGCACGGCGAGCATCATCGAGACGCGGGAGGTCTCCAGGCCGGAGGTGGTGCGCCGGGGCGAGGGGATCTGCGAGTCGACGGTCAGCGCCTGCACCTCGGCGACCAGCGGCCGCTTGCCCTCCAGCGTCACCGTCAGACAGGTGCCCGGCACCGCCACGTCGCGGCGGGTCAGGAAGAGGCCCGAGGGGTCGGCGAGCCCGATGATGCCCTCGTCGTGCAACTCGAAGCAGCCGACCTCGTCGGTCGCCCCGTAACGGTTCTTGACGCCGCGCACCAGCCGCAGCCGGGCGTGCCGGTCGCCCTCGAAGGAGAGCACCACGTCCACCAGGTGCTCCAGCAGCCGGGGCCCGGCGATCGCCCCGTCCTTGGTGACGTGGCCGACCAGCAGCGTGGCCATCCCGCGCTCCTTGGAGGCCCGGATCAGCGCCCCCGCGACCTCCCGCACCTGGGCCATCCCGCCGGGCGCGCCGTCGATCTCGGGCGAGGCGACCGTCTGCACCGAGTCCAGGATCAGCAGCGAGGGCTTCACCGCGTCCAGATGGCCGAGGACCGCCGACAGATCGGTCTCCGCCGCGAGGTAGAGGTGGTCGTTGATCGCCTTGATCCGGTCGGCCCGCAGCCGGACCTGGCTCGCGGACTCCTCGGCGGTCACGTAGAGCGTGCGGTGGTCGTCGCTCGCCGCCTTCGCCGCCACGTCCAGCAGCAGCGTCGACTTGCCGACGCCCGGCTCGCCCGCCAGCAGCACGACCGCGCCCGGCACGAGGCCGCCGCCGAGCACCCGGTCCAGCTCGCCGACGCCCGTCGAGCGGGCGGTCGCCGTCCGGCTGTCGACCTGGCCGATCGGGAGCGCGGCCGTGGAGACCCGGCCGGCGGCGGTGGTGCGCACGGCGGGGGCGCCGCCGAACTCCTCGACCGTCCCCCACGCCTGGCACTCGGGGCAGCGGCCGAGCCACTTGGCGGTGGTCCAGCCGCATTCGGTGCAGCGGTAGGACGGACGGTCCTTCGCGGATTTCGTACGGGCAGCCATGGCGTCACCGTATCGGTGGGGTACGACAACGCCGTCCGCGCGGTCGAGGGGCGCACCGTCCCGCCGCGCGCAGGGCGCACGGAAGCACTCCGGGCGCACCCGTCCGATTCCCCGCTCTCTGTCCTCTTTCGAGGGATACCTTCACCCAGAAGGATGAAATGTGCTCAGGGGGACCCTGGGGTGTGCGCTCCTCTGCCTACGGTCGCCGGGTGATGAGCAGCAGGCTGGAGCCCCCGACGCACACCACCGGCGCACACCGGGCGCATCGCCGAACAGCCCGCCCCACCGCCCAGCGTCCGCCCGCACGCTACGAGCCGTATCTCGACGGACTCTTCACCTACTGCCTCTCCGTGCTCTGCGACCACGACGCGGCCACCGACGCGCTCGGCACGGTCCTGGCGATCGCGGACCGGCAGGACGGCCGGGGCCCCGCCGCCGAGGCGGAACGCCAGTCCTGGCTGTACGCGCTGGCCCGGTGGGCCTGTCTGCGCACTCTCGCCGAGCGTGCGCAGGGCCGCCGGGCCCACCGCCGCCCCTCCGGCCCGGCCGAGCCGCCCCGTACGGCCACGGCGTCCGGCCCTTCGCACCACCGGGGGGCGCGCACCGCCCGGCGCACGCCGGAGCACACATCGCCCGCCGCCACCCTCGCGTATCCCGCCCCCGCCGCCCACCCGGCCGCCGGACACCCGGCCCCCGCCACCCCCGAGGACGCCGCCACCCCCGCCCCCGCCGAGTCGCCGGCCGCCGAGGCCCGCCGCCGGGAGCTCGCCACGCTCGCCTGGCCCGAGGCCGCCGGCACCACCCCGGAGCAGCGCGAGGCCCTCGAACTGGCCGTACGCCACCGGCTCGCCCCGGTCGCCGTCGCCGCCGTCCTCGGTCTGGAACCGGCCGCCGCGCGGGAGCTGCTGGCCGGGGCGGCCTGCGAGGTGGAGCGCACCCGCGCGGCCCTCGCCGTCGTCGAGACCGGCGGCTGCCCCACCGTCGCCCGGCTCACCGGCGACCACCGGGTGCTGCTCTCCGCCGCCCTGCGCCGCGAGCTGGTCCGGCACGTCGACGACTGCCCCCGCTGCCGTCGCGCCGCCGAACGTGCGGACGCCGCCGGGCCCTGGCCCGGAGCGGCCCCGGTCGCCGCCCTGCCGCTGGTCGAGGCCCCGCGCCCCTCCGTGTACGTCGCCCTGGCGCAGGCCCAGCGCGCCCGCGCGGCCGGGCCGCGCTTCGACCGGGACGGGTTCCCGCTCGACCCCAAGGACCAGGCCGCCCGCCGGGACCGCCTGCGCGCGCGGGTGGTGACGACGACGGTCGTCGCCACGGTGGTCGCCGCCCCCGTGATCGCCCTGTGGGCCGCGTACCGGGGAGCACCGCAGACCGGCGAGGGCCATGACGGCACGACGGTCACCGCCACCGAGGTGGACGGCGCGAGCGGGATGAACGGCGACCCCTCCGAGAACGGTGACAGCCCGCCCGGCGACCGCTTCGGCGCGCGGGTCCCCGACGTCTCCGCCGAGGTCGTCAGCGTCGGCGGCACACGCCACGGCGACGCCGGGCTGACGGTGACGGCCCGTACCTCGGGGGCCGTCACGACGCTCACGCTGACCGCCGCCGGAGGGGAGCCGGTCAGCTGGTCGGCGGCGACGGACGCGCACTGGATGCGCCTGAGCCGTACGTCGGGCACGCTCGCGGCCGGACGGTCCACCACGGTCACGGTCGCGGTGATCCGGCACGCGCAGCCGGCCGGGCCGTGGCGGGCCCGGATCTCGCTGACGCCCTCGGGCTCCGCCGTGCTCATCGACGGCCACGGGGGCACGGTCCCGGCGCCGGGCGGCCGCCCCACCCGCCCCGGCACGCACCCGCCGCGCCCCACGGACCCGGTGCCCACGGACCCCGGCCCGACCGGTCCGGGCCCCACCGATCCCGGCCCGACCGACCCCGGCCCCACGGATCCGGGCCCCGGTCCGACCGACCCCACGGACCCGCCGGACCCGACCGGCCCGCCGGACCCCACGGACCCGCCCGAACCGACCCCGGCCCCCACCGGCCCGACGGACCCGGCCCCGACCGATCCCGGCCCGACCGACCCGGACCCGGCCACGGGATGAGGCCCACGTGGCCCCGACACCCGTGGTCGGCGCGCCGTCACCCCCTCGGCCCGGGCGGGCCGGGGCGCCCCTCCTGAAGACCTCGAAGCCCCTGAAGCCGCTGAGGACTCCAAACCCCTGAAGACTCCGCAGGGTCTGTCAGCGCTTCTTCGCCTGCGCGGGAAGCGGCGGGTCCGCCGGGTGCGGGGCCATCGGCAGCAGGGCCGACAGCCGCTCCTCGCACAGCTCGACCAGCCGGTCGTACCCCTTCTTGCCCATCAGCTCGATCAGCTCCGGGCGGTAGGAGACGTACACCGGCTCACCCGCTCCGTGCGCCGAGGTCGCCGAGGTGCACCACCAGTGCAGGTCGTGGCCGCCCGGCCCCCAGCCCCGGCGGTCGTACTCCCCGATCGTCACCTGGAGGACGCGGGTGTCGTCCGGCCGGTCGATCCAGTCGTACGTCCGCCGTACCGGCAGCTGCCAGCACACGTCCGGCTTGGTCTCCAGCGGCTCCTTGCCCTCCCGCAGCGCCAGGATGTGCAGCGAGCAGCCGGCCCCGGCGGGGAACCCCGGCCGGTTCTGGAAGATGCAGGAGCCCTCCCACCGGCGCGTCTGGCGTTCGCCGTCGTCGTCGACGCCGACCCAGCCCGTCTCCGTGCCGACGTCGTGGAACTGCCACAGCTCGGGGGTGAGCCGGGCCACGTGCCCCGCGACCCGCTTCTCGTCGTCCTCGTCGGAGAAGTGCGCGCCCAGCGTGCAGCAGCCGTCGTCCGCGCGGCCCGCCTGGATGCCCTGGCAGCCGCTGCCGAAGACGCAGGTCCACCGGGAGGTCAGCCAGGTCAGGTCGCAGCGGAAGACCTGTTCGTCGTCGGCCGGGTCGGGGAATTCCACCCAGGCCCGCGCGAAGTCGACGCCCTTCTCGTCGGAGGGGTCCGGTCCGTTCGCCTCCGGTCGTGGCGCCTGCTTGTTCGACTTCTGCTTCTTCGTGGCTTTGTCCGGCTTAGCCTTTTTCGTCTTTGGCACGCGCCCAGCGTAAGTCCGACCGGCGCACGGAAGACCCCCGGCGGCGCAGTAGCGTTCCCGTATGAGACTCGGAGTCCTCGATGTCGGATCGAACACGGTCCACCTGCTGATGGTCGACGCCCATCCCGGCGCCCGCCCGCTGCCCGCGCACTCGCACAAGGCCGAGCTGCGGCTCGCCGAACTCCTCGACGAGGACGGTGCGATCGGCCCGCTCGGCGTGGACCGGCTGGTGGCGACCGTCACCGAGGCGGTCCAGGCGGCCGAGGACAAGGGGTGCGAGGAGGTCCTGCCGTTCGCCACCTCCGCCGTGCGCGAGGCGACCAACGCGGACCAGGTGCTGGAGCGCGTACGGATCGAGACCGGCGTCGGCCTCGCCGTCCTCAGCGGGGAGGAGGAGGCCCGGCTGACCTTCCTGGCCGCCCGCCGCTGGTTCGGCTGGTCGGCGGGGAAACTGCTGGTCCTGGACATCGGCGGCGGCTCCCTGGAGATCGCGGTCGGCATCGACGAGGAACCCGACATCGCCGTCTCCCTGCCGCTGGGCGCGGGCCGCCTCACCGGGGCCTGGCTGCCGGACGACCCGGCACAGCCCGAGCAGGTCAGGGCGTTGCGCCGGCATGTGCGGGCCAGCATCGCGCGGACCGTGGGGGAGTTCAGCCGGTCCGGCCGCCCCGACCACGTCGTCGCCACCTCCAAGACCTTCAAGCAGCTCGCCCGCATAGCCGGGGCCGCCCGTTCCGCCGATGGCCTGTACGTCCAGCGCTCGCTGAGCCGCAAGGCGCTGGAGGAGTGGGTGCCGAAGCTCGCGGCGATGACCGTCGAGGAGCGCGGCCGGCTCCCCGGCGTCTCCGAGGGCCGGGCCGCCCAACTGCTCGCCGGAGCCCTGGTGGCCGAGGGGGCGATGGACCTCTTCGGCGTCGAGGAGCTGGAGATCTGCCCCTGGGCCCTGCGCGAAGGCGTCATCCTGCGCCGCCTCGACCACCTCCCGACGGAACGCCCCGCGCTGCCGGGGTGACCGGCGTACGGCACGGGGGCGGGCGGGAACGTTCCGTCCCCGTGCCGCGGTGACCGGGCCACGGCCGGGAGACGAACAGCCGGACCGTTTCTCCCCGCGCCGCCCGGAGCGCTGTCGACCGAAAAGGCGGCGGGGCACCGGAGCGGGCCGCCGCGACATTCCGCCCCACCCGTGTGACGTACGGTGACCGCCCCATGGCCCTGATCACTTTCCGCCAGGAGCCCTCGGTCCCGCGCACGGCTGCCCGTACCCTGTCCAGGTGGCAGAACCAGTGGTGCGCGTCCCCGATGCGAAGGTCGCCCTGTCTACGGCCTCGGTCTACCCCGAGTCCACCGCGACGGCCTTCGAGATCGCCGCGCGCCTCGGGTACGACGGCGTCGAGGTCATGGTCTGGACCGACCCCGTCAGCCAGGACATCGAGGCCCTGCGCCGCCTCTCCGACTACCACCGGGTGCCGATCCTCGCGGTGCACGCCCCCTGCCTCCTGATCACCCAGCGCGTCTGGTCCACCGACCCCTGGGTCAAGCTCCAGCGGGCGAAGGCCGCCGCCGAGAAGCTCGGCGCCTCCACCGTCGTGGTGCACCCGCCGTTCCGGTGGCAGCGCACCTACGCCCGCGACTTCGTGAACGGGATCTGGCGGATGGCCGGCGAGACCGACGTCCGGTTCGCCGTCGAGAACATGTACCCGTGGCGCTACCGGGACCGCGAGATGCTCGCGTACGCCCCCGACTGGGACGTCACCAACGACGACTACCGGCACTTCACGGTCGACCTCTCGCACACCGCGACCGCCCGCACCGAGGCGCTCGCCATGGTGGACCGGATGGGCGACCGGCTCGCCCACGTCCACCTCGCGGACGGCAAGGGCTCGGCCAAGGACGAGCACCTGGTGCCCGGCCGGGGCGACCAGCCGTGCGCGGAGCTGCTGGAGCGGCTGGCCCGGACGGGCTTCGACGGACACGTCGTCATCGAGGTCAACACGCGCCGCGCCATGTCCTCCGCCGAACGCGAGGCCGACCTCGCCGAGGCGCTGGCCTTCACCCGCCTCCACCTGGCCGCCTCCGCCTGCGCCGGCCCGTCTTCCGACCCGTCTTCCGGCCCGTCCTCCGACCTCCGCCGCCCGTGACCGGGGACGCCGGCGCCCGGCCCGGGGACGAGGGGGCCCGGCCGCCGAACGGGACCGGGAAGGCGGGCTCCGGTAGCGCCGGTTCCGGGAAGGCCGGTTCCGGGGACGCCCCCGCCCCGCGCCGCCGGGGCCGTCCCTCCCGCAAGGCCGCGGCCGAAGGCCCCGACGCCCGTACGCGCATCCTGGAGGCGGCCCGTACGGAGTTCGCCGAGCGCGGCTACGACAAGACGTCGATCCGGGGCATCGCCAAGGCCGCCGGGGTCGACGCGGCCCTCGTCCACCACTACTTCGGCACCAAGGACGAGGTCTTCGCCGCCGCCGTCGAGGTGAGCTTCGAGCCCGCCCTGGTCCTCCCTGCCGTACTGGGCGGCCCGCCGGAGGGGCTGGGGGAGCGGCTGGCCGCCTTCTTCCTCTCCGTGTGGGAGGACCCCGCCACCCGTACGCCCCTGCTGGCGATCCTGCGGTCCGCGGTCACCCACGAGGCGGCGGCGAACGTTCTGCGCGACTTCGTGCTGCGGCGGCTGCTGGAGCGGATCGCGGCCGAGCTGGACGTGCCGGACCCGACCCTCCGCGCCGAGCTGGCCGCCTCGCAGATGCTCGGCATCGTGATGCTGCGGTACGTGGTCCGCGCCGAACCGCTCGCCTCGGCGGCCCCGGCGGACATCGTCGCGATGGTGGCGCCCACGCTCCAGCGATACTTGGGCGAGCGCTGAGGGACGGCCGCCGCCCCCGGCCCGCCGCCCCACTGCCCGGCCGGCCGGCACGGTCCGCCGTCGCCCTCCGGTACGGCCGGGTGACCACCCACCGACCCCCATGTCCCGCATTCCGGACAGTCTGTCCAGATCTTGGATTCGGGGCGTACGCTCGAAGGCAGCCTTTCTTCACTGTCGTAGGCAGTCCCCCTGCCGAAGGAGCGAGCGACGATGCCGCAGCTGAGGTCCCGCACGGTCACCCACGGACGCAACATGGCGGGCGCGCGCGCCCTTATGCGCGCGTCGGGCGTAGCGAGCGCGGACATCGGCAAGCCGATCATCGCCGTCGCCAACTCCTTCACCGAGTTCGTCCCCGGCCACACCCACCTCGCCCCGGTCGGCCGGATCGTCTCCGAGGCGATCTCCGCGGCGGGCGCGGTCCCGCGCGAGTTCAACACCATCGCCGTGGACGACGGCATCGCCATGGGCCACGGCGGCATGCTCTACAGTCTGCCCTCCCGCGACCTGATCGCCGACTCCGTGGAGTACATGGTCGAGGCGCACTGCGCCGACGCCCTGATCTGCATCTCCAACTGCGACAAGATCACCCCGGGCATGCTGATGGCCGCCATGCGCCTCAACATCCCGACCGTCTTCGTCTCCGGCGGGCCGATGGAGGCCGGCAAGGCCACCCTGGTCGACGGCACGGTTCGCAAGCTCGACCTGGTCAACGCGATCAGCGACGCGGTCGACGAGACCGTCTCCGACGAGGACATCCTCCGCATCGAGGAGAACGCCTGCCCCACCTGCGGCAGCTGTTCCGGCATGTTCACCGCCAACTCGATGAACTGCCTGACCGAGGTCCTCGGCCTCTCCCTCCCCGGCAACGGCTCGGTCCTCGCCACCCACACCGCCCGCCGGGCGCTGTACGAGGCCGCCGGCCGCACGGTCGTCGAGATCACCGAGCGGTACTACGAGCAGGACGACGCGACGGTCCTGCCGCGCTCCATCGGCACCCGCGCCGCGTTCGACAACGCGATGGCGCTGGACATCGCCATGGGCGGCTCGACCAACACGATCCTGCACCTGCTGGCCGCCGCCCAGGAGGCGGAGCTGGCGTACGACCTCGACGACATCAACGAGGTCTCGCGCCGCGTCCCCTGCCTCTCCAAGGTCGCCCCCAACGTCGCCCCCGGCGGCACGTACTACATGGAGGACGTCCACCGCGCCGGCGGCATCCCCGCCCTCCTCGGCGAACTGCACCGCGGCGGCCTGCTCAACGAGGACGTCCACTCGGTGCACTCCGACACCCTCGCCGAGTGGCTGAAGAACTGGGACGTCCGCGGCGGCTCCCCGTCGCCCGAGGCCGTCGAGCTGTGGCACGCCGCCCCCGGCTGCGTCCGCTCCGCGACCGCCTTCTCGCAGTCCGAGCGGTGGGACACCCTCGACCTGGACGCGGCGGGCGGCTGCATCCGCGACGTCGAGCACGCGTACTCGAAGGACGGCGGCCTCGCCGTCCTCAAGGGCAACCTCGCCGAGGACGGCTGCGTCGTGAAGACGGCCGGCGTCGACGAGTCGATCTGGACCTTCGAGGGCCCGGCCGTCGTCTGCGAATCGCAGGACGAGGCCGTCGACAAGATCCTCCGCAAGGAGATCCAGCCGGGCGACGTCGTCGTCATCCGCTACGAGGGCCCGCGCGGCGGCCCCGGCATGCAGGAGATGCTCTACCCCACCTCCTTCCTCAAGGGCCGGGGCCTGGGCAAGGTCTGCGCGCTGGTCACCGACGGCCGCTTCTCCGGCGGCACCTCGGGCCTCTCCATCGGCCACGCCTCGCCCGAGGCGGCCTCCGGCGGCACCATCGCGCTCGTCGAGGACGGCGACCGGATCCGCATCGACATCCCGAACCGCTCCATCGAGCTGCTCGTCGACGACGCCGAACTGGCCACCCGCCGCGCGGCGTTGAACGGCGTGTACGCGCCGAAGAACCGGGACCGCAAGGTCTCGGCCGCGCTGCGCGCCTACGCGGCGATGGCGACGAGCGCCGACCGGGGCGCGGTCCGCGACGTCACCAAGCTGGGCTGAGCCCACGGGGTACGGGACCCCGGACCGGCAGCGCGCGGACCCGGGCGGCCTTTCACCAGGCCCCCGGGTCCGCCCCGTCCAGGGCGAAGACCGAGCCGTCCGGCGCGCTGCCCACCACCAGCCGCCCCGCCGTCACCGGCGCGGGCAGGTCGGAGGCGTGGGCGAGCTTCCCGCCGCTCAGCCGGGCCCGTGTCTGCCCCACCAGCGTGCCCCGCTCCGTGTCGACGGCCAGCAGCCGCCCGTCGGCGGCGGAGAAGTACAGCCGGCCGCCCTCCCCGAGCACCGGGGCGGACGCCCGCCCGACCCCCGTCTCCAGCCGCCACACCTCCGCCTCCGCACCGCCGGCCGCGGTGTCGACGGCGAGCAGCGAACCGCCCCGCGCCAGCAGGTACGCCACCTCCCCGGCCATCACCACCTGTGGCCCGTCCAGGGCGAAGGGCAGCGCGACCCGGCCGGACGTGCCGGTCGCCGGGGCGTACCGGACCAGCTCCCCGGTGTCCGAGTTCTCGTCCATCGCGGTCAGCACCAGTTCCCCGGCCCCGGCCGTGGCGACCGGGGTGAGCACCCCCTCCAGCTGCCGCCGCCAGGCGGCCCGGCCGCTCGCGGCGTCCACCGCCGTGACCAGGGTCGAGGCGCCGGACGCCGTGTGCTCGAAGGCGTAGGCGAGCCCGGACTCCCGGTCGTACAGCGCGAAATCGGGCCGCACGTGCCCCGCCAGCGGCTTCTTCCAGCGGGTCGCCCCGCTCGCCCCGTCCAGCGCCGTCACCGCACCGTCGTCCGCGACGGACAGCAGGGTGTCGCCCGCCGGGAACACCGCCCCCGGCCGCGAGGACAGCACGGTGTCCCGTACGGCGGTCCCCTTCACCGGGTCGAGGGCGCGCAGCCTCCCGTCCCGCCCGGCGGACAGCACGACCGGGCCCGACACGACCGGAGCCCGGACCTCCGGCGACGAGGAGGAGGGGGCCGACCACAGCACGCGCCCGTCCGCCGGATCGATCCTGACCGTGCCGGTCCCGGCCACCGAGCAGTACAGCGCCCGCGAACCGGCGGCCGTGCACACGGGCGTGCCGCCCCCGCCCCCGGTCCGCAGCGCGGTACGCCACGGGGTGACCGCGGCCTCGCCGGCCCCGCCCGCGCCCGGCCGGCCCTCCGCCTCCGGGCGGACCGGTTCCGCTCCGCCGCCCCACACCGCGTACGCCCCCGCTCCGGCGCTCGCCACCAGCAGCAGGAGCGCCGCCGCCACGATCAGCCGGACGCGCGGCAACCGGCGGCGGGACGCGGGCGCGGAGCGCACATGCGTGTCCTCCTCCGAACCGTCCCGCTCCCCGCCCGGCACCGCCGCGACCACCCCCGGCCGCCGCCGCTGCGCCGGTACGAACGCCTCCGCCTCGTACGAGGGGGGAAGCAGCGCCCCCATCACCTCGTCCGGCGTCGGCCGGTCCGCCGGGTCCTTCGCCAGGCACCGGGCGACCAGCGGGGCCAGCTCCCCGGGCACTCCGCCCAGATCCGGCTGGTCGTGCACCACCTGGTACGCCACGATGTACGGGCTGTCCGAGTCGAACGGGCCCCGGCCCGTCGCCGCGTGGACGATCACCGCCCCCAGCGCGAACACGTCGGCCGGCGGCCCGACCTCGCGCGGCCGCTGGAACTGCTCGGGGGCCATGTAGGGCGGCGAGCCGATGAGCTTCCCGGTCTCGGTGCGCAGATCGCTGTCGTACGGGCGGGAGATCCCGAAGTCGATGACCTTCGGGCCCCCGTCGGTCAGCAGCACGTTGCTCGGCTTGAGGTCGCGGTGGATCACGCCCGCCCGGTGGATGTCCCGCAGCGCCTCGGCCAGCCCGGCGGTCAGCCGGCGCAGCGCGGCGGGGGACAGCGGGCCGTTCCGCTTCACCTGCTCGGAGAGCGTCGGGCCGGGCACGTAGAGGGTGGCCATCCAGGGCCGGTCGGCCTCCGGATCGGCGTCCACCACGGGAGCGGTGAACGCCCCGCTGACCCGCCGCGCGGCCGCGACCTCCTGCCGGAACCGCGCCCTGAACTCGGCATCGGCCGCGTACGGCGCGTGCACCACCTTCACCGCGAGCTGCATCCCCGAGGCCGAGCGCGCCAGATGCACGACCCCCATGCCGCCCGAGCCGAGACGGGCTTCGAGACGGTAGGCGCCGGCGTACTGCGGAAACTCCGCTTCCGGATGCGTTCCGGACTCTCGCAGCGGCGGCATCCGCCCACCCCCGTGTGTTCGTGCGCATGCGACGCACGGAGCCTAATGGATGGTGCGTCCGGGAAGCACGGGGCTTGCTAGCCTGCGCGTCGTACGCGTCGGCGTACGCGATTCTCAACGGGGGACACACACATGAGCGTTGAAGAGAACACGTCCGAACCGGCCGCGGCGGAAGCGGCCGTGGCCATGGCGGAGGACGGCACGACCGGCACCCGCTACCCGATCGCGCCGGGCTACCGGGTCAACGTCCGTACCGGCCCCGGCACCAGCTACCGCATCGTCAGGACCATGCCGTACGGGCAGAAGATCCCGATCTACTGCCAGAAGCCGGGTGAGTGGGTCACCGGCCCGTACGGCACGTCGAACCTCTGGGACAACATCGCCAACGGCCAGTTCGTCGCGGACGCCTACGTCAACACGGGGCGCGACGGCTACGTCGCGCCGCGCTGCGACTGACGGCTCCGCCCGCCCCGGGACATCCGGGGCCGGGGGGCGTTCCGGCGGGCCTCGGCCGGGTCCGCGACGCCGGACGCGACCTCGATCCGCCGGACGCCTCCCGCGGGGATAATCGACCCCGTGAGCGAGAACAGCGCAGCCCCCGGCACCCCGCCTGCCGGAGGAACACCCTCCGGCGGCGCCCCCACCCCCTCCGGCCCGCAACCCGAGCCGATCCGCTTCTTCGGCACGACCTGGGTCGACCACGACGGCGGTTACGGGCTGCGCCGCGCCGGGGTCAGCGCCGGTTCGCTGGCCGCGGCCGTGGCCGCCTGCTTCGTCCTGCGCTTCGCCTACGAGGGGCTGGAGATCGCGGACGTCGGCGGATTCGTGGGCGTGCTGGTCATCGCGATGTTCTCCATCTGCAGCGCCATCGCCTTCCGCAAGACCTGGGAGGGGTTCGGCGCCCGGCCGAAGGATCCGTCCCGCGAGGACGCCCTGCGCGGACTGAAGTCGATCGGGTTCATCGGCTCCCTGCTCGCCTACTTCGTCCGCTCGCTCACCGAGGCCCCGGGCGAGAAGCTGCGCCGCGCCGAGTACGAGACGGCCCGCGCCCGGTTCGAGAAGCGCCGCTCGACCCGTACGGGGAATCCGGCGGCCCGCAGACGCCCGAAGCGCCGCTGACCCCACCGCGCCCCCTCTCCCCTCACCAGCCCGCCGGCACCGCGCCGGCGGGCTGAGCCGTTTCCCGGACCTCTCCACCCCTTGACGCGCGGGCTCACCACGAGAAGAATTCATCACATGATGAATTACGAACGGGCGCTTCCGCCCCCTCCGCCCCCCGATCCGGCGATCGAGGCACGCGGCCTCACCGTCGTCCGGGGCGACCGCACCGTCCTGCACGCCCTCGACCTCACCGTCCGCCCCGGCCGCATCACCGGCCTCCTCGGCCCCTCGGGCTGCGGAAAGACGACGCTCATGCGCGCGGTGGTCGGCACCCAGGCCAAGGTCACCGGCACCCTCGACGTCCTGGGCCGACCCGCCGGGGACCCGGCCCTGCGCCCCCGCGTCGGCTACGTCACCCAGGCGCCCTCCGTCTACACCGACCTCACCGTCCGCCAGAACCTCGAATACTTCGCCGCCGTCCTGCGCCCCGGCCGCGCCCACCGGGACGCCCGCCGTGCCGCCGTCGCCCGCGCCATCGGGGACGTCGACCTCACGAGCCGCGCCGATGCCCGCGCCGGCGCGCTCTCCGGCGGCCAGCGCAGCCGCGTCTCCCTGGCGGTCGCCCTCCTCTTCACCCCGGACCTGCTGGTCCTGGACGAACCGACCGTCGGGCTCGACCCCGTACTCCGCCGGGACCTCTGGGACCTCTTCCACCGCCTGGCCGCCGACCGGGGCACCGCGCTGCTCATCTCCTCGCACGTCATGGACGAGGCCGAACGCTGCCACCGCCTCCTCCTCATGCGGGAGGGCCGCATCCTCGCCGAGGGCACCCCCGAAGCCCTGCGCCGCCGCACCGGTACGGAGAGCGTCGAGGACGCGTTCCTCCACCTGGTCGACGACGCCGCACACCGCACCGAGGAGGCCCCCCGATGACCGCCACCGCCGGCCGTGTCCTGCGCCAGCTGACCCACGACCCCCGCACGATCGCGCTCCTGGTGCTCGTCCCGGTCCTGCTGATCACCCTGCTCCGGTACGTCTTCGACGGCGCGGCCGGGACCTTCGACTCCACCGGGGCCTCCCTCCTCGGGATCTTCCCGCTGATCACGATGTTCCTGGTGACCTCGATCGCCACCCTGCGCGAGAGGACCTCGGGCACCCTCGAACGCCTTCTGTCCCTGCCGCTCGGCAAGGGCGGCCTGATCGGGGGGTACGCCCTCGCGTTCGGCGCGGTCGCCGTGGTCCAGTCGGCCTTCGCCACGGCGGTCTCCCTCTGGCTGCTGGGCCTGGACGTCGCCGGCTCGCCCTGGCTGCTGCTCCTGGTCGCCCTTCTCGACGCCCTGCTCGGTACCGCGCTGGGCCTGTTCGTCTCCGCGTTCGCCGCCTCCGAGTTCCAGGCGGTCCAGTTCATGCCGGCGGTGATCTTCCCCCAGCTCCTGCTGTGCGGCCTGTTCACCCCGCGGGCGGCGATGCACCCGGTCCTGGAGGCGATCTCGGACGTCCTGCCCATGTCGTACGCCGTCGACGGCATGAACCAGGTCCTCCACCACACCGGGATCACCGGCGACTTCGTCCGCGACATCGCCGTGGTCGCGGGCAGTGCCCTCCTCGTCCTCTGCCTCGGCGCGATCACCCTCCGCCGCCGGACACCGTGAACACCCCGGTGCGAGGATGACGGGGAAGCAGCACGGTCCGGCCCAGAGCACAGCCCAGTACCGCCCGGAGGGTGAACGCATGACCCAGACAGTCGCAGTCCTCGGCACCGGCAAGATCGGCGAGGCCCTGCTCAGCGGGATGATCCGGGCCGGCTGGCGACCGGCCCACCTCCTGGTGACCACCCGCCGCGACGACCGGGCCCGCGAACTGCACACGCGGTACGGGGTCGAGTCCGTCACCAACGCGGAGGCGGCCAGGAACGCCGACGTCCTCATCCTGGCGGTCAAGCCGCAGGACATGGGCAAGCTCCTGGACGAGCTCGCCCCGCACATCACCGCCGACCGGCTGGTCATCAGCGCCGCCGCCGGCATCACCACCACGTTCATCGAGGACCGGCTCACCGCCGGTACCCCGGTCGTCCGGGTCATGCCGAACACCCCGGTCCTCGTCGACGAGGGCATGTCCGTCATCTCCGCCGGCAGCCACGCCACCGGCGCGCATCTCGCCACCGCGGAGGAGATCTTCGGCGGCGTCGGCAAGACGCTGCGGGTTCCGGAGTCCCAGCAGGACGCGGCCACCGCGCTCTCCGGCTCCGGCCCCGCCTACTTCTACTTCCTGGTCGAGGCCATGACCGACGCGGGCATCCTGCTCGGGCTGCCCCGCGCCCAGGCCCACGACCTCATCGTCCAGGCCGCCATCGGCGCGGCCGTCATGCTCCGGGACAGCGGCGAGCACCCGGTCAAACTCCGCGAGGCCGTCACCAGCCCGGCCGGCACGACGATCAGCGCCATCCGCGAACTGGAGAACCACGGCGTGCGCGCGGCGCTCATCGCAGCCCTGGAGGCGGCCCGCGACCGCAGCCGCGAACTGGCCTCCGGCAACGGCTGACGTCACGCTCAGCCCGCCGCCGACCCCCGGCCACCCGCGCCCCCGGCCGGGGGTTGACACACCCCGGACACATCCGTAGTGTGCTCCGAGTTGTCCGACGTGAGCGCCGACCCCGGTCGGTCCCCGGACAACCATTCCGCGGTAACCACGACAGACACACGACTTCGGGTCGTATGCCTTTTCGTGCGCCCGCGCGAATTGAGGAATCCGCGTTCGAAGGAACGC